>NZ_JARGOQ010000008.1:52768-86977 GCF_029233945.1 Sneathiella sp. | reverse complement strand
GCGCAGGTCGTCTTGGCGCGGCGGCGGACCATTTCCACAATCGCCGGATCGTCGATCACGGGCTCGGTGGCGGGGAAGGCATTGATGGTGGTGACCCCGCCCGCAGCGGCGGCCATGCCCGCGGTCATCATGGTTTCGCGATGTTCCTTGCCCGGCTCACAAAGATAGGCATGGGCATCGACAAGGCCGGGCGCGAGGCAGTAACCGTTGCAATCCTCCACCTTCGCGCCGTCGGGAATATTCCCCTTCTTGATATGGGCACCCCAGTCGAGGATCTTGCCTTTCTCGATCAGGACACCGCCCTGAACATCCGTATTTGTTGCCGGGTCCAGCAGGCGGGCGTTGATAAGGGCGCGGATCGGTTTGCTCATGCCGCTGTCCCCCGCGAAAGAAGATCAAGGCAGGCCATGCGCACGGCGACGCCCATTTCCACCTGTTCCGATATGGCGCTGATATTCAAATCGTCGGCAATCTCGCTGTCGATCTCGACGCCCCGGTTCATCGGCCCCGGATGCATGATGAGTGCGTCCGGCTTGGCGACAGAGAGCTTTTCCTTGTTCAGGCCGAAGAAATGGAAATATTCGCGGATCGACGGCACGAAGGAGCCCTGCATCCGTTCGGTCTGCAATCGCAGCATCATGACGATATCCGCATCCTTCAGCCCTTCGGACATTTTGTTATAAACTTCCACGCCCATCTTCGCGGCGTTGGACGGGATCAGGGTCGTCGGCCCGACGATGCGCACCCGCGCGCCCATGATGTTGAGCAGCGCGATGTTGGAGCGGGCGACGCGGCTATGCTGGATATCGCCGCAGATGGCGACGATCAGCCCTTCCAGACGTCCCTTGCGGCGGCGGATGGTCAGCGCATCGAGCAGCGCCTGCGTCGGATGTTCATGGCTGCCGTCCCCGCCGTTGATGACGGCGCAATCGACTTTCTGCGCGAGCAGATGTGGCGCGCCCGAATCGCCATGGCGGATCACCAGCACGTCCGGGTGCATGGCGTTCAGCGTCATCGCGGTATCGATCAGGGTTTCGCCCTTTTTCACCGAGCTGGAGCCGACCGACATATTGATCACATCCGCGCCGAGGCGTTTCCCGGCAAGCTCAAACGAGGTGCGGGTCCGGGTGGAGTTTTCAAAGAAGAGGTTGATCTGGGTCTTGCCGCGCAGGAGATCACGCTTTTTGTCCGGCGTGCGGGCGATCTCCGCGTAATGTT
The DNA here is from genome assembly GCF_029233945.1 of Sneathiella sp. GTDB lineage: Bacteria > Pseudomonadota > Alphaproteobacteria > Sneathiellales > Sneathiellaceae > Sneathiella. The sequence continues at coordinate 85,759 of NZ_JARGOQ010000008.1, read as the reverse complement.
CGGCCAAGGAAAGGATTTGATTGATATCGGTGGCGTTGAGCCGCGCGATATCGAGGAGATGCCGATGGGCAAATCGTATGGGATCTGTGTTTGTCATTAAAAGCCAACTGTATAGCGGCCTTCCCGAAAAGCGACAAGCGCAAGTTGATATTTTTATCTCATCGCGTCGAGCGCGCCCTGAAGGATGTAGGCGGCGGCCATTTTATCGACCGCTTTCGCCCTTTTTGCGCGGGATGCGTCGGCATCAATCATACTGCGGGTGACGGCGACAGTGGAGAGCCGCTCATCCCAGAAACACATGGGCAGGTCGAAATATTCCTCAAGATTTTTCTGAAACTGGCGAATCGACTGGCAGCGCGGCCCCTCGCTTCCGTCCATATTGACCGGCAGGCCGATGACGAAACCGCCGATGGACCATTTCTCGATGATTTTGCGAATTTCTTCCGCATCCGCCTTGAACTTTGTCCGCTTGATTGTCATAAGGGGCGTGCCTATTTTCAAGGCGGGATCGGAAATGGCGAGCCCGATGGTTTTCGTGCCCGGGTCCATGCCGAGGAGCCGCTTGTCGAGGGGCAACAGATGTTTCAAATGGGTGGGGTTGTCGAGAAGCATTGGTTACGCTAATTTGCAGCCAATGTCGGCTTGGCGTCCGTTTTTTAAGTTGGAAACAGTCCGGGCCGACCCTCCGGATAGCTTCTTTTATAGCAAAGGGTGACAGATGTCGCTTGATAAAGCCACTGTGGCTAAAGTAGCCAATCTGGCCCGCATCAAGGTCGAGGAAAAAGACCTCGAACCGATGGCGGCCGAACTGAATAATATTCTGGGCTGGATTGAACAGCTTGGCGAGGTGAATACGGACGATGTGGAGCCGATGACCTCCGTCGCGCAAATGAGCCTGCGCTGGCGCGCGGACGAGGTGACGGACGGCGGCTATGCCGAGGATGTCGTCGCTAACGGCCCGAACCATGAAGACGGATATTTCGCGGTGCCGAAGGTGATCGAATAATGAGTGACCTGACCAGGATGACAATCGCGGAGGCGCGCGACGGCCTCGACGCCGGGGATTTTTCGGCGCGCGAACTGACCGCCGCCCATATCACGGCGATGACGGCCTCCAAGCCGCTGAACGCCTTTATCACCGAAACGCCGGATCAGGCGGTCGATGCCGCGACGGCGTCCGATGCGCGCCGCGCAAAAGGGGAGGCGGGCAAGCTTGAGGGCATCCCGCTCGCCATCAAGGATCTTTTTTGCACGAAGGGCGTTCTGACCACCGCAGCCTCGCATATTCTCGATGGTTTCACGCCGCATTATGAAAGCACGGTGACGTCTAATCTTTGGGATGAGGGCGCGGTGATGCTCGGCAAGGCCAATCTCGACGAATTCGCCATGGGGTCCTCCAACGAGACCAGCTATTACGGCAATGTGGTCAATCCCTGGCGACGCGAAGGCGACAACCGCGACCTGGTGCCGGGGGGTTCCTCCGGTGGTTCGGCAAGTGCGGTCGCGTCATTCAGCGCCATGGGCGCGACGGGGACGGACACCGGCGGATCGATCCGTCAGCCCGCCTCCTTCACCGGCATTGTCGGCATGAAGCCGACGTATGGGCGCTGTTCGCGCTGGGGCGTGGTGGCCTTTGCGTCCAGCCTCGATCAGCCGGGGCCGATGGCCCGCAGCGTACGCGATACCGCGATCATGCTGGAAGCCATGGCCGGGTTCGATGCGAAAGACAGCACCAGCGTCAATATGCCGGTCCCGAATTTCGAGGATGCCATGACCGGCGATATCAAGGGCCTGAAAATCGGTATCCCGAAGGAATACCGTATCGATGGCATGAGCGATGAAATCAGCTCGCTCTGGCAGCAGGGTATCGACTGGATGAAAGACGCCGGGGCGGAGATTGTCGATATCAGTCTGCCACATACGAAATACGCACTGCCCGCCTATTATATCATTGCGCCGGCGGAGGCGTCCTCCAACCTCGCGCGCTATGACGGGGTGCGCTATGGCCTCCGGGTCGAGGGGAAAGACCTCAATGATATGTACGCCAGCACCCGCGCCGAAGGCTTCGGTGCCGAGGTGAAGCGCCGCCTGCTGATCGGCACCTATGCGCTGTCCGCCGGATATTACGACGCCTATTACCTGAAGGCGCAGAAAGTCCGCGCGCGCATCGCCGAGGATTTCAAGCAGGCCTATCTTAACGTTGATGCGATCCTGACCCCGACCGCGCCGTCCGCCGCCTTTGGCTTTGGCGAGAAGGGGGATGATCCGCTGGCGATGTATCTCAATGACGTCTTCACGGTCCCGGCAAGCCTTGCCGGGCTTCCCGGCATTTCGGTGCCGGCGGGCCTCTCGAAAGACGGCCTGCCGCTTGGTCTGCAACTGCTCGGGCGTCCGTTCGATGAGGAAACCGTGTTCCGCGTGGGTGGTGTTCTGGAAGAAGCCGCCGCCTTTACCGCGACGCCGACCGACTGGTGGAGGGGATAACGATGGGAATGATTATTCAGGGTGCCACCGGGGATTGGGAGGTCGTGATCGGCCTTGAAATCCATGCGCAGGTGACCAGCAAGTCGAAGCTTTTTTCGGGTGCGTCCGCCGCTTACGGCGCGGAGCCGAACAGCCAGGTCTCCTTCGTTGATGCGGCGATGCCGGGCATGCTTCCCGTGATCAACGAGATGGCGGTCGAGCAGGCGGTGCGCACCGGTCTCGGCCTTAACGCCAAGATCAACGAGTTTTCTGTCTTCGATCGCAAGAACTATTTCTACGCCGATCTTCCGCAGGGCTACCAGATCAGCCAGTTCTTGCAGCCGATCGTCGGGGAGGGGAAGATCATCATTGACCTGAAAGACGGGGAGACGCGGGAAATCGGCATTACCCGCCTGCATCTGGAGCAGGACGCGGGCAAAAGCCTGCATGATCAGCATCCGAGCCAGACGTTCGTCGATCTTAACCGTTCCGGCGTGCCGTTGATGGAAATTGTGTCCGAGCCAGATATGCGCTCGCCCGAGGAAGCGGCGGCCTATGTGAAGAAAATACGCAGTATCGTGCGTTATCTTGGGACATGTGACGGGAATATGGACGAGGGCTCCATGCGCGCCGATGTCAATGTGTCCGTGCGCAAACCGGGCGATGAGTTTGGTACGCGCTGCGAGATGAAGAACATCAACTCCGTGCGCTTCATGCAGCAGGCGATTATCTATGAAGCCAACCGCCAGGTTGATATTATCGAGGCGGGCGGCACGGTCGATCAGGAAACCCGGCTCTATGATCCGGATAAGGGGGAGACCCGGTCCCTGCGCTCCAAGGAAGAGGCGCATGACTACCGTTATTTCCCCGACCCGGACTTGCTCCCGCTCGAATTCGACGGGGCCTTTATTGCCCGCATTCGTGAAACACTTCCCGAACTGCCGGACGATAAAAAAGCGCGCTTTATCAGTGAACTCGGCCTTTCTGCCTATGATGCGGGCGTGCTGGTCACGGAAAAAGAGGTGGCCGATTATTTCGAGGCGGTGGCCGAGGGGCGCGATGCCAAGCTCGCGGCAAACTGGGTGATCGGCGAGTTGTTCGGCAATCTCAACCGGACGGGGAAAGATCTTTCGGACAGCCCGGTTGCGGCGAAGGCACTCGGCGAACTCATCGATCTGATCAAGGACGGCACGATCTCCAACCGGATCGCGAAAGAGGTCTTCGAGGAAATGTTCGATACCGGCAAGGCGGCAGGCGACATTGTCGAGGAAAAGGGCCTGAAACAGGTTTCTGATACTGGCGCGATCGAGGCCGCGATTGACGACGTGATAGCCGCCAACCCGGACAAGGTCGCGGAATATCGTGGTGGCAAGGACAAGCTTTTCGGCTTCTTCATGGGGCAGGTGATGAAAGCGACGCAAGGGAAGGCGAACCCCGGCGTGGTGACCGAAATCATGCGGCCCAAGCTCGACGGGTAATTCGATGAGATAGAAAGACAGGATGTGGTCGTGCAGGCGACCGCATTTTCTCTATCTTACGTGTAGGATTGGACAGCCCAGATCAGCATCAGCACCGGGAAAGTGAAGATATAGGCGGCCTCGCGCAGTTTAGTGCTCAGCTCGGCACGGGATTTGGGTTTGCGAGCGGACATGAAATGATCCTTAAAATACTCAACGAAATGCAATTATCGGCGAAATCTAGGTAATTTCGCATCCGCAGCATTGATTTAAATCAACGGGTTATTCGATGTGTCTCGCGAATGCAGCATTCTTCGGCGGATGGCTAGATCATCACAATCTCCAACCGATAAGGGGCATTGTCAGTGATCTGGATAATTTCCATATCATGATAGGTGGGTGTTGATTTGCGGTAGGAAATACCCCAGGCCGTCACATCGATGCGGCAGATCAACCCGTCATATTTCAGCGCGACCTGATAGCCTGACGTTGGCCCGCTGCATCGGCAGCGATGATATTTGAACGGGGTGAGGGTATCCGGCGGGGGAGTGAGCCATTCGGCGCCCTCGGTCTCCAGCGCCTCATAGTGCAGATTTTTATCGTTGATGGTGCTGATCAGGGCGATATGGGCTTCCAAGGGCATTCTTCCTTCCTCTTTTTGTCTTCCATGGGACGCATTGCCGCTCCGCCTTGTGAGAAAAAAGCGGTGCGAATTCTGTTCGGAATAACCGCGTGATCTGATAGGTTCGATAAATGCAATGGAAAGATAGCGGTCTTATCCTCAGTGTCCGGAAACATGGGGAAAACAGCGTGATTATTCATGCCTTTACCCGCGAACAGGGGCGCTCTGCCGGGCTGGTGCGCGGCGGTGTCGGCCGCCGCTTGCGCGGCATCTTGCAGCCGGGCAATGAGGTCGATCTTGCCTGGCGGAGCCGCCTCTCGGAGCAGCTCGGCGCCTTCACGGTAGAACTCAGGAAATCCCGTGCGAGTGCCCTGTTCGATGCGCCGGACGCGCTGGCTGGCGCAAGTTCCGCGCTGGCGCTTCTGGATATTGTCCTCCCGGAACGGGAGGCGCATGGTGCGCTTTTCGATGCAACCCTGCTATTGTTCGATGCGCTGGCCGACCAGCCGGAGATCTGGCCGCTGCTGCTGGCACGTTGGGAGCTGGGGCTTTTGAGCGAAATCGGATATGGTCTCGACCTGACCCATTGCGCGGCGACGGGCGTGACGCAGGACCTGATCTATGTTTCCCCCAAATCCGGCCGTGCGGTAAGTGCGGCGGCGGGCCAGCCTTACCACGACAAGCTGCTCCTGCTCCCTGCTTTTCTAAGGACTCGTTCCTTTGATCCGGAGGCGGCGGAGGAGGCAACAACGGCAGATATGCTCGGCGGGCTGGAGCTTACCGGCTATTTCATCGGCAAGTTCATGGGAGAGCATCACCCCAAGATGCATCTCTCCGCGCGGGAGCGGATGCTGGGCGCTCTCCGTCGCCGTTACGCCTCTCAATCCGGGGTGAATTTATCGGAAAATGATGCGCCTTAATTTTTCCCTCCTCAAAATAAAAACTGGTGGTATATAGGGGGCATGAGTGACCATTCCCCCATTTCTCCCGGCGAGATCGTCCCGACCTCGCTTAAAGACGCCATAAGCGAGCGATATCTTGCCTATGCGATGTCCACCATCATGTCCCGTTCCCTTCCCGATGTGCGCGACGGGCTGAAGCCGGTTCACCGGCGCCTGCTCTATGCGATGCGGATGCTGAAGCTCGATCCGGGGTCGGGCTTCAAGAAATGCGCCCGCGTTGTCGGCGATGTGATCGGTAAATATCATCCGCATGGGGATCAGTCGGTCTATGACGCGCTTGTCCGCCTTGCGCAGGAATTCGCGCAGCGCTACACCCTCGTCGAGGGGCAGGGGAATTTTGGCAATATCGACGGCGATAACGCGGCGGCCATGCGCTACACCGAAGCGCGGATGACGGTCATTGCCGAGATGCTGCTTCGCGATATCGACCAGGACACGGTCGATTTCCGCCCGACGTATGATGGCGAAGACAAGGAGCCGATGGTACTGCCAGCGGCCTTTCCGAACCTGCTCGCCAATGGCTCGGCGGGTATTGCCGTCGGTATGGCGACCTCCATCCCGCCGCATAACGCGACTGAGCTGGCGAACGCTTTGCTGCATCTGATCAAGTTCCCGAATGCCGGGATCGATAAGCTGATGGAGTTTATTCCGGGGCCGGATTTCCCGACTGGCGGGGAGCTGGTGGAGAAGCCGGAAAATATCCGCGAGGCCTATCTCACCGGGCGCGGCAGCTTCCGCCAGCGCGCCACCTGGGAAATTGAGGATCTTGGGCGCGGTACCTACCAGATTGTCGTCACCGAAATTCCCTATCAGGTACAGAAAAGCAAGCTGATTGAGCGGATCGCTGATCTGATCCAGACACGGAAACTCCCGTTTCTTGCCGATGTACGCGATGAATCGGCGGAGGATATCCGCCTCGTGCTGGAACCGCGCAGCAAGAATGTCGAGGCCGAGATGCTGATGCAGGGGCTGTTCCGCCTCACCGATCTTGAAAACCGCTTTTCGCTCAATATGAATGTGCTGGATGCAACCCAGACGCCGGGTGTGATGAGCCTGAAAGATGTGCTGCTCGCCTTCCTTGATCATCGGTTTGAGGTGCTGGTCCGCCGCTCCAAATTCCGTCTTGGCAAGATCGAGGCGCGGCTGGAGGTTCTGGAAGGCTATCTCATTGTCTTCCTCAACCTCGATGAAGTGATCCGCATCATCCGCGAAGAGGATCATCCGAAGCAGAGCCTGATCGATACCTTCACGCTGACAGAGAATCAGGCGGAAGCAATCCTGAACATGCGGCTGCGCTCCTTGCGCAAGCTGGAGGAAATGGAGCTTCGCACCGAGCATGACAGCCTGAGCGTGGAGAAGGCCGAGCTGGAGGCGTTGGTCGGCAGTGAGGAGTTGCAGCGGAGCGCGATCGCGGATGAGATTCGCGAGATGAAGAAGACGCTTGCCGGAATACCCGCAATCGCCGAGCGCCGGACCCGCATCGGCGAGGCGCAGGAACTGCCCGATATCCCGCTGGAAGCGATGATCGAGAAGGAACCGACCACCGTCATCTGTTCCGACAAGGGCTGGATCCGCGCGCTCAAAGGCCATACCGAGGAAAATGGCGCCGAGAAATACAAGGACGGCGACCGGGGCCGGTTCTGGATCACGGCGGAGACGACGGACAAGCTGGTGCTGTTTGCGACCAACGGTCGCTTCTACACCATCGGTTGCGACAAGCTTCCGCGCGGGCGCGGGCATGGAGAGCCGGTGCGGCTGATGATCGATCTTGGCAATGATCAGGAGATTGTCTCGCTCTTTGTTCACAAGCCGGACCGCAAACTGCTCGTTGCCTCCAGTGACGGGCGCGGCTTTGTCGTTGATGAAAATGGCGTCATCGCCCAGACCCGGAACGGAAAACAGGTTCTCAATGTCTCCGGCGATGTCGAGGCGGCCTTCTGCATCGATGTGGAGGGGGACAGCGTCGCGGTGATTGGGGAAAACCGCAGGCTCAACTGTTTCGCGCTGGAGGAACTGGGCGAGATGGCCCGCGGGCGCGGCGTCACCTTGCAGCGCTATAAGGATGGCGGGCTCTCGGATATCAAGACCTTCACCAAGGAGGACGGGCTTACCTGGAAATCCGGCGAGCGTACCCGGACCGAGACGGACCTGACCGGCTGGTACACCCGGCGCGGGAATGCCGGCCGCCTCCCGCCGCGTGGCTTTAACAAGAACAACAAGTTCAGCTAGTTTATATTCATTATTGTCATTGAAATGAGGGGACAATGAGCACTGTTTATGAGGCTTTTCGCACAACTTTTACGAAATATCCGGATAATCCATTTCTCTGTGTACCGGCTTATGCGAAGCGGAGCTATCATCCCGATGGTGTCGAGATAACCTATGCGGAAGCGGCAGAAGAGGTTGAGCGGCTCAAGTCCATTTACCGGAATCATGGCTTTTCCCACGGCAACCGGGTCGCCTATCTGCTGGAAAACCGCCCCGACTATCTTCTGCATCTGCTGGCGGCGAATTCCCTCGGTATTTCCTGCGTGCCCGTCAACCCGGACTATCTGCATGACGAGATGTCCTATCTGCTCGATCATTCCGAGGTCGATCTCGTCATCACGATCGAGGCGCGGGCAAAGGATGTGCAGGCCGCCGCGTCGGAGCGGGCGCGACCGCTTCCCGTTGTCCTGTTCGAAAAGTTCGGTGGACCCATGCCGCGCCCCCGGCCCGCGCCGCATGGTGGAAAAGCACCGGATCTGATGAGTGAGGTCAGCCTTCTTTATACCTCCGGCACGACCGGGCGGCCGAAGGGCTGCATCCTCACCAATGATTATTTCCTGACCGCCGGGCGGACCTATAGGGAGCTGGGCGGTGTCGCCGCTATCCGGGAGGGGCAGGAGAGGGTCTATAATCCCCTGCCGCTCTTTCACATGAACGCGGGCGCGGTCTCATTCGTTTGTATGATTCTCTCGGGCGGTTGTCTGGTCATCCCTGACCGGTTCCATCCCTCTACCTGGTGGCAGGAAATCGCCGAGACCCGCGCCACGGTAATCCATTATCTCGGCGTGGTGCCGCCGCTCTTGCTGAACCAGCCAAAAAGCGAGTTTGAAGCCGCCCATAATGTGCGCTTCGGTCTGGGCGCAGGCGTCGAGCCGGAACTGCATGAAAAGTTCGAGACGCGCTTTGGCTTTCCCCTGGTCGAGGTGTGGGGCATGACGGAAACGGGGCGTGTTTTCGCCGATTGTATTGAGCCCCGGAAAATTCATACCCGCGCCTTCGGTCGGCCGGGCGAGATGCAGGCCCGTGTCGTTGATGAGAAGGGACAGGATGTTGCCATCGGAACTGAGGGCGAATTGTTGGTGAATTGCGCTGGCGATGATCCACGGCGTGGCTTTTTCTCGGGCTATCTCAAGAATGAAGAAGCAACAGAGGAAGCCTGGCAAGGCGGCTGGTTCCATACCGGTGACACCGTGCGTCAGAACGAGAGCGGAATGCTCTATTTCGTGGATCGCAAAAAGAACATCATCCGCCGATCCGGTGAGAATATCGCCGCCGCCGAGGTGGAGGCTGTGCTGCAAACCCATGACGCTATCGCCAAGGTCGCGGTGATCGCGGTCAAGGACGAGATTCGTGAGGAGGAGGTGATGGCCTGCATCGTGCTGATGGACGGCGTTGCCCCCTCCGATGAGACCGCGCGGGAGATTTTCGACTATTCGAACGAAGCCCTCGCCTATTTCAAGACGCCGGGATGGATCCTGTTTCTTGATGATTTGCCGACCACCGGCACACAGAAAATCCAGAAGACGAAGATTTTCGGGGCCGATGTCGATCCGCGCGAGAAGGCCGGGGCGGTTGATTTCCGGAGCTTCAAGAAGAAAGCCAAATAGGATTTCGAATAATATTAAGCGGTGACGCAATTTATACGTTGAACAACAAACGTTCGTTTGGTAACCATTCATTGTCTTGTCGGCCCGTTCGGGCGAGTTCGTGAAAGGAACCAAAATGTCGTCATCTGAGACTTCTTCAACCCTGATTGGCGCTCTGTGGAGCGTGGACGTAGATGCGTCCCGTCTGGAAAAATTCTTCCGGATTGCTGTTCTCGCGTTCGCCGGAACCGCGCTTCTTGCGATTTCCGCGCAGATTTCCGTGCCCATGTGGCCCGTTCCCATGACCATGCAGACATTCGCCGTTGTCCTTATCGGGGCGGCCTATGGCTGGCGTCTTGGCGGTGCCACGGTGGCGCTCTATCTCGCGGAAGGGGCCATGGGCCTGCCGGTCTTTTCAAACGGTGGCAGCCTTGCCTCTCTCGCCGGGCCCACGGCGGGTTATCTCTTCGCCTTTGTTGCCGCTGCCGCCCTCGTTGGCGCACTGGTTGAGAAGGGGTGGGGACGCTCTCTTTTCAAGACGAGCCTGGCCATGACAATCGGCACGGCGGTGATCTTTGCGGGTGGCCTTGCGTGGCTCTCCACCTTCACCGGTGTTGAAAAGGCGCTGGTCGTCGGGATGTATCCGTTCCTCGTCGGCGCGGTGGTCAAGATTGCGCTGGCGGCTGCGGTTCTGCCGATGGCGTGGAAGCTGGTCGGGAAAATCCGCAAATAGCCTCAAAACTTCAAACGACAGGCGGGCGGGGAGTTCTGGCTTTCCGCCCGTTTTTTTATGTCCCGCCGTTTAAAAAGGCTGGCAACCAGGTCGCGAGCGCAGGGAACGCGGCAAGCAGGCCAAGCGCCACAAGCTGCAGGAATACAAAGGGGATTGCCCCCCGATAGATAACACCTGTCGTCACTTCCGGCGGGGCGACACCGCGGAGGTAAAAGAGGGCAAAGCCAAAGGGCGGGGTCAGGAAGGATGTCTGCAGGTTCATCGCGATCATGATGCCGAGCCAGATCGGGCTGATATCCATCAATAGCAGCACCGGTGCGATGACCGGCACCACGACGAAGGTGATCTCGACGAAATCGAGGAAAAATCCCAGCAGGAAAATCACGATCATCACGACGAGCAGCGCGCCGAAGCGTCCGCCCGGCAGATCGCTCAGCAGGCGGTAGACGAGATCATCCCCGCCGAGGCCCCGGAAGACGAGGCTGAAAATGGTGGCGCCGATCAGGATCACGAAAACCATCGCCGACATTTCCAGGGTTGACTGGCATACCTCCCTCAGGATGTGCATCTGATAAAGCCGGAGAAGGGCAAGGGCGAGCCCCACGATTATTAGTGCGAGCAGGAGAAAGGCGAGCGCAGCGGCGAGGCCAACCCCCTCCGTGACGATGCCGGTGAGATCGGTGACATTGGCGAGAAGGAGCAAAGCCACGACGCTGATCCCGGCGGCATAGAGGAGCCAAGTCCCGCGCCCCTCCTGACGCAGGGCGGCGAGCAGGATTGCCCCGATCGCGCCGACCGACGCGGCCTCTGTCGGGGTGGCGATACCAAGCAGGATCGAGCCCAGCACCGCGATGATCAGAATAACCGGCGGTAAAAGCGAGCGGAGGAGGAGAGGAAGCAAGCTACCCTCAGGACCGCTCGCCTCTTCCACCGGGACAGCGGGGGAGCTTTCCGGCTTCAGCCAGGCGATCACGAGCTGATAGAGAATATAAAGCCCGACGAGAATCAGGCCGGGAATCAGGGCGCCGGCAAAAAGATCGCCAACCGAGACAGGCTCCGGCGACCAGTTGCCTTTCAGCGACTGCGCGGCGACATAGGCGTTGGAGACTTGCTCCGCCAGGATAATCAACACGATGGAGGGCGGGATAATCTGCCCGAGGGTGCCGGCCGCGCAGATCGACCCGGCGGCAAGGCGTGGATCATACCCCTTCTTCAGCATGGTCGGCAGGGACATCAGCCCCATGGTGACAACGGCCGCGCCGACGATCCCGGTGGAGGCGGCGAGCAAGGCGCCGACAACGATCACGGAAATGCCGAGGCCGCCGCGCAAATTCCCGAACAGCGCCCCCATGGCACCGAGCAGCTCTTCCGCGATCTGCGATTTTTGCAGCATGATCCCCATAAAGATAAAGAGCGGGACGGCAAGCAATGTCTCGTTCCACATGGCGACGCCGAAAATGCGCGACGGGATCGCACCCAGGAGCGACAGATCGAACACGCCGAGCAACCACCCGATGCCGCCCATGAACAGCGCGCTGCCTGCGAGCGTGAAGGCCACCGGATAGCCCGCCATCAGGCTGAGGATCGTCACGGCAAAGAGCGCGAGGGCGAGGGTGTCCGCGAGGGTCATGACGTCTCCCTCGTGAAAATCTGCGCTGCGGCGCGACAGGCGCTCGCGATCCCCTGCAGGATCATCAGGACGGGAAAGACCAGCAGCAGGGATTTCAAAAGGAAAAGGACGGGCAAGCCGGAGCTTTCGCGCGATCCTTCCATAATCGTCCAGGACCCGGCGACATAGGGCCAGCTGATGATCAGGATCACCAGGCAGACCGGGATCAACAGGAACAGGCTGCCCAGCAGGTCGATGACCGCTTTGCCTCTTTTCTCGAGCTTGCCATAGAGGATATCGATGCGCACATGGCCGTCCCGGCGCAGGGTGTCGGCTGCGCCCAGCATGAACAAAAGCGCGAAGCTGTAGATCACGCTTTCCTGTAGTGCGATAAGACCCACACCGAAAACATAGCGGGCGAGGACGAGGAAAAACTGCACCAGCACCATGAACAACGCGAGCCAGGAAACATATTTTCCGATGGCGGCGCTCAGTTGTTCGAGTAATCCGGCAAGTGAGGTGAGGCGGGTCACGCAGATTTCTTCCATATTACAGGGTCTTGGCCCCTGCCCAGCAGAACTAACCGCGTTATAGGCGAGCCGCCCGAATTTGGCAACTGCATGGATTTTCCGCCGCCACGCGCGGCCCTGTATCTACAGGATTCGACCAATTGCCTCCCGATAGCGATGGAATTTACTATAACCCACCAGAATTCATGCTGTTTTCCCAATCATTTTAATGAAAAGCCGGGGGCAAAATTATCTATACTGGTGAAAGCATTGAATCAGATAGTATAGTTATTTAAAACAATAAGTTATACTGTTTTTCTAAGATTATAACATAGAATACGGCAATAATATGCAATTTTTAGAATATGAAAATTTGCCTTGTATTTGGCCTATCTTCCTGCAAAATGCCTGCAACAGGGAGAATTCGCGAAATCAAGCAACTGGCTTTTGATGCCAGGCTAATAAGAAATCTGCGCCAAAGCAGGTCACCGAAATCCCGCGAATAATCTGTTACATGAATGCTATTTTGGGGGACGGCTCGATCCGTCCTTCAGTTTTAAAATGGGAGGAACATTTTATGGAACGACGCAAGTTTTTAACAGGCGCAGCGATTGCTGGCGCAGGGGTTGCCGCCGCACCGTTTGCGGCACCGGCCATTGCCCAGGAACGCATGGAAATGACGGTTGTCTCAACCTGGCCACGGGATTTCCCGGGGCTCGGGATCAGCGCCCAGCGTCTCTGCGCACGTATCACGGAAGTCAGCGAAGGCCGCATCACGGTGAATTATTTCGCTGCCGGTGAGCGTGTCGGCGCGTTCGACTCGTTCGACGAAGTTGCCTCCGGTAACGCTCAGGCCTATATCGGCGCTGACTATTACTGGAAGGGCAAGCATCCGGGCTTCGCCTATTTCACCTCTGTGCCGCTCGGCATGACGACGGTGGAATGGAATGCCTGGATCAAGTTCAAGGGCGGTCAGGCTCTGTGGGACGAAATGTCCGGTGAATTCGGCCTGAAAGCACTGCCTTGCGGCGCGACCGGTACCCAGATGGGCGGTTGGTTCAACAAGGAAGTGAACTCTGCCGAGGACTTCAAGGGCCTCAAGTTCCGTATGCCGGGTCTCGGTGGCGACGTGATTGCCAAGCTTGGCGCGTCTGTTGTTTCGCTTCCGGGCGGTCAGATTTATGAAAACCTTGTCTCCGGCGCGATTGACGCAACGGAATGGGTTGGCCCGTATAATGACTACTTCCTGAAGTTCTACGAAGCCGCCAAATACTACTACTATCCGGGCATGCATGAGCCGGGTGGGGGACTGGCCTTCGGCATGAACAAATCATGGTGGGAAGGTCTCTCCAAGTCTGATCAGGACCTGATCACGGTCTGCTGCATGGAAGAACATGCCGCGCAGTATGAAGAAGCACAGGCCCTTAACGGTGAGTATCTGCAGAAGATGATCACCGAAAATGGCGTCGTCCTGAAGGAATTCAATGACGATGTGTATGATGCTTTCGCCGAAGCCGCCGCCGCGGTCTTTGAAGAAACACGCGCCCATAGCGCGCTCGCAACGAAGATCGACGATTCCTTCCAGATGAACCTCCGGGAAATCGGCGGTTATCAGAAGATCGCGGAAGTTGCCTTCTCTAACCAGCGGAACCGAGTGCTGGGTATATAAGTTGCATTTATTGCGGATGGGGGCGGGATTACAATCTCGCCCCTTCCACTATGGGAGGCGCTGATGACGATGGCGGGAGATGTCTATGCATCAAACCGCGGACTGCAGTGGTCAGTTCGTGTTTTTGGCTGGTGCATGTTAATTGGATTGCCAATCTACTTTTTCAATAATTATCTGATTTTTGTTCAGGGTTGGCCTGGCCTTGCGCCGATTTTCGGCGGCGGCGAGGTTTCAACCGATTCCTGGATACAGCTTAGTCTATATTTTCTCGGGCTTGTTTTTGCCATTGTCCTGGTCCGCCGGACATCCGGCCGTCATTTGCGGGACGAGGCGGCGATGATTACCCGCTTTAATACGTATCTTGTCCGCGCGGCGTTCTGGGCGGTCTTTCTGGTCGGCCTCGTCGACATGTCTCTTTCCTTTCTCCGGATTGAGGGGTTGTTACCGTATCTGATCGGGGATGAGTTGAATGTCGAGATGGGGCGCGCCCATTTTCGCGGACCCTATATCCATATTCCCCTGATCGTCCTGTCGCTCCTGATCGCGCTTCGCTCCCGCACGCTTGGCTTTCAGTGGCTGGCGCTACTGGTTGTCTTTGCCGAGCTGGCGATTGTTCTGTCTCGCTTCATCTTCTCCTATGAACAGGCGTTCATGGGGGATCTGGTCCGCTTCTGGTACGCCGCGCTGTTCCTGTTCGCGAGTGCCTACACCCTGGTGGAGGAGGGGCATGTGCGCGTTGACGTTTTCTATGCCGGCTTTACCAACAAGACCAAGGGCTTTGTCAATGCGGTTGGCACGTTGTTCATGGGGATTACGCTCTGCTGGACGATCCTGTTTGTCGGCATGGGAAGCAAGGCGTCGATTATCTATAGTCCGCTCTCCAATTTCGAAGTGAGCCAGTCCGGTTTCGGCTTGCATGTGAAATATCTCATGGCCGGATTTCTGGCCGTGTTCGCGGTGACCATGCTGATCCAGTTCGTCAGCTACCTGATGGAGGCCGTTGCCGATTATCTCGACCAGCCGGGCCATCATGACCATGAAGCGTCATTGACGGGATAGAGTATAAATTATGGAACTTGTCTTTCTCGCTCTTCTTATCTTCCTGATGGCTCTGGCCCTCGGGTCCGGCTATCCGGTTGCCTTCGCGCTGCCCGGGTCGGCCATTGTGACGGTCGCTCTTGCCGCCATCGTCGGTTATGCCGCGACCGGAAACCCGGATGCCTATTTCTCGCATGGCGGCCCCTGGCAATGGCTGAGTGCCGGGGTGACCAACCTGCGCGGCGTCTATTGGGAGGTTGAACGCGACACGCTGATCGCGATCCCGCTGTTTATCTTCATGGGCATCATGTTGCAGCGCTCCAAAATCGCGGAGGATCTGCTGGTGACCATGGCGCAGCTGTTCGGTCCGGTGCCGGGAGGTCTCGGGATTTCCGTTGTCTTCGTGGGCGCACTTCTGGCGGCGACAACCGGGATTGTCGGCGCAACCGTGGTGGCCATGGGGCTGATCTCCCTGCCGGCGATGCTGCGCAACAATTATTCGAAGTCGCTGGCGACGGGGACGATTGCCGCGTCGGGCACATTGGGGCAGATTATCCCGCCGTCGATTGTTCTCATCATCCTCGCCGACCAGCTGGCGAGCGCGGTGGACCAGGCGGGAACCGCGCGCAAGGCACTCTATAAATCCGCGACGGGGGAGCTGTCGATGCCCTCGTCCTTCGACGTGGTGTCCACCAGTGCCGGGGAAATGTTCCTCGGGGCCTTCGTGCCCGGCATGCTGCTTGTCGCCATCTATATGCTGTTCATCCTGATCTACGCCCTGATCAATCCGAAAGTGGCACCGGCTGTCCATGGCGGAACTTTTGACAGGGCGTTTTTCAGCAAACTGGCTCTCGCGCTTTTCCCGCCGCTTGGGCTGATCTTCCTTGTTCTGGGATCGATCCTCGCCGGTATCGCAACGGTGAACCAGGCGGGCGCCATCGGTGCGGTGGGCGCCATCATGATGGCCGGATACCGCCTGAAAAGCGGGGAGAAGCTGGCCTATGCGCCGGTTCTGCTTGGCCTGGCATCGCTCGTTCTCATTCTTGGCGTGTTGCTTGTATTTGAGCCCAACGTCAAGGCCATTGACACGACGAAGGACGCCATCGGCATTGCGCTTGGCGTGATCGGAACCGTGGGGCTGATTATCGCCATCGGCTGGAGCAGCCTGCGGGCCTTCAAGATCGAGAATACCCTGCAGGAAGTGATGATCGAGACGGCGAAAACGACTTCTCTCGTGTTTATCATTCTGCTCGGTGCGGCGATGCTGACGGCGGCGTTCCGCGCCTTCGGCGGGGAGGAGCTCGTCCGTGACTTCCTCAACAGCATGCCCGGTGGCTTCTGGTCTAAATTCATCATCGTGATGGCCGTGATCTTCATTCTCGGCTTCTTCCTCGACTTTATCGAGATTGCCGTGGTGGTCGTGCCGATCGTGGCGCCGATCCTGCTGGCCGATCCGTCGGCGAATATCACGGCGGTCTGGCTCGGCGTGATGATCGGGCTGAATATCCAGACCTCCTTCCTGACGCCGCCCTTTGGTTTTGCCCTCTTTTACCTGCGCGGTGTGGCGCCGGCGATTGTCAAAACCGTGGACATGTATAAGGGTGTGATTGCCTTTATCACCCTGCAGCTGATCGCGCTGGCGATCGTCGGGCTCTATCCGCAGTTGGTGAACTATCTGCCGAACCGCTCATCCTTGACGTCGGAGACGGCACCGCCGCCCCGGAACCCGCGCCTGAACTATTGTGTCGACCGGTACATCGCCGACCAGTTCCTGACCAACGGCGCCGCGATCAATGCCTCGATTGCAGAGGCGCGCCAGCTTAATCTCGATTATCTGCCGACACGATTGAAATCCGGTGTTGAGAAGAGCTTTGACGCCGCGGAGAGTGCGCCGGCCCTGATGGCCGACGCCTGGAAGGCGGATGACGTTATCAATGATAAGGTCGATGATTATACAACGATCCAGCGGGTTGTCCGCGCGATCGAGGCCGAGATCGCCGATTTGGATCTGCGGATCAAGGACCTCAAAATTGATATTGGCCGGATGTATTCCGACGATCTGGCGGATGCCAAGAAGAAGCTGGAGGACCGTGTCGCCGCGCTGGAAGCGGAGCGGGAGACGCTGGGTGCGGAAATTCCGGCTGACTGGAAAGAGACCTACGGCAACTTTCATAAGCTGTTGAAGGATGAATCCCTGCTCAGGAGCAAATACAATCGCGCCGCCGGGGAGGCTTATAAACCGGTCGCGGAACTGATCGCCGTCCTGCAAAGCAACGGAGCCTATATGGATCTCAAGCCTGAACTGATGAAGATTCAGGATGATTTGGCCGCCGGGGCGGACCCGGAACCGCTGCTCGCCTCTGTTGAGGAACTGGCCAGCCGTATTAACGATATCGAAGGGGCGGGCGATATATCCTCCGGCCTTTCAAAAGTCCGGCGCAATCTGCGGGACCGGACCCTTGATGTTGAAAAAGCGTCAGAGGAGATGGAGAAGGTCATGGCCGACTATGAAGCGCAGATCGACTGGCGCAATCAGGCCGGGACCAATCTGCTGCCGACGCTGGAGAAATACGAGAGGACGATCCGCGGTACCATGGGCATTCGTGAACAGCGCAAGCTGGATCAGGATCAGGCGGTCTATGTGGCGGGCTGCCAGTCAAGTCACCGGGACGTGTCCCATTACTTCTAGGGCCCGTTGAGGTGAGCGACCAAACAAAGATGCGGCGGGTTGAAAAATCCGCCGCTTTTTTTATGGTTCGATCCGGGAGGGTGGGGCGGTCGTGCGGACCCTATTTCGGCAGTAGTTTCCAGCCGTCGCGGGTTAATATCTCCGACGGGTAGAAGCGCTTTTTGTAGGCCATCTTCGGGCTCTGGTCGATCCAGTAGCCGAGATAGACATAAGGCAGCTGCTGGCGCTCGGCCTCAAAAATATGCCAGAGAATTAAGTAGCTGCCCGGGCTGCGATGATCCTCATCCGGATCGAAGAAGCTGTAGACCAGCGACAGCCCATCCTCCATCTCGTCGATCAGGCAGACCGCGAACAGGCTGCCATCGGGCTTCCTGAATTCCGACAGTCGGGAGCGGACAGGGCTTTCCTCCACCATCGCCTGATAATCGGAGTAATCCATATCCACCATGCCGCCTTCTGAATGGCGGGACGACAGATAGCGGTGGAACAATTCGAAATGTTCGCGTGTCGCCTCCGACGGGAGGAGGCGGGCGGTAATATCCTCATTCGCCTTCCAGATGCGCCGAAATGACTTTTTCAGACGGAAATCCCCGGCCCGGACGCGGATCGGGATACAGGCATCGCAGCCATCACAGGCGGGCCGGTAGGCAAGATCCTGACTGCGCCGGAACCCGGCATGGCTGAGCGTGTTATGCAATCCGTCGGGATCATCCCCGGCAAGCAGGGTCACCACCTTTCGCTCCAGCCGATCCTCAAGATAGGGGCAGGGGGCGGGCGGGGTCGAGAAGAAAAACCGCGAAGGGATTTCCACGCGTTTCATCTTGCCATATGTCTCGTATTTTTTCCCATGATATAAAGGTAACGCGAATTAGTGACTTCGCAAATAGCGCGCATAAATAAATGTCGCGAATCTACATTAATCCATAATAAAATGGCGCGAAAAGCGAGAATATGATCCAAAGCAGCAACACAAGCGGTGCGCCGGCCTTGAAAAAATCGGCAAATTTATAGTGCCCGGGCCCCATCACGAGAAGATTCGTTTGATAGCCCATTGGCGTGGCGAAGGAGCAGTTCGCGGCAAAAATTACAGCAAAGACGAAGATCATTGGATCGACGCCCAGTTCCTGCGCGATGCTGATCCCGATGGGGGTGAACAGGACGGCCGTGGCGTTGTTGCTGAGAATATTGGTAAAAATCGCCACCAGCAGGAAAAAGGCGGAGAGAATAACCGTCGGTCCGGCGCCCATCATCACGGTCAACACCCCATGGGCGAGATAGCTCGCGCCGCCGGTCGCCTGCATGGCCGCGCCGAGGCCAAGGGCCGCCCCGATGAGCAGCAGGATACGGCGGTCAATGGACCGGCTCGCCTGAAAGACGTTGAGGCAGCCGCTCACCACCATTGCCACCGCCCCGCAGACGGCGGCCACCACGATGGGCAGCAAACCGGTCGCCGCGCAAACGACGACAGCCCCGAAAATAAGCCGCGCCCGCCAGGCAAGGGCGGTTGCGGGCAGCTCCCGTGTTGACCATTCCATCAGCAGCACATCCGGGTTTTTGCGCAGCCGCATGATATCCGACCGGTTGCCGAGGATGAGCAGCACGTCCCCGGCCTCAAGGCGGATATCCGTCATCCGGCTGGTCCGGATCATGCGCGAACGGCGCTGGATGCCGATCACGACGCAGCGGGTGCGATAATGGAAGCTGATCTGGTAGAGCGCCCGCCCGATCATGCGGGACGCCGGGGCGACGACGGCCTCGGCCAGTGTTTGTTCCTGCACATTGCCAAGTTCTTCAACCGCTTCCGCATTCGGGCTGTCCGGCTCCAGAAATCCCTGCAATATCTGCGGATTATCCGAAAAAGCCTCGGTAATGGACTTGCGGGTGCCGGCGAACACGACCGCATCGGCGGGTTTCAGCGTGATGCCGTCAAACGGCGGCAGGAGGACATGCTCCCCCCGTTGAATGAACCGGATGGTGATGTTGCGAAGGCTCGGGAACTGACCGGCGACGGCCTCTTCGCCAACCAGCGGGCTGTCCGGCGCAACTTCCATCTGGACGATGAACTGCTTGCCGGAAATATCGACAACCTCCCCCTTCATCGAGGTTCGGTCGGGCAGGATGCGCGGGATCACCACGAGCGCGTAGATCAATCCGAAAAAGGCAAGTACGGCGCCCGGGATGGTGAAATCAAAGAAGCCGATTTTCGGCTGGCCCGCTTGCGTGGCCGCGGCCATCACCAGCAGGTTGGTGGAAGACCCGATCAGCGTGGTCATCCCGCCGAGGATGGAGGCATAGCTCAAGGGGATCATCAGGGTGGAGGTGGAGCGGTGCATCCGCTCGGCGAGGGCGGTCATCAGCGGAATGAAAATCACCACGACCGGCGTATTGTTCATAAAGGCGCTGATCACCAGCACGGCGGCGAGCACCACGGCGATGGCCAGGATCGGGTGATGACGGCGCAAGGTGACAAGGCGGCGGATCGGCTGTTCCAGCGCGCCGGTACGCACAATGCCCTGCCCGACAACCAGCAGGGAAAGAACCGTAATCAGCGCCGGATCGGCGATGCCTGCGAGAATCTGGGTCGGGGTCAGCAGGTTCGTGCCCGATTCGTCGACCAGCGGATAGAAATGAAACAGCAGCAAAAGGGCCGCAATCACCCCGATGGAGGAAATTTCCAGCTCGACCTGCTCATTGGCAAAGGCGAAAATCGCAACGGCAATAAGGGCGAAAACCGCCCAGATATGATACACTGACCCAACTATTTCCATCGGCCGTAATAATTTCCTTGCTGTTTTTACATGTCGGAGTAAAAGCGTCGCGTTAGCAGATATACCGACATCTCCATCATGAGGATTGTCTCTGATCTTGCAAGCCTGTTGTTATCGCCGAATGGCCATAAACCTTTGAAGAAAAACCAAGATGAACATCTCATATTATGATGCCTCGGCGTTGGCGCGTGCCGGGTATCCACGACTGAAGGGTGCGCAAACTGCAGATGTATGTATTGTCGGCGCCGGTTATACCGGACTTTGCACGGCGCTGGACCTCGCGGAGGCGGGATACTCCGTCATTCTGCTGGAGGCGGAGCGGATCGGCTTCGGTGCATCAGGCCGGAATGGCGGCCAGATTGCGACCGGTTATCCCCCGGGGATGATCGATACCGAGGCTCTGGTCGGGCCGGAGGATGCCCGGCGTCTCTGGGACCTCTCGGCGGAGGCAATCCACCTGATGAAGGAGAGGATCGCGCGTCACGGGATTGCCTGCGATTTGAGAGAGGGCGAGCTTTATGCCGCTATCAAGCCGCGCCATCGCGACTGGCTGCTGGAAGAGCAGGAGCATTGCGAAAAAAACTATGGCTATCATGATTACAAATGGCTGGAAGAGGACGAGCTCGGCGATTACGTCCGGAGCGAGCGCTTCTGCGGCGGGCTGCTCGATTCATCGGGCGGGCATCTGCACCCGCTGAATTACGCGCTCGGCCTCGGCAAGGCCGCGCAGGACGCCGGGGTCCGGATTTTTGAAGATTCCTGTGTGGAAGAACTCACGAAAGGAAAGCGGCCCGTCGTGACCACGGCGGAAGGCACGGTCACCGCGCGCTATGTGGTTCTGGCCGGAAATGCCTATCTCGCTGATCTGGATCACTCTCTCGCGGCGAAAATTATCCCCGTCGATGCCTGCATCGTCGCGACGGAACCGCTCGGGGAAGAGCGGGCGCACTCATTGATGCCGGCGGATATCTGCGTCTCTGACACCAACTTTAATCTCGATTACTTCCGCATGTCGGCAGATCATCGCCTGCTTTATGGCGGGCAGGACAAGCTGATCAGCAAGCGGACCACCGCCGGGGCGGCATTGCGTGAAAATATGCTCGCCACCTTCCCGGAGCTGGAGGATGTGAAAATCGATTATATCTGGGGCGGCAAGGTCGCGGTGACCCGCAATCTCCTGCCCGATGTCGGACGCATGGACGGGAATATCTACTATGCCCAGGGCTATTCCGGGCAGGGGGTACCGCTTTCCGGCATTGCCGGGCGCGTCATTGCAGAGGCGATCAGGGGGGATGCGGAACGCTTCGATGTGTTCGCGCGTATTCCGCATAAGGCCTTTCCGGGCGGAACGGCGCTGCGCGTACCGCTTCTCTCCATCGCCCGGCTCTATTACGAGCTGCGCGATGCGTTATGAGCGGATCGGCACGCGCCGGATTACTGTGTCGACCAGATAGTCATGGAGCATGCGGCCCCGCGGGTTAAAGAGCGAGACCAGCAGGATCAGCGATGATGTCGCGGCAACGGTGAAATAGAAGAGCGCCGCATGGATGAGCGCAATCAGGTAATCAGGCGCGTCGCCGTTTATGCGCTCCATCCGGACATTCATAAACCGCATGCCGAAGGTCGCGTTCCACGGACCGCCGACGAGCAGGGTGTGATAACCAAGCGGGATGGCCGCGAGGATAAGCACGAGGAGCGGCGTCAGCACCCCAAAGCTAATCACCCCGATCAGGGTCGCGGCGAAGGTTGCGATGACGGAAATAACGGCGATGCAGACCACATCGATCGCATAGGCGAAGATACGGCGGAGGCGGATCGATTCATAATCATCGGGATTGAATGTATTGCTTGCGGTCCTGCCTTGACGGCCCTTTTCCTCAAGCGCGGAGAGTTCAATCAACGGACCGTTCTGATTTTTCATGACAGGAGAATTCCTTCCGTTCATAAAACAATTGGTATCGTATTATTTTTGTAAATGGTACTTGTCGGCTGAAATGCAATGATCCATTGCTGTTCCGGGCGCGGCAGGATGGTACGAGAAGGATAGAACATGCAGTCACGGCCCATACTCATTCTTATTCTGGCAGGCGGATTGATCAGCCTGATCGCCATGGGGTCCCGCGCGGCCTTTGGCCTGTTTCTGGAACCGGTGTCTTCAGATTTCGGCTGGGGGCGGGAGGTGTTCGGCCTTGCCCTTGCAATCCAGAATATCGTTTGGGGTTTGTCCCAGCCCTTCGCCTCCGCCATTGCCGATAAATATGGCTCGGGCCGTACGCTTGTGGTCTCCGGCATTGTCTATGCGGCGGGCCTCTTCCTGATGTCGCAGACAGGCAGCGCGACGGAGTTGCATCTCTCCGCCGGGCTGATGATCGGCCTTGGCCTCTCCGGCACCGGCTTTGGCGTTGTTATCGGCTCGGTCGGCCGGGCGGTACCGGAGGAAAAACGCTCCATGGCGCTCGGGATTGTCGGGGCGTCGGGCAGCCTCGGCCAGTTTTTGATGGTCCCGCTGGGGCAGGCCTTCCTCGCGAATTATGGCTGGTCGATGGCGCTGGTACTGATTGGCTGTTGCGCGCTTCTGATGATCCCGGCTTCGGCCTTTGTCAGGGGAAGGGCGGAAGACAGTGCCGCCGCCGGCGCGGCCAATCTCTCCTCCGCTATTCGGGAGGCGGCGGGCAATGGCAGCTACTGGCTGCTCTTCTTCGGCTTTTTCGTCTGCGGTTTCCATGTGACTTTTGTGGCTGTGCATCTGCCCGCCTATATCGTGGATATGAATGTTGCGCCGAAATATGGCGCGATTGCCCTTTCCGTGGTCGGGCTGTTCAATGTGATCGGCTCGCTGGCGTCCGGTTATCTCGGCGGTAAATATTCCAAGAAATACCTGCTGAGTGCGCTTTATTTCCTCCGCGCCGCGCTGTTTGTCGCCTTTATCCTCATCCCGATCAGCCCGCTGACGATTATTGTCTTCGCGGGGGCGCTCGGTCTTTTGTGGCTCTCGACCGTGCCGCTCACCTCCGGTTTGGTGGCGGTCATGTTCGGGCCGAAATATATGACGACCCTCTTTGGGTTTGTCTTTTTCGGTCATCAGATCGGCGCCTTTCTCGGGGCGTGGATCGGCGGCGTTGCGTTTGATCTCTACGGTTCCTACGATATTGTCTGGTGGATGAGTGTGGCGCTCGGCATTATCTCCGGCGTGATCCATTGGCCGATCCGTGAGGGGATGGCCGTGCGTCCGGCTCCGGCGGTCAGCTAACGGAGGCGGTGGGCGTTGCGGAAAAAGGATCGTTCCCCGGTTTTCGCGGCCCTCGCCATTCAGGCGGTGGTCTTCGGCGGGCTTTATCTGCTCCGGCCACTGGTGGAAGAGGCGATCGGCAGGCCCGTCCCCCTGCTCTGGCTGGTGCTGGCGCAGGGGTTGATTGCCGGAATTGCCACGCGGGGGTTTGGATTTTCCGCCCCCTGGGTGATCGGGCAGGTGATCGCGCCGCCCTTGTTGTTGCTTGCGCTGGCCCTCGACCTGCCGAGCTGGATTTTCCCGGTTATCCTGATCCTGCTGCTGCTCGTATTCTGGAATGTGGCGGTGGGGCGGGTGCCCCTGTTCCTGACCAACCGTACAACGTCTGCGGCGCTCCTCAAGCTGCTGCCCCAAAAAAAGGGGCTTCATATGGCCGATCTCGGCAGTGGGCTTGGCGGTACGCTGCGTCATCTTGCGAAGGAACGGCCGGCGGCGCAATTTACCGGGCTGGAGACGGCACCGCTGCCCTTCGCGCTTTCCTGGATGCTTGGGCGGTTGAACGGTGCAAAGAATCTCGATTTCCGGTTTCGGGATATCTTCAAAGAGGATCTTGGCAAGTTTGACGTGGTCTATTGCTTCCTCTCCCCGGTGCCGATGCCGGCCCTGTTCGAGAAGGCGAAGGCGGAGATGAAACCGGGCAGTTTGTTCATCAGTAACAGTTTCGAGGTGCCGGGCCGTAAACCTCAACGGACCGTCAAGGTGGATGACCGGCGTCAGACGAAACTTCTGATCTGGAAGATGTAGGCTATTTCAGGTTAGGCGGCAGGACCGGCGTTTCACGCAAGAGGACAATGCTGATCCGGCGATTGCCCGGGTTCGAGGGATCGTCAGCGATCAGCGGATCCATATCCGCCCGCCCGGCGACTTTTTCAATC
Source organism: Sneathiella sp. (assembly GCF_029233945.1). Lineage (GTDB taxonomy): Bacteria > Pseudomonadota > Alphaproteobacteria > Sneathiellales > Sneathiellaceae > Sneathiella. The sequence continues at coordinate 61,222 of NZ_JARGOQ010000008.1, read as the reverse complement.
CGATCCGGCGCAAGCCCGGCATCGAGAAGGGCGCGGCGGCTGGCATTGGCGCGATCCGACGACAGCTCCCAGTTCGTATAGTCGCCCCCGTTGAAGGAGGCGCTGTCCGTATGGCCGCTGATGGAGAGGCTGTTGGGCAGTTCCTCGATCGATTGCGCAATCTGTCCGACCAGCGCCCGGATGCGCGGCGTGATGTTTGAGCTACCGCTTTCAAACATGCTCTCGTTGAACTGATCGACGATCTGGATACGCAGGCCCTCCGGCGTCATATCGATGATGACGTGATCCTTGAGGCCGGAAAGCTCCGGATTCTTGTTGATGGCTTGCCGGATCTGGTCGCGCGCCTGTTCGAAGCTCATTTCCTCGATCTTTCGCAGCTTTTCAAGAAGCTCCGCTTCCTCCATTTCGCGGGTTTTGCGGGCGTCCTCGCTCTCGCCCTTGCGGCCATTGTCGGGCGGGCTGATGCTGGACACAGCGGACGGGACGCCGAGGTTGGAAATCTGTGCCCCTTCGGTCTGCATGCTGGTGCCGCCCATCAGACCTCCCGCACCGGACTGGCTCAGGCTGGCGGCGGTCGGCGCGAAATAATCGGCGAGGCCTTCTTTCTGCTCGGTCGTGGTCACGTTCAACAGCCAAAGCAGCAGGAAGAACGCCATCATCGCCGTCACGAAGTCGGCATAGGCCACCTTCCAGGCACCGCCATGATGTCCATGGCCGCCTTTCTTGACTTTCTTGACGATAATCGGGGCGACATCATCCGCCATGGGACAGCCTTACGCTTTGGGGGGACATATCAGACGGTGGGCGCTTCATTACAGGCTTCTTCCACCTCGATGAAGGACGGGCGCTCATGATTATAGAGGGTCTTGCGGGCAAACTCGACCGAGACAGCCGGGGCATAGCCCTGCAGATGGGCGAGCAAACCCTGCTTGATGCATTCAAAATATTTACCATCCGCATCGGAGAATTGCTCAAGGTTCTTGCCCATGGGGGAGAACAGGCCATAGGCCACGAAAATACCGAAGAAGGTCCCCACAAGCGCCGCCGCGATCAGCCCGCCGAGAACTTCCGGCGGCTCGGCGATGGAGCCCATGGTCACGATCACGCCAAGAACGGCGGCGACGATACCAAAAGCGGGCAGGGCCTCACCCAGCGAGGTAACGGCGCCCGAAATGGCATGTCCCTCACTATGATGGGTTTCGATATCCTGATCCATCAGGGCCTCCAGTTCATGCGGATTTTCAGTCCCCATGGTCATCAGCCGGAGATAGTCGCAGACAAAATCGACCGCGTGGTGGTTCTTGGAAAAGGCCGGAAAATGCTGAAAAAGCTCACTTTCATGCGGATTTTCAATATGCGGCTCCAGCGCGATCATGCCTTTGGTCTTGGAAAGCTTGAACAAGGCGTAGAGCAGGGTCAGCAATTCGGTATAAGCCTTTTTATCATAGGGCGCGCCCTTCATCAGCTTGCCGAATGATTTCAGAAACCCGAAGATCACCCATTTCGGGTTTGCCTGCAGGAAGGCACCGGCCGCCGCTCCCAGAATAATCAGGAATTCAAGCGGCTGAAACAGCACGGCAAAACTGCCGTGCGGCGCATAACCACCGGCGACGGAGCCGAATGTCACAACGATACCAATAATCCAAAACATTCTTACACAGAGGTCCTTACACGATGGCTTCCAAGGAGTTAGACGCTGATTTTGCCCCGGGAATGGTTAATAAACCGTGTGTAATTTTAGGAAGTTTTTAAAGATAGCCCTGTATGGACAAAGAGTTGGTCAATATTCGCAGCCAACGGATCGTGTAAGAAAAGGGATGATTTTGGTGGCCATTTATGGGAAAGTGCCGCCGATTTGCAAATCACTCGCAGATCAAGCGCGGATTATAATACGGGTATCGGTTGCGCATGAGCTTTGACGCCAGAGAATTTAGAAATGCATTGGGCTGTTTTGCCACAGGGATTACGGTTGTCACGTCGCAAGGCGCGGCAGGTGAGCCCCTTGGCGTGACGGTGAATTCCTTCAGTTCCGTCTCCCTCGATCCGCCGCTGGTTCTGTTCAGCCTTGCCCATGTCGGCGGCCATTGTCAGGAGTTTCTTTCCAGCGGGAAGTTCGCCGTGAATATTCTCACGCCCGAGCAGCGCCATCTTTCCGACCGTTTCTCCATGAACCATGATAACCGGTTCGAAGGGGTCGATCATCTCATCGGGGAGAATGGCAGCCCGGTGTTCGAGAGCAGTCTTGCTGTTTTCGAATGCGAAACCCATGCGGTGCATGAGGCCGGAGATCATGCGGTCTTTATCTGCCGGGTCACGAATGTCGTCATGGCGGATCAGGAAGAGGCGCTTCTCTTCCATAAGGGCCAGTACCACACTCTTTAAGCGCTCATCTTTCCATCTACCGAAAAATTCCCCCTCGGGACTTTCAACCAAAGCCATGACCCGCTACAACTGGATCAGGAAAACTGGATCAGGAGACGGGTGGACATGGGAGAGAAAGCAGCATTTATTGGCCTTGGCGTAATGGGATATCCGATGGCGGGGTTCCTGCAAAAGGCCGGCTATGAAATGACCGTCTATAACCGCACGACGACCAAGGCGGAAAAATGGGCGGCGGAATATGGCGGGTCTTTCGCGGAAACCCCGGCCAAGGCGGCGGAGGGCGCGGATTTCGTCATGGTCTGCGTCGGCAATGATGACGACCTGCGCAGCGTGGTCCTCGGTGATGCCGGCATTCTCGCCACCATGAAGGCGGGATCGATCTTTGTTGATCACACCACTGCCTCGTCCGAGGTCGCGCGCGAGCTTGGCGCCCTCGCCAAGGAGAAGGGCGTTGGTTTTGTCGATGCGCCGGTCTCCGGTGGGCAAGCGGGCGCGGAAAACGGCGTTCTCACCGTCATGTGCGGCGGCGCGCAGGAAGATTTCGACCGCGCCAGCAAACCGATCGATTCTTACGCGCGGGCCTGTATGCTGCTCGGCGATGTGGGGGCGGGGCAGCTCACCAAAATGGTCAACCAGATTTGCATCGCGGGCGTGGTGCAGGGCCTCTCAGAGGGGATTCACTTTGCCGAGAAGGCCGGGCTGGACGCGGAAAAGGTGATCGAGGTGATTTCCAAGGGCGCGGCGCAAAGCTGGCAGATGGAAAACCGCTACAAGACAATGATTGCCGACGATTTTGATTTCGGCTTTGCGGTTGACTGGATGCGAAAGGATCTCGGGATTTGCCTCAAAACCGGCGATCAGGTCGGCGCGAGCCTGCCGAACACGGCGCTGGTTGATCAATATTACAGCGATGGGCAGACTATGGGCGGCAGCCGTTGGGACACGTCCAGCCTGATCCGCCGTCTTCGCTAGCTGAACAAAGAGACTAACGCGGCGCGGCGAGGGAGAGGGACCAGTATCGCATGACCTCCGGCTTTTCCGGTGTCCTCGGGGAGATGCCGAGGCCGACATCGGTAACCTTGTCGTTCAGGATATTGGCGCGATGCGGCGGGCTGTCCATCCACATCTTGACCACGCCAGCCGCATTCACCGCGCCGAGGGCGACATTCTCGGCGGCGGTGGAGAAGTTATATCCGACGCTGTGAATGCGCTGATCGAACGTCGTTCGGCCCGCACCGAGATGGGAGAGGGCTTGTTTTCGCTCCATGAATTCCGCATGCTGCTGCGCGGTCTGCATCAGCAGGTTATTCGCCGTGAGCGGGGGCAGATTGGCTTCCTTGCGTTCGGCGTTCAGGCCGTCGATGACATCTGTAATCAGGCTCATGGGAAATCCCCCTGTTGTCGACACCAAATATATGCATGATCACTACCAGAACGTGACAACCGGGCATTTTGTGAGGAAATTCCGCCATGACGGACGAAAATAAGCCGCTTAACCGCGAAACCCTGATGGCGCAGGGACTGGGCTGGATGGAGTCGGTGCATAAATCTCTCGCGCCCGGCATTTACCCCGCCACCACCTATGAGCGGGAGGGGGATGGCAGCTATCCCACGGGTCGCATCTACAGCCGCCCGGATAACCCGAACTATGAGCAGCCGGAGCAGCTTCTGAAAACGCTTGAAGGGGGGAGCGATGCGCTTCTTTTTTCCTCCGGCATGTCGGCGGGGGTCGCGGTGGTGCAGGCGCTCAAGCCCGGCGATCACATGATTATTCCTGCGGTAATGTATTGGGGCCTGCGTGACTGGATATTGTCCTTCGGCAAGACATGGGGGATCGAGGTGAGCTCCGTTCCCAACGGCGATCTTGCGGCGCTGGAACAGGCGGTAAAGCCCGGAAAAACGAAACTTCTCTGGATGGAAACACCGGCCAACCCCACTTGGGAGATTGATGATATTGCCGCCTGGGCCGCGGTTGCCAAGAACGCGGGCGCGCGTCTCGCCGTCGATAACACGGTGGCAACGCCCTTGCTCACCAACCCCTTGAAGCTCGGCGCGGATATCGTCATGCATTCGGCAACCAAATATCTCAACGGTCATTCCGATGTGCTGGCGGGGGCGCTGATCACCGCCGAAGAGGATGACTTCTGGGACAGGATTATCACCAACCGGAGGACGAACGGCACGGTGATGGGCCCGTTTGAGGCGTGGCTCTTGTTGCGCGGGATGCGCACCCTGCATTTGCGGGTTGAACGCGCCTGTTCGAGTGCCATGGCCATCGCCAGGCATTTCGACGGCGCAAAAGGCATCCGTGCCGTCCTCTATCCGGGGCTTGACTCCCATCCCGGACATGACATCGCGGCGAAGCAGATGAGCGGCGGCTTTAGCGGGATGCTCAGCCTTTGTATCGAGGGCGGAGAGGAGGCCGCGATGGCGGTCGCGGCGCGGCTCAAAGTCTTCAAGCGGGCGACGTCCCTCGGTGGGATCGAGAGCCTTGTCGAGCATCGCGCCAGCATTGAGGGAGAGGGCACGCCCTGCCCGAAAGATCTCTTGCGGCTTTCCATCGGGATTGAAAGCGTGGATGATCTGGTGGCGGATATCGAACAGGCACTGGCGGGGAGGAATATCTGATGGAACGTTCTATCATTGTGACCGGCGCAAGCCGGGGGATTGGCCGGGCCATCGCGCTTGGTGCGGCGACGGAAGGCTATCAGGTCTGCGTCAATTATGCCCACAACGCAGAGGCGGCGAGGGAGGTTATCTCCCTGATCGAGGCGGCGGGCGGCACGGCGATTGCGGTGCAGGCCGATATGACGAAAGAGGCCGATATCCTCCTGATGTTCGAAACTGTCGATCAGGAGCTGGCCCCCCTCGGCGCGCTGGTGAATAACGCGGGGATTGTCGATAAAGCCGCGAAGGTCTCGGAGATGAGCCTTGAGCGGCTGGAACGCATGTTCACCACCAATATCACCGGACCGTTTCTCTGCGCGCGGGAGGCGGTGAAACGCCTGTCCACGGCCCATGGCGGAAAGGGCGGGGGGATCGTCAATATTTCCTCTGTTACCGCAAAGCTGGGGAGCCCGAACGAATATGTCGATTACGCCGCCTCCAAGGCCGCGATTGACGCCATGACCATGGGCCTTGCGAAAGAAGTCGCGGCGGAAGGCGTGCGCGTAAATGCGGTCCGCCCCGGCGTCGTCTATACGGATATCCATGCGAGCGGCGGGGAGCCGAACCGGGTCGATCGGGTGAAATCCATGGTGCCGATGCAGCGCGGCGGGGAGGCAGCGGAAATCGCCGATGCGACCCTCTGGCTGCTCTCTGACAAGTCGAGCTATGTCACCGGGTCGCTGATCGACGTGTCCGGCGGACGTTAGCCCTGCAAGTTCTTTGCGGCCTCGACGGCGAAATAGGTGAGGATGCCGTCGCAGCCTGCCCGCTTGAAGCCGAGCAGGCTCTCCATCACGACTTTTTCGCGATCCAGCCAGCCGTTCAGCCCCGCCGCGGCAAGCATGGAATATTCGCCTGAGACCTGATAGGCATAGGTCGGCACGCCGAATTCATCCTTCACCCGGCGGCAGATATCAAGATAGGGCATCCCCGGCTTGACCATGACCATATCCGCGCCCTCGTTGATATCCAGCGCAACCTCGCGGAGCGCCTCGTCCGTATTCGCATGGTTCATCTGATAGGTGCGCTTGTCGCCGGTGCCGAGATTGCCGGTGGAACCGACGGCATCGCGGAACGGCCCGTAAAAGCCCGAGGCGTATTTCGCGGCGTAGGACATGATCAGCGTGTCGCGATGGCCTTCCTGTTCCAGCGCGTCACGGATCACGCCGATGCGCCCGTCCATCATGTCCGACGGCGCGATGATGTCGCAACCCGCCTCCACCTGATTGAGCGCCTGCCCGATCAGCACATCAAGGGTCGCGTCATTGACCACATAGCCATCCTCTAACAGTCCGTCCTGTCCATGGGTGGTGAAGGGATCGAGGGCGACATCGCAGAGCACGCCGATTTCCGGCACCGCGTCCTTGATCGCCTTGATCGCCTTGCAGATGATATTGTCCTTGTTGAGCGCTTCCCGCCCGTCCTCGGTTTTAAGCTCCTGCTCGATCGCCGGGAAGAGGGCAATCGCGGGGATGCCAAGGCCATAGGCTTCCTTCGCGGCGACTTTAAGCAGATCAAGGCTGAGCCGTTTTACTCCCGGCATGGACGGGATATCGATGGCGAGATTTTCCCCCTCATGCACGAACACCGGCCAGATCAGGTCATTGGGCGAGAGGGCGTTTTCCGCCACCAGACGCCGGGACCAGTCGGTTCTGCGAACCCGGCGCATGCGGGTGCGGGGGAAATGGGGCGCAAGGGTTTTCATGAAAGGATTCCTGCTTCTGTCGCATCGATGATAGTATTTCGCGGCATAATATCCCTATGTGCGCCGGGCCGCAAATGTTTAGGGTCCTGACCCTATACCTAACGACCGTTTGGTAATTTATTGACAGTCATCGCGCAAGATCGTATCAACATGGGAAAGCAGCAAAAGAGGCCAACAGATATGGACTTTAATCTATCGGAAGATCAGTCGGCTTTTCGCGATATGGCGCGAAGCTTCGCCGCCGAGGTCTTCGCGCCCAACGCAGAAAAGTGGGACGAAGAAAAAACATTCCCTGTCATGGAAATGCGCAAGGCCGCCGAGCTTGGCTTTGCCGGCATCTATGTGGGGGAGGAGCATGGCGGCTCCGCGCTCTCCCGCCTCGACGCGGCGATCATTTTTGAAGAACTGGCGTCCGGCTGCGCGTCAACCGCGGCCTTTATCTCGATCCATAACATGGCGAGCTGGATGATTGATCGGTTCGGCTCCGGTGAGGTGCGGGAGAAATTCCTGCCCAAACTCACGACGATGGAGCATTTCGCGAGCTATTGCCTGACGGAGCCGGGCTCGGGCTCCGATGCGGCGGCGCTCCGCACCAAGGCGGTGCGTGACGGTGATCATTATGTCATCAATGGCGCGAAGGCCTTTATCTCGGGCGGTGGCAAGTCGGATGTCTATGTCACCATGGTCCGCACCGGCGATGACAGCCCGAAAGGGATCAGCTGTATCGCCGTGCCGAAGGAGGCGCCGGGCATAAGCTTTGGCGCGCAGGAACGGAAAATGGGCTGGAACTCCCAGCCAACGGCGCAGGTGCTCTTCGATGACTGCCGCGTACCGGTGGAAAATCTTGTCGGTAATGAGGGCGACGGCTTCAAGATCGCGATGATGGGCCTTGATGGCGGGCGGCTTAATATCGGTGCCTGTTCCATCGGCGCGGCGCGCGCCTGCCTTGAGCTGGCGCAAAGCTATACCGCAGATCGCAAGCAGTTCGGCAAGCCCATCGGGGAGTTTCAGGCGCTGCAATTCAGGCTCGCCGATATGGCGACGGAGCTGGAGGCCGCGCGGCTTATGATCCGGCAGGCGGCGGCAAAACTGGACGCGAAAGACCCGGAAGCCACGCTCTATTGCGCCATGGCGAAAAGATTCGCGACCGATACCGGCTTCAATGTCTGTAACGAGGCGTTGCAGCTGCATGGCGGCTATGGCTATTTGCGGGACTTTCCACTGGAGCGGTTCGTGCGCGATACGCGCGTGCACCAGATACTGGAAGGCACCAACGAGATTATGCGCGTCGTCATCTCGCGCAAGCTGAGCGAAGGGCAGGGGAGAAGTTGAGTTATGAGTGAGGATGCGGAAATCCTGTTTGAGGTAAAGGGCGCGATCGGCCTTGTCACGCTCAACCGCCCGAAGGCGCTGAACGCGCTCACCCATGAGATGTGCCTCGCCCTCAATGCACAGCTGCAGAAATGGGAGACGGACGACAGCGTGCGCGCCGTGCTGATCGAAGGGGCGGGCGAGAAAGCCTTCTGCGCGGGCGGCGATATCGTCAAGCTTTATAACGAGGGGAAGGACGGCGGCGACTATCCCTATCATTTCTATCGCGATGAATATCTGCTGAATACGCGGATCAAGCATTTCCCGAAGCCCTATATCGCGCTGATCGACGGGATCGTCATGGGCGGCGGGGTCGGCGTCTCGGTTCA
>NZ_JARGOQ010000008.1:42220-52668 GCF_029233945.1 Sneathiella sp. | reverse complement strand
GCTCCCCGCGATCAACCGCCATTTCGCGAAAGAGTCTGTCGTGGCGATTGTCGAGAGCCTGCAATCCGACGGCGACGCGTTTGCGGCGAAGACGGCGGAAAGCCTGCTCACCAAGTCGCCGACCAGCATGAAGCTCACCTTTGAGCAGCTTCGACGCGGTAAAACCCTCGATTTCGATGACTGCATGCGTCTGGAATTCCGCATGGTGGGCCGCGTGATCAAGGGCGTCGATTTCTACGAAGGCACCCGCGCCGCCGTTATCGACAAGGACCAGTCGCCCCAATGGAACCCGGCCCGCCTCGATGAGGTGAGTGCCGCCGACATCGCGGCCTATTTCGAACCGCTGCCCGGTGGAGAGCTGTTCTAGCGCCCTACCAGAGCGGGGTATCGAGCCCTTCCAGAAGCACGAACTGCCCCTCGGCGGCGTCTTTCCGGGCGTCGCGCGCTTTTCTGTATTCCGGGCTGTCATAGAAGGCCTTCGCCGCCGCCATATCCGGATATTCAACGATCACAACCCGCCGGGTTTCCGCCGGTCCCTCAAGGGTTTCCATCGGCCCGCCGCGCGTTAAATAGCGCCCGCCGTATTTTTTGATGGCGATCGGCGCGAGGGATTTATAGACTTCATACTGCTCCGGGTCGGTGACATCGATCCGGGCGATCATATATGCGGGCATTTACGGGTCCTTTTCTGCGGTCGAAATCAATAAAAACAATAAGGGGGAATAGCATGAGCTACAAGTATGTAACCGTCACACGGGAGGGGCGCATCGCCACCGTGCGTTTCGATCGCGGCACTGACGTGAACGCCATGTCGGTCGAGCTGATGCAGGAACTGCTCGCCGTCGCCCGCGACTTCGAGGGGGACACGGAGACCAACGCCATCATTCTCACCGGCAATGCGAAAAACTTCACCGTCGGCTTCGATCTGAAGGACGCCGCACTGAAGGAGCGGATGGCGGCCGGCCTCATGGACAAGAAGGAAATGCTCGCCGTTGGTCCGCGCATGTGCAAGGCGTGGGAGGAACTGGCACCGATGACGATTGTCGCGGTCGAGGGGTACTGCATCGGCGGCGGGGTGGCGCTCAGCGTGGCCTGCGATATGCGCATCGCCGGGAAATCCGCGAAATTCTACGTCCCCGAAATCAAGAACGGCATGAATATGAGCTGGCAGTCCGTGCCGCGCATGGTCAACCTGATGGGCCCGGCGCGCACCAAGCAGCTCTGCATCATCGCCGACATCATCGGCGCGGAGGAGGCCGTGAAATGGGGCCTGGTCGAGGAACTGGCAGAGGACGGCGGCGCCTACGCGCTCGCATATCAGTTCGCCGAGAAAATCGCCGCCCGTCCGCCGCTCCCCGTCCGCATGATCAAGCAGGGCGCCAGCGTCGCGGCCGGCGCGCTCAACCACGCCGTCAGCTATATGGACATCGACCAATACGCCCTCACCAACGCCTCCGAAGACTATGTCGAGGGGATACAGGCGTTTTTAGAGAAACGCGACCCGGTGTTTAAGGGGAGGTAGTGGGAGAAGGGATACAATATCTAATTGTATAAATAATACTCTTTGAATTTTTCGTAGAATGTATCTCTGTTGTGGAAAACGCTTCATTCAAGTTGCTTAGAATGATGTTGGCGTATTAGCATAAGTTGTGGCCAGAATTATCAATGTGTAATATATGAATAATGCTTACTGTCTCTAAAGAACGGTAAATCCAACTATTGATCACGCAGGGAGACAAAAAATGTCTTTGCCAGATACCTATACTGTAAAAGCTGGAGCTATACCCGACTATTTCGAAGCTATTCTTAACGCTGAAGCGCCGGAGAGATTTTCTCACAAGTTCTTAGTTGGTTTAGATTTTAAGAGCACGAATGACAGGCTGTTTATTGGTATTCTTAAAGAATTAGGATTTATTGATACTGATGGGGTGCCTACACCAAGATACTTTGAATTTCTTGATAGATCTCAGTCTCCTCGAATTCTTGCTAGTGGCATAAGAGAAGCATATTCGGATTTGTTTGCCGTTAACAAGGAAGCTTATAAGCTCAGTGCTGATGAGGTGAAGAATAAGCTGAGAACTTTATACGCTGGCTCGAAGAAAGATGGGTTGATTGGCCGCATAGCGACGACTTTTGTCGCATTATGTGATTATGCTGATTTCACCGGTCCAAGCACGAAAAATGACGAGCCTGTAAAGAAAGATAAAATTGAAGAAAAGCCGGATCAAAAAGATGACATTCAAAGAGCTAAAGACAAAAAAAGCAAAAGTGTTAATTTAGATTCTCTCCAATATCACATAAATATAGTTTTACCGGAGGCAAAAGATCAAGCTGTATACGATGCGATATTTAAGTCTCTTCGTGATCATTTGGGCTAATTTTATGGATCATATATATACATTTGTTTACAAAGGTATTCTTGCGGATGAAAGCCTCGACAAAGTTGGTCGACGTAAAAAGAATAACTTTGGTAAGGAACAAGTTGAGGAAATTGAGAATAATTTATCTTTTGATTTGCTAGACAGCGATTTGATGATTGAGGCTGAGCGGATGTCGATAATCTATATTGCCATCCATACCTTTGAGAATATGGTTAGGGTTTTTGTAAAGAATGGTCTAACAGAAAAGTTTAAAGAGGGGTGGTGGGACCATGTTCCCGAGAGAATACGAAAAAAGGTTGCGAGCCGCATTGAAGACGATTCAAAATTTAAGTGGCACGGTGCCCGAGGCGGATCGGAGATTGAGTTTTGCGATTTTGGTGACCTTTCGTCGATAATTGTAACTAATTGGGATGTATTTGAGGCTGTCCTAAGTGATCTTGAATGGTCAAAATCTGTACTTAGCGTTTTAGAACGATCTCGTAATATTGTCATGCATGGCGGAGTTTTAGCGCGTCAAGACATAGAACGCATTGGCGGTAATATAGGTGACTGGATTCGTCAGGCAGGGTAGCGCAGAAAAAGAGAATCCATCAATATTGACAAATAAAGGCTCCTTTCAGTTTCTATTTCATCTGCCCTAATCCTAATTTTTCAGTTATGAAACCCCCATGACCCTTCCCCGTAAAATATCCCTCTGGCTCTTCGCCCTTTTGATGATCTTTGTCGTGATCCCCTCTGCCGTGATGTATTTCTTTCAAGGGCTGGTGGTGTTTCCGGTGCCGGAGGCGGAAAATCCGGCCGAGGCGGTGGGCGGGTTTGCGCCGGTCGTGATCACCACGCCGGACGGGGAGCGGTTGCGCGCCTTTTATTCTCCGCCGGGCGAGATGCAGGCCAGCATCCTTGTCTTTCATGGCAATGCGGAGACAGCAGCCAACCAGATCCCGCGCGGGGAGGCGCTCAGCAAAGCCGGCTTCGGCGTGTTGCTTGTGGAGTATCGCGGCTATGGCGGCAGCACGGGCGAGCCGACGCAAGACGGGGTGATACTCGACGGGCTTGCCGCGTATGATTTTCTGGCCGCGCAAAGCGATCAGCCCATCGGCATCCTCGCCCATTCGCTCGGCACCGGGGTGGCGATCCCCGTCGCGGCGGCGCGGGCGCCCTTCGCGGTGGTGCTGGAGGCTCCCTTTACCTCATTGCTCGCGATTGCGCGCTATCGCATGGGCTGGGCGCCGCTCGATTTCATGATGAAATATCCGTTCCATAATGATGACGTGATCGGCGAGGTGACGGCGCCGATCCTGATCATCCACGGCACGGCGGACAAGGTGATCCCGTTTGAGGAGGGGGAGACGCTCGCCGCCCTCGCGCCCACCGGCACCGCCTTTATCCGGATTGAGGGCGCGGGGCATAACAACCTCGGCCGTTATGGCGATATGAAAATGGCGACCAGCTTCTTCACGAAGGCGCTGGCCGCCGATCAATAGCGCGGGGCGCGCTTACTTTACATAGGCGTCGCGGAGCTTGCGCATGCCTTTCAGCCAGCGGTCATAGTCGGTCGCTTTGCGCAGCATATATTCACGGACCTGTTTATGCGGGAGGATGAGGAATTCTTCCTTGTCCATGGTCTCGACCACGCAATCGGCGAGCTCTTCAGGCTCCATCGTGCCATCGACGGAGGCAACCCCGTCGAGACGGTTTTCCGTCATCGCGGTGCGGACCTGCTGCGGGCAGAGAACGGAAACCCGCACCCCCTTGTCGCCATAACGGATCGACATGGTCTCCGCGAAGGCAATGGCCGCGTGTTTCGTGGTGGCGTAGGTCGCGCTGTCGACCTGGCTCAAGAGTCCGGCGGCGGAGGCGGTGTTGACCAGATAGCCGCCGCCGTTTGCGATCATCTTGTCGATCACCGCGCGGGCCGCATAGACATGGGCCATCACATGGACATCCCAGTTGAGCTGCCAGTTTTCGTCCGACGTTTCTTCCCAGCCATAGCGGGCGAGCCCGGCATTTGACACAAAGATATCGATGGGGCCAAAGGCCTCCTCCGCCTTCGCCACCAGATTCTTAATATCCGATTCCTTGCCCACATTGCAGGGAACCGCGAGACCATTGACGGATTTCGCCACTTCCTGAAGCGGCCCTTCCTGCATATCGGCGACGGTAATGCCCTTCGCGCCTTCCGCATGGAAGCGCTCCGCCAGCGCCTTGCCGATGCCGCTTGCCCCGCCGGTGATGACGATATTCTTGCCCGCTATTTTCATTTTTTCCCTCCCGCAGCTTGATGCTGTTTTATTGGTTTATGGGGCTGATTGTGGCGTTATTTCACGCGCCGGTAAAGGACTGAATGCCCGTCTGCGCCCGACCCAGAATCAACGCATGAACGTCATGGGTGCCTTCGTAGGTATTGACGGCCTCCAGGTTCATGACATGGCGGATGACGTGATATTCATCGGAAATGCCGTTGCCGCCATGCATGTCACGGGCCTGCCGCGCGATATCGAGGGCCTTGCCGCAGCTATTGCGCTTGATCAGCGAGATCATTTCCGGCGCGGCGCGGTTTTCATCGCGGAGGCGCCCAACGCGGAGGCAGCTTTGCAGGCCGAGGGAGATTTCCGTCTGCATATCGGCGAGCTTTTTCTGGATCAACTGGTTGGCGGCGAGGGGGCGGCCGAACTGCTTGCGCTCCATCGTGTAGCCAAGCGCGGCCTGCCAGCAGAATTCCGCCGCGCCAAGTGCGCCCCAGGCGATGCCGAAACGGGCGCTGTTAAGGCAGCCGAACGGACCGCCGAGGCCCTGAACGCCCGGCATCATGTTTTCTTCCGGCACGAAGACATTGTCCATGACAATCTCCCCGGTGATGGAGGCACGAAGGGAGAATTTCCCCTCGATCTTCGGCGCGGAGAGGCCTTCCATGCCTTTTTCGAGGATGAAACCACGGATGACGCCGTCATCGGTTTTCGCCCAGACGACGAAAACATCGGCGACGGGGGAGTTGGTGATCCACATTTTTGCGCCGTTCAGGCTGTACCCGCCATCGACGGTTTTTGCCCGCGTCACCATGGAGCCGGGATCGGAGCCATGATCGGGTTCGGTCAGGCCGAAGCAGCCGATCCATTCGCCGGTCGCGAGTTTCGGCAGGTATTTCTGTTTCTGCTCTTCGGTGCCGTAGGTATTGATCGGATGCATGACAAGGCTGGACTGCACACTCATCATCGAGCGATAGCCGCTATCGACCCGCTCCACCTCGCGCGCGACAAGGCCGTAGGAAACGTAACCGAGCCCGGCGCAGCCATAGCCCTCAATCGTGGAGCCGAGCAAGCCCAGCTCGCCCATCTCGGTGAAGATCGCCCGGTCAAAGGTTTCGTGGCGGTTCGCTTCCAGCACCCGGCTCATCAGCTTGTCCTGACAGTAATCGCGGGCCGTATCGCGGACCAGCCGTTCTTCTTCGGTCAGCTGGTCATCCAGCAAGAAAGGATCGACGGGGTCAAAGACGGGTTTGGACGAGGCGCTGCTCATAGAGGTATCTCCGATTATGTATTTACATTCTTTGGCCGGGGAGGCGGTATATGACCGATTGTTTAGCGGTTCTGTGCCGCAACATCAATATGCTTCATAGTCTTTAAAACAATATATGATATGCTTAAAGCAGTGGTTTTGAAAACTTCAGGCAAACGGCTATGTCACCTGACAATGCAAAAGGCGAATATATCGTCGAGTTCCAGCAGCACGGATCTTCGGTCAAGGTCTCGGCGATCGATCCGGTGACGATGATGGAGGTTTCCATCGTCGGGCCGAGTTCTGTCGGTCAGGAGGAACTCAAGCGCACGGCGCTTGCGAAGCTGCATTATGTGATGAACAAGAAAAACGGGCGACCCGCCCCGGAAAACAACTCCGCGCCGGCTGTGCCAAAGAAGCCGGGGATTGTTGTCTAGTCTCTCTTCCCTCTTAATGTGGGCGGTCTTCCGGTTTCATTGGTAGTAATTGCATGTCGCTGGCAATCTGTTGGTCGTCGACGATAATCTCAAAAGCCTCCAGCAGCAGCTTGCTGAAATCATCATGGGTCATCGGCTCGTCAAGCCGCGCCCGAAGCCGCTCCCGGTCGATATCCGATGTTTCCCCGGCCCAGATGATAAAGGGCACATGGGTCTGCGCGGTCGGCGCGACAAGATAGGGCATTCCATGCAGATAAACCCCCATCTCACCCAGGGATTCGCCATGGTCGCTCAAATAGATCAGCGACGTTTCATAGCGCCCCTGCTTGCCTTCAAGAAAGGTGATGGCCGCATCCAGGAAGCTGTCGGTATATAAAATGCTATTGTCATAGGCATTGATGATTTCGGCCTCGGAGCAGGTTCCGAGTTCCTTCGACTGGCAATCCGGCGTAAAGGCCGCATGGTCATCGGGGTAGCGCTTGAAATAGGCGGGGCCATGACTTCCCATCTGATGCAGGACGATCAGGATATCGCCGTCCTGCTGGGCGACATAGTCTTCCAGCCCGTCCAGCATCCCGATATCGCGGCATCCCTCCTCATCGCAGCGGCGGTTTTTGTCCGGGTCCTGGAAGTATTCATAGCGGACCCGGTTCGCCACCCCTTGCGAGCCCGTGTTGTTATCCCGCCAGAGGACGGACACGCCGGCCTTGACCAGAACATCAAGGGTATTCTCCGTGAAATCCGCCTGGTCGATGGCAAAATCCGAACGGTTATCGAGAGAGAACATGCAGGGCAGGGACACCGCCGTCGAGGTGCCGCAGGACCGCATATCGCTGAAAGAGATAATCTCTTTTCGCTGGGCAAGCTTCGGGGTTGTTTGCCGCGCATATCCGTTCAGCCCAAAATGATCGGCGCGGGCGGTCTCGCCAACCACGACGATCACCAGCTCATGTTCGGCATCCTCGGGCGGGACGTTCGCCGATGCCACCCTTGTCCTGAAAGTCGTATCAACAGCCCCGGCACCGGAATCGATGGCCAGCTTGATCGCGGAATAGATGGGATGGGTTGGATTGGTGAAATAGCGGAGCGGTTTATGCTCGCGGAAAAGGCTGGCGTATGAGGTGCCGAAGGGCGCCATGGAAATAACCGCAAGCAACAGCGCCGCTATCGCCGCGCCGGCAAGGCGCCTCTCCCGCGCGAGCAGAGGGACGGGTTTGAGGGGGATCAGGAACAGGAGAAGAGCAGGAAGAACGCCAAGCAACCCAACGCGGAGGGCCAAGCTCCAGTTCAGCAAGTCCCCGGCCTCGCCCGCGTCCGTTGAGAGGATATTCCGGATCATTTCCTTATCGATCGCGATGCCGAGATTATCACTGAAATACCCGACAACGGCGCCGGTTATCAGGAATAACGCGGCCACTAGCCGGACCGGCAGAAAGAAGCTGAAGATCGTGGCAAACAGCATGATCGCCGAGAGCAGCACAATCGCCTGCGAAATCAGGAAGGGGAGAAACTGATCAACGTCATAAACGGCGATCGTCTGTTTAAAGAAAGAAATATTCGCCGTCGCCAGCAAAAACACCGAAACGCCCCAAAGCAATAAGCTGGGGCTAAGTATAAAACGTGATTTCATATGTATAGACATGTCCGGAACATGCCTTTCATTGAGAAATTAGAAAACGGGCCGATAATCAACCTCTGCGTTCAAAGTCCAGAGATATGAACTTCAAACGCTTGTCTCAATTACACAAGTTTAGCGCTCCCGTGCAAGGGCAATCAAAGCGGCATTATGACGCGGCCGCCCAAACCCGACCGGTTTTGGAACGCCAAATGATTGCAAACTGGCCCTGCGCTTGGGCTTAGGCGGATTTCTTCTTGCGGCCGAGCCCGAATTCCTTCGCGAATTGCGAACGGCGTTTTGCATAGGCGGGGGCCACCATGGGATAATCCGGCGGGAGGTTCCATTTCGCGCGATATTCTTCCGGCGTCATGTCATAATTGGACCGCAGATAACGCTTCAGCATTTTCAGCTGTTTGCCATCCTCCAGACAGATCAAATAGTCGTTCTGGATAGAGCGCTTGATGGGAACCGCAGGCTTTAATTCCGCCTGTTCTGATTCTGCTTCCGCGTCGAGCGACGCCAGAGAGCTGTAGACAGTTTTAATTACGTCAACCAACTCGGAATTTTCAATCTGGTTATTGCTAACATAGGCGGCGGTGATATCTGCCGTCATGCGGAGTAATTCTTCACGCTCAGATTGAGACGGAGGGTTACCCTCTTTCGAAAAAGATTGTGTCATTTGCTTTTTATTTCGTTCGCTAAAGGGGACTGTTTATTTTTCTACTTGTTACGAATTTCATATAAATGTCAATACATGCTGCGACGATTAACAGAAAAAACTGCGAATAAGTACCAGAAGACTCTAATTTACTCGATCATCTGTCTTAAAACTTGTCGAATCATTACTTATTTCCTGAACTTTAAGCCTGCGACTCTTTTCGAATATTCGAAATTATAAAAATCGAATTTAAAAAAATCCTAAATACGTCAATTTTCTAATATTATCTTATATATATGCTAGCGCCGGATATATTTCGAACGATCCGGAACCCTAGGTTGAAAATTTACCTTAATATTCAGATTTCTATACTTTATAAATAAGCCATAGATATCATATACAGACCATATAATTAGATATCTATGATATCAAGTACTTTTAATTATTCGTAATAATGAATTGATCACATCAAATTCAGTAACCTGTTCTTGGCCGGCGCCGAGGATATTTG
This sequence comes from Sneathiella sp., assembly GCF_029233945.1. Classification (GTDB taxonomy): domain Bacteria; phylum Pseudomonadota; class Alphaproteobacteria; order Sneathiellales; family Sneathiellaceae; genus Sneathiella. The sequence goes on along the minus strand of NZ_JARGOQ010000008.1, from coordinate 43,568 downwards.
CCCGTGAAAAAAAGAGCATTCACGGCAGAGTTTTTCTATGAACTCCTTGCCACCTGTGCTATCCATCCGGCGCAGTCTTTGCGCGCGCGCGGGATACGCATATTTAGCAACCTTTCCGCCGGTCATGAGTAGGCCGTAGAGGATAATTGCGGGCCCGTCGGGTGGCGCTCGCGAGATACAGGCGGAGGGGTGTTTATCTGTCTTGAACGGCCCCTCCGGGGCGGACCGGGCCGGTTTGATAAGGAGTTCAACATATGACGATGCAAAGTGCCGAGCTGGTTAATTTTTTCAAAGCCGACCTCGAACGGAATGATCCTGATGTCTTTCGTGCGATCGGGCTGGAGCTTGGCCGGCAGCGGGACCAGATCGAGCTGATCGCCTCCGAAAATATCGTCAGCCCGGCCGTTATGGCGGCGCAGGGCTCCGTGCTCACCAACAAATATGCGGAAGGGTATCCCGGTCGCCGCTATTATGGCGGATGCGAATATGTGGATATTGTCGAGGAACTGGCGATTGACCGCGCGAAGGAACTCTTTGGCTGCGGCTTTGCGAATGTCCAGCCCAACTCCGGCTCCCAGGCGAACCAGGGCGCCTTCATGGCGCTGATCAAGCCCGGCGACACCATTCTCGGCCTGTCGCTTGCCGCTGGCGGCCATCTCACCCATGGCGCCGCGCCGAACCAGTCCGGTAAATGGTTCGATGCCGTTCATTATGGCGTTGATCGGGACACCCACCAGATTGACTTTGATGAAGTCCGCAGGCTCGCCAAGGAGCATCAGCCGAAGATGATCATCGCCGGCGGCTCCGCCTATCCGCGGCATATCGATTTTGCCACCTTCCGCCAGATTGCCGATGAAGTCGGCGCCTATCTGATGGTCGATATGGCGCATTTCGCCGGTCTCGTCGCGGCGGGCGTGCATCCGAGCCCGTTCCCCCATGCGCATATCGCGACGACCACAACGCACAAGACATTGCGCGGCCCGCGCGGCGGCATGATCCTCACCAATGACGAGGCCATCGCCAAGAAAGTGAACTCGGCGATTTTCCCGGGGATGCAGGGCGGCCCGCTGATGCATGTGATCGCGGCGAAGGCGGTTGCCTTTGGCGAAGCGCTCACCCCGGCGTTCAAGACTTACGCGGCGCAGGTCGTCAAGAATGCGGAAGTGCTGGCCAGCACGCTCGTCGGTCATGGGCTGGATATTGTCTCCGGCGGCACCGATACGCATGTCATGCTCGTCGATCTCCGGCCGAAGAAACTCACCGGCAATTTCGCGGAACGGGCGCTGGAGAACGCCAATATCACCTGCAACAAGAACGGCATTCCGTTCGATCCGGAAAAACCGATGGT
>NZ_JARGOQ010000008.1:0-42120 GCF_029233945.1 Sneathiella sp. | reverse complement strand
CCGGCGGCGGCGGGCCTGTGCAACTTGCGGTGCCCGTTTCACCACGTTTGAGCGGGTGCAACTGCGCGAACTGACGGTGGTTAAAAAGGACGGTCAGCGAACGCCGTTCGAGCGCGAGAAGCTGGAACGCTCTGTCAGTATCGCGACCCGCAAGCGCCCCGTCGATCCGGACCGCATTGATCGCATGATCAACGGCATCGTCCGACAGCTGGAAAGCAGCGGCGATCAGGAAATCCCGTCGGACAAGATCGGCGAGCTGGTGATGGAAGGGCTGGCGGCCCTCGATAGTGTCTCCTATGTGCGCTTCGCCTCCGTTTATAAGGACTTCCGGGAGGCGAAGGATTTTGAAGAATTTATCGGCGAGCTCAGCACCAACGTCACAAGCTGACGCTGAACTCCGCCTCCAGAAACGCCGGACCCCATGACAGCCTCTAGCCCCCAACGCGATGAATTTCATATGCGGGCGGCCCTGCGCCTTGCCGCGCGCGGCCTTGGCCGGGTCGCGCCCAATCCGGCGGTCGGCTGCGTGATTGTCCAGGGCGGGAAGGTCGTGGGTCGCGGCTGGACCCAGGATGGCGGCCGTCCCCATGCGGAGACCATGGCGCTGGAGATGGCCGGGGTGGAGGCCAAGGGCGCAATCGTTTATGTCACGCTGGAGCCTTGCGCGCATCACGGCCAGACCGGCCCCTGTGCGGAGGCGCTGGTCGAGGCGGGCGTGGGGCGCGTTGTCGTTGCGCTGCGCGATCCGGATGAACGGGTCAACGGCGGCGGCATCGATATTTTACAGAAGGCCGGGATCGAGGTTGTCGAAGGCCTGCTCGCCAATGAAGCGGCGGAGCTGAACGCGGGCTTTCTCACCACGCGGCTGCACGGTCGTCCACTCGTCACCCTGAAAATGGCGACGAGTTTGGATGGCCGGATCGCTACCACCACCGGCGACAGCAAATGGATCACGGGACCGGCGGCGCGACGCTATGGACATATGCTGCGCGCCCAGAATGATGCGATTCTAATCGGTGTCGGCACGGCGCTGGTCGATAACCCGGATCTCACCTGCCGCATTGACGGCCTCGAAAAACAGTCCCCCATTCGCATCGTCGCGGATTCGCGCCTGCGGTTGCCGCTTACCTCCAAGCTGGTGGCGAAGGCGAAAGAAGTGCCGCTCTGGATTCTGACCGTGCCGGGCAATGACAAGGATCGCTTGCAGGCATTCGAGGACCTCGGCGTTCAGGTGATCGAGGTGACGGCCAATGCCTCGGGCCTTCCCGACATGACGCTCGGTCTTGAGATGCTCGCGAAACGCGGAATAACGCGAATACTTGTCGAGGGTGGTTCCCATCTTCTGGCAACGCTGATAAAAGATGAGTTGGCGGATCGCCTGATGTGGTTTCGCGCGGGCCGGATTATCGGCGGGGATGGTATTCCCGCCCTTGAATCCATCGGGCTGGAACGGATCAGCGAGGCGCCGGAACTTCACCTGATCGAGGAACGTCGGCTGGGCGATGATTTATTGGAAAGTTATTTTCTTCGGAACTGAACGGTATGTTTACAGGCATAATTACAGATGTCGGACGGGTTCGCGCCATCGAGAAACTCGGCGACACCCGATTTGAAATCGACACCTCCTACGACACGGATACGATTGATATTGGTGCGTCCATCGCCTGCTCCGGCCCGTGCCTCACGGTGGTCGAGAAGGGGGAGGGATGGTTCGCCGTCGATGCGTCCGACGAGACTCTCTCCTGCACCAATCTTGGCGACTGGATAGAGGGCACGGCGGTCAATCTGGAGCGGGCGCTCAAAATCGGCGATGAACTCGGCGGTCATGTGGTCACGGGTCATGTCGATGCCGTGGTCTCGCTGCTGTTTATGGAAAGCGTCGGCGATTCAACGAAGCTGGTTTTCTCCCTGCCGGAAAAATTCGCGGGGCTCGTCGCGGCGAAAGGCTCCATCTGTCTTGATGGCGTCTCCCTCACCGTGAATGAGGTCGGTGACGATCATTTCACCGTGAATATCATCCCGCACACGCAGGAACATACCACCTTTGGCGCGCTGTCCGTGGGGCGACGGATCAATTTCGAAATCGATGTACTGGCGCGCTATGTCGCCCGCATGACTGAGGTAAACAAGAAAAAATGAGCTATAAAGAATACCTCTCCTCAACAGAGGAAATCATTGAAGATGCCCGCAATGGCAAGATGTTCGTGCTTGTCGATGCGGAGGACCGGGAGAATGAAGGCGATCTGGTGATCCCGGCGCAGATGGCGACCCCGGATGTGATCAATTTCATGGCCAAGTTCGGTCGGGGCCTGATCTGTCTTTCCATGTCGGAAGAGCGGATCAACCATCTCGGCCTGCCGCTGATGGCGCAGGATAACGCCTCCCGCCTGACAACCAATTTCACGGTTTCGATCGAGGCGAGGGAAGGCGTCACCACCGGTATTTCCGCCGCCGATCGCGCTCATACGGTCGCCGTTGCCATCGATCCGACCAAGAACGCGCAGGATATTGTCTCGCCGGGCCATGTCTTTCCGCTGGTCGCCCGCGAAGGCGGGGTCTTGCGCCGCGCCGGTCATACGGAGGCGGCGGTTGATATTTCCCGTCTTGCCGGGCTACAGCCCGCCGGGGTCATCTGCGAGATCATGAATGACGACGGAACCATGGCGCGCCTGCCGGACCTGGTGAAATTCGCGCAGTTCCACGGGCTTAAAGTCGGCACGATTGCGGACCTGATCGCCTATCGCCGCCGCCATGACAGCCTGATCACACGGGAGGTCGAGGCCGATATCTCCAGCAAATATGGCGGCGACTGGAAGATGATTGTCTTCTCCAACCGGCCTGAATATGCGGAGCATGTGGCGCTGGTCAAAGGCGATGTCGCTGGCGACGATCCGGTGCTGGTGCGGATGCATGCGCTGAACCTGCTCGGCGATGTCCTCGGTGAGATTGACGAAAACCCCGATACCCTGCATAGCGCGATGGAACAGATTAACGCGGCGGGCAAGGGCGTTGTCGTCCTCATCCGCGAGCCGCGGGCGATGGCGCTTTCCGACCGGGTGCGCCGCAAGCTTGGCGAGCCGCTGAAAGAGCAGCATGAGCTCCGCGATTACGGCATTGGCGCGCAGATCCTCATCGATCTCGGGATCAAGAACATGATCCTGCTCTCCAATCATACGCGGACGGTTGTCGGCCTTGATGGCTATGGCCTCGCGATCACGGAAACCCGCCTGATCGAGCAGAAGGGTTAAGCCATGAGCAGTGATATACATGTGCTGATCGTCGAGGCGGATTTTTACCGCGATATCTCCGATGCGCTGCTCAATGGGGCGAAAGAGGTGCTGGACGCGGCGGGCGCGACTTATGAAACCGTGCAGGTGCCGGGCTGCCTTGAGATTCCGGCGGCGATCCGCTTCGCCATCAAGTCGATGGAGTTTATGGGTGGACGGCGGCGCTATGATGCCTATGTCGCACTCGGCTGTGTGATCCGAGGGGAGACCTCCCATTATGATACGGTGTCGGAGGAAAGCGCGCGGGCGCTGATGGATATCTCGACGGATTATTGCATCGCCGTTGGCAATGGTATCATCACATGCGAGAATGACGAGCAGGCCTGGGCCCGCGCCCGCAAAAGTGACAAGAACAAAGGCGGCGGCGCGGCGGAAGCGGCGCTTCAGATGCTCAAAATCAAGGAAAAATTCGGAATGTTCCCTCGATGAACGCGCGCAGTGAAAAACGCGGCGATAAGCACAGCCGACGCACCCTTGCCCGGCTGAATGCGGTGCAGGCGCTTTACCAGATGGAGCATGACAACCGTACCGCCCGCGAGGTGGTGGAGGAATTCCTGCAGCATCGCGTCGGGGCGGAGCTTGATGGCGACCAGTTCAAGGACAGCGACAAGCCGCTCTTTGAGGATATCGTGCTCAACACCAAGGACCGGCAGGAAGAGATCGACAAGCTGATCGGCGATCGTCTTGAGAAAGACCGGACGACGGCCCGGCTGGAGGTTGTGCTGCTCTGCCTGTTGCGCGCCGCGACCTATGAATTTCTCGCCCGCGTCGATATGCCCGCGAAAGTGCTGATCAAGGAATATATCGGCATCGCGCGGACCTTCTTCACGGGCAAGGAACCGGCGCTGGTCAACGGCGTGCTGGACAAGATCGCGAAAGAGCTGCGCGCCGGCGAATTCGACTGACATGTCAAACGATACGCGAGATACCGGGGAAGGTGAATTCGCGCTGATCGACAGGATATTGAAACCCCTTGCCGCGGATACACCCGCCGCGCTCGGCCTGACCGACGATGCGGCGGTCCTCACCCCGTCCAAGGGAAAGGACCTTGTGCTGACCAAGGACGCGATGGTCGCGGGCGTGCATTTTTTTGATTCAGACCTGCCCGGTGATATCGCGCGCAAGCTGCTCCGGGTCAATCTTTCCGACCTTGCGGCGATGGGGGCGGCCCCGGTCGGCTACTTCCTCGCGACGTTCTGGCCGGAAGATCTCCCGCGATCCTGGATAGAGGACTTCGCCGATGGTCTTGCCCTGGATCAGGTGGAGTTCGCGATCGGGCTGATGGGCGGGGATACGGTGCGCACGCCGGGGCCGCTGTCGCTGTCGCTGACCGCCATTGGGGAGGTGGCGACGGATAAAGCGCTCCGCCGGAATGGGGCAGAGGAGGGAGATTTGATCGTGGTCTCCGGCACGATTGGCGACGGGGCCCTCGGCCTTCTCGCGGCGCGGGAGGAACTCTCCGATCTCGATACGACGGATGAGGAATATTTGATCGACCGCTATCAGCTGCCGGAGCCGCGCCTTGCGCTTGGGCAGGCACTGGTCGGCCGGGCGACAAGCTGTATCGATATCTCTGACGGGCTGATCGCCGATATCGGCCATCTTACGGAGGAATCGGGATTGGGCGCGGTGATCGACTGGGAAAAAGTCCCGCTTTCCGATGCGGCGGAGGCGGCGCTGCAATCCGGTAAAAACCTGATCGAGGCTATCTTGACCGGCGGCGATGACTATGAGCTTGCCTTCACCCTGCCATCGGCGCGGCGTGATGATCTGGTCAAACTCGCGAAAGAGGGCGGGGTGAAACTTACCATCGTCGGGGAAATGGTCGCGGGCGAAGGGGTGCGGGTGAAACGGGAAGACGGCTCGGATATGCCGCTCACCGCGCGCGGATGGCAGCATTTTTGAACTGTTTTGGTGACAATGCATAATAGCTATGCATTTGTGTGGGTTGTCTTTGTGTCATATTCTTGACATATTCCACGAAATTTTTATGTACATTCGGGAGAGATGTATGCTGGCGATGCAATATATGGTGCGCTTGCCACAGGACTTTGACGATACGCAAATACATCAGCATGTGGCGTCCAGAAGTCAGCTGTTCGATGGTTGTCCGGGGCTGCGCCACAAATTTTACCTGTATGATTCCGAAGAGCGTGTCTATGCGCCCTTCTACATCTGGGAGAACGCCCAGTTCGCCCAGGAATTCCTTCTCAACAATCTGTTCAATGGCGTGACCGCCACTTTCGGCCGTCCGCGTGTCCGCAGCTGGCAGGTGGTCGCGTTTGACTATGGCCCGGCCAGGGAAAACCCGACCTATATGTGCAGCGCCGTGGACAAGGTGTCTTCCGCCCATCCGGTCGGCGCGCTGATGGAGAAGGAGAAGGCGGATCACCAAAGTCTTCTGAAGACGCCGGGGCTTTATGCGCATATGGTCCTGCTGGATCCGGATCGATGGGAGAAGGGCCTCTACAGCCTCTGGCAGTCGCGGGAGCAGGCAGTGCCCGTCAAGGCGGATTGCGTCAGTGATTATGAGGTTCTGGAAAGCTATCGGCAAATGCGGGGCGCCGCATAAGCAACGCGCCTAACACATATTCAACAAGAAGGACGGGAACATGATGGACCGCCGGACCAAACTGAGTATTTTATTGATGTCCGGGTGTCAGGCGCTGATGAACAGCACCACCTCCATCATGATATCCTCGGCGGCGCTTGCCAGCCTCGTCCTGCTCGGTGACGATAAGTCGCTCGCGACCCTGCCGGTGACGGCGGTGGTGACGGGAACGGCGCTTGCCACCATTCCGGCCTCCCTCTTTATGCGGCGGGTCGGCCGCAAGCCGGGCTTTCTCGCTGGCGTGTTGATCGGCATCTCCGGCGCGGCGATCTGCAGCTACGCGATCTGGGTTGCCAGCTTCTGGCTGTTTGCGTTCGGCGCGATCTTTGTCGGCATGTCAACGGCCTTCGGCAATTATTATCGCTTTGCCGCGATCGATATCGCGGGCAACAAGAACAGAAGCAAGGCCGTTTCCTATGTGCTGGCGGGCGGCGTGATCGCCGGATTTCTCGGGCCCCAGATCGCCAGCCACAGCAAGGATTTGTTTGCGCCGTTCCTGTATCTCGGCTCTTACCTCTCGATTATCATTCTGGGCCTCCTCGCGCTGATTTTCCTGAGCTTCGTCAAGATCCCGAAGATGGTTATCCCCGATCATGAGACGGCGCAGCGCCCCTTGTCGGAGATTGTCCGGCAGCCGACTTTCATCGTCGCCGTATTGAGCGCCATGATCGGCTATGGCGTGATGAGCCTGGTGATGACGGCGACGCCGCTTGCCATGGTCGGCTGCGGCCATCAGCCGAGCGATTCCTTCAACGTCATCAGCTGGCATGTGGTCGCCATGTTCGGCCCGAGCTTTTTTACCGGCTCGCTGATCTCCCGCTATGGGGAGTATAAGATCATCATTTTGGGCGCGCTGCTGGGCTTGGGAAGCGTGACCGTCTCTCTTATGGGGCTGGAGCTTGCGAATTTCTATATCGCGCTGGTCCTGCTCGGCCTCTCGTGGAACTTCATGTTTATCGGGGGCACGACGCTGGTCGCGACGACCTACCGCCCGTCCGAGACGGCGAAGGTGCAGGGGTTGAATGATTTTCTGGTGTTCGGCACCGTGGCGACCGCGTCCTTGATGAGCGGTCAGCTGCAGGAGCGTTTCGGCTGGGACGTAGTCAATCTCGGCGCTCTGCCGCTGCTCGGTTTCGTCATCCTGCTCGCGCTCTGGAGCATGCGCAGCCAGCGGCGGCGGGCGCCTGCGGCATAAAAAAGGCGGGCCGAAACCCGCCTTGCATTCTCCTGGCTGCCAACTCAGACGATGGATTTGCGGATCATCTCCGCGGCTTCCTCGGCGTCGCCCCAGCGCTTGATGCGGACCCATTTATCTTCTTCCAGATCCTTGTAATGCTCAAAGAAGTGGGAAATCTGGTCGAGCAGGATGCCGCGCAGATCGGTGTAGTCGTTGATATTGGAATAATAGGGGTGCAGCTCATCCACCGGCACGCTCAGGATTTTCTCGTCCTGCCCGGCCTCGTCCTCCATGATCAGCACGCCAACGGGACGGGCGCGGATGACGGCGCCGGGCATGACCGGAATGGGCCCGGCCACCAGAACATCCACCGGATCGCCATCATCGGCGAGGGTCTGCGGAATGAAGCCGTAGTTGCACGGATAGAACATCGCCGTATGCAGGAACCGGTCGACGAACATGGCGCCGCTTTCCTTGTCCACCTCATATTTGACGGGGACACCGCCAAGAGGGATTTCAATCACGACATTGACGTCCCACGGCACATCCTTGCCCGCCGGAATTTTTGAAAGATCCATGACTCATCGTCTCCTGGGAAATACTGGCGCTGCGATAGCATGTTCCGGAAGATTTTGCCACCGGCTAATCAAAAAAATTCGTTCAAAATGCATATGAAAAAATGCTTGGAAAGGGTGCGCTAAATTAGGCAATTCCAATAGCTTGCGAAAAATAAGCTAATCTGGCATTCTACGGCCCGACTGAAGCTTGAGATAGCCAGGTTTTATACTTGGGGGGAAGCTTAGCGCAACAATGAACAATAAAATGAGGCCATCCCGTTGATGGCCTTTTCGTAACTTTGATGGGGATGAAAGAATGTCAGTAGAATTATGGATTCCGATTGTCTGCGGACTGATAGCCTTGGGCTACGGTGTGTATGCCGGCAGGTCGGTTCTTTCGCGTGATGCCGGAACGGAGAAAATGCAGCAGATTTCGGCCGCGATTCAGGAAGGGGCGTCTGCCTATCTGAACCGCCAGTATATGACCATCGGTCTCGTGGGGATCGTCATATTTGTTATCCTGTTCTTTATTTTTGGCCTCAAGGTCGCCATTGGCTTCCTCATCGGCGCGGTTCTGTCCGGCGCGGCGGGCTTTATTGGCATGCATGTGTCTGTCCGGGCCAACGTCCGCACCGCCGCTGCCGCCTCCAAGAGCCTGAGCGACGGTCTTGACGTTTCCTTCAAGGCGGGCGCGATCACGGGTATGTTGGTTGTCGGCCTCGCCTTGCTGGCGGTTGCCGGCTACTACGCTTATCTGACAAGCACCGGCGTTGACGGCCGGGATATGGTCAACAGCCTTGTCGCCCTCAGCCTGGGCGCCTCCCTGATTTCCATCTTCGCCCGGCTGGGCGGTGGTATCTTCACCAAGGGCGCCGATGTCGGCGCCGACCTCGTCGGTAAGGTCGAGGCGGGTATCCCCGAGGATGATCCTCGCAACCCGGCGGTTATCGCCGATAACGTGGGCGACAATGTCGGTGACTGCGCCGGTATGGCCGCCGACCTCTTTGAAACCTATGCGGTGACCGTGGTTGCGACCATGGTTCTGGGCTCCATCTATTTCGCGAATGATGTCGCCTTGATGAGCTATCCGCTGATGATCGGTGCGGTTTGTATCCTGACGTCCATCGTCGGGACGTTCTTCGTCAAGCTTGGGGCCAATAACAGCATCATGGGGGCGCTGTACAAGGGCTTCCTGGTGACGACAGTCCTCTCCGCGATCGCGCTTTGGCCAGTCACTTCCTTTACCATCGGCATGGACACTGTCTATACGATTGGTGAGAAAGAGTTCACGGGAATGAGCCTGTTCTTCTGCGGTCTGGTTGGTCTCGTGGTGACGGGTCTGTTGATCTGGATCACGGAATATTACACCTCGACCGAATACCGTCCGGTGCGCAGCATTGCGGCCGCGTCTGAAACCGGTCACGGCACCAACGTCATTCAGGGCCTTGCGGTCTCGATGGAAGCGACGGCGGTTCCGGCAATTATCATCTGTGCCGGTATCATCGTGTCCTATAATCTGGCGGCGCTGTTTGGCATTGCCATTGCGGTGACAACGATGCTGGCGCTGGCCGGGATGATCGTCGCGCTCGATGCCTATGGTCCAGTCACGGACAACGCCGGCGGTATCGCGGAAATGGCGGAGATGGACGAGGAAGTCCGCAAAACCACGGACGCGCTTGATGCCGTTGGCAATACGACGAAGGCTGTCACCAAGGGCTATGCAATCGGTTCCGCCGGTCTTGGCGCGCTGGTGCTGTTTGCCGCCTATACGGAGGATCTCAAGCATTTCATCAGTCTGGCGACCCCGACTGAGTTTCCGTTCTTCCAGGGCGTCACCCTCAATTTCAGCCTGCAAAACCCCTATATCGTTGTTGGCCTGATCCTGGGTGGATTATTGCCCTATCTGTTCGGGGCCATGGGCATGATGGCCGTGGGCCGTGCGGCGGGTTCCGTCGTGCGTGAAGTGCGTCGGCAGTTCAAGGAAATCCCCGGCATCATGGAAGGCACCGGCAAGCCCGATTACGGGCGCGCGGTGGACTTGCTGACCAAGGCGGCGATCAAGGAAATGATCATTCCGTCCTTGCTGCCGCTTCTGGCGCCGATCGTTGTCTTCTTCGTGATACTGCTTATTGCGGATAAATCAGCCGCGTTCGCAACCCTTGGCGCCATGCTTCTGGGCGTGATTATCACCGGTCTCTTCGTCGCTGTCTCCATGACGGCGGGCGGCGGTGCCTGGGATAACGCCAAGAAATATATTGAAGATGGCAATCACGGCGGCAAGGGCACGGATGCCCATGCGGCGGCGGTGACCGGCGATACGGTTGGCGATCCCTACAAGGATACGGCCGGTCCGGCGGTCAACCCGATGATCAAGATCACGAACATCATCGCGCTTCTGTTGCTGGCGGCGATGGCGCACTAAGCCAGAGCAGTCAAAGCCCAAAAGAAAACCCCCGGTTCCGGCCGGGGGTTTTTTCATGCGCGTAAAGGTAAAAGCGGGACGGGCGGCGTTATTGCTCGCCAGAGCTGTTGAACCGGCCAAGGTTGCCAAACAGCTGTTCCAGCAGGCCAAGCTTGCGTCCGCCGGTCGGGGTTTCCCGCTCGACAACCTCAATCTCCTGCCCGTCTTCCTTATTCAGGTCCTTGACCTCGGCGACCACGTCATTGATGTCGAACTTGACGATCACAATGTCGCGTTCGGTCACTTCCTTGGCGAAGAAGGCGAGATGTTCCGTCTTGCTGCTGATATAGTACCAGGCATCGCCTTCGGTCTGGAAGGTGGCGATGCTGGAGGGGGAGCCCATGATGGCCTGCACCGAATCCTTGTTGGTCACGCCCGCTTCGATCTGGGCGAGCTGTTCAGGGTCGAGGCGATAGCCCTGATTTGTCTTGATCGGCTCACAGGCGGTGAGCGCGAGGCCGACAACGGCAATGGAAAGCCCGGTCTTCAATCGTTTCATGGTTCCTTGCTCCGGCGTGGCTTTCAGTTGACTAAACGCCGTGAAATGCGTAACTCAAGGGTAATAAATGGCTTGCCGCTCGGCAAATGTCAAATTTTCTTGAGGGCGCGGCGGCGATGGTGATGAAAAAGCGAATATATGCCGGATTAGCGGGAGGAATCGCGTGGGGCTAGCAAATTTCTTTCGCCGCAATCCGCTGGAAGGTCCGGCGGCGGATCTTTATGCGGAAATCGTCCGCCAGTCGCGCATCCCCGCCTTTTACGAGGTGGCGGCGGTCCCTGACACGGTTGACGGCCGGTTTGAGATGATTTCGCTTCATGCCTTCCTGATCATGCGTCAGTTGAAGGGGGAGGGAAAGCAGGCGCAAAAGCTCTCCCAGGCGCTGTTCGACGAGATGTTCGCGGATATGGACCAATCTTTGCGCGAAATCGGTATCGGCGATCTCAGCGTCGGCAAGCATATCAAGAAAATGGCCAAGGCCTTCTATGGCCGTGTCGCGGCGTATGATTCTGCCCTCGACGGGGAGGGGGCGGAAACGCTGGAGGAGGCACTCCTCCGGAACCATTACGGCACGGTTGAGGATGTCCCGGCGGAGGCCGTGGCGGCGCTCGCGGGCTATATGCGCGCCGCGGATATGCGACTCAAAGGGCAGGGGGTCGATGCGCTGATGCAGGGACGCGCGGATTTCGGCGGGTTTTTGCCCCGGTAGCCGGCATTGATTTTATTGAATTTTCTTCTTGTTTCGCGGGCGGGAACACGCCATTTTCGGGAAATAACAAAATCCGTTGACCATATGCATCGAAACCAGTATTTTCGCGCCTTCGAATCACATGCCCGACGGAATGACGCCGGTCGGTTATGCATGGGCTGGTTTTGGAAGGAAATGTCGCCATGAAGGGTGCCGGGGGTAAAACCGCTCGGTTGATCAATGTCGAGCGTCTCGGGCGGGAGCCCATGAACTTCGATATTCAGGTGACCGAGGCGGAGTGCGAGGCGATTGTAACGTCGCTGGATATTCTGGCGCTTTCCGGTGTTAAGGCAAGCGGATCGCTGGTTCGCCAGGGTAAAAATGGCCAGGTGGTGGTGACCGGGCGGCTTCGGGCGACGGCGGTTCAGGCCTGTGTCGTGTCGCTGGACCCGGTGGAGCAGGCGATTGACGAGGAATTTACGGTGTTCTACACCTTCGATCCGGAAGATCTCGAGATTGAGGATCTGGACAAGGTTGTCGGGCTGGAAGAGCCGGACCCGCCGGAATTGATCGTCGGGGGCCGGATTGATCTGCTGGCCATGGTGTCGGAACAGGTTGCGCTGGCGCTGGAGCCCTATCCGCGGCGGGCGGGCCTGCCGGAGCCGGTGGAAGAAGAAGATTTAGACATGGATCAGGTGAAGAAGGAGCAGGGGACACACCAACCCTTTGCAAATTTGAAGGACTTGATGAGCAAGAAGTGATATGAAGGCATAACGCTATCTCATATCGATGTAATTTATATTGTCGCCCTGACGTAAGGGCATCTGAAGTGAGAGACTGGAAAAATGGCAGTACCAAAGAGAAAGACCACCAAATCCAAACGTAACATGCGCCGGTCGCATGATGCGCTTGTCGGCACGCAGACACAGGAATGCCCGAATTGCGGCGAAATGAAGCGCGCCCACCATATTTGCGGTTCTTGTGGCCATTATGGCGACCGCGAAATTCTGGAAACGAGCGACATCCTCTAATCGGCGTTTGCTGATTAGGATGGCCGGGACCGGACAGAAATATGCCTGAGAATATTGTCATTGCTCTTGATGCGATGGGGGGGGATGATGCTCCCGACATCGTGATTAAGGGCATCGACATTGTCCGTGTGCAGTTTCCCAAGGCCCGTTTCCTTCTGTTCGGCGATGAGGCGCGGCTGGAACCGCTCCTGAAGGCCTATCCCGGGGTGCGCGCCGCTTGCGAGCTGCGCCACACGGATGAGGCTGTCAAATCCGAAGACAAACCAAGTCAGGCGCTGCGCAAGGGCCGCAAGAGCAGCATGCGTCTTGCGATCGATTCCGTGCGTTCGGGCGAGGCCGGGGCGATTGTCTCGGCGGGCAATACCGGCGCGCTGATGGCGATGGCGAAAGTCTCGCTCCGGATGATGGCGGGGATCGACCGGCCGGCGATTGCGTCCGTGCTGCCCTCTCCTCGGGGGGAGACGGTCATGCTCGACCTCGGCGCCAATGTCGAATGCGACGCCGATAACCTCGTGCAATTCGCCTTTATGGGGGCCGAGTTTGCTCGCGCCGTGCTGGGCCGTGTGCCGCCGCGCGTTGCCCTTCTCAATGTCGGGATCGAGGAACTTAAAGGTAACGATACCATCAAGGAAGCGGGGGAGCGCCTTAAATCCATCGAGCATCCGCCCTTTGAATATCAGGGTTTTGTCGAAGGCGACGATATTACCCGCGGTGTCGTCGATGTGATTGTCACCGACGGATTTACCGGCAATGTGGCGCTGAAGACTGCCGAAGGGGTGGTGCGGCTGTTTACCGATTTCCTCCGCGCGGGCTTTCGAAGCTCCCTTCTCGCCCGCATCGGCTATATATTCTCGCGCGGCGGCCTGAATGTCCTGAAAGAGCGGCTGGATCCGCGCATGTATAACGGCGGCGTTCTTCTCGGCCTCAACGGTCTTTGCGTGAAAAGCCATGGCGGCACCGACGCGATGGGCTTCGCCAATGCCATCGGGGTGGCCGTTGAGATGGTTTCCGATGACATGATCGATAAAATGCGCAATAATTTCGAGACCTTTGATATGGCTGCAAAAATGAGTAATAATACAGCCACGCCTGACGAGGATGAGGAAGAACAGCAATCCGCCACTTCGGCATCCCGGCCCATCAAGAACACAGATCAAGCCTCCGGCACCGTTGAAGATGCCGGATAGAACAGGAAGTACATGCGTCGCTCAGTTATTACCGCCACCGGGTCCTACCTTCCCAAACGTATTCTTACGAATGACGAACTTTCCCAGATGGTGGACACGACGGATGAATGGATTGTCGCCCGGTCCGGCATCAGGCAACGGCATATCGCGGCGGAGGGGGAGCTAACCTCCGATCTCGCGACCCATGCGGCGAAGGCGGCGCTGGAGATGGCGGGGCTCAAACCCGACGACATTGACCTGATCGTGCTTGCCACCGCGACGCCGGACGAAACCTTCCCCGCGACCGCGACGGTGGTGCAGAAGAACCTCGGTATGACCGGGGGCTTTGCCTTTGATATCCAGGCTGTCTGTACAGGTTTCCTCTACGCGTTGGCGACGGCGGATAATTTTGTGAAATCGGGCCAGGTGTCCCGCGCGCTGGTCATCGGCGCGGAGACTTTCTCGCGCATTCTCGACTGGGAAGACCGCACGACCTGCGTGCTTTTTGCCGACGGCGCGGGCGCCGTTATCCTGGAGGCGGAAGAGGGCGCGGGCACATCCGACGATCGCGGTATTCTTACCAGCCATCTGCATTCGGACGGCGAAAAACACGATCTTCTCTATGTCGATGGCGGCCCGTCCTCGACCCAGACGACCGGCTATCTCCGGATGGAGGGGCGGGAGGTGTTCCGCCATGCGGTCAACAATCTTGCCAGCGTCGTTCATGAGGCGATGGCGGCGACCGGCCTGACGACGGACGATATTGACTGGCTGGTGCCGCATCAGGCGAACAAGCGGATTATCGACGGGACGGGGCGTAAACTTAAACTCGATCCTGAGAAAGTTGTCCTAACTGTCGATAAACACGGCAATACTTCCGCCGCATCTGTTCCGCTCGCCCTGGACGAGGCGGTGCGCGACGGGCGCATCAAGCGGGGCGACCTGCTCTTGCTGGAGGCCATGGGCGGCGGCTTTACCTGGGGTTCGGCGCTGGTGCGCTGGTAAGCTGCGCGCGAATCTCTTTTCCGGCAACTTCCTCAGACCGTCAAAACCGCGATCAATTTCAATCAGTTATCGCGTCTTTTTGCCAAAAATAGGGCTTTTCGGCGGATAACAGCCGAAAATTACACCTTTATGATTGACGAGACCCGCCGCATTGATAATCCTGTATAGTCTAATGGGGTGATATCATGACGAAAAATACTTTAACCAGAGCAAATTTAGCAGAAGCTGTTTATCAGCAGGTCGGCCTGTCGCGCAATGAATCCGCGGATCATGTCGAGGCTATTCTGTCGGAAATTTCAGACCGGCTTGTCGCCGGCGAGACTGTAAAGATTTCTTCCTTCGGCAGCCTGCAGGTGCGGCAGAAAACCGGACGGATCGGCCGCAACCCGAAAACGGGGGAGGAAGTGCCGATCAACCCGCGCCGGGTGCTCGTCTTTCGCGCGTCCCACGTGCTGAAGGACAAGATCAATAAGGGCAACGGTGGCGCATAAGGTGGCGAGAGAAGCACAGAAACTGCAAAAATCGCCCGACGCTTTCCGTACCATCAGCGAAGTCTCGGCGGAGCTGGAAGTACCGCAGCATGTCCTGCGCTTCTGGGAGACGAAGTTCAAGGTTGTCAAGCCGCTGAAACGCGGCGGCGGGCGGCGCTATTACCGGCCCTCCGATGTGGAGCTGATCCGGGGCATCCGCGATCTTCTCTACAAGCATGGCTTTACGATTCGCGGCGCGCAGAAACTTCTCAAGGAGCAGGGCGGTCGCATCGATAATGTGGACGCCATGGTCTCCGCCGCGCGCGCCGAGGGGAACCCGGCGCTTGCCCAGGCGGGAAGCGATGGCGGCGGGAGCGCGCCTCTCTCGGGCGATGCGAAGGCGCAGCTGCGCGGGGTGTTGAGCGATCTGAAAGAGCTGAAAGAGATGCTCACCTAGGCATTCTCTTTGAGGAATTTTGCGGGCCTGAAAAAAGTGGGTTTGGTGCCATAACGGGCGTTGCCATCGCGCGCGGGCGTCAGTATAGTGCGCCAGCCTTGGGCTCGAAATACGGCCCGGTCGCCAGGATCTGGCGGGCAGTAGCGCAGCCTGGTAGCGCACTTCGCTGGGGGCGAAGGGGTCGGAGGTTCGAATCCTCTCTGCCCGACCAATGAGAAGCCTCGAAACCACACGGTTTCGGGGCTTTTTTAGTGTTAAGTGCATAGCATAGGTGATTTATCTAAATTTTTATTCTCGTTTGTTTTGAGTTTCTTTTTTTCTAATGTACGATAGCAGTTGCTTTGAGGGCGGATAAATTTGAGGGTGAAAGATGGTTTGTAAGGTCGATTTAAATACGCGAATATTGGAAAATGACCATAAAGTTTATCTAGCAAGGCCCGGCAAAGGATACAGGCTATATGATGAATTTTTAGCGAATTTTGTTGTTGGCCCCGAAATGCCGGGAGTGGACCTAATACCAGGAAGGGTAATCTCTAATCAGCCAAATCTGGATTTACGATTAAAAAAATCTATCGCAATAAGAAAGTGGCTAAATGAGGGTCGTAAAAATAAAGATCGACCAAGCGACTCAATTAACAGCTATAAAAGCTTTGGAAATGCTAGGAGTAAAGGCCAACTGCTCGCTGTTTTGAAAGGTTACTTTGAAGAAATGCAGCAAACAGATTTGCTTGTTATTCCTCCAGGTGCTTTTGCTAAACAAACTTTAATAGCGGAACCAATTGGAGATCCAGAAGACTTTCAAAATGAAAAATTTGAGAAGTATTTTGAAAAATACAGTATACCGACAAGAAAAATTAAAGTGCTTAGCGAAATTGAAAAACGAGCGCTTCCCAGTCATGTTCAAGATATAATTGCCAAGCCGAATATGTTGGTTCTTCTTGGAAAATCAGAAGCTGAATTTTTCTATAGACTAGCTTATGGGAATTACACTGTTGGCGGAAATAATCACGCAAAATTAAGAGTGACTTCCGAAAGCTATGATACGACAGATGATTTAAGGATAATCGCATTCCTTAACTTTGTTGCGTTAAATACGGGAAATATCAGTATTAGCAAAACAGGTAACGTTGCTTCTATTAAAGAGGCGGCATTCGCAGATTTGGGAGATTTTTCGCCAAATTTTAAGTCTAATATTAACTCTCCGGGTTGGATAAGCTTATCTTCTTCCTATATAATACCTCTCACAACCGTAGCTTTGCTGGGCTTAGCAATGAGTGTTGGGCCTGATGCGGTGTCTTTAGCAGAAAATGGCAACCTTGCAGTTATTAATAGTTCGGGTCCAGCTGATAATGAATGCGTTGCTGAGGTTCATACTTCTGTTATAGAACAATTAAACCTTCTTGGGTTAGATAGGTGGCAAGAAGCATGCGAGATTTTTAAAAGCGCTGCTGAAGAAACCGGACTTGAAACAAATGTCACCGTTACTAAGGTTAAATGATGTCGATCGGCAACATTGAAAAATCACGGCCTATATGGGAGAGGTATGCAATAGTTTTAACTATCGCAGGTGCCGTTATAGGTTCAATTATTGGATTTTTTGTTGCCGATTTCAGTTCTTTTAGATCTGATAACAAGACCGAAATTTCAGCAAGATATGAAAAGGCGAAAGAAACGGCGATCGATGCTTTTCAGAAATTGCAGCCCTTTGCCGATGTTGCGGTCGGCAAGAAACCGGAATATACAACTAGACAAGTTGAAGATTTACAAAAAACACTTAAAGCTTTGTTTTCATATGCTCAGAAAGTTGCCGATGATGTTCCGGGGTTAAAGCCTGAGTATGATAGATATTCTAATGCCATTACATCACTTAATGATGCAATAAACCGATTTTTGAATCCTGGAGATGCGAAGAAATTCGTCGAAGCAACGTCAGAGTTTTTTGATGCCCAAGAGAAATTTGACGAGAAGTATAGCCAGCTAACCAAATCCTATTTCTTAAGTTGGGTGGACTAAGTTCTATCTAGTTGAAAGTTATATTTTCACCAATTGAGAATTCTTACAACTTTATTAAGAGAAGTTTAGGCTGCTAATTTCGCGAGTCAATTAATCCCGCAGGCGACCGGCCTGCCCCCTGCGGCGGAGTGCCGCAACACCCCTTGCACTATATTGCTTTTGGTCGGAATTGGGCTATGTTGCGGCCATGATAACGGATATTCAGGATAACGGGGCCGTGGGCGCGCGCGATGGCCGCAAACTGGTGATTGGCTGGCTGGCGCTGGTGGCGCTGCTGGTGTTTGCGATGATCGTGCTGGGCGGGGTCACGCGGCTGACCAATTCGGGCCTGTCGATGACCGACTGGAAGCCGGTGACGGGCTGGCTACCGCCGCTGAGTGGTGAGGCCTGGATGGCCGAGTTTGAGCGCTACAAGGCGTTCCCCGAATATCAGAAAATCAATCACGGCATGACCCTTTCCGAATTTCAGGGGATTTACGCCTTCGAGTTTGCCCATCGGGTGCTGGGCCGCATTATCGGCCTCGCGTTCTTTGTGCCCTTCGTGCTGCTGCTGTTGTTCCGAAAAATTCCGAGGCAAATGGCGCCCCGGCTTGGAGTTCTCTTCCTGCTCGGCGCGGCGCAGGGCGGCATGGGCTGGTTTATGGTCAAAAGCGGCCTGGTCGATCAGCCGGACGTCAGCCATTACCGCCTGACGGCGCATCTCGCGCTTGCCAGCCTGATTTTCTCGGTGCTGCTCTGGACAATCTTCGATCTCACCCGACCCGCCCTGCAAAGGGCCATGCCGGCGACCGCGATGCTGCGGCGGACGGGATATGCACTCCTGTTCCTGATCGCGCTGCAGATTATCATCGGCGGCTTTGTTGCCGGGCTCAACGCGGGCTTTGTCTATACGGACTGGCCGCTGATGGGCGGGCGGTTCGTGCCCGAGGATTTCCTCTATCTGCAGCCGCTCTATCACAACTTTCTTGAAAATCCGGGGACGGTGCAGTTTGTCCATCGGATGGTCGGCTATGCCATCGCGCTCGCCGCCATCTGGCTCTATCTGGTGAGCCGGAGCGGGGGGCTCTCTCGTCGCCTCCGTCTCGGCATTTCCTGGACGGTCAGCCTCGTCCTTGCGCAGGTATTCCTTGGCATTGTCACGCTGCTCCATGTGGTGCCGGTCGCCCTCGGCGCGGCGCATCAGGCGGGCGGCATGCTGGTCCTCGCTGCCGCGCTCTTCACCTTGCATGAACTCCGGGCGGAGCGGGCAGGATAAAACCGGCCAGCAATAAGCTGACCGGCGATAGAGGCTGCTCCCGCACCAGACGGATCACGGGGGGCGCATGCCCGCCTTAATTCTCAGGGCTGGGGGGAGGCGTGTCGTCCGGAACGACCTCTACGGGCGAGCTGTTGATTGAGACGCCCACGCCCACGCCCGCGACCGCACCTGCTTCAGCAGAGGGGGAGCTGGGCAGGACAGGCCCCGGGTTAAAATGTCCACTGATGGGAGATGACGACCCCGTATCGGCACCGGCTCCAGCGGCAGCGATGGCGATAACTTCGACATTAACAGCGGGTGCATCGGGATTGGTGTCGTCTCCGCTCAATTTATTAAAGTTGAAGCTCGTCGTCTGGAAGTGGCTGTATGCCATAATATTGGAAACGTTGAACGGGTTAGAGGCTCCACCGTCCGGATCGGCCTTCAACGGATTCACAAGAAGCAGGGAATCATTGATATTCTGTACCGAAAGAGCATTTCCAGTATTGATGCTTGCCAGATTAACGGAGTTGCTGCCCCCAACGGTGACGGTGCCGCCATTGCCACTGACGCTCGAGAAAACTCCATTGCTGTCGACCGATAGATCGGGGTTGCCTGCGCCTGCGCCGCCCCCGCCGCCACCGGAGGAGGGGCCGTTCCAGCCCGCCATCGCCGGTGTGGCGAGCATGGCCAGGGCAATCGCGCTTACGGTAAGTTTTTTCATGATAATATCCTTTGTCTGAAATGGATTGAAAGAAATGGACGCATCGCCTGTTGGTGACATTCAGTTTTTCTATTTAGCTGTTTGATGGAATGTCTTCGACGCCTTCAACGCTGTCGACGATTTGCTGGCAGTTCTTCCGCAGGTCGGGATTGAGCTCCGACAGCATTTCATAGAGACCAAACTGGAGCATGGACCGCAAGGAGAGTTGGAGCGGCTCGCGGTTCTGGCCGCTGATATCGAGATCGACCAGCGTATCCCCGAAGAAGCGCCCGATCCCGAAGCCGGCCTCATCGGCGAAGATCTGCTTCGAGATATTGACCGCCGCCAGCACTTCGGAGGTGCGCGCATTGGTCAGATGCAGATCCAGCCCGACAATGGCGCGGTTCTGCCGATAGCGCGGGCCGATCCCGGCAATGGTCAGTTCCGCCGCCGCGCCGGGAATGAAATCAAGCGTATTGATGGAACCGGTAATATAGTAATCCATCAGGACAAACTGCCGCGCATCGCGAAGGCCAAGCTGGATTTCGGTGATGATCGGTCGGGGATCGCGGCGGTTGACGATGGATTCCGCCTTCGCCTGAACCAGCGTGGTCAGCATCATGTCCCCGGCGCCTTGCGTGACATATCGTCCCGTGCCGGAAAATTCCGCGCTGAACTTGCCGGTGGCGTCGGTAATTTCGCCGACGGCCCAGACGCCGCGCAATTTGCTCTTCTCCGCGACGCAGGCGACAAGTGTGTCATAGGGCGTTCTCAAGGTCTGAACCGGAGGCCCGCTGGGCAACGCCACATTCTCACTGCTTGTCGCGATGCAGCCGGTCAAAAAAACCGGCAGTAATAATAGGGATTTAAGGATTGCTTGCATTATTCACCTGTACCTGGCATGGCGCACCTATGGTGGAGGATATATTGGTGGAATCTTCGTTTGTCGCCGGTGAATCGACCGACGTAGAGCTGACGATCTCCCCGCAGTTGACCGGGGTGACAAAGACATTGTCCAGGTTACTGTCGGTGAAAACCGTCTGCGAACCGATGGTGGTCGTCTGCGCGCCGATATTGGTGATGTAGCTGTTGTACTGGTTCCAGCCGTCGTAGAAGCCGCCTTCCTTCTTCTCGATCAGTTCGGCGATGGCAGACTTGGTCAGGATGTCATAGGATGTCTGGAAGTGGGTGCTGTCGTTCCAGTTCGCCGCCGCCGTGGCCGTGCCGTCCCTGGCGGTTGCGATTGCCGGTAAAGTAAATAATAGAATTGAGGCAGCGATGAATGAATACTTCATAGTTTTTCCTTAATAAATAAATTATTTACTTAACTGGTGCCGAATTAAGTCTGTTTCAATAATAAAAATACTATAAATAGAGAAATAAATATGATTAAAAATCTGGATCATTTAGTTTTAACTGTCGCAGATATTGAGCGAACGAAGGTATTTTACTGTAAAATATTGGGAATGACTTATGAGGAATTTGGTGAAGGGCGGCGCGCAGTGACGTTCGGGTCGTCCAAAATCAACCTGCATCTGGCCGGTCACGAGTTCGAGCCGAAGGCGCATCTGGCGAAACCCGGCACGGCGGATCTGTGCTTTATTATCGAGGGGGAACTCGGCGACATGCAGGCCCGGCTGGACGCGGCGGGCATCGATATTCTGGAAGGTCCGGTCACGCGGACAGGGGCGAGGGGGTCGATCACGTCTCTTTACGTGCGCGACCCCGATCTCAACCTGATAGAGCTATCCGTTTATGAGGGATAGCGGTTAGCTGGCGGCGAGGGCCTGTTCCAGATCGGCGATGATATCGCTAACATTCTCGATCCCGACGGAGAGGCGGACAACGTCCGGCCCGGCGCCCGCGGCGACCTGCTGTTTCTCATCGAGCTGGCGATGGGTGGTGGAACTCGGATGGATGATCAGGCTCCGCGTATCGCCGATATTGGCGAGATGCGAGAACAGCTCCACCTTTTCGACCATCTTGACGCCTGCGTCATAGCCGCCCTTGATGCCGAAGGTCAGCACCGCACCGGCACCGCCATTCAGATATTTCTGGCCGAGATCATAATAGGGATCGCCCTTGAGGCCCGCGTAGGACACCCAGCTCACCTTGTCATGGCCCTTTAAATACTCCGCGACCTTGAGTGCGTTGGCGCTATGCCGTTCCATGCGGAGCGGCAGGGTCTCAATCCCGGTCTGGATGAGGAAGGCATTAAACGGGGAGAGGGCAGGGCCAAGATCGCGCAGGCCCAGGGCCCGGCAGGCAATACCGAAGCCAAGCTCGCCGAAGGTCTCATGGAATTTGAGGCCGTGATAGGACGGGTTCGGCTGGCTCAGGGTCGGGAATTTGTCCGATGCGCTCCAGTCGAACTTGCCGCTATCGATGATCAGCCCGCCGATGGAGTTGCCGTGCCCACCGAGGAATTTCGTCGCCGAATGGACAACGATATCCGCGCCCCATTCGAACGGGCGGCAATGGTAGGGCGTCGCCAGCGTGTTATCAACGATGAGCGGGATGCCCGCGTCATGGGCGATCTTGGCGATGGCCTCGATATCCGTCATCACGCCGCCGGGATTGGCAAGGCTCTCGATAAAGATGCCCTTGCATTTCGGCGTCAGCGCCTTTTTGAAATCCTCCGGATCCGTCGGATCGACGAAGATGGCGTTCCAGCCGAACTTCTTGAAGGACTGGCCGAACTGGGTGATCGAGCCGCCATAGAGCTTGGTGGACGCGAGGAAATCATCGCCATTTTCCATCAGCGTGTGAAAGACGATCATCTGCGCCGCATGGCCGGACGCCACCGCAAGGCCCGTCGCGCCGCCTTCCAGCGTTGCCACCCGCTCTTCCAATACGGCGGTGGTCGGGTTGGTCAGGCGGGTATAGATATTGCCAAACGCCTGAAGATTGAAAAGCTCCGCCGCGTGATCGACATCATCGAACACATAGGATGCGGTCTGGTAGATGGGGGTCACCCGCGCGCCGGTGGTCGGGTCCGGTGCCGCGCCGGCATGAATGGAGAGAGTCTCGAATTTTGGGGTGCTCATGTTATTTTTTCCCTACTAGTTTTGATCTTTTTGATGAAATAACGCCGGATCGGCCGCCCATAAAGGCGATTTCCCCGGACAGGCGGCCGAATTCTATTTTGGGGCAGCGGTTCATCACGACTTTAAGCCCGGCGGCCTCCGCCACCTTCGCCGCGTCGTCGTGGCGGACACCCAGCTGCATCCAGATGACCTTCGCGCCGATCTTGATCGCCTCGTCCACAATCGGCGGAATGGCCTCGCTGGCGCGGAAGCAATCGACCATATCGATGGGCACGGGGATATCGGAGAGGGAGGCATAGGCCATCTCGCCCAGCAGTTCCTGCCCCGCAATGCCGGGATTGACCGGGATACAGCGATATCCTTTGCGCTTCAGATATTTCATGACGTAGTAGCTCGGGCGCGCGGGGTTGCTGCTCGCGCCGACCACGGCGATGGTCTTCACGTCATTGAGGATGCCGGCGATATACTCATCGGCGTAAGCATCGTGATCCATGGAGCCTATTTTCCCCGCCAGACCGGCGCGCGCTTCTCCTTGAAGGCGGTCATGCCTTCCTGCCCATCCTCGGAGGCGATGTTTTCCTGCATAACACCGGAGGTGAATTTATAGGCTTCATCAAGGGGCATGTTGAGCTGTTTGTAAAAGGCCGATTTACCGAGTTTCAGGACCAGCGGCGATTTCGAGGCGATATTCTTCGCCATGGCCTGCAGATGATTGTCCAGTTCGCCGTCGGGCAGGGCGGCATTGATCAGGCCGATTTCCACCGCACGCGCCGCGTCGATAAAGTCTCCGCTGACCAGCATTTCCATCGCCTGTTTCGGCGCGACATTACGGCTGAGGGCGACCATGGGGGTGGAGCAGAACAGCCCGAAGTTAACGCCCGAGGTGGCGAATTTCGATGTTTCCGATGCGTAGGCCAAATCGCAGGAGGCGACAAGCTGCGTCCCCGCCGCCGTCACCGCGCCATCGATGCGGGCGATCACCGGCTGCGGCAGGGTCACGACGCCCTGCATCATGGTGCTGCATTGTTTTAGGAGATCGCCGACCGTCCCCTCGTCATGGGAGGCGATGACTTCCTTCAGGTTATGCCCGGAACTGAAAACCGGGCCCGTTGCCTCGATAATGACGACATGAATGTCCGTTGACGCCGCAATCTCGTCCAGCAACTCCTGCATCCGTCCCATCATCTTGCGCGACAGGGAGTTGCGGCTCGTCGGATCGTTGAGCGTTATCGTGGCGATATGATCCGCCACATTGAACCGGATGATGTCTTCATTGTCCTTGTTCGTTATTTCTCTGCCAGACATTCGGTCATTCCTCGTAAATTCGTCTTTTGACAGATACCATAATCCTTTCTCGCGGCGGATCAATGCCATAGCGGTAATTTTCTGACCGTTTCGCGAAGGGCTTGCGGCGGCGGGGGAGGGCGATTATCTTGCCCGCATCACAAGGAGGAGAAACCGCCCATGCCTGTTATGACCGCCGAAATGCTGGAAACCTTCAACCGGGAACATTTCCCGCAGGTCGATCATCTCGGGCTGAAGGTCGCGCATGTGGATGATGAAACGATCGAGATCCGCATGACAACGCGGGAGCGGCATCTGCGCCCGGGCGGCACGGTTTCGGGCCCGACGATGATGGAACTGGCCGATGCGGGGATGTATCTGCTGCTGCTCGCCCAGATCGGGCCGGTCGCGCTCGCGGTGACCACCAGCCTCAATATCAACTTCCTGCGCAAGCCCGAACCGGGGGAGATGGTGGCGAAGGGGCGGCTGCTCAAGCTTGGTAAAACCTTGGCTGTCGGGGAATTCAGCCTCTATGCGGGCGATCCCGATGATCCCGTCGCCCATGTCACCGCGACCTATGCCATTCCGCCGAAAAGGTGATCTTGAACCGGTTCTGCAGACATGGGGCTGATTTTGCGGTATTATAATACCACAAACATAAATTAATGAAAATACAACGCTATTTCGGTTGACTTGGGGTGAAAGTGAGCATATACCCGCCACCAGATCGGGAGCAAACGCTCCCTTTATTTGTTGTGGCACGCTTTTATGCGAAGGCTTGAGTTAAAATGAAAACCTATTCTGCGAAACCATCCGAGGTGGAGAAGAAATGGCTGCTGATCGATGCTGAAGGGCTCGTTCTCGGTCGTCTTGCCTCGATTATTGCGACCCGCCTGCGCGGCAAGCATAAACCCATGTACACGCCCCATATCGATTGCGGCGACAATGTCATTGTCATCAATGCGGAAAAAGTCGCCCTGACCGGCAAGAAGCTGACCGACAAGGTGTTCTACTGGCATACCGGTTATCCGGGCGGCATCAAGAGCCGGACAGCGGAAAAAACGCTGGGAAGCGCGCATCCGGAACGGCTGATCCTGAAGGCCGTTGAGCGGATGATCCCGCGCGGCGCATTGGGGCGGGAGCAGTTCAGCAACCTGCGCGTCTATGCCGGTTCCGAACATCCGCATGCGGCGCAGAACCCCGAAGTGGTTGATGTTGCGTCGATGAACGCCAAGAACGTAAGGAGCGCCTGAGTATGGCCGATGAAGCAAACTCCCTTGAAGATTTGAAAGACCTGACGGAAGGCGCCGCCAAGGATGCCGGTGCCCCGGCCGCCGAAGACGGCGTCGAAGTGATCGAGGCCGCCGAGGTTATCGAAGTTGTCCACGCCGATCCGGTGATTGACAGCCTCGGCCGTTCCTACGCGACCGGCAAGCGGAAAAACGCCATTGCCCGCGTCTGGATCAAACCCGGCTCCGGCAAGTTCACCGTCAACGGCCGCGATCAGGAAGTCTATTTTGCGCGCCCCGTGCTCCGCATGATCCTGCTGCAGCCGTTCGAGGTGACCGACCGCGTTGGCCAGTTCGACGTGATCTGCACGGTAAAGGGCGGGGGTCTCTCCGGCCAGGCCGGTGCGGTGCGCCACGGTATCTCGAAAGCATTGACCGCTTATGAGCCGGCCTTGCGCGCGGCACTGAAAGCCGAAGGCTTCCTCACCCGCGACAGCCGCGTTGTGGAACGGAAAAAATACGGCCGCGCGAAAGCCCGCCGGAGCTTCCAGTTCTCCAAGCGTTAATCGCGAGAGCTATATACGAGAAAGAAAAGGGCTCGCTTCGGCGGGCCCTTTTTTGTTGGATCGAGCATGGCGCCGAGCGATTTTATCAGGAAGCGGCTTGATGGGCGTTGGAAGGCTCAACTTCATTTGCTGGCTTAGACAAACTGGAAAAATTCTCGATCTTTACAGAGTGGTTCGGAAAACGGGCAATCAGTTCAAGATCACCGCCCATGGCTTGAATAAATCGGCGAAGTGTACCTACCAGCATGTCCGCGCGTTTCTCCATCTTCGCGACAGAGCCTTGGCCAACATGCAGGATCGCGGCAATTTCCTCCTGGGAAAGCTGCATCGCTCTACGAAGCTCTGAGAGGTTCATTTCCATCTCGAGTTTTGCGGATTTTTCGTCAGCGCGCGCTTGCGACTCCGGGCTCATGCGGGCACGCAGCTCTGAAAACTTGTGTCGTCCAGCCATTGGTTTATTCTCCTTTCAATTCCTGCAGATGCACATCATAGAGATCATCTGCAATCGGGATCATCTTTTCGTAGAAACGATCATCTCCGGTTTTGTCGCCCCCTATCAGCAAGATTGCCGTACGTTCGGGGTTGAAGGCATAGAACACCCTAATCGGATGTCCGTGGCTCTGAATGCGAAGCTCACGCATATGACTGTGCCTTGATCCTTCAATCCCGCTGGAGTAGGGGTGAGGCAATTGCGGCCCGCGTTCTTCAAGAAGTCTTACACTGGCGGCGATATCTTCTTGCTCTGACCCATTAATGTTGTCCCACCAGTCACCGAACTCATCAGTGTATTCAACATCCCATGCCATGAAGGGAATATTATTCCTTTGAAGGAATATGTCAAGCGAATGTTTCAAAATATCACTATCTCCCCTAAACTCTCCCCATGGAAAGTCGTGATTTTATCAAATCCCTGACAAGGGGGCAGCGGGAAATGCTGACGCGGCGCTCGGACGCGCGGGGCCTCCTGCATCTCGCGGGGCATGTGGGGCTGATATTGCTGATCGGCGGGCTGATCGCCCTCAAGGGGCCGGGCTGGCCGTTGTTGATGCTGCCGCAGGGGATACTCATTGTCTTTCTGTTCCCGGCGCTACATGAAACCTCCCACCGCACGGCGTTCAAAAGCCTGTGGCTCAACAAGGCGGTGAGTTCGATTTGCGGCGTCGCGACTGTCCTGCCGGCGGAGTGGTTCCGCTATTTTCATATCGAGCATCACCGCTTCACGCAGGACCCGACGCGCGACCCGGAGCTGCACGCGCCGCAAATCACGACGCTGCCGCAATATCTCTGGCATGTGTCCGGCCTCCCGATCTGGGTGTCGCATGTGAAAACCCTTGTCAAGAACGCGACGGGCCGCATCGAGGACGCCTTCGTGCCCGCCCATGGCCGGGCGGCGATCCGGCGGGAGGCGCAAGGGATGCTCCTGATTTACGCGGCGCTGTTTGTCGGGTCGGTCGCGGCGGGCTCCGCGCTTCTTCTCTATGTCTGGATAATCCCTTCGGTTCTCGGCCAGCCTTTCTTGCGGCTCTTTCTACTCGCCGAGCATGGGAACTGCCCTTCGGTCCCGAATATTTTCGAGAATACCCGCACGACGCTCACCAACCGCCTCGTGCGCAAACTCGCCTGGAACATGCCCTTCCATGCGGAGCATCATGCCTTTCCGGCGGTGCCGTTTCACGCCCTCGAAAATCTGCATTTCCTGACGCGGCCGCACCTTAAAGTGACGGAAACGGGCTATATCGCCTTTCACCGCAAATATTTGCGGCATCTCGCGCGCTGAGCTTACGCGGCGTCGGTTAAGGATCGCGTCTCGCCGATTTTGAGGATCAGGGCGTTCTCCGCGCCGTAGCCCTGGTCGATGGCGGCCTGGCGGAAGCGGGCCGGGGCCTCGAACGGGTCCTCCGGCGTGAGCATGATCGTGCCCCAATGCATGCCAAGCGCGCGTTTTGCGCCGATATCCCGGGCGATCTGGATGGCGTCTTCCGGCGTCGCATGGACCGCCTTCATAATCTCCCGCGGCTCATAGGCACCGATGCCGACGAGGGCGAGATCGAACGGCGCGTGCCGTGTGCCGATCTCCCTGAAGATGTCGCCATGGGCGGTATCGCCCGAAAACCAGACATTCTCCGCCGCCGTCTTGATGCCGAAGCTCGCCCAGAGCGTCTTCTTCTGGTCATGCAGGCCGCGCCCCGACGAATGCACGGCGGGCAGCGTCGTGATGGTGAGGCCGTCTTCGGACCAGCTTTGCCACCAGTCCATCTCGACCACCTTTTTGAAGCCGCGCCGGGTGAAAAAACGCTTGAGGCCGAGGGGGACGACAACCTGCGTATGGTCCTTGTGCGGATAGGCGGCGAGCACACCGGCGTCGAGATGGTCATAATGATTATGGCTGACCAGCATCACATCGGCCTTCGGCAGCTCATGTGCGGCAAGCGCAGGCGGAACATACCGCTTCGGGCCGAGAGGCGCGGGGCCCGCCCGCTCCGACAGATACGGATCGGTCAGGATGACCTTGCCGCCGGTCCGCACAATAAAGGCCGCATGGCCGAGCCAGGTCACGCTCGGGTTCCCGCCCGCGAGAATTCCCGCATCGACGGCGGTGCGGTCCAGCACATGGCCGTCCGGCACTTCGGGCGCGGCTCTCGGTCGGAGCTGCCGGGTGATAAAGCTGAGCATTCCGCGCTTGCCGATGCGGCGGTTGGGGCTTCCCTCCGGGTTGCGAAAGCCGCCGTCCGGGTCGTGGTGATAGGGTTTTGTCGTCATTTATATGTCTCTTAAGGGGCAGGAGCATCTTTAACTAGATTGCGCATTGCGTCGGGAATTCAATAGGGGGTCCGCCGCGAATTTCGCCGCCGCCGCATCGACTCGGCCCTGCGTTATTGATCTGGATCATTCCACATCTTGCCGGTATTGTAGTCGATATTAGAGCCTGACGGGCGCCAAAATATACAAAATAATTACGGCGGCCGTTATTCGGGCTCCAATTCCGCAAATGACGGAGTGAATGGCGGCCTTTGGCTTTCATATCACGCTTGGGAAAAAGAACGGGAGAGAAAAATTGACAAAGCTCGACGAATATTACGACTGGGATGCCATTCTCGATGGCCTGAATAAATATCTGCGTATCCGTGCGACGCCGATCGGCATGAAGCTGTTCGAGACGAAAGAGGAGATGGAGGCGGTGGAGAAGATCCGGCGGCCCGGTTCCATCCATACGGCGGATCAGATCGTCGGGCAGGCCGCCCGCCTTGGCTGGACCGTGGGGGCGACGGCGGATGATTTCGTCGGTGCGCAATGCGGCGCGGTGATGGGGCTGCACCCGCAGGATGAGGAATGGCACAAGGGCGAACGCTATGCCGGCGTCTGGTATGAAACGCCGGAGGATGCGCGCAATCATCAGTCGGCCATGACCGTCGTGCCGTCCGGGCAGTTCCAGGCGATGGCGGTCTCTCCGCTCGCCTCAAAACGGCTGAACCCGCCGGATATCTGCCTGATTTACGCGACCCCGGCGCAGATGATCATCTTCATCAATGGCCTGCAATGGGCGGGCTATAAGAAGCTCGATTTCTCGGTTGTGGGCGAATCCTCCTGCGCCGATAGCTGGGGGCGCGCGCTCTCCACGGGGGAACCGAGCCTGTCGCTGCCCTGTTTTGCCGAGCGGCGCTATGGGGGCGTGCTGGAGGATGAACTCTTGATGGCCATTCCGCCCGCGTACCTGCCCAAGGTGGTCGAGGGGCTGGCGGCGCTCTCGAAGAATGGCTTGCGCTATCCGATCGCGCAATATGGCATCCAGAATGATGTCCGCGCCGGCATGGGCGTGAGCTACAGCAGCACGTCGAAATAATAGTGATGAAAAGGGGGAAGCAAAGGCCGGTTTTTGTTCAAAATTTATAAAACTCGTGGGGCGTGAAGAATGAGTATTGGCATGCACCAAATAAATGAGTATATTGCCCGCCGCCTATAACGAAAGATAAATAATAATTGGTTCGTTTTGCCGGAACTGGTCATATAATAATCAGGGACTACAGGGATTTGTGAAAATATGGTCTATGAAAAGTTCGATGATATTGACTGGGTGACGCCGGACGCAAAAGAATTCGCATATTAC
Organism: Sneathiella sp.; assembly: GCF_029233945.1. Taxonomy (GTDB): domain Bacteria; phylum Pseudomonadota; class Alphaproteobacteria; order Sneathiellales; family Sneathiellaceae; genus Sneathiella. The sequence continues at coordinate 12,527 of NZ_JARGOQ010000008.1, read as the reverse complement.
TGGCGCAGTCTGGACCGGGACCATGCCGTTCCCCACCGCAGCAGTTTTGACCCGACCCGGATTTCGCCGTTGCTGTCCGGCATTGCCATATATGAGGTCATGTCGCGGGACGAGATTATCTACCGGCTGGCCGGGACGGCGCTGGTCGATAAGTTTGGCATGGAAGTAACGGGAAAGAACTTTCTGGATTTCTGGAAAGGAGAGCGGCGCGAACAGGCGGCAAACGCGATGTATCAATGCGTTTCCAAACCCTGCGGCATGTTTTCCAAGCTGATGGGCGTTACCCAGACCGGGCGGGTGGAAACCAGCGTGGCCGTTGGCTTCCCGCTGCTGGATCAGGACGAAACCTGCAATCGCCTGGTGTTTTATTCCTCCGGATTTAACAATGTGAATTTCCGCGTGCCTGCGGAAGACCAGATCAAATCCCTGGAGGCCGAACAGACCATCTTCATTCAGCTCGACGACTGAAATTCATCGAGATTTTTCTGTAATTCCTGAAAGAAACGGGCCGCATGCAGGCCGTCCATGATGGCGTGATGCGCCTGCAGGTTGACGGAAACCCGGGCGCGTGCCTCCTCCTCGACGATTTTGCCCCAGGCGATGCGCGGGATGCAGTCATCCTTGTCCGCCAGCGGATGGGTCATCGAGGTGAAATCGAGCCAGGGAAGGCAGCTTAAGTAAATCCACTGGTCTTCCCCCTCGGTCTCGCTTTCCAGCGTGGCCTGTTTCGACGCCACCTCGACCGCCGCGCGGCAGGTGGCATCGAAGCGGGCCCAGTCCGCATGATAGCTTGCCTGACAGAAGGCGAAGCGGTCGCCCTCAATCAGCACGGTGAAGGAGGGATGGACAATATCATGGCGCACTACCGTCTCCCCGCGAAAGCGGATGCGAAATTCGGGAACAGCGTTGGCGGCGCGGATGATGCAGAACAGCATCGCGTTAAAGAGGGAGAGTTTCTTCTCCCGCGCGGTGGCAAGCAGATCCGTGACAATGAGCGGGGCGGTCAGGCTGAAATGCGGAAAATCGACCGCGCGATACATCTCATAATGCGCCCGCCGGTCCCAGGTTGCGAGGTCGATCACCGTCTCGCCCATGCTTATTCCTCATCCTCGTCATCGGGCCCCGGCAGCATTTTCGGCGTGATGAAATGAACCAGCTTGCCGCGCCCGCCCAAATCGCGCCAGTCGTCGATATCGAATTTGATCTGGGTCAGGGCGGCGGTGGGGTATTTCCGCTCGATCAGCTGGTAGTCATTCTCCGGCGTCCGCTCCGCCAGGTCGAGGGCCATTTGCTGCATCGTCGGGTTATGGCCGATGATCATGACATGGACCTCCTCGATCGCGGAGGTTTTAAGATAGGAGACAAGCCCGCCGCCATGGCCCGCGGAATAGATGGATTTTTCAATCTTGACCTCGGTCCCGTCGGGCAGGAACGGGTCGATCTGGGCCAATGTCTCGCGGGTGCGCCGGGACGGGGAACAGAGGATGAGGTCGGGAAAGATCTTGTTCTTCTCGATATAGGTGCCGATTTTCAACGCCCCGCGCCGACCGCGCGCGGTGAGCGGACGGTCAATATCGGCCTTGGCCCGGTCGGACCAGCTTGATTTGGCATGACGGAGCAATGTCAGTTTACGCATGAATATATCTTTCCCATTATCCTTGAAGATCCGCGATGTATCAGTCGCGCGTGGATTTAGTATGACAAGATAGTGGTGCTTTTGCGTTAGCTTTCAAGGTCGAGTCTCCGGTGCCAGTCGGCGATGGATTCGTCCGGATATTCGTCAAAAACCTTGTCGTCCGGACCGGCCTCCAGCGGCACCCACGCCTTCTTAGAGCCGACCATGAGGAAGGTCCGCTCGGGCGCGGCGGGAAGTTTGCTGTCAATGGCGGAGGCGAAGGGGTGGATCAATTCGGGCCAGCGCGGATCATAGACCCAGAGCGCGCTCCCGCAGGATTTGCAAAAATGCCGTTCGGCCGGGCTTAACCCCGCATCCCCTTCAAGTTTCGCCTGATAGACGGTGATATTTTCCTCCCCCTCGACCGTCAGGCTGGCCGCGTCACCGCCGAGATTGATCGCGAAGCCGCCGCCACCCTGCGTCTTGCGACAGATCGAGCAGAAACAATAGTTGAAGGGGTAGGGATGGGCGGAGTTGAGGGAGAAAGTCACCGCGCCGCAATGGCAGGAACCGTCGAGCTTCATCTGTCTTTCCTTTGCTGTGGTCCGGGGCGCCTATCCGTTTTTCATTTCCTCCGGATAGCTGTCATATTGGGGCACGCCGTCGGCGATATCGTAATAATCCTTCTTGTCGGCGACAAAAATATGCCGGATTGTTTTGAGGCCCGTATCCCCGTCGAGGCTGCCGGCAAGGATGCTGATATGGCTGCCGTCCTTCATCCGCCAGAGGAGATTGGCGCCGCAGGCGGCGCAGAAGCCACGCTCGGCGAAGTCAGATGAGCGATACCATTTAAGGCCCTCATCCTTGACCAGGTGGAAATGTTCCTTTGGCGTGGCGGTGGCGGCGAAATAATGGCCGCTTGATTTCTGGCACTGACTGCAATGGCAGGAGCTAATATCGCGCAACGGCCCATCGATTTCATACCGGACCGCGCCGCAGAGGCAGCCGCCCTGTTTGACCGCATTTTTTTCCATCCTCGAAATTCTCCCTTATCCAGATGAATTATGCCGCGAAAGAATAACCTTCCTTGCGCCGTCCGTCAGCCTCAAAAAAAGCGGGCGGGGGGCGGTTGCGAGAAATACCCGTAAAATTCGTGGAAAATGGCGCTTAGGCTGGATTCTGCCTAGAAAATATGCGCTCTGCCTAACTGTGTTGCATTGTTCTGTAAATCGAGTCACAAAAATTTGATTTTCCTGAAATCTTTCTTGCAAAAACTCACATTATCAATTACGCGAGTCGTCGGGAGTCCTTGTTTTTCGGTTATGCTAACCGCTGGCGACATTGCTTCCAAGGTTGATCTGTCGCTGCTATTTGGGCACTTCGACAGCGCTATCGACCTGTTATATAGAATGAGTGTCCAGGAGACTAAACATGGCAAAAGGTACTGTAAAGTGGTTTAACCCAACCAAGGGATATGGTTTTATTGCTCCAGAGGATGGCGGGTCAGACGCTTTCGTGCATATTTCGGCTGTTGAACGAGCCGGTTTGACGACCCTTCAGGAAAACGCAAAAGTTCAGTTTGAACTTGTTGAAGGACGCAATGGCAAGGCATCTGCTGAAGAACTCGTGCTGCTGGACTGAGATAAAGGTTCCGATACGATAGAGAAAAGGCGGCGTTTGTCGCCTTTTTTTGTGGCGAGAAAACAAGACGCTTTATGAGAAACCGTTGCCATCGGCGGGATTTCATGTAAAAAACGCCGCTGATACGCGCCATGGCGGGCGATAAGGTTTAAGCGAATGAATTATCCGATTAAAAACGCGGACGATATCGATATTGAAACGCTCGGCATCCCTCTCGATGCCGATGGCGGTTTCGCGATTAAGGTGAAGGACTATGTCCATCGCCTCACCGGGGAAGAGCTCGCGGCGGAAATGCGCGATCAGCTCGACGTCCGGAGTTCCGTGCGCAGCGCACTCCTTAGAAAGGCGAACAAGGATATTCTGGCGGGCCTGAAAAAAGGTCGACTCCGATTAAGCGAGGAAGCCCGGGAGGCTTTCGATCTGAATATGCTGATCTGGTTTGCGGACAAGGCCCTGAGGGGCGAGCACCAGAGCTACCTGACAAAATAACGCTTTTCAAGGAGTCCGGCACGATTCTCGCCGGAATATGGACATGACGAATTCAACACAGAAAATCAAGGCCGGGATTCTCGGCGCGAGCGGCTATACGGGGGCGGAGGCCATGCGGCTCCTGCTCCGGCATCCGAATGTCGAGATGACGCTGCTGACCGCCGACCGGAAGGCCGGTCAAGCGGTGGAAGAGGTCTATCCCCATCTCGGCGGCTATGGCCTGCCTGACATGATCGCGGTGGAGGACGCGGACTGGAGCGGCGTAGATGTGGTCTTCTGCGGTCTGCCCCACGGCACGACGCAGGAAATTATCGCGACCCTGCCCAAAAATGTAAAGGTGGTCGATCTGTCTGCCGATTTCCGGATTGAGGATGCGGCGACTTACGCCGAATGGTACGGCCATGAGCATCGGGCGATGGATCTGCAGAAAGACGCGGTCTACGGCCTGACGGAGCTGTATCGGGAAAAGATCAAATCGGCGCGGCTGGTGGCCTGTCCGGGCTGCTACCCGACGGCGGTGCTTCTGGCGCTGCTCCCGCTGGTGGCGGCAAGGCTGATCGATGCGGATGATCTGGTGATCGATGCGAAATCCGGCCTCACGGGTGCGGGCCGGGGCCTCAAGCAGAACACCCTTTTCAGTGAGGCGGGGGAGGGTCTCAGCCCCTACAGCATCGCGAAACACCGGCACGCGCCGGAGATCGAGCAGGAAGTCGCCAAGGCCATCGGCCGGGCGGCGGCAGATATGCGGGTTAATTTCGTGCCGCATCTTATCCCCATGAGCCGGGGCGAGCTGATCACTGCCCATGTCCGGCTGTCGGAGGGCAAAACCGCGCAGGATTTGCGCGCTGAAATCGCGAAAACCTATGACGGCGAGCCGTTCGTGCGGCTGCTGAAAGAAGGCGCAATCCCGCAGACGCAGATGGTCCGGGGCTCCAACAACTGCGTGATCAATGTGTTCGAGGACCGGATAAAGGGCCGGGCCACTGTAATCGCGGCCATCGACAATCTGGTGAAAGGCTCCAGCGGGCAGGCGGTTCAGAACATGAACCTGATGTTCGGATTTGAGGAAACCCTCGGCCTCGAACAGGCGCCGCTGTTCCCGTAACAACAACAAAAAGAAACGGAAAATCATGACCAAAAATATTATTTCCTTTAAGGGCGCCATGCCCGAGATTGCCGACGATGCCTTTATCGCCCCCTCCGCCGATGTGATCGGCGATGTCCGGATCGGGGAGAAATCGAGCATCTGGTTTAACTGCGTCGTCCGCGGCGATGTCGGTCCGATCCGGATCGGCAAGCGCAGCAATATTCAGGACGGCACGGTTATCCATATCTCGGGCGGCACCCATCCGACGGTGATCGGCGATGATGTGCTGGTCGGGCATAACTGTCTGATCCATGGCTGCACGCTGGAAGATGGCAGTTTCGTTGGCATGGGCGCGACCATTCTGGACGGCGTGGTGGTGGAAACGGGCGCGATGGTTGCCGCCGGGGCGCTGGTCACGCCGGGCAAGCGCGTGCCGTCAGGCGAACTCTGGGGCGGTGCGCCCGCGAAATGCCTTCGCAAGCTGACCGACGAACAGCAGGCGGATCTCACGGGCGGAGCAGATCACTATGCCGAGCTTGCGCAAGTCTACCGCGCGGAAAGCGGGAGGGATCGCGACGACTAACCGTCGCGCGCCTTCATTCAAGAGAATTTATTTGTCGCCGCTGCCGTTCTTGCCATTTCCGTTGACATAGGGCTTGGCCTTGATCTTTACGTAGCTGCCCGGGGCATCCTCGATCGGTTTGAGTTTGCCTTTTGCCGGATCGCGCGCCGGGACCTTGGGGCCGGATTTTTTGGAGAGCCACTTGTCCCAATGGGGCCACCAGGAGCCTGCATGCTCGGTTGCATCGGCAAGCCATTCCTCCGCCGTTGCATATTTCTTTTTCTTCGTGTTCGTCCAGTGCTGGTACTTTTTCGCCGCCGGATGGTTGATCACCCCGGCGATATGGCCCGAGCCCGCCAGCATAAATTCGATCGGGCCGCTGAATAACTCGGTGTTTTTGAACACTGACTTGTATGGCGCAATATGGTCTTCCTTGCTTGCCTGGATAAAAACCGGGATATCGATTTTGGAAAGATCAATGGGCTGGCCGCCGAAAGTGAGGGCGCCCGGCTGCCGCAGCAGGTTCTTCTGGTACATGTTGCGTAAGTAAAAGCTGTGCATCTTGTGCGGCATGTTGGTCGCGTCGGAATTCCAGTACAGGAGATCGAACGGGAAAGGCGACTTGCCGAGCAGGTAGTTATTGATCACGAACGACCAGATCAGGTCGTTGGAGCGCAGAAGGTTAAACGTATTTGCCATCTCCTTGCCTTCAAGATAGCCGCTGTCCTTCATCTTCTCCTCGACCATTTTGATATGGTCCTCGTCGGTAAAGACGAGCAAATCGCCAGCCTCCGTGAAATCGAGTTGCGCGGCGAAGAAGGTGCAGGCGGTGACCCGCTTTTCGCCAATGGCGGCGAGATAGGCGAGGGTGGAGGCCATCAGTGTCCCACCGATGCAATAGCCGATCGCCGTCACTTCTTTCTCGCCGGTGGTGTTCTCGATGGCGTCAAGGGCCGCGAGGACCCCCTCGGACATATAACTCTCGAATGTCTTGTCGACATGGCGCTCATCGGGGTTAACCCAGGAAATAACGAAGACGGTATAGCCCTTCTCGGTGCACCATTTGATGAAGGAGTTTTCCGACTTCAGGTCGAGGATATAGAATTTGTTGATCCAGGGCGGGGTGATCAGCAGCGGCTTTTTATAAACCATCTCGGTGGTCGGTTCATATTGCAGGAGCTGCATCAGGTCATTCTCGAAAATCACCTTCCCCGGCGTCACGCCAATATTACGACCGACCTCGAAGGCGGTGTCGTCCGTCATTTTCGGGGTGAGTTGGCCCTTGCCATGTTTGAGGTCGTCGAGCATGTTCTCAAGCCCGTGGACAAGATTCTCGCCCTTGCTCTCCATGGTTTTTTTCAGCACATCCGGGTTCGACCAGAAAAAATTCGTTGGCGAGAGCGCATCGACATAAAGCTTGGTGTAGAAATCCGCCTTTTTCTGGGTTTGCTTATCCAGCCCCTCGACATCGGAGACGGTGTCCTGGATCCATTTGGCGGTCATCAGGTAGGATTGTTTGATGTAGTCGAAGATCTGGTTCTGGCTCCATTCTTCGGACTTGAAGCGCTTGTCGCCTGATTCCGGCGTGACCAGCGGCTTCGTCTCCTCCCCGCGCGCGCGCAGCGCCGCGTTCTGCCAGAGATCCATGTAATTCTTCCACAGCGCAGCCTGCGCCTCGATGATCTTGCCGGGATCGGCCATCATCTTGTTCATCAAGTCCATGAAGGTTTTGCCAACATGGGCCGGGTCCGGGTCTATATGGGCCTGCTGCTGGCTGTTCAGGAATTCGGTGACAAGCTCCTGGCTTTGCGCCGCAATCTTGGCGAAATTCTCGGCGAACTCCTTGGAGGCCTCAAGGGCTTCCTGGCTGCTGTCAAGCGGCTCCTTATTCGACATATCGGCTTCTTCTCCCTGAGTTGTTGTCTTCTCTGCCAACCAACGGATTTCAGGCGGTACAGTTCCCCCCAAATGCCTTGAAATCGTCAGAAAACATTGCGAAAATCTCCCTCATATGTTTAATGATAGCGTTGTTTTTATAAGAGTATATCAAAAACTTGCCAATCTCAACGCAGGGCTCCGGCCGGCGGAGGGACGGGGCTTAACGGACAGTTCAATGACCATGACGATAAACGCTTTCGAAAATCGGTTCTTAAAGGGTGCCCGACTTCTGTTGGGAGGTGTTCTTCTGGTCGCGCTGCTGGCGGGAACCGCCTGCTCCACGGATAACACCGAGGAACAGGAGGCGGCGGAATATCCGAATGTGAACAAGCTGCCGGAGGCGCCGGAAACGGTCGCGACACTGGCGGAGGCGGAGAAGATCGAGGAAGGGTTGCGCGCCGATCGCGACAATGCCCGCTATACCGATGAAACCCTGCGCGCCGATACCTCCTTGCAGCCGCCGCTCCCCGCGCCGCCAAAACCGGTGGCCGAGGAAGTGACCGAAGTCAAGACCGAGACTGTCACCGAAGTGACCGAAACGGCGACGGCAGAGGGGTCTGAAACCGTTACCGAGACTGTCACGGAAGTTGTTGAAGAAAAGACCGCGGAGGCAGAGGCCCCCGTCGTTGCCACGGTGGCGCAGGAAGAGGTGACGGAAACGCCGCTGCCCGCGCCGTCTGTCGCCGAGGCCGCACCGGACACAACGCCGGCGCCAGCCCCCCTCCGCGAACAGGTTATCAGCGGGGAGGCCGCCCGGAAGCCCGCAATTGAAAGCGTGTTTGAGCAGCAGCTCGCCGCCTCCAGCGCGACCCGTCTGCCGGATACGATGAGTTCGGGCGGATCTTCAGGCAGTGCGACGGACACCGCCGCGCCGTCCCCCTCATCTTCTTCCTCCGCCTCCGCTTCTTCGAACGGGTCGGTCACCCTGACGCCGCCGTCCGATGATGGCGGGCGCGTCATTCCGAATTACGCCGCCTCCGACGGCAGCTCGCCGATCGAGACAATTTATTTCGCGCAAGGGTCCCACCGGATCAATGCCGCGGATAAAGCCAAGCTCGACCGCATCGCCCGGACCCAGATGGCGGCGGGCGGGACGCTTAAAATCGTGGGCCATGCCTCCAGCCGGACACGGCAGATGGCGGAGGAAAAGCATATGATCGTCAATCTCAATGCCTCGCAGGCGCGGGCCTCGACGATTGCGGAGTATTTCATCAAGGCGGGGGTGGAGCCCTCCAATCTGCTGGTTGAATCCGTCAGCGATACGAAGCCGATGATCACCGAGCCGATGCCGAGCGCGGAAGCAAAGAATCGCCGCGCCGAAATCTTTCTTCTAAATTAACCAAAAGTCGTTTAAATACCCGCATAGAATTTAACCCAGGAACCCGGATCGCCCGAAATGCGCGCCGGGAGCCGCCCTATTAACGTAACAGGAAGAGGCCGATGGATCCGGATTTTCACCGCATAAAACGCTTGCCACCCTATGTCTTCGAAGAAGTCAATCGGATGAAGGCAGCGGCGCGAGCGGCCGGAGAGGATATCATCGATCTCGGCATGGGCAACCCGGACAGCCCGACGCCGCAGCATATTGTCGATAAGCTGGTGGAAACCGCCCGCGACGGCCGCACCCATCGTTATTCGACCAGCCGGGGCATCCCGGGCCTGCGCCGCGCCAACGCCGCCTATTACAAGCGCCGCTTCGATGTCGAGATCGACCCGGAGACGGAAACCATCGCGACCTTGGGCTCGAAAGAGGGGCTTGCCAACCTCGCCATGGCGATCACCACGCCGGGCGATGTGATCCTGTCGCCGAACCCGAGCTACCCGATCCACCCGTACGGTTTTATCATCGCGGGCGCGGTCGTCCGCCATTTTGAGGTCGGGCCCGGCATTGATTTCTTCGCCGGTCTGGAACGCGCGGTGCGCCATTGCATCCCGACGCCGACCTGCCTGATCCTCAACTTCCCGTCCAACCCGACGGCGATGACGGTCGATCTCGATTTCTATAAGGAGGTCGTGAAATTCGCCAAGGATCACGGGATGTATATCCTCTCCGATCTTGCCTATGCGGAGATTTACTTCGGTGATGTGAAGCCGCCGTCGATCCTGCAGGTGGAGGGCGCGCGCGATATCGCGGTCGAGTTCACCTCGCTCTCGAAAACCTATTCCATGCCCGGCTGGCGCATGGGCTTTGCGACGGGGAACAAGCGGCTTGTCGGCGCGCTCGCGCGGATCAAGTCCTATCTCGATTACGGGGCCTTCACGCCGATCCAGGTGGCGGCGACGGCGGCCTTGAACGGTCCGCAGGATTGCGTTGAGGAATTCCGCCAGCTTTATAAACAGCGCCGCGATGTGCTGATCTCCGGCTTTGCCGCGGCGGGCTGGGACGTGCCGTCACCGGATGCGACCATGTTCGCCTGGGCGCCGATCCCGGAACCCTTCAGGCATCTGGGCAGTCTGGAATTCTCCAAACTCCTCCTGCAGGAAGCGAAAGTCGCTGTTGCGCCGGGCCTTGGCTTTGGGGAGCATGGGGACGATTTCGTCCGTGTCGCCATGGTTGAGAATGAGCAGCGGATCCGTCAGGCAAGCCGCAATATCAAGAAATTCATGTCCAATGCCGAGGCGCATCTCGGACGGAAAGAGGCGTCCTGAAAGTGAGTACCAACGTGAAAATAGGGATTGCCGGGCTGGGCACTGTCGGCGCGGGCGTATTGAAGATTATCCGGGAGCATGGCGATCTGCTGGAGGCGCGCTCCGGCGCGCATCTGACTGTCACCGCCGTTTCCGGGCGCGATAAATCCAAAGACCGGGGTGTCTCGCTTGAGGGGCTGACATGGCATGACGACGCGCGCAGCCTCGCCGATGATCCGGATGTGGATATCGTGCTCGAACTTATCGGCGGGAGCGATGGCGTCGCGAAGGACCTCTGCGTGAAATCCCTCCTGAACGGCAAGCCGGTCGTGACCGCGAACAAGGCGCTGCTGGCCGAGCATGGCAACGCGCTTGCCAAACTCGCCGAGGAAAACAACGCCCAGCTTGCCTATGAGGCGGCAGTTGCCGGCGGTATCCCGATTATCAAGGCGCTCCGCGAAGGGCTGGCGGGCAATGCGATCTCCCGCGTCTATGGCATCTTGAACGGCACCTGCAACTATATCCTCACCGAGATGGAGGAGACCGGCGGCGAGTTCGAGGCGATCCTGAAGGACGCGCAAGACCTTGGCTATGCCGAGGCTGATCCCGGTTTCGATATCGATGGCGTCGATGCGGCGCATAAGCTCGCCATCCTGACCAGTGTCGCCTTCGGCACCCCGGTTGATTTCGCCAGCGTCTATATTGAGGGCATCCGCAACGTGACCGCCGCCGATATCAAGGCGGCGAGCGAGCTTGGCTATCGTATTCGTCTGCTCGGCGTGGCCCGGCGGACCGAGAAGGGCATTGAGCAGCGGGTCCATCCCTGCATGGTCCGGCGCGATACCACTATCGCCAATGTGAACGGCGTTTTTAACGCGGTTGTCGTCGATGGTGATTTTGTCGATGAGACGTCCTATGTCGGGCGCGGCGCGGGCGAGGGGCCGACGGCCTCCGCCGTGGTTGCCGATATCGTCGATATCGCGCTCGGTCGCCATACGCCGACCTTCGGCATCCCGGTCTCGAAAATGACGGAGATTCCGAAAGTCCCCGTCGCCGATCATGTGGGCGCCTATTATGTCTGCCTGACGGTCTATGATGAACCCGGCGTGATCGCCGATGTGTCGGCGGTGTTCCGCGATGAGAATATTTCCATCGAGAGCCTGCTGCAGCGCGGCCGCTCCCGGCAGGAGGCGGTTTCCGTCATCCTCGTCACCCATGAGGTGCAGGAGGCGGCCCTGCTGCGCGCCCTTGGAAAAATCGAAAAATTCACCCATAGTGTGGCGAAACCGCGTATGATTCGCATCGTCTCGCTTTAAAAAACAGTAAGCTTTATTAAAGTAATGGAAGAGAAAACATGACTAAATCCTCACGTCTGGATAGAAATCTCACCCTCGAAATCGTCCGTGTGACCGAAGCCGCCGCGCGCGCCGCCTGTAACCTGGTCGGCCTCGGTGATGAGAAGGCCGCCGATCAGGCCGCCGTGGACGCCATGCGCACCGCGCTCAACCTGCTCAATATCGAGGGCCGGATCGTCATCGGCGAAGGGGAGCGGGACGAGGCCCCGATGCTCTATATCGGCGAGGAAGTCGGCACGGGCAAGGGCCCGAAGATCGATATCGCGCTCGATCCGCTGGAAGGCACGACACTCACCGCGAAGGGCGGGCCGAATGCGCTGGCCGTGATTGCCTTCGCCGAATCCGGTAACTTCCTGAACGCCCCGGACACCTATATGGAAAAGATCGCCGTCGGCGGTGGCTATCCGGACGGGATTATCGATATCAACAAGGGGGCGGGCGAAAATCTCCGCGCGATTGCCAAAGCCAAGGGCGTGCCAGTCAACCAGACCATGGCCTGCGTTCTTGATCGGCCGCGCCATGCGGACATCATCGCCGATATCCGTAAAACCGGCGCCCGTATCCAGCTGATCTCCGACGGTGACGTCGCCGGTGTGATGGCGACGGCAAACCCCGATACCGGGATCGACATGTATGTCGGCACCGGCGGCGCACCGGAAGGCGTTCTCGCCGCGGCCGCGCTCCGTTGTATCGGCGGGCAGATGCAAGGCCGTCTTGTCTTCCGCAATGATGACGAGAGGGCGCGCGCCGCCAAATGGGGCATCACCGACCTCTCCCGTGTCTATAACCTTGAGGAACTCGCCGCCGGGGAAGTCATCTTCGCCGCCACCGGCGTGACCGACGGCTCCATGCTGAAAGGCGTGCGCCAGAAGGGCGACCGGGTCTATACGGAAACCATCGTGATGCGGTCCTATTCCGGCACCGTGCGCTATATCCGGGGCGATCACAAAGTCAAATAGGCAGACCCGATATGGATGCGCCGGCCTTTCTGGATGTTGAAAATTCGCTGACGTCCCGGCGCTGGCGGCTGCGCTCCGAGAATGAGCGTCTCGGCCTCGCCATCGCGCAGCGTCTCGACGTGCCGGAAATCGTTGGCCGGGTCATGGCCGGGCGCGGCGTTCCGCTGGAGGAGGCGGAGCAATATCTCACCCCGCAGCTTCGCCATCTGCTGCCCGATCCGTCCAGCTTCAAGGATATGGATGCGGGCGCGGC
>NZ_JARGOQ010000074.1 GCF_029233945.1 Sneathiella sp. | reverse complement strand
ATGACATCAGGTCTGAGCATAGTGTTATACTGACATAAAATATAGAAATGGAAACTTAACAAACAAAGAGCACCCAATGAGCAAACTGGAAATCCACCAAATTCCCGTCCTGAGTGACAATTATGTCTATTTGTTCCGGGATCCGGAGAGCGGGCTGGTCGGCGTTGTCGATCCAGCGGTTGCCGGACCGGTCCTGGACAAGCTGAAAGAGTTGGGTTGGACGCTCACCCATATCATAAACACCCATCATCATCCGGACCATACCGGCGCCAATCTTGAACTGAAGGAAAAGACGGGCTGCACTATTGTCGGCGCAAAAAAAGATGCCGCGCGTATTCCCGGGATCGATGTCAAGGTTGAGGAAGGCGATATTTTCGAATTCGGCAGCCAAAAGGCGCAGGTTTTTGAGGTGCCGGGCCATACGGTCGGGCATATTGCCTACTGGTTTGAAGAATCAGACGCGCTCTTCTGCGGCGATACACTCTTTGCCCTTGGTTGCGGCCGCCTGTTTGAGGGAACGCCCGCGCAAATGTGGCAAAGCATCAGCAAATTCCGCGCCCTTCCTGATGAGACCAAGGTCTATTGCGCCCATGAATATACCGAGGCGAACGGCCGCTTTGCCGTTGCGGTTAATCCCGCGAACAATGCCCTCAAAAAGCGCTTTGCCGGGATTGTCGAGATGCGAAAGAAGAAAATCCCGACTGTTCCCTCCACCCTCGGTGAGGAAAAGGAGACGAACCCCTTTATGCGTGCCGATGATCCGGAGCTCGCCGCAGACCTCGCTTTGAGCGGCGCTGATCCCGTTGATGTTTTCGCCGAAACCCGCCGACGCAAGGATAGCTTCTAGCCAATGACCCTTACCGCCGCCGATATCATCCAGCGCCTCAAAATGCAGCCTCATCCGGAGGGCGGTCATTTTGTCGAAACCTTCCGCGATGACCTGACCCTGCCGGAGACGAATCGCGCTCTATCCACGGCCATCTATTACCTGCTTGAAAAAGGGGATCGGTCCCATTGGCATCGCGTCGATGCGGTGGAAATCTGGCATTATTATGCGGGAGCGCCGCTCACCCTTTCCATCGCTGCGGAGGATGCGCCGTCGGAAGAATGGATTTTGGGTGCCGACCTTCTTAAAGAGGAATATCCGCAAATTGTCATTCCCCGCAGTTCCTGGCAGTCCGCGCATTCGAACGGGGACTGGACGCTCGTCGGCTGCACGGTCGCGCCGGGATTTGAGTTTGAAGGGTTTGAAATGGCGCCGAAAGACTGGGCCCCGACGATTTAGTCAGGCTTTGCAGGCTTCCATAACGCACGCAGTATTTTCAGCGATCCGACGAGCGCACCGACGGTGATCAGAAGACAGCCAAAAAGCAACGACCAGGAAAAGCTCGCCACGCCAACAGCCAGCAGAATCAAAGTGGAGAGCAGGGGCGAGAGATAGGACAGCACGCCCAGCGTCTGGATATCGCCATGCTTCATCCCGCGATCCCAAAGGAAAAACGCCGCGCCGACCGGACCGAGACCCAACCCCAATACCGCCAGCCATTGCAGTGCATCCTCGGGCCAGAGTGTGACCTCAAACAGGAGGTGGCACCCAAGTGACAAGAGTGCGGTAATTCCACAAAATAGCCCGATCACGTCGGAAGAGACAGCCGAGTACCGCCTGCTCAGGACCGAATAGCTGGACCAGATGAAGGCGCAGCAGATGGCCGCAAGATAGCCTGTGCTGTACTCCGGTCTAATCTCCAGCGCGGCACCCTTTGTGATCAACAACCCGGCACCGGCCAAACTGATCAATCCACCGACAAGATGGAACCAGTAGAACCGCTCCCCCGGCAGCAGGGTCGAGAACAGGACGATCAGTAGCGGCCAGAGGTAGGCAATCAAACCGGCTTCCGCCGCCGGAGCGTTTTTAAGTGCCAGAAAATAGAAGAAATGATAGCCGAATAATCCCGCAACCCCGAGGACCCAAAGTCCCATTGGGATCTTGAAGAAAGGCCGGATATCCTGCCGATAGAAAAGCCATTTGAGCGACACACCGACAAAGGCTGTTCCAAACGTCATGGCGGTGAGCTGGAACGGAGGAACCTGAGCCGTGCCCGCCGTGAATAGGGCGAGAAGCGCCCATAGCAGGATCGCACCAAGTCCGCAAAGGCTCGCAACCGTTCGTTCCGTCGTCTGACTGTTCATGGATTTGTCCGAAATATCCGGAAAAGAAAATGGCATGTGCCGGTCTCCCAGCATCATGCCATCTTCAATAACAACCGTAAAGATCGGGGTCAGTACATATGCTGGCCGCCGTTAATCGAGAGGGTTGAACCGGTAATGAAGCCCGCGTCATCCGCCGCAAGGAAGCAAACCCCCCGTGCAATTTCAGATGCCTTACCAAGCCGTCCGACCGGAATACCGGCAACGATTTTTGCCAGCACATTTTCCGGCACCGCCGCCACCATGTCGGTATCGATGTAGCCCGGTGCAATGGCGTTCACCGTAATGCCCTGCCCCGCGCCTTCCTGGGCCATCGCCTTGGTAAAGCCATGAATGCCAGATTTCGCCGCGGCGTAGTTGACCTGCCCATACTGACCGGCCTGACCATTGATCGATCCGATATTGATCACACGGCCGAACTTTGCGGCACGCATATCATCAATGGTTACCCGGCACATATTGAAGCAGGACCCAAGGTCGGTATCGATCACCTTCTGCCAGTTTTCCGGGCTCATCCGATGCAATGTCCCGTCGCGAGTAATGCCCGCGTTATTGACGACGACTTCAACGTTGCCGAGGTCGGCTTTCACCTTGGCCACGCCTTCTGTACAAGCATCAAAATCCGACACATCCCATTTATAGGCGGGAATGCCTGTGCGATCGGAAAACTCCTTCGCCCGTTCGTCATTCCCGCCGTAGTTTGCCGCGACCTTGTAACCTTTCTCATGCAGCATGATGGAAATGGCCTCGCCAATTCCTCGGGTGCCGCCCGTTACAATTGCTACTCTCGACATTTTCTGCCCCCTTTAGTCCCTAGTTAGCTATCGTTCAACACACATGGCGATACCCATACCGCCACCAATACAAAGTGTTGCCAGTCCTTTATGCACATCACGTTTCTGCATTTCATGCAGCAGCGTAACCAGCACGCGGGCTCCCGATGCACCAATCGGATGGCCGATGGCAATGGCACCACCGTTCACATTGACCTTGCTGGTATCCCAGCCAAGATCCTTATTCACCGCACAGGCCTGCGCAGCAAAAGCTTCGTTCGCCTCAACAAGGTCAAGATCGTCGGCAGTCCAGCCCGCTTTTTCAAGCGCGGCGCGGCTCGCCGGAATGGGCCCTGTGCCCATGATCGCCGGATCAACCCCGCTTTGCGCCCAGGAAACAATCCGCGCAAGCGGCTTCAGTCCCTTAGCTTCGGCCGCTTCCGCCGTCATCAGCACGACGGCGGCGGCCCCGTCATTAATACCGGAGGCGTTTCCCGCCGTGACCGACCCGTCCTTCGCAAAGGCAGGGCGCAGGCCGCTCAGTTTTTCAAATGTGGTGCCACCGCGAATATATTCGTCCTGATCGACAACCACATCGCCCTTGCGAGTGGAAATGGTGACCGGCACGATCTCGTCCTTGAAACGACCTGACGCCTGAGCCTCGGACGCCTTGCGCTGAGACTCCGCTGCGAATTGATCCTGCACTTCCCGGGTGATCTGCCATTTCGCGGCGACATTTTCCGCCGTGTTTCCCATGTGATATCCATGAAAGGCATCGATCAGCCCATCTTTCAACATGGTGTCAGTGAATTCCAGCGGGCCCATTTTCTGACCATTGCGAAGATGCGCGCAATGCGGGGCCTGGCTCATGCTTTCCTGGCCACCCGCCACGACAACCTGAGAATCGCCGTTCAGAATTGCCTGATAGCCAAGCGCCACGGCGCGAAGACCAGAGCCGCACAGCTGGTTCACGCCCCATGCCGGCACCTCATAGGGGACGCCGGCATTGACAGAGGCCTGCCGCGCCGGATTCTGACCCTGACCCGCGCTCAGGATCTGACCGAGGATGACTTCGGAGACTTCGCTTGCATCTGTCTTGGACCGTGAGAGCGATTCCTTGATGACAATCTCGCCGAGTTTATGCGCCGTCAAAGGCGCCAATGCGCCATTGAAAGAACCAACCGGCGTGCGGACTGCACTGGTAATGACAACATCCATAGTTTATTTCTCCTGTTTCGAATGCGTAATTTTAATTCAAAATTCACTTCGTATGAGAAATTTTACAATCATTTTTCTTCCTTATACGAAATAACGTTAGTTTTTAGGAACCGCAACCCCTTTCTTGCGTTCCCCGGATAAAAACTCAGTTCGCCATGACCCAATCTCCCAGCTGACGCCATAATCCATCCTCCGCCTTGCCTCCGGCCATCATGCCGACATGTCCCGAGGGCGGGGTGATGACTGTCGCGGATGGCAAGACGGATGCCAGCGCGAGCGCGGAGGGTCGCGGAACAAGCTTGTCAGTTTTCGGAACCGCAATAAGGGACGCAGCGGAAATATCCTGCGGCCGAACAATTTCCCCGTCAACCGCCCATTGCAACAAATTCGGTTCGTTCCGGCCATACCATTTATCAAAAACATCCGCCGCCACATGCCGGACGAGCGGAAAACCATCGTTCAGCCAATCCTCAATGGCGACAAATTCTTTCGCCTGATCGGACGCCATGTCCATTTTCACGAATTTGCTGAATTTCCGAAGGCCAAGGTTTGGGTCTAGGCTGGCAAAGAGAGTTTGCAGCAGATCGACCGGCATCTCGCCGAATCCGGCAAGAATATTTGCCCACATTTCCCGCTGATCGAAAAGCGCCTTTGCCTGGCCGCCAAATTCCGCGTGAAAATCCCAGGGCGCCGCGATGGCGATGAAGCTCTGAATTTTGTCCTGCCGACGTTGCGCGGCCGCAACCGACAGGGTCCCCCCCATGCAGTATCCTGTGAGATGAAGAGGAGCTCTCGCATATGCCTCGGATACAAAATCGATCGCGGGACAAATCCTGCCGGTTATATAATCGGCAACATCGAAGCCCCGCTCCGACTCTCCCGGACCGTTCCAGTCAAACAGGATCGGGTGCAGCCCGCGCATCGCAAGATAATCAACAAGGCTTCGTCCCGGCATAAGATCGAGAATATAGGCGCGATTGATGAGGGAAGGCACCAATAGAACAACTGGCGCAGAAGAAGGGGCCTCCGGTGCACCATCCAACAGCTGGGTGGTACCCTGCTGCCAGATTACCGGACGGTTACGCTGTTTCCGACGGTAAGGGTGGTCGTGGTACAGGCGAATTCCGTCGATCATCTCCCGCACCTGTTCACTGCCCTGATCTGCCAGCTGTTGGAGCAGGTCCGGCCCATAGCCCATGGCTTCGATATCGAGGGAGCTGCCGACAGGCGTTGGAATATCCGGTTGCAGGGAGAAAGCATCTTCTTTCTGGCGGAGCGGGAGGCCCGCAAGGGAGCTTGCAACCGTTGTTGTCGCCAATCCCAAATGCAGAGCCAGCGGACGCGGGCCGAGGCGGGGCATTGTCGAGATGGTTTTTGGCGCGTCAGTTTTCATCCGCCAACACCTGTTTCAGCAGTATAGTTACAGTCTGGGATATCATTCTTGCCGCCGCTGCATATCATACTGCTCTATATATACCAGAGCAGTCGCCTTGCCACTTGGCAGAATACTTTATTTCACCTTTGTGATGCATTTTTACCAACGGCATTGCACAATAAACTTGCGCAGCGCAACAATTACAGGTGAAAATACACGCCAATATCTCTTCCAGCAGAAGTTAGGAGACACCGTGGTTGAAAAAACAGCAGATGACAAAAAGCCAATTGTCATCAAAAAATATGCAAACCGCAGGTTATATAATACAGCCACGTCATCATACGTCACGCTGGATCATTTGAGCCGGATGGTGAAGGATGGGACTGAATTTGTCGTGTTTGATGCAAAGTCGAACGAGGATATCACGCGCTCGGTCCTGACCCAGATCATCTTCGAGGAAGAAGCCAAGGGCCAGAATCTGCTTCCCATCAACTTCCTTCGACAACTGATCAGCTTTTATGGCGACAGGCTGCAAACCGTGGTTCCAGACTATCTGGAGATGTCGATGCGATCCTTCACCGACAATCAAGATAAAATGCGGGATGTCCTGCCTGAGAATCTGACGACCAACCCCATGTTCCAGCAGTTCGAGGAAATGGGACGCAAGAATATGGAAATGTTCAGCCAGGCGGTCCGCATGTTCTCTCCCCCCAGCTATTTAGGGGGCACGGAGGGCCGCGCGGACAAGGATAAGCCTACCTCCTCCGCAGAAGAAAAACCTGACCAAACAGCCGAGATGATGCAGGAACTCCAGGAACAGTTGAAGTCCATGCAGAAACGTATTGATGAAATGAGCGGCAAGAAATAACGCCGGGAGTTGTATCTTTCGCGGTTTTATGCTAAATTGTTTTTATAACTACAGGTTTCGTTAAGGGTTTTTTGTGAAATTATGCTCAAAATCCCAAGCTGTGGTTTGGGCTGACGGAGAATCAGTCGCCCCCCAATGTCTTCGACTTCAGAATGAAGATCGATTACTTCTGAGAAATTAGATCAGTCCGGGATTGGATATTAATGGACGTTACGCGGGCCATTTCAAATATTCTTCCGCCGCCAACAAGACGCGAGGACGGCGGTGCCCATCAGTTCGGGCGCAGAAGCGCCGCCGCGGCGCAAGAAGATGCGCGCGTTGAAGAGGCGCCCGCCCTCGGCGCAGGGCGACATCATGCCCGAGATGATATCAAGACTGGCAGGGAAACGTCGCCGGTTCCCGTCAAGCTTCGGGAAATTCAGTCTACCTTCACATCCTCACGTGAGGCAGGAACTTCGCTTCACATGGCCTATTCCGCGCCGTTTCTTGCCCAGCAGCTGGCCCAGCAGGATGACGCAGTGACCGAAGCCGACCCCGCCGAGGCCCATCGCCGCGCCACATCCGCCTATGACAGCAGCCTAAATCTGACCGCAACGGTTTTGGGGTTTGACGGTCATGCGGAACGGGTCGCCTGACCAGAAGCCGCCCTTAAATATGACAAGTCGCAAGGCCACGCTTTTCCAGATATTGCTGGTGATAATCTTCCGCCGGATAGAAATCGAGCGCCGGTGAAATTTCCGTAACGACCGGCCGACGGAACAGCCCGCGACTTCCTTGCGCCTCTTTCGACGCCTCGGCAATTTTCTTCTGTTCCTCATTCCGATAGAAAATCGCGCTGCGATATTGTGTGCCAATGTCCGGCCCCTGACGATTGAGGGTCGTCGGATCATGGCTCTGCCAGAACACATCAAGGATATCCTCAAAACTCACCACCGCCGGATCGAACATCACCTGAACCACTTCGGCATGCTGGGTTCGGCCGGTGCAGACATCTTCATAGGTGGGATTTGCCGTGATACCACCCTGATAGCCGACAACGGTTTCCTTTACCCCCTTTAGCTGGCGAAAGGCGGCCTCGACCCCCCAAAAGCAACCGGCACCAAAATAGGCAATTTCTGTTGTTCCTGTCATCTTTGTCTCCTCGCACTCAAGATCGGCGCTGTTCATTATTTCGCGCATTTTCAGAAGAATGCAACCAACTACAAGAAAACTTGATCGGAAATGATAAATGGCCGAAATATATCTTGGTATTGGTTCATTAATTCCGTAAAATTTACACAATTTCCAAACCAATTGGAACGGCCCCTATGTCCCGCCGCCTCAAAAATGCGCAGTTGCAAACATTAACGCTCGACCCCGAGAGCGCGATCGCTCTGCATCAACAGCTTTTCCTCGCGCTGCGCCAGGCAATCCTTGAAGGCCGGCTAAGGCCCGACACCCGCCTTCCCTCCAGCCGTTCTCTCGCTACTGATCTCAACGTTTCGCGCAATACGGTGCTGAGTGCCTATGATCAACTCATGGCGGAAGGGTATCTGATCAGCCGCGTCGGGGCCGGATCTTACGTATCGGATCAACTTCCCGACGATTTGCTGCAACGCAAGACCGAGGGTCACGCACCGGGCGTTCAGGCGCGGGAAATCTATCTTTCCAAGATGGCCGCAGCATTCATGGGCAAAACACGTTCATCGGAGAAAAGAGGCTTGCCGTTCTCGCCGGGCCTACCCGCACTTGAAACCTTCCCGTTTGAGGATTGGGCCCGCCTTCTCTCTCGCCACTGGCGGCGGCCGGGGCGCGAATACCTGGTCGATAATCCCGTTGGCGGCGCAAAAATACTGCGCGAGGCCCTTGCCTCTTATCTCGGGCAAACGCGGGCGGTGCGATGCCATCCCGATCAGGTAATCATCCTTTCCGGGTCACAACAGGCTATCCATCTGGTTGTCCGCGCCTTTGCCGAGCCGGGAGATGCCGTCTGGATGGAAGAGCCGGGCTATCCCGGCATTCGCGATTCCATCCTCTCCGCCGGGGCGGTGCCGATCTCCGTTCCCGTGGATGAGGAGGGGTTTGCGCTTGCCCGCGCGCGGGAAATAGCGCCTGCCGCCCGCCTCGCCTGTATTTCACCGTCCCATCAGTATCCGCTGGGCCAGACAATGTCACTCGCCCGGCGGCTGGATCTTCTGAAATGGGCGAAGGAGGAAGGGCGCTTTATCCTTGAAGATGACTATGACAGCGAATATCGCTATGCCGGACGGCCATTGTCCTCACTGCAGGGTCTCGATGATGACAACCGGGTGCTTTATGTCGGCACCATGAGCAAGGTCATGTTTTCCGGGCTCCGGGTCGGCTACATGGTCGTGCCGGATGATCTGGTGGATATCTTCCTTGCACTTCGCCAGAATATTGACAGCCATTCCCCCTCCGTGCCCGAGGCGGCGCTCGCGGATTTTATCAATGAGGGCTATCTCGCCGCCCATGTCCGGCGTACAAGGCTGTTATATGAAGCACGGCAGAAGTGCCTGCTCTCACTGCTTCAGGAAAAGTTGGGTGATATCATTATGGTGGCACCACAAGGCTCCGGAATGCATCTTGTTGCGTATCTGCCGCCCGGCATCAAGGATAAGGAAGTGGAGCGAGAGGCGGCCAAGGCAGGTATGCTGGTGCGGGCCCTTTCCGGATTTTACAATTTGCCGACAGACCAGACCGGCCTTATTCTCGGTTTTGCCGGGACGCCGGAACAAGAAATGCCACATTTGGTCGATAGGCTCACTGATATTATCCGCAGCAAGGCACCGTAAATTTTAAATGAAAAAACATCCTTCATTCCTCCTCTTCCTGATGGCCTTTTTTTTCAGCTGTGCGGTCCCGTCACAAGCCGCAGAAAAACACCACGCCATCGCTATGCATGGAGAACCGAAATACCCTGCCGGATTTTCGCATTTTGACTATGTCAATCCAGACGCACCAATTGGCGGCACATTGCGCCTTAGCGACATTGGCAGTTTCGATAGCCTCAATCCTTTTCTGCTGAAAGGAGTCACTCCACGCGGGCTCGGCGATGTCTATCAGCCCTTACTGGAACGGTCCCGCGATGAACCCTTCACCCTGTACGCCAATATTGCCGAAGCCATTGAAGTTGCGCCGGACCGCAGCTGGATCGTCTTTCATATTAACCCCAAAGCGCACTTTTCGAACGGCACCCCCATCACGGCGGAGGATGTACTGAGTTCTTACGAAACCCTCCGCGAACAGGGACGACCGAATGTTCAACTCTATTACCGCAAGGTGACAGCGGCCAAAATTCTATCCCCTCTCTCCCTTCGATTTGCGTTCGAGGAGGAAGGGCGTTTCGAGATGCCCCTTATTATGGGGCTGATGAGCGTTTTGCCGAAATCCGAACTCCTTGAAACCAACTTCGAGAAAACCTCCCTCACCCCCCTGATCGGGTCCGGCCCCTATCTGGTTGCGAAAGTCGAGCCGGGTCGGCGCATCATCTATCGCCGGAACGAGAATTTCTGGGGATGGCATCTGCCGCAGAACAAGGGTCGGCATAATTTCGAGCGGATAATTTATGACTATTTCCGCGATGACGATGTCGCCCTGGAGGCGTTCAAATCCCACAATATTGATGCCCGTTTCGAAAGCAATGCAGCCAAATGGACCGCCGCCTATAGCGGGCCGTCGGGCGCTGAGTATAAAAAATCAACACCGAAGCTCAGTATACCTGCCCCAATGCTCGCCTTTGTCTTTAACACACGGCATAAGAAATTCGCTGATCTGCGTGTCCGCAAGGCCCTGACCCACGCCTTTGACTTCGAATGGGTAAACGCCAATATTCTCCATAGCCTCTATAAGCGCACGCACAGCTTCTTCGAAAACTCCCCTCTCGCCGCCGAGGGCACAATCAAGGATGCCGAGCGGGACGTGCTCTCTCCCTTCGCGGATGAACTGCCTGAGGCCGTGTTTAACGACGCTTTTAGCCTTCCCAAAACGGACGGTTCGGGCCGGGCGCGCGTTAATCTCAAAATAGCGCGGCAATTACTCCTGGCTGCCGGTTACAAGATTGAAGATGGTATTCTCACCCATCAGGAAACCGGTCAGCCGTTCGAGGTCGAATTCCTGATCAATAATACCGACTACATCAAGATGATTTCCCCGTTTCAGCGGAATCTCGAACTTCTGGGAATCCAGAGCAATATTCGCCAGATCGATACGGCGAGTTACCAGAATCGCCTGACCGACTATGATTTCGACATAATCATCAATAGCTGGGGCCAGTCGCTCTCGCCGGGGAACGAGCAGGCCTTCTACTGGAGCCGGAGCGCCGCCGAAACACCGGGCACGCGAAATTATCCGGCCATCCGCCTTGCCGCCGTCGATGCGATGATCGAACGGATTGCCACCGCGCAGGATCGGGAAACGCTGGTCAATGCGGCGCGCGCGCTCGATCGGGTATTACTCAACGGGCATTATGTCATCCCGCTCTATTATACGGACGCGCAATGGCTGGCACATTGGCCGGAAATCAGGCTACCCGCCACACCGTCCTATTGGGGAACCAGTGCAGACTTATGGTGGTATGAAAAGGATGGCTAGGCTTAGCCGAACCGGTTTTTATCGCGGCTTTCCCAGACTTCCCGCGCGCGCGCCTCAGTCTCGCAAACCGCGAGGGTAGGTTCCGCCTGCCGTAGCGCAAAGGCAAGAGTACCGATAACCGCGAGAATAGGCACGGGCAAGTCAAGCTCCCCCCGCCAAAGACGGAGAAGCTGATCCGGTGCCAGATCCTCCTCCCGCCATTTATAGACATTCTCCTCCGTCATCGCGGGCCATTCCTGCACCACCATCTCGCCATCCACCAGCGCATCGGCAAGAACCGGCTTCATCGGATTGCGCTGCACTTCGCCGCCGCCACCCTTGAAAATCAGGCTGTTGGGCTGGTCGAGCGCCCTCACCGTTCCAAGATGCAGGGCTTTATAAGGCGGATGGAATACCCCCTGAAGCTGATAAGGCGCACGGAATGGGTTAATGTCCCGCCCGAAGGTATTCACCGCCGTTCGCACACCAAGCAAAGGCCGCAATTCAAAGAGCGCCTGAACGGAGGGGCAGAAATTCTCCAGCCCAAGATAAACAAGGTTACTTCCCCCCAGCCGCGCCGCCGCGTCGGGGAGGGAGGTTGCCTCCGGAATACCAAATACCGCAAGGCCCGGTCGTGTCGGCGCATAGCCATCCACGTAGCCCTCAATGCCATGCATCAACACCTTGTATCCCTGATCGGCCAGCAGGATGGCGGACAGGATAAACCAGGGCTGCTGACGATGCCGGTCCGCATAGGATGGCCAGTCAAAATCAACCTCAGCTGTGATGTTTTCTTCGAGGAAGTGATCGCGCGCAGCGGCGACCATGCCGGCAAGCTCTTCTCCCGTCTCACCCTTCCGCCGCAGTAGCAGCAGGAACGCGCCAAGCTGCAATGGCTCGACTTCACCAGAAAGCACCATATTCATGGCGGCCCTCGCTTCGTCAAAAGTCATGTCCCGCCACATTTTCGGGCCCTTGCCGAGAATGCGGACATATTGCGCAAATGGATGATCCTGAGTCATGGCGAGGATTTATATCAGAATTTGCGAACCGCCCTAGAAAATATCGAGCAGGCGCTGCAGATAATCGCGTTCAATATAGCTGCGCGCGGGATCGGAAAGCCGTCGCTGCAGCTCATCACGAATGGAGCGGCTCTTGCTAAGGCCATTGGCCTCACCGCGCATCAGCGCGTTGCCGGATGTCCGTCCCTGCCCGTCCTCTTCCGTCATCGACCGGCCAAGCGGGTCCCGCCCCTGTCCCGGCTGTCCGGGCCCGGCGGACTGAGTGCCCTCTCCCTGCCCGTTCTCCATCATCTGCTGAGCGAGTGATTCTGCGCCCTGACGAAGGCTTTCAAGGGCATCGCTTTCTGATTGCAGGGCGGATTGCCCCTGACCCTGTCCCAGCGCGTCCCGAGCATTATTCATGGAGCGTTCCGCCTGGCCAAGCGCGCCTGGTATTTCTCCTTCCGCACCAAGCCGGCCCATCAAATCGCCGAGCATCTGACGCAACGCTTCCTGAACTTCGGCCAGATCCTGCAAATTGCCGCGCTGGCCTTGCTGCCCGGATTGACCTTGCTGTCCCTGCTGGCCGGGTTGTGTCCCATTTTGCGATTGCTGGCCCTGCTGGCCGTCTCTGTTTCCCTGTTGCGATTGCCGACCCTGGGATTTACGGAAGGTCTCATCCAGAAGCTCCTGCTGCTTCTGCATCAACTTACCAAGCTCATTGAGCATTTGCTGTGCCGCCTGCTGACTGGCGGAAGGTTGTCGCGCTTCGGCTGTCTTCAGGTTTTCCATAATGTCTTGAAGCTCACTCAGCAACTGCCGCGCCGCGTCCCGGGCACCGCCGCGGGCGAACTGATCAATGCGATCGAGTAGTTTTTGTAAATCCTGAGATTCAATAAACTGGTCCTGGCTATTGGGGTCGCCCGCCGCCTGATTATCCATGGGCTGCGCCTGCTGCGCGAGGGCTTGAAGGAAATTCTCCATGGCGGCACGCAGTTCCTCGACAAGACGCTTGATCTCGGCATCGCTGGCGTTGTTGTTCAGCGCCTCCATCAGGGC
>NZ_JARGOQ010000073.1 GCF_029233945.1 Sneathiella sp. | reverse complement strand
GAGCGCTGCCCTCCGAAGGCAGAGGTCACACGTTCGAATCGTGTCGGGTGCGCCATCGATACTGGATGAAGGCGAAAGAGAAAAATTCAGTACTGCTACTAAGCAATGGCTCCGGAAAAAATCACCAATACAGGGCAATAACGGTGAAGCAGCCCCATGACCTGTAGGTTATGTCTTCATCTGCCATGTCTCTCCGCCTTTGGGTATCGCCAAGCCATTGGCGAAAATGCAGGAGCTATACTCCACCCAAAATGAATGCCATCCCGCGTTTCGCCTTTATAATCCTGCTCTGTATGTCTTTTTTGACGTCAATCATGACACTGTCAGAACAATTGGACATGCGGCAGTATGCAATTGTTCTGACAGTTGTGAAAGGAACCGAGATTGCGTTATTCCGCCTTCAAGCTGTTGACGGAAGGGTTGCGAGGGCATACCGGATGGAAGCCGGTGTGGCGCGATCCCGCGCCGCAGGCTAAGTATGATTATATCATCGTTGGCGGCGGCGGGCATGGCCTGGCGACCGCGCATTATCTTTCGAAGGTCTATAAAAAGTCGCGAATTGCCGTATTGGAAAAAGGTTGGATCGGCGGCGGCAATGTCGGGCGGAATACGACGATTATCCGCTCCAACTACCTGCTCGATGGTAACGAGCCCTTGTATGAATTCTCGCTCAAGCTCTGGGAAGGGTTGGAACAGGACCTCAATTACAATGCCATGGTGAGCCAGCGCGGCATTCTAAACCTCTGCCACAGTGATGCCCAGCGCGATGCGTACCGGCGGCGCGGCAATGCGATGCGCCTGAATGGCGCGGATGCGGAACTCCTTGATCAGGGACAGGTTCGCGAGATAGCGCCCTTCCTTGATTTCGAGAATGCGCGTTTCCCCATCAAGGGCGGATTACTGCAGCGGCGGGGCGGCACGGTGCGCCATGACGCCGTCGCCTGGGGCTATGCCCGATCCGCCGACAATCATGGGGTGGATATTATCCAGAATTGCGAAGTGACCGGATTTAAGATCGAGACTGGCGCGATTAAGGGGGTGAAGACCAGCCGGGGATATATCGGCGCGAAAAAGGTCGGCGTTGCGGTTGCCGGTAGTTCCTCCCGCGTTATGGCGATGGCGGGCCTGCGCCTGCCCATCGAAAGCCATGTCCTGCAGGCTTTTGTCTCCGAAGGACTGAAACCGGTAATCCCGGGGGTTATTACCTTCGGCGCGGGACATTTCTACATCAGCCAGTCCGACAAGGGCGGGCTTGTCTTCGGCGGCGATATTGACGGCTATAACAGCTATGCCCAGCGCGGCAATCTGCCGGTTGTCGAGGATGTGTTGGAAGGCGGCATGGCGCTGATGCCGATGATCGGGCGGGCGCGGCTGCTGCGGATGTGGGGCGGATTGATGGATATGTCGATGGATGGCTCCCCCTTCATCGACAAAACTCCGATCGAGGGGCTCTATTTCAATGGCGGCTGGTGCTATGGCGGGTTCAAGGCAACGCCCGCGTCGGGCTATGTGTTCGCGCATTTGCTGGCAACCGATACGCCGCATAAAACAGCGACCGCGCTTCGGCTGGACCGATTCAGGACCGGCGCCATGATTGACGAAAAGGGCGCGGGCGCCCAACCGAACCTGCATTGAGGCTAGCATGATTATCAACCATCCTTTGCTAGGTCCCCGCGATGCGCAGGAATTTGTCTATCTCGGCGATGCGAGCCTGATTGACCGGCCCGACGTGAATGCGGAAACGGCGCTCGAGGATTTCCATGACTATCTCTATCTTCGGGATAACCCGGCAGGCAGTCATAAGGAACTCTGGTTTCATGAGCAGGGGGATCGCGCATGGCTGGTTGTTACGCGCGATATGACAACGCATGAGATTACTGATGTGGAGCTTGCCTCGGACTATGCAAAGCGGCGGGGGCGGGACAGATGAGCCAGAAAAACCGCCTCAACGGTGGCCAGATTGACCGGAACCGTCCCCTCTCCTTTTCTTTTGATGGAAAGAATTATACCGGCTACGTGGGTGACACCCTGTCGTCCGCGCTGCTCGCCAATAATGTTCGCTTGATGGGACGGAGTTTCAAGTATCACCGCCCGCGCGGTGTTTTCTCCGCCGGATCAGAGGAGCCGAACGCCCTTGTTGAGCTTCGAAGCGGCGCGCGGCGAGAGCCCAATACCCGCGCAACGGTCGCCGAGCTGTATGATGGATTGGAAGCGCAAAGCCAGAACCGATTTCCGTCACTTCGGTTCGATGCTCTGGCAGTTAGTGATGTACTCTCCTCTTTCCTCTCGGCCGGATTTTACTACAAAACCTTTATGTGGCCCGCCGCCTTCTGGGAGAAGGTCTATGAACCGGCCATTCGCCGCGCCGCCGGACTTGGGCGCCTCTCAGGTGAGGAAGACCCGGACGTCTATGACAAGGGGTTTCTGCACTGTGACCTGCTGATCATTGGCGCGGGGCCGAGCGGACTTGCGGCAGCCCTGACAGCGGGTCGGGCGGGAGCGGAGGTCATCCTCGCCGAAGAAGATTTCGCCTTTGGCGGTCGTCTCCTCGCGGAGAGGGATCTTCTGGCGGATCTGTCGGCTAATGATTGGGTGTCAGATGTTGTCGGGGAATTGTCCACCCTGCCGAATGTGCGGCTGATGACGCGAACGACAGTTTTCGGACAGTATGATCATGGTATCTTTAGCGCGATAGAGCGGATATCTGATCATCTACCGGAACCGCCCACCCACAAACCGCGCCAAATTCTCTGGCGTATTTATTCGAAACGCGCGCTGCTCACCGCCGGAGCGACGGAACGCCCCATCGCCTTTGAGAATAACGACAGACCGGGCGTGATGCTGGCGGGGGCCCTGCGCGCCTACGCCAACCGATGGGCAGTAACGCCGGCAAAAGATGTCGTTATTTTTACCAACAATGATGACGGGCACCGTACTGCGCGGGACCTTGCCGCCAAGGGTGTCAATATCGCCGCCCTGGTCGATTGCCGCGCCGATGCCCCTGCATCGGCAGAGTTCGAAGTCCTCAAAGGAGCGGAGGTCATCGACAGTCGCGGGCGGCTCGGTCTTAACTCCGTAAAAGTCCGACTGCAGGACGGATCGGAGAAAGAGATCACTTGCGGCGCTTTCGGTGGTGCTGGCGGGTGGAATCCGAATGTGCATCTGACCTGCCATAAACGCGGGCGACCGATCTGGAATGACGACATCTTGGCCTTTGTTCCCGCGCCGATAAGCGATCCAGCTTTGCGCGTCGCGGGCGCTGCAGCAGGCATCTTTTCAACCCATGGCGCGCTTCAATCGGGCGCAGAAAAAGCCATCCAGGTGCTGAAGGAGTTGGATATTTCCGCCAGAATGCCAAACCTTTCCAAGGCGGAAGACGCACCCGTCAATATTGCTCCCTTCTGGTATGTGAGGGGCGGGAAAGGCCGCGTCTGGCTGGACCTGCAGAATGATGTGACGGTCAAGGACATCAAACTCGCCCATCAGGAAGGATTTAAATCCGTTGAGCATGTGAAGCGATACACCACCCTCGGCATGGCGACGGATCAGGGAAAGACTGCTAATCTCGGAGCGCTTGCCGTTCTTGCCGACCTTGGCGGGAAATCCATATCGGACGTCGGGACGACCATCTTTCGTCCGCCCTATACCCCTGTGTCGATGGGGGCGATCGCCGGACGGTCCCGGGGCAAGAATTTCCGTCCCTACCGCCTCACGCCCAGCCATAAATGGGCAGAGAAACAGGGCGCAGTCTTCGTTGAGGCGGGCAACTGGCTCCGTGCCCAATGGTTCCCGATAGAAGGTGAAACCCACTGGCGGCAATCAGTTGATCGGGAGGTTCTTGCCGTTCGGAAATCCGTCGGCGTTTGTGATGTAACGACGCTGGGTAAGATTGATGTGCAGGGCACGGATGCGGCAGAATTCCTCAATCATGTCTATTGCAATGGTTTCGCCAAACTGCCCGTCGGCAAGGCGCGCTATGGCCTGATGCTGCGTGAGGATGGCCTCGCCATGGATGACGGCACCGCGGCGCGGCTTGCCGAGGATCATTTCGTTGTGACGACGACAACCGCCAATGCGGTGTCTGTCTTCCGTCATATGGAATTTTGCCGTCAATGCCTATGGCCGGGTCTTGGTGTGCAGCTCATCTCAACCACCGAAGCGTGGGCGCAGTTCGCGGTGGCGGGACCGAACGCGCGCAAGCTCCTGCAAAAAATCGTCGATCCCGCATATGACATCTCGAACGAGGCCTTCCCCTATATGGCCTGCGGTGAGGTCACGATCTGCGGTGGATTGCGCGCGCGGCTTTTCCGGATTTCCTTCTCCGGGGAGCTGGCTTATGAGATTGCCGTTCCTACAAGATATGGCGATGCCCTCGTCCGCCGGGTGATTGAAGCGGGCAGGGAGTTCGATGCCATTCCCTACGGGACGGAGGCGCTGGGGGTCCTCCGGATCGAGAAGGGTCACGCCGCAGGGAACGAGCTAAACGGCCAGAGTACCGCCGCCATGCTTGGCATGGGACGTATGGTCTCGCAAAAGAAAGACAGCATCGGCCGGGTTCTCGCAGGCCGCCCGCATTTGATCCGGGAGGATGATTATCGGCTGGTCGGGTTGAGGCCAGTAAACGCCGAAGATACGATCCTGTCAGGCGCGCATCTAATGAGTATCAAAGACACCGCCAATGCGAAGAATGATCAAGGTTGGGTCACCTCTGCCGCCTATTCGCCGCATGTCGGATCCTCAATCGCCCTCGCCTTTCTTAAAAAGGGAGATGCGCGCCATGGCGAGGTAATCCGTATCGTGAGCCCGCTTGATAATAGCGATATTGAGGCGACCGTTACCAGCCCCCATTTCATCGATCCGGAAGGAGAGCGGCTCCGTGTCTGAACATCTGCTTACCCCACTGACTGCGCTTGGAAGGGACAGCCCGGTTACCAAGACAATCGGCGGTATCACCATATGCGAAAACCCTGATCTCGCAATTGCCTCGCTTACCGTTCGGCAAGGGCGAGACCAGCAATTGCAAACTGTTCTGACGTCGATCCTTGGTGGCAGCCTATCCGGGCCGGGCCGGGCTATCTTTTCTAACAGCACCACAGCGATCTGGACGGGGGTTGATCAATGGTTCCTGATGGCCCCGCTATCGGAGCATCCCGATTATGCCGCCGAGATAAAGAACATTGTCAAGGACAGCGCCAGCGTGACGGAGCAGACGGACGGCTGGGTTATTTTCGATCTAAAAGGCGACAATCTGATCCCGTTTTTGGAGAGGATTTGCAACCTGAATAGTAAAACACTCGTGGCGGGAGATGCAACACGCTGCCTGATTGAACATCTCGGTTGCTTGATCATCTGCCGTGAATCAGGTAGGAATTTCACAATTGTCGGGCCCCGCTCCTCGGCGTCCTCACTTCATCATACTCTCGTCACAGCGGCGCTTAGTGTCGCCTGACGTTCAGTTTTTCAGGAAAGTAACTTTGCCATGCAATCATTTGCACTTACCGTAAAATGCAAATCCACACGGGGTATCGTCGCGGCCATTTCCGCATTTCTTGCCACAAACGGCTGTAATATCACGGACAGCGCCCAGTTCGACGATCAGGAAACCGGCAACTTCTTTATGCGGATCAGCTTCCAGAGCGAGGAAGGTAAAGATCTTTCCGCGCTATCGGACGGATTCGCCGAAGTGGGGGAGCGGTTCGGAATGCAATTCGGTTTCCATGATGAATCGGAGAAGATGAAGGTGGTTATCATGGTCTCCCGCTTTGGCCATTGCCTCAACGATCTCCTGTACCGATGGCGGATCGGCGCGCTGCCGATCGAGATCGTCGCCGTGATTTCCAATCATTTCGAATATCAGAAGGTCGTCGTTAATCACGATATCCCCTTCCACCATATCAAGGTGACGAAGGAGAATAAAAAAGAGGCCGAAGCCCGGCAGATGGCCATCGTTGAGGAAACCGGCGCGGAGCTTATCGTCCTTGCGCGTTATATGCAGGTTCTGTCAGACGAAATGTGCAAGAAGATGTCGGGACGGATTATTAATATCCACCACTCTTTCCTGCCAAGCTTTAAGGGCGCCAACCCCTACAAACAGGCGTTCGAACGGGGCGTCAAGCTGATCGGGGCGACGTCGCATTATGTAACAGCGGATCTCGATGAGGGCCCGATTATCGAGCAGGACACAGTCCGCGTCAGCCATGCGCAAAGCCCGGCAGATTACGTGAGCCTTGGCCGCGATGTGGAGAGTCAGGTTCTCTCCCGCGCAATCCATGCCCATATCCACCTGCGGGTTTTTATTAACGGCAACAAAACGGTCGTCTTTCCCGCAAGCCCCGGCAGTTATGCCTCCGAGAGGATGGGATAGGAAGGCTAGCTAAGCAAAAAATCTGCCCGTCATAAAAACTGGCTAACGCATTGCCGCATACCCTGCAATAATTGAT
The DNA here is from genome assembly GCF_029233945.1 of Sneathiella sp. GTDB lineage: Bacteria > Pseudomonadota > Alphaproteobacteria > Sneathiellales > Sneathiellaceae > Sneathiella. Next base: position 6,831 of record NZ_JARGOQ010000073.1, on the reverse strand, counting down.
ATATAAAAGCTGGGCAGCTGAAATTGCCAGGTTGAAAAATAGAGGAGAGTGAGGGAGAACAAATGCCAATTAACGAGATCTTAGAGGATGGGGTCAAGGTTATTACAATTGACCGACCGCCGATGAACGCCATCGATCTTGTCGCGATCCGATCACTCGGCTCCTTGTTCAAGATGCATGATCCCGAATTACCGCTGGTTCTTGAAGGTTCAGGAAAGGCTTTTTGTGCGGGAGTTGATGTCAAGGCCTTCGCCAGCTACTCACCAGAGGAACGTCACGACATGGCGCTCGCAATTACCGACATGACATTTCACTTGCTATCCATCCCCGGCCCCGTTATCGCGGCTGTTGGTGGCCATGCGCTGGGCGGCGGGCTGGTCCTGACCCTATGCACAGACTATCGCGTTGCGACAAATGACGGTGCCGCGCGCTTTGGATTACAGGAGTCGCGTGCTGGTGTGCCCTTTCCATCCGGACCGGAGCGGATTATCGCCCGTGAAATTCCGGCCCCACTCCGCCGACATCTGACACTTTCCAGCCAAGCTGTCTCCTCATCTTTCCTTGCAAACCATATGATCTTTGATGAGTTGACGTCTCCGGAAGAGATTCGCGCCTGCGCTCTGGCCCGGGCAAAAGAATTAAACACCCACCCTGGCTTTCGGGCTGTGAAATCCCAAATCCGCCGCACCCTCATCGATCAGGTTCACCAAGCCAGAGACAGCGGTATAGAAGCTTTATTCAAAACTTGATCCCAGCCATGAGGATCCACTTATTTTGGATATGGGATAATGTAGGAATGGTGCCCCTAGAGAGAGAAAGTTTGAACTCTCTCTTCGAAGAACTGGCCGACTGGGAACACCAACTCAAACATTCAGGAATTAATCTTTCCAATGATCTCGGAGGGCCAGAATTATGAGTTCTGTCCTCCATGCCCAGTTCGTAAAGGTCGTTGCCAAGCCGAAGAAGAAACGCCCATCACCCTTATCTCTGCGGCTAAGTGAGGAAGAACGAGCCCAGCTCCAACATGATGCGGGGTCTCTGGCAGTAGGTACTTACATCCGCAAGAAGCTGTTTGGAGATGATATTAGACTTGGCAAATCTCATCGCCGCAAACACCGTCGCCCTTCCATGGACCATGAACAAATCGCCAAATTCCTCGGTATACTGGGCCAATCAGAACTCGGTCCTAGCCTGATCGCCATCGCCATGGCCGCTGAGACAGGCTCCTTGCCTGTATCACCTGAGCTGACTGACGAACTCCATCAAGCCTGTGATAATGTGCGTACGATGCGTTCTGTATTGATTAGAGCCCTCGGCATCAAATCAGAGGAACGCCCATGATCCTCAAAGGCAACCAGCGCGGCGGAGCAAAGAATTTGGCTTTGCATCTATTAAAGGAAGAAAACGAGCATATCGAGGTTCATGACCTACGCGGGTTTGCAGCTTCTGATCTGGTGGGCGCCCTCAATGAAACCTATGCGGTGAGCAAAGGAACCAAATGCACAAAGTTCCTCTATTCCCTGTCGTTCAACCCACCACCGTCAGAAACCGTCTCCATCGCCGAGTTTGAAGCGGCCATCGAACGGGCCGAAAAACAACTTGGCCTTTCATGCCAACCCCGCGCCATCGTCTTCCATGAAAAAGAAGGCAGACGCCATGCCCATGCCGTGTGGAGTCGGATTGATATTGAGGAGATGAAAGCCATACAAATGTCTTTCGATCATTCAAAGCTGAAAACCCTGTCCAGAGAGCTGTTTCTTGAGCATGGCTGGAAAATGCCACGAGGGCTGGTGAACAGTGAAGAACGCGACCCCAAGAACTTCACCTATGCCGAATGGCAACAAGCCAAACGGATTGATAAAGGCCCAAAAGAGATAAAGACTGCCATTCAGGATGCCTGGGCCATCTCGGATTCAAAGGCTGCTTTTACCCATGCCCTGGAAGAACGCGGCTATACCCTTGCCAGAGGCGACAGGCGCGGCTTTGTGGCGGTAGATGTTCATGGAGAAGTCTACTCCATCCCCAAAAAGACAAATGTCAGAACAAACCAGGTGAGAGAAAGACTGGGCGATGAAAAGGACCTGCCCAGCGTCACAGAAGCCAAACATAATATCGCTAAAAGTATGCTCCCTACCCTGCTGCGATTCAAAGAAGACGTAAATGCAAAGGAGCAGCAACAGAAGAGCAGCCTACTCTCAGAAAGAGATCAGCTGACCGCAAGACTAGGAGAAGAACGGCAAGCCTTTCTCAACATGCAAGCCGAACAACAACGACAAGAAGCCCTCATAAGACAGTCCCGTTTCAGGCCAGGCGTCAAGGGTATATGGGACCGGATACGTGGAGAACATAAACGTATCCAACAATTGAATGAGCAAGAAGCAAAGCAAGCACTGGAACGAGACCAAAGGACTAAGGGTCAGTTCATCGCCAATCAGCTCGCTCAGCGCCGCTTGATCCAAGAACGCGCTAGTATGTTGAAAAATCATTTCCACGAACAGAAGCAAGACCTTCGCTCAGATATCTCTCAGTTCAAGGAGATGCAGCAATCCAACCTCGACGCACGGCGTGAAGAATTCAAGCGCATTAGAAAGGATGGGGGTAAACAAGAAATTTGCCACAATCGTGGACCTACGCAAGAGCATTAGGAATCAGTCCAGGTCATCGAAAAGTTAAGTATTTGTCCGCAGGGCTAAGTAATTTATTGTTGCTGTTGACCAATGTCTCCAAATATCAATTAAATCATTTTTGAGTTGCTAGACAAAATGGGCCGACACAAAAAGCATTTGTTGATGTAAATACACCTACCTATGCATTATTAGAAAAATACTGTTTCAATCTGAAAAAGAATATTGTATATCTTCTAGATATCCAAACACACATGAGACTAAATACAAGAAGCTATAGAAAAGTTCTGGGATTTATAGGCAGTAGTTAATAGTTGCAACTTCGTACGAAAGAGGCGCAATTAGGATGCTAAAATATATAACTCAAGTTTTATTTATTACTTCAGTCGCTATCTTTAACCTTATGGCTACCGATGCCAAGGCTGATCGTATTTGGTTCGAGTATGGAATAGGATATGTGACAGTAGGTTATAATCCTGAATCGAGAATATTTTTAAACAATAAGATTTATGTTGCAGTTGTAGGTCCTGACACAACAGGAGCGGCACTACATAATACAACGAGAAACTGCCTGCGTGAGAAATTCCTTGATAAGAAATTTAACTACGGGGAAAAGCTTCGTACCTCTATATGGGCGCTAGCTAATGAACGTGAATTCAATTCGCCTTTTGTGACTTTTGAGCGCGAGAGGTACTTTCAAGGCTCAATTTCTACGGACGATGCGTTAGCCATAGTATTTGAGAATGCGGCTTCGGATTTGCGATTACGCCTCACGGAATGTGTCGGCCCGGAAATTGACGACGAGTCCTTTAACTTGGCGCTCATTCATAGAACATGCGGAACGACGGGCGAAAATTGCAAAAAATCTCCGTCAGCGCTAAACAATCACCCAGCGTCACGCGCTTTTTCTCTTCTAACGTATTGGGTAAACAACTCCGCTGATGTTACTAAAAGTTTCCAACCAAACATGCCGATCCGGATAATCAACGGCAAACCAAAAATTAGCGAAAGTTTTCTTGAAATAAAAGAAGCAAACAAATGGCCTGAACCTCCTTCAAGTATCGAGTTTCAAAAGTACTTCGAATTTGGTGCACTCAAATTGCGAGAAAAATCCAAAAAATATTCCGTTGTTGTTCCCTTGACAATCGATACCACTCAACAAGTCGCAAGCTCACTTATTGATGTTATTGATAATCCTGTATCCGCTATTACAATGATCAAATCTGTTGAAGAGAGTGGCCTTTCCTTCGTTTCCAATGAGCTTGCTAGAACTAGAATCTTAGAATGTGCTCAGTTTCAAGGTGCTCGTGATGTAAATGAATTAAGGAAGTGCACAGGATTTGATGTGTCACCTTCAATGCTAATTCAGTGCTTAGGTGACAGTACTTGCAGGCCAAAGGTAAATAACAAAACTGCTCTTGGCATTTTGACCTTGTCAGGATTATACAACGATCAAAATGATTTGACTGTATCGTTACTGCCTCGGATAAAAAGTCTGCCCCCATACGGACAGATGGTTGACATCTATAATAACTGCAAGCTTGAAAATAGTAGCGATGCGTTAACATCCGAATGCTTTCTAAGCAGTTCTTTGGATGGAGATGAGAAAAGAATATTCGAATGCTTTAATTCTAACGACACCAATTTGGAGTCATTGAGATGTAGTTTAAAGGCAACTAATCAAGGTAGCTTAATCGAAATCACGAATTGCATGGGGTCGGGTGATGAAGAGCTCGATGCTTTGTGTTTGATTGATCCTAGTATTTCTGATCAAATCATCGCTGTAGAAAAGTGCTTGGATGGCGAAAATGGCTACGCAAAATGTATAAGCCAGTTGACAGGTTCTGAAGACATCAATCTCATTTTAGATTGTTTGGAAAAATATGAAGATGACAGCCTCAATCTCGCACTCTGCTCTTCAGCAAATCAACTATCTCCTGAAATAAAAATTGCCATTTCATGTGTTCAGTCAAATGACGGAGAGGCGGCGAGTATGGCAGGGTGCCTCATAACTAGCGGTTTACCAAAAGACTATCAAAAGGCTGCTCAATGCCTCGTTGAGGGCGGAGGTGACCCACTTGGGACTAGCGTTTGCATGGCAAGCGATGGACTAACACCTGAACAACAAATTGCCTTACAATGCGCTGCGAGCCAATATCTTTTGCAACCTGTGCGGCTGGAAGGTTGACTATGAAAGAACTTGCTCAATGTGCCAACAAAAAATTTGCGGAGGGCAATTGCTTTGGAGAAAACAACGAATTTCGAAAACTTTCTAGGCAGCTTTTAGGAACAGATATCGGTCCGAATTCAGTTGTAGCAGGCGTGGCAAATATACACCTAGAGAGCATCAAGCTTACGATGGTCATGGCGCAGGAAGCAGGCAAAGGAGTCGAAAATGTACTGAGAGAAGCTGAATCACTTGGGAAAAACGTTGATCAAACTTTACAAATAGCCCGCAATGATGTCCGACGTGAAATTGAAAATGCTATAGAATCAGTGGGAGATAATATTGGTGAAGCTCTTAAATGTATAACTTTGAATTGTTAAAAATACAGTACTCACTTTCAGAAGCATATCACGTACCGTTTTAGTTCATTGCCAAATATATGGGGTTTTGGAGATTAAATATGAACACAAAAAATGCGATTCCATTTGCACTTTCCATTCTGATATTAGCCGTATTGCCTTTTAGTGCGGTTATCGCGGACGAGAAAAGCTATGACCCTGGCAGTCTCAATGTCAAATGTAGCTGTAATATTCTAGGTAAAGAAAAAATTGTATGGCACCATATAATTAGAGTACCAAAGACTAATTTCCTGATAGATCTCAATGAAGTTTGCCGAACTACCTTTGATAATTATGAAGTTCCAGATACTATTTGCAATAAAGAAGATGATTTCGTTGGCTCTGAATACGCCTTCGATCAAGACTAAAGTCTATTGCCCTTACCTAATTTAGAATCCCGAGAAAAAGCTCCCAAACGGCGAGAACTGCACAAGAACTAAAAAGGCAAATCCGCTCAACTCTTTTTAAACCACGAGATCGGATTTCCAATCCTCTGGAAGTACTTCAAGATAATCAACTTTCATTATACCTGTCGAGCCAATTTTCATGAATGCAATAATCTTTTCTCTTATGTCGTTGTCACAGCTAATCGCGAATTTGCCAACTGTCTTACCTTCATGGAGGAACAAGGGTGATAAAAGCATTCCTCGACTGCAAAGCCACGCAAGCTCAAAAGTCTCCACCAAATTTTTTCGAGTCTCGTTCCACCATTCATCACCTGGATCTCTCCATGTTTTCTGTGAATGGAGGAGAGTTCCCAGTTTCTCGACGCGATCTCGGAGTTCATCGCTAACAGGGATATGATACACATCGAAGATTAATTCATCTTCGACGTACCAAGCAACATACTGTATTTTCTCACTCTTAAATATGCCCGCCAATGCCTTTCCTTGTGCACCAATTTTCCATCGATTTGGTACTGAACGCGCGTATTCGCGTTGAGCTTCCAAGTATTGATCTTGTCTACATTCCAAAAAGCAGCGAAGTTCAAAAGCTGCATAAAAAATGGATTGCGCATTCCCTTCCATCAGAAGCGCCCGTGCGCGATTAAGATACGCATGCGGATATATGGGGTACTCATAAGGATCAATTTCGGTCATCAATAATTATCCCTCGGTAGAGGGTTGTAGTCTACACCTTGCTGCTGCTCTTATATGATGATTTTAGGGCCAAATCGAACAACCATAGCCCAGACCACGTTGACGCGCAGGGTTGGGCAGCTACCAAGTCGAAGGTCGGTACAGATAGAACTTCCGGTACCCGTTTGCCATTAGCTATCGCATTTACTTGTCACGGTTTACATTATCATTTTCTGATGCGTCGGGATTATCCCTTGCATATTCGCGATTGTTGACCGTCACGACATGCGCACCAGGATGCTCGCCACGCTTAATTTCAGCAACAACGTTTCTACGCGGAATGTTTTTTCGTGCCCCAATATCATAATGCTCATTGCGGCCACTCGGCCCGTCATTTTTGCCTTTAATCTTAGTCATAGCTTTAACCTCGTTAGAAAAACTACTCGCTCAATAAAATTCACACAGGCTACGCGAATCTTATTTAATATTATATACTCTTAATACAAGATGGAGTAACTAATAATGTGGAAGATGCCCTATCTGGTATATTGGTAAAAAATAAG
>NZ_JARGOQ010000007.1:86624-88635 GCF_029233945.1 Sneathiella sp. | reverse complement strand
CATGGGAGCGTAATACATGTTCCAGCATCGGCCGGGATTGAAAGAAAGTGGTCATCCCCTCGTCAAAAGGCGGCAACCAGTTACCCGCCAAATGCCAGCGGACGTCCTTGCCAAGAACCGCCTTCGTCGCCCCCTCCAGGAGCAGATCATCCGTTATGCCCGGAAACAGATCCGACAGCACTTGCTCTCCGGCTTTTAGCAGGACGTGAATATGATGCCCTTGAGGAACGCCCTTGCGCGGTCCCGGCTCTTTTGGCTCAGCGTCCCTTTCAATTATGGTGACCTGCCGGAAGTAATCCGCCAGAACGCGTCCAGCAAGTAACCCGGCAAAACCACTACCAATAACAATTACCTTCTGCCCAAGTTCCCGATGCCGCATAAGTTATCTCTAACTCCTCTGTGAAAGCCAGGCGCTACACCTAAGCTCGTTACCAGATCCAAATTTAGTCAAGAGACCAACGTCCTTATACATTTCCCTCGGAATAGCTTTTCAGGCAATAAAAAAGAGGCCAAATAGGCCTCTTTTAAATGAGATATAGTGGCCTCAATTAATTCATCGCGTCCAGCAGCTGCTGCAGGTGATCGCGATTCTCCGCTGCGCGGCGGCGGGCTTCATCATCCTTCGCATCTTCTTCGTCCTCACGAGCGTTCTGGATACGCTGTTCCAGGTTACTACGATCAAGGTCAGCCACATAGATGGCTTCTTCCGCAAGAACTGTCAGCTTATCGTTGGATACTTCCGCAAAGCCGCCATTGACGAAAATACGATCCGTTTCCTTATCCCCTTCATAGATGCTGATGACACCGGGGCGCAAGGAAGAGGTGATCGGCGAATGACCGGCCAGAACGCCGAAGTCCCCTTCGGCACCCGGCAGCACAACCATTTCAAACTCATCCGAAAGCAATAGCTTTTCGGGAGATACCAGATCCATGGTGATCATGTCAGCCATCTCAATACTCCTTCAGGCGGCGATAATTAAGCAGCTTCCGCCGCCAGTTTCTTCGCCTTCTCAAGCACTTCTTCGATGCCGCCGCACATATAGAAGGCAGCTTCGGGAAGTTCGTCATACTCACCGGCGACGATTTTCTCGAATGCATCAAGCGTTTCTTCAAGCTTCACGAATTTACCGGGAGAACCCGTAAATACCTCGGCCACGTGGAACGGCTGGCTGAGGAAACGCTGGATCTTACGGGCACGGGCAACGATAAGCTTATCTTCTTCCGACAGCTCATCCATACCCAGAATGGCGATAATATCCTGCAGCGACTTATAGGTTTGCAGTGTTTCCTGAACTTCACGCGCAATCGCATAATGCCGATCCCCAACAACTGCCGGGTCAAGCATACGAGATGTAGAGTCGAGCGGGTCCACAGCCGGATAAATACCAAGCTCCGCGATCTGACGGGACAGAACGGTCGTCGCGTCCAGATGGGCGAAGGAAGTAGCCGGTGCCGGGTCGGTCAAGTCATCGGCCGGAACGTAAATGGCCTGCACCGAGGTGATCGAGCCTTTGTTGGTTGAGGTAATTCGTTCCTGCAACGCGCCCATGTCAGTCGCGAGCGTCGGCTGATAACCCACAGCAGAAGGAATACGGCCGAGCAGCGCGGACACTTCGGAGCCAGCCTGCGTAAAGCGGAAGATATTGTCGATAAAGAACAAAACGTCCTGACCTTCAACGTCGCGGAAATATTCCGCCTGTGTCAGGCCGGACAGAGCAACACGCATGCGCGCTCCGGGAGGTTCGTTCATCTGACCGTACACAAGCGCCACTTTCGATTTGTCGCCTTCAAGGTCGATAATGCCGCCTTCAATCATTTCATAGTAGAGGTCATTACCTTCACGGGTACGCTCACCCACACCGGCGAACACCGAATACCCGCCATGACCCATGGCAACGTTGTTGATCAACTCCATGATCAGAACCGTCTTGCCCACACCCGCACCACCGAAGAGGCCAATCTTACCGCCTTTGGCGTAGGGCGCGAGAAGGTCAACAACCTTAATCCCGGT
>NZ_JARGOQ010000007.1:59718-86524 GCF_029233945.1 Sneathiella sp. | reverse complement strand
TCCCCATCAAATTGTACGTCCACGACGGCGCCCAACACCTGGGTGATTTTGCCGACACTTTTAGCCATTTTCATGCTCCCTACAGGGTCACTTCAGTTCTTAACAATCGGAGGAAAAGCTAGAGAGCTTCCGCACCGGAGATAATTTCAATTAGTTCACTCGTGATCGCCGCCTGGCGTTCACGGTTATATTGCAGGGTTAATTTATCGATCATTTCCCCGGCATTACGTGTTGCATTTTCCATTGCCGACATACGCGCACCTTGCTCAGAGGCGGAGTTTTCGAGAAGTGCCCGAAAAATCTGCACTGCCAGATTCCGAGGCAGCAATTCTGCGAGAATTTCCTCCTCATCCGGCTCATATTCGTAAACAACGTCACTTGTCTCTGTCGCGGCACTTTCAGGCACGGATGCAGGAATAATCTGCTGTCCCTGAACTTCCTGTGTCATGACCGAGACAAACTTCGCGTAAAAAATCGTGCAGACGTCAAACTCACCGGCATCAAACATGCCCAAGACACGCTGCGCAATCGGCAAGGCATCGCTGAACCCGATCCGTTTGGAGCCGGAAAGATCCACCAGATCGATGATCAGATGTCCGTATTTCCGTTTGAGGGCATCACGCCCCTTTTTACCAACGCAGAGGATTTTGACATCCTTGCCCGTTGCAACAAGCTTATCGACCCGCTGCGAAACCGCTTTGGCAATCGAGTTGTTGAACCCGCCACAAAGACCACGTTCCCCGGTTGCGGCAATGATCAAGTGCCGCTGATCAGCCCCCGTACCCGCCAGTAGCTTCGGCGCATCATCACGGCCAACCATTCCGCTCGCAAGCGACGCCATCATGCCGTCCATACGCTCAGCATAAGGGCGCGCGGCATTCGCGGCTTCTTCCGCATGCCGGAGCTTTGCCGCCGCCACCATCTTCATGGCTTTGGTGATCTTCTGCGTCGATTTAACGCTGCCGATCCGATTTTTGAGTTCCTTAAGGTTCGCCATGTTACGGCTATCCCTTTCCTAAGCTCAATTTTTACGCAAACGTCTTCGAGAAGCCGTCAAGAATGTCGTTCAACTTCGCTTCGCTTTCACTGGACAGCGCGCTTTCCTTCAGGATGGTATCCAAGAGATCCTGATGCTTGGCGTGCATTTCAGAGAGAAGCTGTTTTTCGAAGTCACCAATCTGACCGACTGCGATGCCGTCAAGATAGCCCCGCACACCGGCGAAGATCACGACGACTTGCTCTTCCATCGTGAGCGGGCTGTATTGTGGCTGCTTCAACAACTCAGTCAGGCGTGCGCCGCGCGCCAGCAACCGCTGGGTTGCCGCGTCAAGGTCAGAACCAAACTGGGCGAAGGCCGCCATTTCACGATACTGCGCCAACTCCAGTTTAATGGAGCCTGAAACCTGCTTCATGGCTTTCGTCTGGGCGGATGAACCCACACGAGAGACCGACAGACCAACGTTAATGGCTGGGCGAATACCCTGATAGAACAGTTCCGTTTCCAGGAAGATCTGACCGTCCGTAATGGAGATCACGTTAGTCGGGATATAGGCCGATACGTCACCGGCCTGTGTTTCAATAACCGGCAGGGCGGTCATGGAACCGGAGCCATTGTCTTCGTTCAGCTTAGCGGAACGCTCCAACAGGCGGGAATGAAGATAGAAAACGTCACCCGGATAAGCTTCACGTCCCGGCGGACGGCGAAGCAGCAGGGACATCTGCCGATACGCAACGGCCTGTTTCGACAAATCATCATAAATGATCAGGGAATGCATGCCGTTATCACGGAAATATTCCGCCATGGCGCAACCGGTGAAAGGTGCGAGATACTGCAGCGGTGCCGGATCGGAGGCAGTGGCGGCGACAACGATGGAATATTCCAGCGCGCCATTTTCTTCAAGCGTCTTCACCACCTGCGCAACCGTGGACCGCTTTTGCCCGATTACGACATAAACGCAATAGAGTTTCTTGCTTTCATCATCCGAAGAGTTGACAGACTTCTGATTGAGAATAGCGTCAACCGCAACGGCCGTCTTGCCGGTCTGGCGGTCACCAATGATCAGCTCACGCTGGCCACGCCCAACCGGCACGAGGCTGTCGATAGCCTTCAGACCCGTCATCATTGGCTCATGCACGGATTTACGTGGCATGATACCCGGTGCCTTAACATCAACCCGGCGGGTTTCAGTGGCATCGATCGGACCCTTACCATCAATGGGGTTACCAAGACCGTCAACAACGCGGCCCAACAAGCCTTTGCCGACACCGGTTTCAACAATCGCGCCCGTCCGCTTCACCGTGTCGCCTTCGCGGATGTCCCGGTCGGAACCGAAAATCACGACGCCGACATTGTCGGTTTCAAGGTTGAGGGCCAGCCCCTTAATACCGCCTGGAAATTCGACCATTTCACCGGCCTGAATATTGTCCAGGCCATATACGCGGGCCACACCGTCACCGACGGAGAGCACCTGGCCAACTTCTGAGACTTCAGCTTGCGTGTCAAAACCCGCAATCTGTTGTTTAAGAATTTCGGAAATTTCTGCGGCGCGGATGTCCATCACCCAACCCCTTTCATCGCAAACTTAAGATTCTGAAGTTTAGTTCGGATCGAATTATCGACCATACGTGAACCAACCTTTATTACCAGGCCCCCGATCAGGCTCTCATCAACATCTGATTCGAGACTGACATCACTGCCGATGGCAGATTTAAGAGCCGATGACACAGCGTTTAGCTGACTTTCACTGAGTTTCTTTGCGGAGCTGACACGGGCGACAACTTCGCCCCGCTCAGCCGCAAGCAATTGATTATAGGCCTCGATCATGCCGGGCAGCGCAAAAAGCCGACGGTTCTGCGCAACGGTTCCGATGAACCGGCGGACCAGATCGCTAACTCCCAGCTTTTCAAGAACGGCGCCCATCGCACGCGCCTGATCGGCGCGGCTGATAATCGGGCTTTTAACAAGACGGGCGAGATCTTTATTCTCATCCATCATTGATTTGAGTGTCGCCAGGTCGCTGGCGACGGCGTCCAGTTCTTTGGCTGACAAAGCCAAATCAAACAGAGCCGTTGCATAACGACCCGCGATACCGGAAACTGTTATGTTCTCAGCTGACAAGAAACGATCCCCAGACCTGAAAAAGGACGCGAAATACGTCCGACAAAATTGAAATCCCCCTCCCGTATGGGCACCCTTTCAGGTCCCCATCGTCAAGGCACGGGGTTATTAGCACAGGGAATTCCGGGTGGCAATATGCTGCACACCAGTTTATTCACCAAAATTTCAGTTTTGCGGTTCGGCCAACCGGGAAACCCCATTTTTACATGAAATTATACGGGTCTATATCAATCTGCAGCCGGATATTGTTCGGAACTTTGCGCCCTTGCAGCCATTTTCCAAGAACCGACTGGATATGAACATCTTTTGTGCATTTGATTAAAAATCGGTACCGATGCCGCCCCCGGATCATGGACAACGGCGCCGGTGCGGGTCCCAGCACGGCAATTTTCTCGCCCATCGGAGCCTGCCTCGCCAGTTCTGTCGCAAAACTGGCCACTGATTCGGCATTTGCACTGGATAGAATCAGCGCGGCTAGGCGGCCATAAGGGGGCATGCCTGCGCTCTCCCGGCCCTCAGCCTCCAGCTTGAAAAAAGCTTCTCCCTCCTGTCGGGCGATCGCCTCGATAACCGGATGCTCCGGCAGATACGATTGCAGATACACTTTCCCGGCAATGGATTCGCGCCCGGCGCGCCCGGTAACTTGCGAGAGAAGCTGGTAGGTTCGCTCGGCCGCACGTAAATCTCCGCCCGCAAGACCAAGATCCGCATCCACAATTCCGACCAACGTCAAATTTGGAAAATGATACCCCTTTGCGACGATTTGCGTCCCGATCAGGATTTCAATCTCTCCGCGGTCCATGGCCGCGACAAATTCCGCCGCCGCGCGCGGGCTTGAGATTGTATCACTCGCCATCATCGCAATCCGCCGACCCGGAAACAGGGCCTCTGCCTCCTCCACCAGCCGTTCAATGCCCGGCCCGCATGCCTTGAAGCTATCCTCAGCGCCACATTCACTGCAGGATTTTGGCAGCCCGGTCGTAAATCCGCAATGATGGCATTGCAAGCGCTTCATCAATCGATGCTCCACCAGCCAGGCGCTGCAATGCGGGCATTGTAATCTGTGGCCACATGTATCGCAGAGGGTCAGCGGAGCGTAGCCGCGCCGGTTGAGGAACAGCATAACCTGCTGTCCTTTTGACAGGGTTTCCTCCATCGCCTCACGGAGTGGGTCCGATATCCAGCGCTGCGATCCCAGTTTATGCTGCTTAAGGTCAATGATGTTAACATCCGGAAGCGCCGCCCCGCCATAGCGGGATGGCAGTTGGAGATGCTCATATTTTCCGGAGCGAGCATTTATCAGGCTTTCGAGCGATGGCGTCGCCGACGCGAGTACAACGGGGCAACCACCTATTTTGCCGCGCACCACGGCCATGTCCCGCGCGTTATAAGGAACGCCTTCATCCTGCTTGAAGGAGGTTTCATGCTCCTCATCCACAACGATAAGCCCAAGCTTTGCAAAAGGAAGGAACAGCGCCGATCTTGCGCCGACGACGATATCGGCGCGCCCTTCAATAACCGCGCGCCAGTTGCGGCGGCGTATTGACTGGCTCAGGTCCGAATGCCATTCCACCGGCTGCGCGCCGAAACGATCTTCGAATCGCGAAAGCCACTGCGCGGTCAGGGCAATCTCCGGGAGCAGTACCAATGCCTGCCGCCCTTCCTTTAAACAAGCCGCAATGGCTTCAAAGTAAACCTCGGTTTTACCAGACCCCGTCACGCCCTCCAGAAGGGCAACATGGAAGCTGTCATCAGCGACAGATGAGATCAGGGCTTTCGCCGCGGTCAGTTGATCAGGAGAAAGATCAAAAGCGGCATGTTGCCAATCCGCCGGCTGGAGCGGAGTTTCCGCAGGCAGGTCCACAGCCTCAAGAGCGCCCTTGTCGGCAAGCCCCTTGATGACAGACGTGCTCACCCCGGCAATTGCCGCGAGATCGGTCGCTGTATGCGCTCCGCCGTCCGACACTACGTCCAGGACCCTACGCCGTGCCGACGTCAGTTTTTCCGGCATCTCTCCCGTAAAGCGGTATCCGATGCGCGGCGCTTTCGGATAAAGGGCGTCCGGCACGCTCATCGCCATGCGGAGCACGCGCCCGCGTTGCTGCATGGTATACTGCGCGACCCAGTCGATGAATTTCAGGCTTTCCGGCGGGAGCTTTTCACAGGGTAGAACGCCGATGATATCCTTCATGCGGTCCTCGGCGAGATCGGAATTAACCGCCTCTTCCCAGACCACGCCGGTTACCTCTCTCCTGCCAAGAGGAACAGTCACAAAATGCCCGATTTCAACGTTAAGGGAATCTGGGGCGCGGTAGTCATATACATCCCCGATTGAGAGGGGTAGAAGAACACGAACGCGGCGATGTTTAATTGTGCTGCTCATATCTATGCGATAGACTATTCTGGCATTTCGAACCAGTGATTAGCATCAGGATTTAAAAATTACCCATGAAATTTTTTGTTGATACAGCGGATACCGAGGAAATCCGCGAGCTTGCCGATACCGGTCTTCTGGACGGTGTGACCACCAACCCGTCGCTTGTTGCAAAAACCGGCCGGGATTTCTTCGAGGTTATACAGGAAATCTGTGGCCTGATCGATGGACCGGTGAGCGCCGAGGTCGCCGCGACCGAGTTTCCGGCAATGCTGGAGGAAGGCAAGAAGCTTGCCGGACTTGCCGAGAATATCGCCGTGAAGGTGCCGCTAACCATGGCAGGACTTAAAACCTGCGCCGAACTCAGCCGGGCGGGCACGCAGGTGAATGTCACCCTCTGTTTCTCTGCCGCACAGGCCATTCTCGCCGCCAAGGCAGGCGCCGCCTTCATCTCGCCCTTCGTCGGGCGTCTTGATGATATCGGGCAGACCGGCATGGATCTCATTGCAGATATCGTCCAGATTTATGACAACTACCCCAATTTAAAAACCGAGGTTCTGGTCGCGTCTATCCGCAACCCGACCCATATTGTGGATGCCGCCCTGATGGGGGCCGATGTTTGCACCATTCCGCCCAATGTCTTGAAACAGCTTGTCTCACATCCTTTAACAGACAAAGGGCTCGCTGCTTTCCTTGCGGATTGGGAGAAAACGGGCCAGACTATCCTTGGGTAACAGTTGAAAGGTGAGTAAGTTTCGTGACGAAAATATCTGACAAAAAAGCCCAGACCAAAGCCGAAGCCGCCCCTCATTTGACGGATGAGGAAGTGCGGAACTGGCTGATCGATCACCCTGACTTCCTGGCACATAATGCCGATCTGCTTACGACGGTGATCCCCCCGGAACGTGTTTCCGGGGACGGTGTTGTCGATATGCAGTCTTTTCTTGTCAGCCGCCTACAAAAAGAAGTGATCCATCTAATTGCCCTGCAGAATGATTTCGTCGAAGCTGCGCGAAACAATATTCATACTCAAGATATGGTCCACGCCTCCATTCAGGCGGTACTGGGCGCATCCAACCTTGCGCATTTTGTTCATATCCTGACCCAGGATCTCCCCGAGCTTCTTGAAATTGATGTCATTACGCTTTGCGTAGAAGACGGGCCGATCCCGCTTCCTGATATGACCGGCTTGCAACGCCTCAAGGCTGGCAGCATCAAACGCGCGCCATGGCGTGGGCAGGTAATCCTTCTGCGCCCGGACACTCCTAAATCAAAGGCTATTTACGGCCCCGCCAAGGATCTTGTTCATTCCGATGCGCTGATTAAGCTTGATGTGCCCTCCCTTCATGCCAAAGCAATGGTCGCATTCGGCAGCCGCCAGAGCGGCCATTTCCGCGAGGATCAGGCAACCGACCTCCTCCGGTTTCTGGCGGTTGTCATTCAATCCTGCCTGCAAATGTGGCTGGAGCAAAAACCGGCGTAACCATGTCCTCCCGCCCCGCTCTCACAGCCGCGTTTGCAAACTGGATCAATTGGCTGGTTCATGAGAGACGAGCAAGCCCCCATACCGTTCAGGCTTATGAAAGAGACATGCGGGATTTTCTGGCCTTTATCACCGGCCATATCGGCAAAGAGCCGGACCTGAGTGATCTTGAAGGGCTGCGGGCGGCAGATTTTCGTGCCTATCTTGCGCATCGGCGGCAGGAAGGGTTGACCGCTACGTCCCTGCGCCGTGTTCTTTCCTCCATCCGGAGCTTTTTCAAGCGTCAGGAACGAGATGGGCATCTCCATAATCCGTACCTGAAAACATTGCGCTCACCGAAGGCCGGAACGAAGCTGCCCCGTCCGATTTCCGCCGACGATACTAAAAAGCTGTTACAGGATGTCCCGAACCCGCGGGAGGCAAACTGGGTTCGCCACCGGGATATTGCCGTCCTGACATTGCTCTATGGATGCGGGTTGCGCATAGGTGAGGCCTTGTCCCTTAGCTTCAACGACCGTCCGACTTCCGATTTCATGCGGGTTATCGGCAAAGGAAACAAGGAACGCATGGTGCCGGTTTTACCGGCTGTCCGTGACGCTCTCTCCCAGTATATCAAGGAATGCCCCTTTCCCTTGAAAGGATCTGGTCCGCTCTTCGTCGGTCGTCAGGGAAAAAGGCTGAATGCGCGAAATATCCAGCTGAAAATGCAATCCTTGCGCCGTAATCTTGGCCTCCCGGAAACGGCAACGCCCCATGCGCTGCGGCATAGCTTTGCAAGCCATCTGCTCGCAGGCGGGGGTGATCTACGATCGATCCAGGACTTGCTCGGTCATGCGTCGCTCTCCTCCACACAACGTTATACCGACCTTGATACGGAAAAACTGCTCGCCGTGTATGACAAGGCCCACCCGAAGGCCTGAGGCTTATTCCTTTTTCGTCAGGCGAAGAGCGAACGGCCCTAATAGGGTAATCGCTCCCATGGAAATAAACATCAGGCCCCAGCCCATGGTAGAGTCCGGTCCACCCGCCTTATCAAGTACAATCCCCGCGACGACCGGCCCGATCATGCCTCCCCCAAACCCGAGGAAACTGTGGACCGCCATGGTCGCGCCGCGAAGATCTGCCGGCGCACTGCCAACCGCGCCAGCCGTGATGGAAGAGGAATCCGCCGTAATCATGACGCCGTAAAGCGCCGCCATCGCAACAACAAAACCGAACGGCATATTCGCCGTAAAACCGATGGTAAAGGAAAAGGCGAGGCAACAGATCATAACCAATGTGATAGAGCGCTGCCGGCCAATCTTGAGAGATAACTCATTCCCGAGAACGCTGGACGGAAGGCCGAGAAATACAGCGGCGGCAGTAATAACAGAAACATCCATCCAGCCGGGCGCGTCGGTCAGGGCATGAGAGTAGGCCAAGAACGCCAGCATAAAGGACCGCATCGCCACCAGTTCCCAGGTATGGCAGACATAGGCGAGTATATATCCCATGCTGAAACGGTTGGTTACCACCGGCGCATAGTTGAAAATCTGCGTCCAGGGCCGGGGCGTCAAAAGCGGCTTGGACGATGTCGCAATAAAGATGATCGCCATGGCAATCGGCGGACCGACGATGACCGAGATTAACGCCATTTCCCATCCCAGCCATAAATCGGCTTGACCGACGAGGAGGAAGGAAACAGCCGAGCCTGTCGAAAAGCTTGCCGTATAGAAAGCAATAGCCCGCGACTGATCGCCGGGCGGCAAGCGGTCTGTCAACAGCTTCAATCCCGGCATATAGGTGCATCCAAGACCGGCGCCCGAGATAAACCGCCATGGCAGGGAGGAATAGAAACCGTCTGCATGAAAGGCAAAGCCATAGGCCCCGACAAGGGCCATCACGCAGCCGACAAGGAAAACCTGGCGCGCATCAAGGCGATCGGTCAACGACGTCGCGAAGGGCCCCACAATTGTAAAGCCGAAGAAAAAGGCGGCGTTTATCCAGCCCGCATCCTCCCCTGACAATTGCCAGTGATCGAAGAAAAACGGAGTGAGTGCGGGAAAAGTGGCGAAAGATGACATCGCCACTATTTCGGCAATACAGATTGCCAACGTCAACCGGGGCCCGGAAATGGCCGTACTCATATTTTATGCCGGAGCTGTCTGCGCCATAGACGGCCGGGCGGAAAACTGCTCATACCATTTCGTAAGCTTTGGCCGACCATTGCGCCACTGCTCCTCACCAAAACGGAAATCATGATAACCAAGCGCACAGCCGACCGCGATGGTACCGATATTAACGGCATCACCATAACTTTCCGCTTGCTTCTCCATTTCGCCGAGGCAACTTTCCATGGAAAGCTTCAAGCGTCCATTCCAGCTGGGAGAGCCTTCCCCTTCCGGCAGGATGCTATCGACCCGACGCTGATAGGCGGCGTCCGTCATCCCGTTCGCCATTGCATGAAGCGTCAGCACCTGCCACCGTTCGCGTCCGGCAGCCGGGAACAGTGACGGACCGCTCCCGATGCTGTCGAAATATTCACAGATGACAAAGGAATCAAACAGAACATCCCCATTCTCAAGCGTCAGGCTGGGGACCTTGCCAAGCGGGTTGGCCGGGTTGATGCCTTTAAACATGTCGCTATGGTCAGAATCAACAATTTCGATTTTATCCAGCAGATTATGTTCAATGGCCGTAACTCTGACTTTGCGGACAAAGGGAGAGAGGGCGCTGTAACAGAGCTTCATAACGTCTCCTTGGGGGTTTTGATAATAAAAAGAGAGGCCGAAAATTTCAGCCTCTCATTTTGGTAACCTATTTAGAAAAACGTCAACTGTTTATTGTGCGGCCCGCCACGGCAAGCGCCGCTTCTTTTACTGCCTCATTCAGCGTTGGATGCGCATGGCAGGTTCGGGCAATATCTTCTGATGAGGCACCGAATTCCATGGCCAGAACACATTCATGAATAACCGTTCCGGCGTCCGGACCGATAATATGAACCCCAAGAACCTTATCGGTTTTCTTGTCGGCGAGAATTTTAACGAAGCCATCCGTAAAGCCGTTGGCGCGTGCACGGCTGTTAGCCATAAACGGCACCTTGCCGACGTTATACTCAACCCCATCTTCTTTCAGCTGTTCTTCCGTCTTGCCAACGGTCGCGACTTCCGGCCAGGTGTAAATCACGCCGGGAATCAGATTGTAATCAATATGCGGTTTCTGCCCGGCGAGTTTTTCGACGCAAACAACGCCCTCATCCTCAGCCTTATGCGCCAGCATCGGCCCATCAATCACATCACCGATGGCGTAAACACCGTCCACGCTCGACTTGAAATTGCTATCGACGACAATGCGTCCTGCCCGATCCATCTCAACCCCGAGATCGTCAAGTCCAAGCCCCTCCGTATAGGGGCGGCGGCCAATCGCAACCAGAACAACATCCGCTTTGAGCGTTTCCTCATCGCCCCCCTTCGCAGGTTCCATTGTCAAGGTAACTGCGGTTTTCGTCTTTTTAGCGCCGGTTACCTTCTTGCCGAGCATAAAATTAATGCCCTGCTTTTTCAGAACCCGTTGGGTAGTTTTAGCAACTTCGTTATCCGTGCCGGGAAGGATGCGATTGAGGAATTCAACAACGGTAACCTCCGCACCGAGACGACGCCAGACGGTTCCAAGTTCCAGTCCGATCACACCCGCGCCAATAACGACAAGCTTTTTTGGAACCTTGGGAAGTTCGAGGGCGCCAGTAGAGGAAACGATCTGCTTTTCGTCAATTTCTACATTGGGAAGCGGTGTCACCTCTGATCCGGTGGCGATCAGGATATTCTTCGCTTTCAGTGTCTGGGCATTTTCTCCCGTCACCTCAATCCGGCCACCACCCTGCAGGGTCGCGGTGCCTTTGACATAGGTGATCTTGTTTTTCTTGAACAGAAACTCAATGCCCTGCGTCAACCCATCGACCGTTGTTTCTTTCTGGCCCATCATTTTTTTCAAATCAAGCTTAAGGGAACCAACAGAAATACCACGATCCTCAAAGCTATGTTGAGCCTCTTCGAAGAGTTCGGATGATTGAAGCAGCGCCTTGGACGGGATACATCCGACATTCAGGCAAACGCCGCCCAGCGATCCACGCTTTTCAACACAGGCTGTTTTCATTCCAAGCTGCGCCGCCCGGATAGCCGCCGTATAACCGCCAGGACCACCGCCCACAACGACCAGATCGAATGTTTCGTCGCTCATTTTGTTCCTCGTATCCTGTTGGATTGATTAGAGATCCAGCAGCAACCGCTGCGGATCCTCAAGGGCGTCCTTAACGCGGACCAGGAATGTGACAGCTTCCTTGCCATCAATAATCCGGTGATCGTAAGTCAGCGCGAGATACATCATCGGGCGAACTTTGATCTCACCCTTGATCACCATCGGCCGCTCCTGAATCTTATGCATACCGAGCACGGCGGCCTGCGGCGGGTTCAGGATTGGCGACGACATGAGGGAGCCATAGACACCGCCATTGGTGATGGTGAATGTTCCGCCCTGAAGATCAGCCATGCTGAGTTTTCCGTCCCGCGCCTTCTTGCCGAGTGCGCCGATGCCTTTTTCCACTTCAGCAAAGCTGAGTTGATCAGCATCCCGCAGCACGGGCACGACAAGGCCGGAATCCGTGCCCACGGCGATCCCCATGTTGTAGTAATTTTTGTAAACTAAGTCATCGCCGTCGATTTCCGCGTTCACCGCCGGAGTTTCCTGGAGCGCCGCAATACAGGCTTTCGTGAAGAACGACATAAAGCCAAGCTTGACGCCATGCTTTTTCAGGAACAACTCCTTATATTCCGCCCGCAGGTCCAACATGCCTGTCATGTCCACCTCGTTATAGGTGGTCAGCATGGCGGCGGTGTTTTGCGCGTCTTTCAGCCGTGCCGCAATGCTCTTGCGAAGCCGCGTCATTTTCACGCGTTCTTCACGTGCCTCTTCCGCACGTGGCCCGGACGGAGCAGCCGGCGCCGGTGCCGCAGCAGGCGCGGTGGCAGGAGCAGGAGCCGCTGGAGAAGCGCCCCCATTTTCAAGCGCCTCAAGCACATCCCCCTTGGTAATCCGGCCGTCTTTGCCTGTACCCCGGAGCTTGCCTGCATCGAGATTGTTCTCATCGATGAGTTTTTGTGCCGCAGGTAAAACCTCCACCTTGGTTGCGCTTGTCGAAGCAGCGGCAGGTGCGGCCTCTTCCTTGGGAGCCGGAGCCTCGGCCGGCTTTTCAACGGCTTCCTCTTTTGGCACTTCCGGTGCTTTTTCCGCGGCGCTTCCAGCGGCACCTTCTGCGATTTGACCGAGCAAGGCACCGACCTCAACGTCTTCGCCTTCCGCAACAACAATCTCGTCGAGGCGGCCAGCTTCAGTCGCATTCACTTCAAGCGTGACTTTATCCGTCTCAAGCTCCAGAAGCGGCTCATCCTTGGCGACAGACTCGCCAACTTTCTTGAACCACTGACCGACTGTCGCCTCAGTTACTGATTCCCCAAGCACGGGAACACGAATTTCAACCGTCATGATTTGACTTTCCTATTCAGATTTGACGCCAAGCGCGTCATCTACCAATGCTCTTTGTTCCAGATTATGCTTTTTCAGAAGCCCCGTCGCCGTCGACGCAGACTCTTTACGGCCTACATATCGCGGACGCGACACCTTCTTCATTTTCAAATCTTCGAACACCTTTTCCAGATGCGGCTCAACAAAAGTCCATGCGCCCATATTCTTGGGCTCTTCCTGACACCAGACAACTTCTTCAACATGGGTCAGGTTTTTCATTTCCTGCTCCAGCGCCTGATATGGGAACGGATAAAGCTGCTCGAGCCGCAGGAAGTAGGTATCCTTGATGTCGAGTTCTTCACGGCGGGCATACAAATCGTAATAGACCTTGCCCGAGCACAGAACGACACGCTTGACGTCCTTGTCCGCGCAGAGTTTCTCGTTATCGTAAAGCACACGATGGAAGGTGGAGCCTGGGCCCATATCCTCCAATGTTGATACGGCCTGCTTATGACGGAGAAGAGATTTTGGCGTCATAATCACAAGAGGTTTCCTGAACTTACGGTGGATCTGCCGCCGCAAGACATGGAAATAGTTCGCGGGCGTCGTACAGTTCACGACCTGCCAGTTGTCCTCCGCAGACTGCTGCAGATATCGTTCCAGGCGCGCAGACGAATGTTCCGGCCCCTGCCCCTCATATCCATGCGGCAACAGCATAACCAACCCGCACATGCGAAGCCATTTCGATTCACCGCTTGAAATAAACTGATCGATAATAACCTGCGCCCCGTTGGCAAAGTCACCGAACTGGGCTTCCCACAGAACCAGCGCTCTCGGCTCGGCAAGGGAATATCCATATTCATATCCAAGCACAGCCGCCTCCGACAGCAAACTGTCGATCACTTCAAAATGGGCCTGATCTTCACTCAGATTATCCAAGGGGATATACCGATCTTCCGTCACCTGATCGACAATGACGGAGTGCCGCTGAGAGAAGGTACCGCGCCCGCAATCCTGACCGGAGAGACGAACGGGGACCTGTTCCTTGAGCAGCGATCCGAACGCGAGGGCCTCGGCGGTCGCCCAATCGATATTTTCGCCGGTATCGATCATCTTTTTCTTGGCTTTGAGAACACGCTGCAACGTCCGGTGGACATTATGACTTTCCGGAACTTTAGTCAGCTTTCCGCCAATTTCCTTAAGCTCTTCTATCGGGACCGCCGTGCTGCCCCGCCGCGCACCTTCATCGGCACGCTCAAAACCCTGCCAGCGTCCTTCGAACCAGTCCGCCTTGTTCGGCTTGAAGCTATTGGCTGTCTCAAACTGCTTCTCAAGATAATCCTTGAATTCAGCAATCAAGCCCTCAACTTCCTTCTCGGTTAGCACATCTTCCGCAATGAGCTTCTTGGCGTAAATCTGCATGGTCGTCGGATGCTGGGCAATGGTCCGGTACATCAGCGGTTGAGTGAAGGCTGGCTCATCCCCTTCGTTATGACCATGACGCCGATAGCAGAACATATCAATGACGACATCGATCTGGAAAAGCTGGCGGAATTCCGTCGCAATCTTTGCCACATGACAAACCGCTTCCGGATCATCGCCGTTCACATGGAAGATCGGGGCCTGCACCATTTTTCCGACATCGGAAGGATACGGGCTGGAGCGCGAATATTTCGGACTGGTCGTGAAGCCGATCTGGTTATTTACGACAAAATGAATGGTGCCGGAAGTACGGTATCCTTTTAGTTCCGACAGACCAAAGCATTCTGCGACAATCCCCTGACCGGCAAACGCCGCGTCACCATGCAGCAAAAGTGGCATGACTTTACCGCCGACATCTTGGCCGATCTGCGCCTGCTTGGCGCGCGCCTTACCTAAAACAACCGGGTTCACGGCCTCAAGATGGGACGGGTTTGCCGTCAGAGACATATGGACATTGTTTCCATCGAATTCCCGGTCTGAGGAAGTACCCAGATGGTACTTCACGTCGCCAGATCCCTCGACATCTTCCGGATTGGCAGGATTTCCCTGAAACTCCGAGAAAACGGCCCGGAACGGCTTTGCCATCACATTGGTAAGCACATTAAGGCGGCCGCGATGCGGCATGCCAAGGACAATTTCCTTTACGCCCAATTGACCGCCGCGCTTGATGATCCCTTCCATTGCCGGGATCAGTGATTCCCCGCCGTCAAGGCCAAAGCGCTTGGTGCCGGTATATTTTACGTTCAGGAAGTGTTCGAACCCTTCGGTTTCGATCAGTTTGCGCAGGATCGCGATCTTGCCTTCCTTGGTGAAAGAGACTTCCTTGTGACGGCCTTCAATACGCTCCTGTATCCAGGCTTTCTGATCAGGCTCCTGAATATGCATGAATTCGACGCCGATGGTCGAGCAATAGGTCCGTTTTACGATGGCAAGAATGTCACGAATGCTGCCTGTCTCTAGGCCCAGGACATTATCAAGAAAGATCTGCCGGTCCCAGTCCTTTTCCGTAAAGCCATAAGTCGCCGGATTAAGCTCGGGATGCTCCTTCGGAATTTCAAGTCCAAGCGGATCAAGATTGGCTTTCAGATGCCCCCGCACCCGATAGGAACGGATCAGCATCAAGGCCCGGATGGTATCGATGGCTGCCAAGCGTATATCTTCCTGACTTGCACCAGACTGAATGGAGCGTTCCGTCGCCCGGTTCGCCGCATCCCCGAGAATTTCATACTCATCCTCGGGTTCGAAGCCATTCGACGGCGTCCATGGGGCCCCGCGTGTTTCGGCAACGACCGTATCCGCCGCATCCCCCAGCGAGCCAAAATACTGCTGCCAGCTGGTATCTACGGAAGAAGGATCATCGAGATAGCGCGCGTAAAGTTGCTCAATGAAGCCGGCGTTGGATCCAAAGAGGAAAGAAGAATTATCCAGTTGCTGAGACATTTTGTATAATTGGGCGGGACCGCCCCGCCCCCTTAAAAGCCAATTAAAGAGTTAATGGTTAACCATAATAGGTCAACCTTTCAAAACCCTTACCAAAGTTGATCCCAATGCGGACGGACTGTCGGAAACTGTAATACCGGCACTCCGCATCGCATCCATCTTGTCTTCCGCACCACCTTTACCGCCAGAAATGATGGCGCCAGCATGGCCCATTCTCCGACCGGGAGGCGCCGTCACACCGGCAATAAAGCCGACAACAGGCTTCTTGGACTTGGACGCCTTAAGAAACTCTGCGGCCTCTTCTTCGGCGGAACCGCCAATTTCACCGATCATAATGATGGATTCAGTCTCATCATCCCCAAGGAACAGATCCAGGCAATCGATAAAGTTGGTGCCATTGACCGGGTCGCCACCGATACCAATGCAGGTAGTCTGACCAAGGCCAGCCGCTGTGGTCTGCGCCACTGCTTCATATGTCAACGTACCTGAGCGGGAGACGATGCCGACATTGCCCCGACGATGAATATGGCCCGGCATAATACCAATTTTGCATTCGTCCGGTGTGATGACTCCAGGGCAATTAGGCCCGATCAGGCGGGAGCCGCTATCTTTGAGCGCCCGCTTAACCTTCACCATATCAAGGACGGGAATACCTTCCGTAATGCAAACGATCAATTCAATCTCGGCGTCAATTGCTTCAAGAATAGCGTCCGCAGCGAACGGCGGCGGGACATAAATCACGCTTGCATTGGCACCAGTTGTCTCTCTTGCTTCACCAACCGTGTTGAAGATCGGCAGGTCGAGATGCTTCTCGCCCCCCTTGCCCGGCGTCACACCGCCAACCATCTTCGTGCCATAGGCGATTGCCTGCTCCGAATGGAATGTCCCCTGAGAGCCCGTGAAACCCTGACAGATGACCTTCGTGTCCTTATTAACGAGAACGGCCATTACGCTGCCTCCTTCACTGCTTTAACAATTTTTTCCGCGGCATCCCCGAGATCATCCGCTGACAGAATGGGTAGTCCCGACTCCGCCAGAATTTTCTTGCCCAATTCCACATTCGTTCCTTCCAGACGGACAACCAGCGGCACACTGAGCGCAACTTCTTTTGCGGCCGCAACAACGCCTTCGGCGATCACATCGCAGCGCATGATGCCGCCAAAAATATTGACGAGGATACCTTCCACATTCTCATCTTTCAGGATAATTTTGAAGGCTTCCGTCACCTTCTCCTTCGTCGCACCGCCGCCCACATCAAGGAAGTTGGCCGGCGTGCCGCCGTTCAGCTGGATAATGTCCATGGTAGCCATGGCAAGGCCCGCGCCATTCACCATGCAGCCGATGTTGCCATCCAGCTTTATGTAGTTAAGGTCATACTGCGCGGCTTCAAGCTCGGCCGGATCTTCTTCATCCGGATCGCGAAGCTCAGCGATATCCTTGTGTCGGAAAAGAGCATTATCATCGAAGTTCATTTTCGCATCCAATGCGATGACATTGCCGCTTCCGGTAATGACGAGCGGATTAATCTCGACAAGGCTTGCATCTGTATCAACGATTGCCCGGTACAGTGCCAAGATAAATTTGACGGCTGCACCAACCTGCTTGCCCTCAAGCCCGAGACCAAAAGCAATTTTACGTGCATGGAATGGCGAAATACCCGTCGCCGGATCAATGCTGACCATCAGAATTTTTTCAGGCGTTTCCGCCGCAACTTCCTCAATCTCCATACCGCCTTCGGTCGAGGCCATGAAGGTTATGCAATCTTTTGCGCGATCGATGATCGCGCCGAGATAAAGCTCGCGCGCAATATCGCAACCCTCCTCGATATAGACACGCTTCACTTCCTTGCCTTCCGGCCCGGTCTGATGCGTGACCAGCTGCATGCCGATCATGGATTTTGCGGTTGAGGAAACCTCTTCGGTGGACTTGACGACTTTCACGCCGCCACCCTTACCGCGCCCGCCCGCATGGATCTGGGATTTTACGACCCAGACCGGTCCGCCCAACTCCTGCGCGACTGTCTTGGCTTCTTCTGAGGTGTAAGCGACGCCGCCCTTGGGAACGGTCACGCCGTATTTTGCGAGCAGGCTTTTTGCCTGATATTCATGGATATTCATTGTTTTCCGTTTTTGCTGCTATTCAAAGACATCGATTTTCATTGATCACGTAATTCGCAAAGTATGGGCATACGGTATAGCACCATAAAAAAGGGCACAACCGGTTATTGGTGTGCCCTTTATTTTTGCCCCTATCCCTTCAGGGTTGGATCAATGCCGATGCAGGCTTCTACCAGCCCCTTAACAGCATTCACCGAGTTATCGAACATGGTCTTTTCTTCCGCGTTCATGTCAATTTCAACGACCCGTTCGATCCCGCCTTCACCAATCACGGAAGGAACACCGACATACATACCATCAAGTCCATACTGGCCATCGACATACGCCGCGCACGGCAGAACCCGCTTTTTGTCTTTAAGGTAGGCTTCCGCCATCGTGATCGCGCTGGACGCCGGCGCATAAAACGCAGACCCGGTTTTCAGAAGCGCAACCACCTCGGCGCCGCCATTACGGGTCCGGTCAACGATTGCATCGATTTTTTCTTGCGTGCTCCAACCCATCTTGATCAGATCTGGCACCGGAATACCGGCAACTGTGGAATAGCGGATCAGCGGCACCATGGTGTCCCCGTGGCCGCCAAGAACGAAGGCCGTTACGTCCTCAACAGAGACATTGAATTCCTCTGCCAGGAAAAGACGGAACCGGGCACTGTCCAGAACACCCGCCATACCGACAACCATATTGTGCGGCAGGCCGCATTTTTCACGCAGCACCCAGACCATTGCGTCCAACGGGTTGGTAATGCAGATAACAAAGGCGTTCGGCGCATGCTTCTTGATGCCTTCGCCGACGGACTGCATAACTTTGATGTTGGTGCCGAGCAGGTCATCACGGCTCATACCGGGCTTGCGGGCAATACCGGCCGTAACGATACAGACGTCGGCACCTTCAATTGCACTGTAGTCATTGGCGCCGGAGATGTTGGCGTTAAACCGGTCAACCGGAGAGGAAGAAGCGATATCCAGAGCCTTGCCCTGCGGCAAACCTTCTGCGATATCAAAAAGAACGATGTCGCCAAGTTCTTTCAGGCCGGCAAGATGTGCAAGGGTGCCGCCGATATTCCCACTGCCGATCAGGGCAATTTTTTTTCGAGCCATTATATTCTCCGAATTCTTTAAGATTGGAGGGCTCTCTGAGAAGACAGAAAGTCCTCTTGTGAATATTATTGTGGGTACTAACGCGTTTCTCGATCAAGAGCAAGATCGCGGTGGAAAATTATCGCCAATTTTTTACAGTCAGTGAAATTACTCTTTTTATGGACGCCAAAATACTTTCTGTTCACTGCATTAGTGATGATTAATGGCCATTAAGAAACGCCTTACTCCGACAAAAATTCGTATAAAATGAATCAAAACCCCCTCTGGCCGTTGCCAGAAACGGCACACCTCTGTACAGATCAGTGTCAGACACCAATTTTCTAACATTCAAATATCGATATGTTTTCCATTTCATGACTGATGTAACCGGCCCCCTTGACGCATATCGCAAACTGATCGCGAGTAAGCAGCTCCAGCAGGATCCGATACAGCTGTTGGCGATCGAAAAGCTCCAGACCCTGCATCGGCGTCTTGTCAACTACGACCCCGGCACGAGCACGAAATGGACCCATATATTCCGCTTGGGGCCGCGCAAGCCGCGCGTCGAACCACCTCAGGGCTTATATATTTACGGAGATGTCGGGCGCGGAAAATCCATGTTGATGGATCTCTTTTTCGAAACCGCACCCGTCGCCCACAAAAGGCGGGTGCATTTTCACGCCTTCATGCTAGAGGTCCATGCCTTCATGCATGAAGAACGGCAAAAGGAGAACAAGGACAATGATGATCCGGTCATCGCCCTTGCCAACTTCATTACCGAGCAGGCATGGCTTCTCTGCTTCGATGAATTTCAGGTGTCGGATGTAGCGGATGCGATGATTCTCGGACGCCTGTTCGAGTTGCTGTTCGACCGGGGCGTTGTCGTTGTGGCAACATCCAATAGGGTGCCTGACGATCTTTATAAAGACGGCTTGAACCGGCAGCTGTTTCTCCCCTTCATTGCGCTGCTGAAAGAGCAGCTCGATATTCTCCATCTGGCTGGCGGCCGCGACTACCGGCTGGAACGGCTGGCGGAGCATCCGGTTTACTTCACTCCGCTCGATAATACCGCAGCGGCGGAGATGGATCGGATATTCACCGAGATGACGGAAGGATATGACCTTGCGCCGCAGACATTGACGACGCAGGGCCGGGAGCTGAAGGCAACGAGGGCCGCCCGTGGGGTTGCCAGATTTACCTTCGAAGAGCTTTGCGCGCGACCCTTGGGGGCATCCGACTATTTAACCCTGAGCGAGCATTTCCATACGTTGCTTCTTGAAAATGTCCCGCAGCTGAGCGCCGCCCGGCGCAACGAATCCAAGCGCTTTGTCGCTTTGGTCGATATCCTTTATGAGGCCAGAGCCAATCTCGTTATCTCAGCGGAGGTAGAGGCGGAAAACCTTTATCCCGAAGGCGACGGAAAGTTCGAGTTTGCCCGGACTGTCTCGCGCCTGATGGAGATGCGATCGGAAGATTACCTGAAAGGGCGCATGGGAAAATAGTAATCCCCCGTATCCTTTTCAGGCTTATCTGCCTATAATTTCAAAGGGAGCAAATAAGCAAAACAATAAGGGCAGGAAAATATGACCGAACCCGTATTTCCGGACATGGCCAATATAAAACGCCGTCTGACAATCAATCAGAATATCTCGAAGGCCATATCGGACATTGTTGGAAGTGAGGCGAACCCTCGCATTCTGGTTTCTATCTCACGTTCTCTCGCCGCGAATTCTCCCGTTATCGATGAACTGAAAGAAAATTTTGGTGAAAAAATTGCCGGTGTCGTCAGCGTCCTGACCGAACATACGCCATACGGAAAAGTCTTTGAACTCGCGAAGGCGATATCTGAAAGCGAGGCAACCCATCTTCTTTCCGTTGGCGGCGGCAGTGTTATCGACGGCGGCAAAATCGCCCTGCTCGTTGCGAACCTTCATATCAAGGACGCGGAGGAGCTCGAAGCGCTAACCTCTACTGGACATGAGCTTGCCGTTACCTCCTGGCCGATCAAGCATATCGCCGTTCCGACGACCCTGTCGGGTGCGGAGTTTACCCCGATTGCCGGTGCGACCAGCAGTATCACCAATCGAAAGACCGGCTTTTCGCATGCTTATCTCCTGCCAGATCACATCATCCTGAGCTCGACCCTCAGCAAATATACGCCTGAGCGGCTCTGGCTCTCGACCGGTATTCGTGCCGTCGATCATGCGGTGGAGACAGTCTGCGCCCCGGGCGTTGATCCGGAAATTGCTGATTTTTGCCTGAAGGGCCTAAGTCTGCTCTATACCGGCATGCAGGGCACCAAAGAGGACCCGGAAAGCCTTGTCCACCGGGCGAATAGCCAGCTTGGCGTATATTACTCAACGGCAGGTATTTCCCGTTACCGCATGGGTGCAAGCCACGGGCTCGGCTATCTGCTGGGCGTGATCGGGCATGTCCCGCACGGGGTTACATCCTGCGTTTTCCTGCCCGCAGTTCTTGCCTATAATCTTCCGGAAACCGGAGACCCGCAGGCGAAAATTGCCAAAGTTCTTGGAGTATCATCCGCCGAAGATGTCTCACGGGCCTTGAAAGAATTTATTGGCAAACTTGGCTTGCCAAATCAGCTCAGCACCCTCGGGATATCCGATGAGGCAATCGCAGAGATAAAATCAGGCGCCCTCACTCATCCGGTTGTGCAGGCAAATCCGAGGGCAATTTCGTCCGTTAAAGATGTCGCCGAGATTATGAGATTTTCAGGCTAGGGACTGGAAGCCTCCAATTCTGTGTCACGTGTATCGCGATAGAAAAAAGCGGAAGTGATTAGTGATATAGCGCCGGCGGCTGCAATCCAGTATGCCGGCGAAATTGGATCCCCCGTTGCTGTTAGCAACCACGTTACTATCAGTGGTGTCAAACCACCAAATACGCCAATGGATGCATTATAAGCAAATGCCAAACCTGTACAGCGAACATGGGTGGGCAGTAATTCAACATTCGCTGCGCAAAGCCCGCCAATAAATACCGACAGACCGACAGCAAAGCCAACCTCGCCCAAAAATATGAAGAGGGGGTTGGTAGAGTGAATTAGCAGGAAAAGCGGCACGGCGCCTGCCGTCATGATAAGCGCACCGGTAATCATCATTGGCCGACGACCGAATACATCCGAAAACCAGGCGGCAATCGGCAACAGGACAAGCAATAACGACATGCTTCCGGTATTCAGGTCAAGCGCAGTCGCTGACGGTAGATGGTCAATTTCCTTGACATAGGTAACTACATAGACAAACACAGCATAAAACGCGACAGCCTGCCCGACGTTTAGCGCAGCGACTTTCACCACTGTAAGTGAATGTTTAGAAAATGTACTAATTACCGGGCTTGCACCTTCGCCCGCGCCTTCATCCGTCGTAATCGTGCGCCGAACCAACAAGCTGGTAATTGCAACAAGAGACCCAAATAGAAACGGAATACGCCAGCCCCAATCCGCCATTTCTGCATCGGACAGGATGGTGGAGATCGCGTCACCGACGGCGGAACCCATCATAACCCCGAGAACAGCTCCCCAAACGCCCCAAATTGCGAAAAAAGCCCGGCGGCGGGGCGGTGCACGCTCGACAAGGAAAACAACAGAGCTTGTATATTCGCCACCAACTGACAGCCCCTGTATAATTCTGAGTAAAATGATCAAGATGGGCGCGGCAATGCCGATAGTTTCATATGTTGGCAAGAAAGCTATCAACGTCGTCGGGATGGCCATGGCCAGCACCGACAGGGTTAGCACTCGCTTACGGCCTATGATGTCGCCAATCCGTCCAAAAACAATCCCGCCAAGGGGGCGGGCCAGAAATCCTGCTGCGAAAGCGCCAAATGAAGAAAGCAATGACACTGCAGGATCATCCGAGGGAAAGAATAAATTGCCAATGGTAACGGCAAAATAACCATAGATGGCAAAGTCATACCATTCCATAACATTCCCAACCAATCCGGCGAGAATAACCCGTACCTGACTGTCACTCTCTGGCCCGGGACCCATCACCGTCCGGCTGCTGTTATCTGACATCGCTCAATCCTTGGCTATCTACAAAATTAGGAAAAATATTCCCCATAGTAGTACTTGAATCAATATATTCTGTCTTTGGTTGGTTTGATTTTGCGACGGTGAAGCAAATTTACCATAGCTCGCCAATGGCGGCCTTTACGGCGGCTTGATCCTCGGCTGATTTATTCTGGCCGAGCTTGGCTTTCCCCTCAATCCGGTCGATGGGAATTTCGAAGGCGATAATGCCCCGCATCAGTCCGGCAAGCCGTTTTGGATCAAACTGGTCCGGGCTCCAAGGATTTGGCATCTCTCTTTCATTCTCTAACGTCAGCCGTTCCAGCAATCGGCGCACAGCACCCGCATCCTCGATAATTTTAGGCGTGCCATAGGCATGTACCGCCACATAATTCCAGGTCGGCACGTTTACATCTGTCGCGTAGTAACTTGGAGAGATATAGGCATGTGGCCCTTGAAAAATGACCAGCACTTCGCCTTGCTCGAGCAACTTCCCATGTGGATTGGCCCGGGCCATATGGGCAATCAAGGTCCCATGCTCTCCGCGATCCGCGTCATATGAAAAGGGAAGATGAGTGGCGATGGGCGCGCCATCCTCCCCAACAGAGACCAGAAGCGCGAAACTCGCCTCGGGCAGGAGCCGGATCAGGGTTTCCTTCCCCGGAACAGAAAAATGCGGAGGGACATACATAGGCTTATTCCATAAAAAAAGGCCGCTACAAAGAGCGGCCTTACTTAATCGACAAATTGGCCTCAATCCAGCGCCAATTTTCTTAAACTCACAGAACCAATTACCGGCGTTCCACCATCATTTTTTTGATCTCGGCGATGGCTTTGGCCGGGTTGAGACCCTTGGGGCAGGTGTTTGCGCAGTTCATGATGGTATGGCAGCGATAGAGCCGGAACGGGTCTTCGAGATTATCAAGACGTTCTCCCGTATTCTCATCCCGGCTGTCAATGATCCAGCGGTAGGCCTGCAACAGGATGGCCGGACCCAAGAACCGATCTGAATTCCACCAATAGCTCGGGCAGGAGGTGGAACAGCAGGCGCATAGAATACATTCATAGAGCCCATCGAGCTTTTCGCGGTCTTCCTTAGACTGCAAGCGTTCCTTAGACGGGGAGGGCGTTTCCGCCTGAAGCCAAGGCTGGATTGAGGCATATTGCGCGTAGAAATTGGTAAGGTCCGGCACCAGATCCTTCACCACCGGCTGATGCGGGAGCGGATAGATATTGATGTCCCCGTCCACCTCATCCATGCCCGTGGTGCAAGCCAGAGTGTTCGTCCCATTGATGTTCATCGCACAGGAGCCGCAAATCCCCTCCCGGCAGGAACGGCGAAATGTCAGGGTCGGATCAATCTCGTTCT
The DNA here is from genome assembly GCF_029233945.1 of Sneathiella sp. Lineage (GTDB taxonomy): Bacteria > Pseudomonadota > Alphaproteobacteria > Sneathiellales > Sneathiellaceae > Sneathiella. Next base: position 62,536 of record NZ_JARGOQ010000007.1, on the reverse strand, counting down.
TGATCTTGATCAGCCCGTCCAGAATCATCGGCCCGCAGGTATCGAGATCGACATGATAGGTATCAATGGCCGGGTTCTGGTTATCGTCCGGGGACCAGCGATAGACATTAAATGTCTTGGTATTCGTCACACCATCCGGCTTCGGATGTGTTTTGCCAGTACCTACCCGAGAATTTTTTGGTAATGTCAGTTCAACCATGTTTCATTCCTAACGCGCTTAATACACACGTGCCTTTGGTTTGATGTAATCGATCTCATCCGTCAGCGTATAATCATGCACCGGTCGGTAATCGAGCTTCACTCCGCCTTTATCGCTGTGATAGGTGAGCGTGTGTTTCATCCAGTTTTCATCGTCGCGATCGGGGAAATCTTCATGGGCATGCGCCCCGCGACTCTCTTTACGGTTCTCTGCCGCCGTCATGGAAACGACGGCCTGCCGGATCAGATTGTCCAGTTCCAGCGTTTCCACAAGATCGGAGTTCCAAATCAATGATCGGTCTGTCGTCTTGATGTCTGGCATCTGATCCCAGACCTTGTTAATTTTATCCACCCCTTCAAGCAATGTCTTGCTGGTGCGGAATACGGCGCAGTCGTCCTGCATCACCCGCTGCATATTATCGCGAATACTCGCCGTCGAGCTGTCGCCATTTGCATTGCGGAACTTGTCAAGGCGCCCGAGAGCCTCATCACAGGCATCTGCCGGCAACGGCGCATGAGACGCGCCCGGTGTGACAACATCTTTCGCCCGAAGCGCGGCCGCCCGGCCGAAGACAACCAGGTCAATCAGGGAATTTGATCCCAAACGGTTCGCGCCATGCACAGAAACGCAAGCTGCCTCGCCTACCGCCATCAGGCCCGGGACAATCGCATCCGGATTGCCATCTTTCAAATCGACGACTTCCGCATGATAATTCGTGGGAATGCCGCCCATATTGTAATGCACTGTTGGCAGAACGGGAATTGGCTCCTTATGCACATCGACGCCGGCGAAGATCCGCGCGCTTTCCGAGATGCCGGGCAGGCGTTCGTCAATCATAGCCGGATCAAGATGATCAAGATGCAGATAGATATGATCTTTCCGGGGGCCAACACCGCGGCCTTCGCGGATTTCAATGGTCATCGACCGAGATACCACATCCCGGCTCGCCAAATCCTTTGCATGAGGCGCATAGCGCTCCATAAACCGCTCACCTTCACCATTGACAAGGAAACCTCCTTCACCACGTACACCTTCGGTGATCAGGCAACCCGCGCCATAAATGCCGGTTGGATGGAACTGGATAAACTCCATATCCTGAAGCGGCAGTCCGGCGCGCAGCACCATGCCGCCGCCATCCCCTGTACAGGTATGTGCAGAGGTGCAAGAGAAGAAAGTGCGACCATAACCGCCTGTTGCCAGAACCACCATATGCGCGCGGAAAAGATGCAAGGTGCCATCTTCAAGGCAGAGGCAGAGCACGCCCTTGCAAGCGCCATCCTTGTCCATGATCAGGTCGAGCGCGAAATACTCGATAAAGAACTCTGTGTCATGCTTGAGGCTCTGACTGTAGAGCGTATGCAACATGGCATGGCCGGTCCGGTCGGCTGCGGCGCATGTGCGCTGCGCGGCCGGGCCTTCACCGAACTCTGTCGTCATGCCGCCAAAGGCACGCTGATAAATCTTGCCTTCTTCAGTCCGGCTGAAGGGCATCCCGAACTGTTCAAGCTCCAGCACTGAGGCCGGAGCTTCGCGGCACATATATTCAATGGCGTCCTGATCACCGAGCCAGTCAGACCCCTTGACTGTGTCATACATATGCCATTGCCAGTTATCTTCGCCCATGTTGCCAAGCGAGGCGGAAATACCGCCTTGTGCGGCAACAGTATGGCTCCGTGTTGGGAATACTTTAGTGACCGCCGCCGTTTTCAGGCCAGCCGCCGCCATGCCCATGGTCGCACGCAAGCCCGCACCGCCCGCGCCGACGACGACCACGTCATATTTATGTTCTGTAATTGGATAGGCTTCTGACATGATCTTCTCTTTATCCCCCGAGCGCCAGCTTCAATATTGCAAGCGCAGAGGCCAGGCCGACGATTGCGCAGAAAAAACTGTTAAGTAGCAACAGAAATACTTTCGTGCTTTCCGTATGAATATAATCTTCAATAACAACCTGCATGCCGAGTTTGAGGTGATAAAACATCGCCACAATCAACAACAGCATCACAAGGGATATGAAAGGTTGGCCCAGCACATAGCGTACATGGGTGTACTCCGCGCCAATCAGGCTGATGAAACAGCCAAGAGCGATCAGGAAAAGCGGAATCAGGGCGATGGCTGTCACTTTCTGATACCACCAATGCGTCGTGCCTTCCTTCGCGGAACCCAGACCGCGGACATTTTTAAGCGGGGCTCTCATTCCCATAATTCAGGCTCCCATTGAGTAGGCGATGATCCAGGTGAGCAGGGTCAGAACGACGGAGGCGATAATCGCCGCCATGCCTGATTTCCGCATGGTCGGCAACTCAAACCCCTTCCCCATATCCCAGAAGAGATGACGAATACCGTTGCACAGATGATAGAACAGCGACCAGGTAAAGCCGAACAGTATAATCTGCCCGAACCAGGAGGTCATAAACGCGGTGACCGTAGCGTAAGCATTCGGCCCGGTTACAACTGCAATCAGCCACCACGCCAGCAACAGCGTCCCCACCCCGAGAGCGATACCCGTCGCGCGATGCGTTATTGAGGTAACCATCGTGATCTGCGGTTTGTATATCTGCAGATGTGGCGACAGCGGTCTTTCAATTTTCGCCATTTGGAAGTCTTTCTCGCTGATAA
>NZ_JARGOQ010000007.1:16683-59618 GCF_029233945.1 Sneathiella sp. | reverse complement strand
CCGGCAAATGTCGGAGCCGTATGGGACCCGCCATTGATCGCCCCGATAAGCTGGGCATTGCCAAGGCCATTGAAGGAGAGTGCGCGCGCGAGGCTGATGATATGACCACCATAGATCAAGCGACGACCAAAACGGTCATTCTGCATCTGATGCTGGTTAAAATGGACCTTGGCGGTGTTCTGATACAGCCGGGTCGCCATCATATGCTCGGCTTCCTCGATCGTCATGCCGTCCACGTGATCAATCTTCTCGCCAACTTCGTAATCCTCGAAATAATGAGGAGACCCGGCAAGCGTCGCATCATAGCCGGAGAAATCAATCCCCTGCGGCAGGGAAATCTGCACGGGATCCACACGATCCGGCAACTCCGGTACAACGGCTTCCGGTGCGGGTGCATTTTCATCCTTTTTGCGGACCATAACCCAGCGGACATAATCAAGAACGATGGCGCCCATCTGGTTGGTTCCAGTGGAACGGACATAGACGACACCCGTTTTACCGTTTGAGTTTTCCTTAAGGCCAATCACCGTTGAACTTGTCCTGACCGTATCGCCCGGGAAAACCGGCGCCTTGAACTGCACATCCGCATAGCCGAGATTCGCAACGGCATTCAGGGAGACATCGGGAACCGTTTTGCCGAAGACGATATGAAAAACCAGAAGATCGTCAATCGGTGCGGCCTCAAGGCCACATTCCATGGCAAAGCTGTCCGCCGATTGCAACGCAAAGCGCCCGCCATAAAGCGCGGTATAGAGAGAGACATCCCCTTCGGTAATGGTCCGCGGTGTTGCATGATCGAGCACCTGTCCGATCTTGAAATCTTCGAAGTAATTTCCGGGATTGGTTTTGCTCATCAAATTCCCTCTCCTTACTCGGCCGCGGCCGCAATGGCATCGGCCATGGCGACCTTTGCTTTTGCAATTTCAACATGGAGGTTTTCGACAAGCTTGCCGTCGACCAGAACAACGCCCTTGCCTTCTTTCTCGGCGGCTTCAAACGCCTCAATAACTTTTCGGGAATGCGCCACCTCTTCTTCCGAAGGAGCGAACACCTCATTCGTCGGGGCGAGCTGTTTCGGATGGATCAGGGTCTTCCCATCGAAGCCGAGTTCCAGCCCCTGCACACAGGAGCCGTGGAATCCATCCTCATCCGCGAGGTCGAGATAAACACCATCCAGAACGGTAAGGCCATAGGCACGCCCCGCAAGCAAGCAAAGGCCAAGAGAGGTAATAACAGGTAGGCGCATCGGTGTATGCTGTGCCTGAAGATCCTTCACAAGATCGGAGGTGCCCATAACGAAGCAGTCAACACGCGGGCTTGCGGAAGCGATTTCTTCTGCTTTCAGAATACCGAGCGGCGTTTCCATCATGCACCAGATTGTCGTTGTCTCCGGCGCGCCAGCCTCCATCATGATTTTTTCGAGCATCTGGACTTGCGCGGCGCTTTCAACTTTGGGAAGCAGGATCGCATCGGGGCCCGCTTTGGCTGCCGCGATAATGTCATCCTTCCCCCACGGGGTATCAAGTCCGTTGACCCGAATGATGATTTCGCGATTGCCGTAGTCACCCGAGGCCGCGTTAGCGCAGACGATTTCGCGGGCGTCTGCCTTCGCGTCCGGCGCAACCGCATCTTCAAGATCAAGGATTAGCGCATCTGCGACAAGTGTCTTTGCTTTTTCCTGGGCGCGGGCGTTAGAACCCGGCATATAAAGAACCGAACGGCGGGGGCGAATGTTTTTTGTCATTGTTAGTCCCTCGGGCGCGACGCCCTATTCAAATAACTTCAGCAAATTAAGAGATGCGGGGCGCATCATAAAGGGTTTTTATTGCGACGCAACAACAAGGGACAAAAATGCTTGCGTTTCACATGCCGATGGATCGATGCTTCATTGCTGCAACTCCACGGCACCCACATCCAGTCCCTTTCCTGACGGCCGCGGGTTGCCGAAATAATCAACCGTCATCTCCGGATCCGGCTCTCCATTGTCGATGGCCTCACTATCCTCGGGCAGACGAAGATCTCCATCATCGATATCAACAAACACATCATCAAGGTCGTCAATTTCTATATTGCCGAAACGCTCAACGCCCTCCCCTTCGATTTTTATCTCATTCGCGACGTTATTGGCAACAAGGCTGGCATCTTCCGGATCGCCTTCTGAGACAGAGATGATTGTGATTGTGGCTGGGCCCGGCGGGAAATAGTCGATATCCATCACCGTGTTGTTCTTTATCCGGACATTCCGCGCGCCGAAAACCGATATTCCATGCCAGTTATCGACAGCGATAATATTATTCTCAATAGTCCAGTCTTCATAGACACCATCAAAAAGCCCAATCCCCTCCAGCTTACAGACGTAGGGCTGATAAAAATCCTCAAAATTCAGGATCAGGTTACGGCGAAAGGTCACATCTTTTATCACGCCGGTTCCGGGACGCCCGTCCGCGCCAGTTGACCATGACTGAAATCCGTCTGAATGATTTGAGTTTACCTGATAGCAGTTCTTTACGACATTTTCCTCGAATAAGCTGTGATCGCCCAGCCCGCGCAAGCCATCACCGGAGAAATTCTTCACCTCATTCCGTGCGACAATGCTATGCTTACCGAGCGTCGAAATCCCGAAATTTACATTCCTGATCTTGTTATTGCGAATGTCCGCATGTTCCGCCTCAGAAAATATGCCATCCAGCGCCTTCTCATTCCAGTCATCGGTGGACCAGTCAGAAATATCTTCAACCGTATAAATGGTGAAGCTGTCTATGTTGATATGATGGGAATTCTTGTCGATACGGACATGATATCTTTCGTCCGGCTCTCGAAATCCTTCCGACGTCACCGTGAAGCCCGTTAGAGCCCAATTGGCACTCCCCTTGATCTCAACATTCTCGAATGTCGCCTGCTGATCGTCGGAGACAACGACCGATGTCATTTCGGACATTTCCCTGTTCTGAATGACAAGGCGGCCATAATCTCCGCCTTCCAGCATCACCCGATCTCCGGCTTTAACAATATCATCGTCTAGAATCGATTGCAGGCTTTTCCAGGGCGACTCCTTGCTGCCGTCAGCTCCATTTACAGGGGCTTGCGGATTAACAAAAATATCCCGCGCCATTGCCGGAGAGATTACCGCCAGCATTGCCGCCAGACAGATAAGAAGTGATGCGGAGAATTTCAGAGTATGTGCCGTCATAACGACCTCCGGAGATTGCAAACAGCCGACCGGCTGTTCTTATATCCTGAAAGACTATGACAACGGCTAAAAATGAACAAGCCAGCCTGACGCTTATTTTAATTGCGTCAGGCTGGCTTGATTAAATGTCTTTGGAGCGACTAGGCCGCTTTTTTCAAATATTCGCGCCCAACCAGTTCCGCAATCTGAACTGTGTTAAGCGCCGCGCCCTTACGAAGGTTATCCGAAACACACCAAAGGTTGATGCCATTCTCAATTGTCGCATCGTCGCGAATACGCGAGATAAAGGTAGCGTAGTCACCGACACATTCGACGGGTGTTACATAACCATTTTCTTCGGGGTTATCGACAACCATAATGCCCGGAGACTCACGCAGGATTTCCCGCGCGCGATCCGCGCTCAACTCGTTCTCAAACTCGATATTAACAGCTTCGGCATGACCGACGAATGTCGGCACGCGCACGCAAGTAGCCGTAAGCTTGATCTTCGGGTCGACGATCTTCTTGGTCTCGACCATCATCTTCCATTCTTCCTTGGTGTAACGGTCGTCCATGAAGACATCAATATGCGGGATCACGTTAAAGGCGATCTGCTTGGTGAATTTTGATGGTGTCGGCGTATCGTTTACATAGATGCCCTTGGTCTGGGTGAACAATTCATCCATCCCCTCATTCCCCGCACCCGAAGTCGACTGATAGGTAGAAACCACGACGCGCTTGATCGTTGCTACGTCATGCAACGGCTTCAACGCCACAACAAGCTGCGCGGTCGAGCAGTTCGGGTTCGCGATAATGTTCTTCCGGGTATAACCAGCGGCATCCTGTGGATTTACTTCCGGGACAACCAGCGGCACATCCGGATCCATCCGGAAATGCGAGGAATTGTCGATGACAATCGCACCTTGCGCGGCCGCAATCGGAGCGTATTTTGCAGATACAGTTCCGCCTGCGGAAAAGAGAGCAAAATCTATCCCTGTGAAATTAAAATCATCCAGTGCCTTCACCTTCAGCGTCTTATCACCAAAGGAGACCTCGCGCCCGACAGAACGTTTTGAGGCGAGCGCGATAACTTCCGTCACCGGAAATTGTCTTTCATGCAAAATATTCAGCATTTCGCGGCCCACATTCCCGGTGGCACCGACAACCGCAACTCTGTATCCCATGATCTTAATCTCTTCTATTTCCCGGCATCTCCGCACCGGGGGTTAAATCAATCGCGCAATATATCAGGAATTAGCCGTTTGCCTTGTCCAACTCACGGATAATAGCGTCGCCCATTTCCGTGGTCGACACCTGCGTCATGCCCGCTGACATGATATCGCCAGTGCGAATACCACTTGCAAGCACTTTTTGCACTGCCGCTTCCACAAGATCCGCTTCACTGCCCATATCGAAGCTATAGCGCAACGCCATGGCATAAGAGAGGATGGTCGCGATGGGGTTCGCGATATTCTGGCCCGCAATATCCGGGGCTGACCCATGGACTGGCTCATAAAGCGCTTTGCGGCGTCCCGTCTCATCGACATCGCCTAAGGAAGCCGACGGCAGCATACCAAGGGAACCGGTCAACATTGCCGCACAGTCGGAGAGAATATCACCGAACAGGTTGTCGGTAACGATCACATCAAACTGTTTTGGCTTGCGGACAAGCTCCATCGCCGCCGCATCCGCATACATATGGCTGAGCTCGACTTCCGGGAATTCCGTTTCGCCAATTTTCGTGACTTCCTCGCGCCAGAGAACGCCTGATTCCATAACATTGGCTTTCTCGCTGGAGCATACGCGGTTATCACGCTTCTTCGCCAGTTCAAAGGCGACACGCGCAACACGGTGAATTTCCGGCGTCGTGTAGACTTGCGTATTCACGCCCCGACGGATACCGTTCCCGAGATCCTCAATCCCGCGTGGCTCCCCGAAATAAACGCCGCCGGTGAGCTCACGAATGATCATGATGTCGAGACCGCTTACCAGTTCCGGCTTCAGGCTGGATGCATCCACCAGCGCATCAAAACAGACCGCCGGACGGAGGTTCGCGAAAAGCTCCAGATCCTTGCGAAGGCGCAAAAGGCCGCGCTCCGGCTTGATTGAAAAATCGAGATTATCCCATTTCGGCCCGCCAACTGCGCCGAGCAGGACCGCATCCACATTCTGCGCTTTCTCAACGACTTCATCCGTAACCGGAATGCCGTGCTTGTCGATAGATGAACCGCCGACGAGATCTTCGTCAACATCGAAGGAAACAGCGCGGTTATCTTCCATCCAGTTTACGATGCGGCGCACTTCGCCCATGGCTTCCGGGCCGATGCCGTCGCCGGGCAGGATCAACAGGGATTTATTTGATGTCATAACAATTCACTCTCTAATTACCGGAACTCAGATTACAGCCAGGGCTGCTGCATTTTGCGGGTTTCTTCATATTCCGCGACCTTGTCTTCCTTCTTCAGGGTAAGGCCAATTTCATCAAGCCCCGTCAACAGGCAATGCTTGTTGAATTGGTCAATCTCAAAATGAATGACACCGCCGTCTGGTCCCCGGATTTCCTGAGCCTCCAGATCAATAGATATGGTCGCATTGGCACCGCGCTCCGCATCTTCCATCAATTTACTGAGATCTTCTGGCGATACTTCAATTGGCAAAATTCCATTGCGGAAGCAGTTATTGTGGAAGATATCGGCAAAGCTTGTTGAAATCACACAACGGATCCCGAAATCGAGCAACGCCCAAGGCGCATGCTCCCGACTCGACCCACAGCCGAAATTATCGCCCGCCACAAGGATTTCGGCGTTGCGATAGGCTGGCTGATTAAGGACAAAATCCTCTACTTCAGTACCATCATCATTATAGCGCATTTCAGCAAACAGGTTTTTTCCGAGGCCTTTGCGCTGAATGGTTTTCAAATACTGCTTGGGAATGATCATATCGGTATCAATATTGACCAAAGGCATGGGCGCGGCGACCGCTGTCAGCTTATTGAATTTTTCCATTTTCTTTTTCCCTTAATCCAATTCCCGCACGTCCGTCAGATGTCCGGTCACTGCGGCGGCGGCGGCCATCGCCGGGCTTACCAGATGGGTCCGTCCGCCCTGTCCCTGACGCCCCTCAAAGTTTCGGTTGGAGGTCGACGCACAACGATCCCCCGGCGCCAGCTTGTCCGGGTTCATGGCCAGGCACATGGAGCAGCCCGGCTGACGCCATTCAAATCCAGCGGCCTCGAATATCTTGTCGAGCCCTTCATCTTCTGCCTGAATTTTGACCAGTCCGGATCCCGGCACAATGATCGCATTCACCGTGGATTTGACTTTCTTGCCTTCGATGATCTTCGCAACGGCGCGCAAGTCCTCGATCCGGCCATTGGTGCAGGAGCCGATAAAAACATGGTCGACTTCGATATCGGAAAGCTTCATGCCCGCCGTCAGGCCCATATATTTAAGCGCCCGTTCCGCAGCTCCGCGCTTGCCTTCATCGGCAAAATCACTTGGCGCAGGGACTGAGCCAGTAATTGGCAACGCATCTTCTGGGCTGGTCCCCCAGGTCACATAGGGAATCAATTCACTCGCATCGAGTTCGACTTCGGTGTCAAATTTTGCACCTTCGTCAGAGTTCAGCGTCTTCCAGTACGCGACGGCCTGTTCGAACGCGCCGGCCTTCGGGGCGTAAGGACGACCCTTGATATAGTCGAAAGTGGTTTCGTCCGGCGCAATCAGGCCGGCGCGCGCGCCCGCCTCGATCGTCATATTACAGAGCGTCATCCGCCCTTCCATGGAAAGGGCACGGATTGCATCCCCCGCATATTCAATAACATGGCCTGTGCCACCGGCCGTTCCGATTTTGCCAATAATGGCAAGGGCAACATCTTTCGCCGTCACTCCGGGAGGGAGGTCGCCATGCACGGTCACCCGCATGTTTTTGGCTTTTTCCTGAACCAAGGTCTGGGTCGCCAATACATGCTCAACCTCGGAGGTTCCGATGCCATGCGCCAGAGAGCCAAACGCCCCATGGGTTGAGGTATGAGAATCACCACATACGATCGTCATGCCCGGCAGGGTCAACCCCTGCTCCGGCCCGATGATGTGGACAATTCCGCGCCGGTCATCGGTCATGGAGAAATAGGGAACGCCGAATTCCGCAGTATTGGCCTCAAGCGTGTCCACCTGAAGCTTGCTTTCGGGGTCGGTAATTCCCTTTTCGATATCCTTGGTCGGGACGTTATGGTCGGCAACCGCGAAGGTCGCGTCGGGGCGACGAACTTTCCGCCCCGCGATCCGCAATCCTTCAAAGGCCTGCGGACTGGTTACTTCATGAACAAGATGACGGTCGATGTATAAAATATAGGCTTCGTCTTCCAGTTGATCGACAACGTGACTATCCCAGATTTTATCGTACAAGGTTCTAGGGGTTCCCATTTTCTATCCTCGCAAATCGTCAGTTTTTCTTATTCATTCATTTCCCGCAGGCGCGCCAATCGGCCGACTATTCGCCGCTCTTGTTCCCGTAGCGGTCTTCACGACGTTCGCGGATACGAGCCTTCTTACCACGCAGTTCGCGCAGGTAATAAAGCTTCGCCCGGCGGACAACGCCCTGACGGATCACTTCAATATGGTCAATACGCGGGGAATAGAGCGGAAAAATACGCTCAACGCCTTCGCCGTAGGAAATTTTCCGAACCGTGAAGTTCGCATTGATGCCGCCGCCATTGCGGGCAATGCAGACACCTTCAAAGGCCTGGATACGCTCACGCGTGCCTTCAACAACCTTTACATGCACCCGGAGAGTATCTCCTGCACGAAACTCAGGCACAGGACGTTCTGCTGTGAGTTTCTCGATTTGCTCTTGCTCTAGCTTTTCAACCGTATTCATGGCTTTCACCCTTTTATCAAAAATTACGCTTCCGACGGTCCCACAGGTCCCGCCTTCGTTCCTTGGTCAACTCTTCAGACTGGCGTTTTCGCCATTCCTTGATTTTCTCATGATGCCCCGACAGCAGAACTTCCGGGACTTCCCGGTCTTCCCAGACCGGTGGGCGGGTGTAATGGGGATATTCCAATAACCCGTCCGCAAAACTTTCTTCCTCCAGCGACTCGCTGTTCCCGGTCACACCGGGCAGCAGGCGAACCACCGCATCCAATAGCGCCAGCGCCGCAATCTCGCCGCCGGACAGAATGAAGTCGCCAAGGCTGACTTCTTCCACATTGCGGGTTTCCAATACCCGCTGATCGACCCCTTCGAAGCGACCGCATACCATAATAGCCCCCGGGCCCTCCGCCAGCTCCCGAACAAAAGCCTGATCGATGACCCGGCCACGGGGACTGAAATAGATCACCCGCTTAACTTCCTCAGACGTAGCAAGAGCCGCATCAATCGCGGGCCCCAGCACATCCGGCCGTATCACCATTCCGGCGCCGCCACCAAAAGGACTGTCATCAACATTGCGATGCTTGCCGATGGCAAAATCGCGAATGTTCCTGACCGTCAGGTCCCAGGCTTTCTCTTCAAGTCCCTTGCCCGCCAGACTTAAGCCCAGCGGCCCCGGAAACATCTCCGGGAAAAGGCTTAAAATATGAGCGGTCCAAACCATCCGCTATTCCCTTTTCCCATCTCGATCCGCGTTACGGCTTCGCCGCACTCTCCGGGTTTTCCGGAACTTCAAAGAAGTCCTCACCTAACTCAACCACGACCCGGCCGCCTGAAACATCCACCTCCGGCACCATCTCGACGGTGAAGGGAACCAAGACCGCAGCCTTCTCGCCTTTTCCCTCCGGTACAATCTCCAGCATATCCCCTGCGCCAAAATCATGCAGGCGCAGAATGGTGCCGAACTTCGTTCCGTCCTGAAAGAATACCGGCAAACCGATCAGGTCCGCATGGTAGTATTCTTCCGCTTCCTCTGTTTCGGGCAATCTGTCCCGCGACACATAAAGCTCCGTCCCTTTCAGGGCCTCGGCCGCGTTGCGATCTGATATACCCTTAATCCGCGCCACCGGCAAACCTTTGCTTAGGCCAACGACCTTCAGAGTGAAGGCCGTTTTTCCCGACGCATCCATCAAAGGGCCATAGGCAGCTACATCCTCCGGGTTTTCAGTGAAGCTTTTGATCTTCACTTCACCCTTGATGCCCTTGGCCCCGACGATGACGCCCATCAGCAGCATTCCGACCTCAGGCACGGGAGTACGTCCTTAGGCCTCAGCCTTCTGATCCGCATCCTCAGCAGGAGTCTCTTCAGCAGCGGCTTCCTCAACTGGAGCTTCTTCCGCTTCTGCAGCTGGCTCTTCTGCCGGCGCTTCCTCTTCAGCAGGCGCGGCCGCAGCTTCCGCCTCAGCTTCCTTAGCTGCCTGACGTGCCTCTTCCTGCTCCTTCAACCGTTCCTGTGCCTTGGCTTTTGGCTTGGCTTTTTCCGGGTTGTTGCGAACCGGCTTTTCACCGAGACCTGCGCTCGCCATCAAATGGGCCACACGATCCGTTGCTTTCGCGCCATTGCCGATCCAGTGCTGGATACGCTCCCCGTTCAGGGACACGCGGTTTTCATCATCCTTCGGGAGCATCGGGTTGTAGGTGCCCAGACGCTCGATATACCGTCCATCACGGGGGCTGCTGGCTTCTGCAACAACAACGCGATAGAAGGGACGCTTTTTCGCGCCCTGACGAGTAAGGCGAATTTTAAGTGCCATATTACGCTCTTTCCTTTAACAAACTCAATTTCGATTAAAACTTCATTCCTGGCGGCAAAAGCCCCTGCATGCCTCCGCGTGCAATGCCTTTTTTGCCAAGCTTCTTCACTTTTTTCATCATGCCTGCCATCTGCTTATGCTGTTTGAGCAGACGGTTGACATCCTGAACTGACATGCCCGATCCCGCCGCAATACGTTTCTTGCGGGAGGCGGCAATAATTTGCGGGTTGCGCCGTTCCTTCGGCGTCATCGACTGGATCATCGCTTCCTGACGGACCAGCAACTTGTCATCAAGATTGGCGCTGTCCAGCTGTTTCTTCATCTTGCCAACACCGGGCAGCATACCAACAAGGCTGCTCATGCCACCCATTTTACGCATCTGACGCAGCTGGCTCGCCAGATCATCAAGGTCAAACATGCCCTTCTGCATCTTAAGGGCAAGTTTTTCGGCCTCGTCCTTCTCGATTGTCTCGGCAGCCTTTTCGACCAGCGAGACAATATCGCCCATGCCAAGAATACGATTGGCAATACGGTCCGGGTGGAAAGCCTCCAACTCATCCAGCTTTTCGCCGGTACCTAGGAGCTTAATCGGGCAGCCCGTGACTTCGCGCATGGACAGGGCCGCACCGCCGCGCCCGTCACCATCAATCCGGGTCATGACAATACCAGTGACATCAACGCGCGATTTGAACTGCTCGGCCACATTGACCGCATCCTGACCGGTCAGGCTGTCAACAACCAGCAAGGTTTCCGTCGGACGACTTTCCTTATGGACGGCGTCCATCTCCGCCATCAGGGATTCGTCTACATGTAACCGGCCCGCGGTATCGAGCAAGACCACATCGATGCCCTGCAGCTTCGCCGACTGAACGGCGCGCTTCGCGATATCGACCGGCATTTGCCCTTCGATGATCGGCAGGGTCGCGATATTCGTCTGCTCACCCAGAATCTTGAGCTGTTCCTGAGCGGCCGGGCGACGCACGTCGAGAGAGGCCATCATGACCTTCTTGCCCTGCTTCTCCGTCAGCCATTTAGCGATTTTCGCGGTCGAGGTTGTTTTACCGGAACCTTGCAGGCCGACCATCATATAGACAACCGGCGGAACCGCGACGAGGTTAAGCTCCTGCTGTTCCGATCCCAGCATTTCGATCAGCTGGTCATGGACAACCTTGATCACCATCTGCGCCGGGTTGACGGACTTCAGAACTTCCGTACCCACCGCTCTGGTCTTGACGCGTTTGACAAAGCTTTTGACAACGGGCAGCGCAACATCCGCCTCAAGGAGAGCAACGCGGACTTCGCGCAATGCTTCCGTGACGTCTGCTTCCGTGAGTGCGCCGCGCTTGGTCAACCGCCCAAGTACATCACCCAGTCTGCCTGTCAAACTTTCAAACATTCGGCCTTAAACCCGTTCAAAACCCTAATTCTGACAACCGAACCAAACAACGCAAAAAACGCCAGGGCGCGAAACTCGCGGGCTGGCGGATACCGGTTACGGCACTTCTATGTTGCGACTCGGTTGTCGTGATTGGCCGGAATTAGCCATAGACCCCGTCATAAGTCAAGCAGAACTCACCAATCCACAGTGATAAATATGCTGGACCGGACGCGCCGAAACGCCTATATCGCGGGTTATGGAACAGATACCGTTCATAAAGATGCATGGCCTTGGCAATGATTTCGTCATTATTGACGGACGCACAGCGCTGCCCGATCTCCCAGGACCAGCGTTCCGTGCCATTGCGGACAGGCATCGGGGCGTGGGTTACGACCAGTTAATCGTTATGGAACCGACGGCGAATAATGCTGACATCTTTATGCGTATCTATAACGCCGATGGCAGCGAGGCAGAGGCTTGCGGCAACGCGACCCGCTGCGTTGCCCATCTCCTCATGGAGGAGGCGGATAAGAATGCCGTCACAATAGAGACGCGAGCAGGATTTCTTGCTGGAACAACGGAAGACCGCCAGCATATCGTGATCGATATGGGAGTTCCGAAACTGAGCTGGAACGACATCCCCCTCTCCCGGGAGGAGGATACGGAACATATCAACCTCACCATTGGGCCGCTCAGTGATCCGGTTGGCGTGAACATGGGCAACCCCCATGCGATCTTCTTTGTCGAAGACGCCGAAGCTGTTGACCTTGAAAAATGGGGTCCCCTTGCAGAGACAGACCCTCTCTTTCCCGAGAAAGCCAATATCAGCGTTGCCAGTAAATTGGCCAATGGTGATATCCGCTTGCGTGTTTGGGAACGCGGTGTTGGCATCACGCTCGCCTGCGGATCCGCAGCCTGCGCCACTATGGTGGCCGCAAATCTAAGAGGCGTAACAGGAAAAGAAGCAACATTGCGCCTGAACGGTGGCCCGCTCAATATGCGGATCGGCGACAATGGGCATGTTTTCATGGGCGGCCCTATTGCGACATCCTATCACGGCGTGCTTGGCCCGGATCTTTTAAAAGGGGCAGCGTGATGGGTGAGATCAAGCCGCTTGCTGCGCCCGAAATTATCACCTTCGGTTGCCGCCTGAATACATATGAATCCGAAGTAATGCGCGGACATGCGATGTCGGCGGGACTGACCAATGCGGTCATCATCAATAGCTGTGCCGTTACGAACGAAGCAGAACGCCAGGCCCGGCAGGCTGTCCGTAAAGCCCGACGGGAGCATCCCGGCGCCAAGATCATCGTTACCGGCTGTGCCGCGCAAACCAAGCCCGAGCAATTCGCCAATATGGCAGAGGTTGACCAGATTCTCGGCAATATGGAGAAGCTGGAGCCGCAATCCTTCGGTCTGGAGCAGGCGGAGCGGATGCAGGTCAATGACATCATGTCAGCCGAGGAGACGGCGGGGCATCTTATCGAAGGATTCGATGGCCGTGCCCGTGCGTTTCTGCAAATTCAGAATGGCTGCAACCATCGCTGCACCTTCTGCATCATTCCTTATGGTCGCGGGAACAGCCGTTCCGTGCCGATGGGTGCAATTGTCGATCAGGCCCGCTCCCTCACCGGGAATGGCTATAAGGAATTTGTCCTGACCGGCGTGGATATCACCGCCTATGGGGAGGATTTGCCAGGCACCCCAACTCTCGGTCAGATGTGCCGCCGTCTTCTCGCCGCCGTGCCAGAAATGGAGCGGCTTCGCCTCTCCTCCCTCGATCCGGTGGAAGTGGATGATGATCTCTGGCGATTGATCGAGACGGAACCGCGCCTGATGCCGCACCTGCATATCAGCCTCCAGGCAGGCGATGATATGGTCCTGAAAAGGATGAAACGGCGGCATCTTCGCGACGACGTCTATACTTTCGTTGAAAAGGCCCGACGGCTCCGCCCGGATGTTGTCTTTGGCGCGGATATCATCGCGGGATTCCCGACCGAAACAGACGAGATGGCGGCCAACAGCCTCAAGCTGATTGAGGAATGTGACATCGCCTATATGCATGTGTTCCCCTATTCGGCCCGTCCCGGTACACCGGCCGCGAAGATGCCGCAGATTCCGGGAGACATCCGGAAAGCGCGCGCCGCTGATCTTCGGGCCGCTGGCGACCTTAACCTTGCGCGCTTCCTGAAAAGCCTCGTCGGGACTGAGCAATCCGTCCTCGTTGAGAATGAAACAACGGGCCGGACGAGCCATTATGCGCCGGTTGAACTTGAGTTCACGGCAATCGGCGGTGAGATCATTCCCGTCCGAATAACCGGAACAGACGGCAAAAAAGTCTTTGCAGCACCTGCCGAGAATAAAGGCCAATGAGCGAAACAAAAGAGAAAAAAGGCTGGTTCAGTCGCCTGCGGGACGGGCTTAAACGTTCCTCTTCCGCGATTTCCGGTGGGATCACCGATATCTTTACCAAGCGCAAGCTCGACGATGATGTCATCGAGGAGCTGGAGGAACTTCTTATCAGCGCTGACCTTGGTGTGGCAACATCCGCACGGATTGCCGCCAATATTGCAAAAACCCGCTATGACAAGGAAATCGCACCGGAGGAAATCCGCGCGGCGCTTGCGGAGGAAGTCACCGCAATCCTTGATCCGGTGGCGGCTCCCTTCCTTCTTGATGAGAACTGCAAGCCTCACGTCGTTTTGGTGGTCGGGGTCAATGGCTCAGGCAAGACAACGACGATCGGCAAGTTCGCCAAGCAATATCGAGCGGCAGGCAAGAAAGTGGTTCTCGCCGCGGGGGATACCTTCCGCGCGGCAGCGGTGGAGCAGCTTCAAATCTGGGGACAGCGCACAGGGTGCGACGTGGTCACCACGAAGGTGGGCGGCGATGCGGCTGGCCTCGCCTTCAGCGCACTTGAAAAAGCAAAAGCCGATGGGGCGGACCTGCTTCTGATCGATACAGCCGGGCGGCTCCAGAATAAATCCGACCTGATGGCCGAACTTGAAAAAATTCTTCGGGTCATAAAAAAGCTCGAACCCGACGCGCCGCATTCCTGTCTTCTCGTGCTGGATGCCACAACGGGCCAGAATGCTTTGAACCAGGTGGAGATTTTCGGCAAGGTCTGTAACGTCACCGGTCTGGTGATGACAAAACTGGACGGGACGGCGCGGGGCGGCGTACTAGTCGCAATCGCCGATAAATTTGGCCTGCCTGTTCATGCCATTGGCGTTGGCGAAAGCGAAGATGATCTGCAGCCCTTCGCCGCGAATGAATTCGCCCGCGCCCTCTCAGGCGCCGGGGACATCTAAGAAGGACCATATCAAGATGGCGACGACTGAAAGAGCAATGCCGAAGGGACTAAAACCAGCGACGGAATTGGGGCCGATACTGGTTTTCTTCGCCGCCTATTATTTCGGCGATCTCTTCGTTGCGACAGGCGCCATCATGATCACCACGTTGATCGCCCTCGCCGTATCCTACTACTACACCCGGAGCCTCCCCATGATGCCGCTGGTCACTGCGGTTGTCGTGATGGTTTTCGGCGGGCTGACGCTTTACCTGAACGACGAAACCTTCATCAAGATGAAACCGACGATCATTTACGCCATTTTCTCCATCATCCTGTTCGCCGGGCTGATTCTTGGAAAGTCCTTTGTCAAAGTCCTGTTCGATAATTTCTGGGATCTTGATGATGACGGCTGGAAAAAACTGACCATACGCCTCGCCGCCTTTTTTCTTCTCATGGCTGTCGCCAACGAAATCATCTGGCGCAGCTTTTCGACGGAACTTTGGGTAAATATCAAGGTATTCGGCTTTACCGCGGCAACCTTCCTCTTTTTCGTCGCGCAGGTCCCCATGATCACACGACATATGAATCAGGATAAACCCGATACAGACGCATGACAGCCCGCTATTTCCCTCTCGATGGCACGGATTTCCGCCTGACCATGGGATTGCAGGCCTTGAGAAACCGATCCTTTCTCGATATCGATAGCCAATATGTGCAGGATATTACGGAAAAGCACCGCCTGCTGAATGACCATCGCGATCATGTTTTTGCTGAGACCGACGGTACAGACGCAGCACAACAGCATATATACCATCTGATTTCCGGCGAACTCACCAAGCATCATTCCGAAACTCCGCAACCAGAAAAATCAGACGGAGAAGCAAGCCCGCTTGTCCGGGCCGCCTTAATTGTTCAGGAAGATCTCGTCCTGATGCGCGAGGCGCCCGATGGCTATATCCTGGCTGCCGCCTGTGTTTGCTTCCCGACCGGTTGGAACCTTGTAGAGAAAATCGGCCGTCCCATGCAAACCATCCACCAGCCCGTGCCCGGATTGAATGACCGACTGGGAAGCCCGATTGACCGATTTTTCCGAAACCTGAGGCCCGGCAAGAAGGTGGAGCGATTTAACTGGGGGCTCTATGACAGCAATGTCCTGTTTCAGCCCGGCTGGTGGCGTCACGACCGGGCCGTCGATACCTCAATAACATCAAAAAATATTGGCGATAAGATATTCTTCCGCGTGGAAAGGCAAACCTTGCAACGTCTTGAAGACAGCATGGATATCCTCTTCACAATTCGTATTTTCAACAACAGCCTTGCGGAAATATGCATGGACCTCAGTCGCGCCGAACGGCTGCTCCATGGACTTCAAACCATGGGTCCGGACATGCGCGGTTATAAATCGCTACCCCGTTATCAGGCGCTGATCATGGATTATCTGGAACGGACGCTCGCCTAGTTTCCAAACACCGTCGTCAGAATTTCCGTTGTCCGCTTGACCGGATCATTGCGTATGGCCGCCTCTTCCTGTGCAATATAATAAAACAGACCCTCCAGCGCCATTTCCGTCGCATGGCCGGTCAGATCTGACTTGATATCCGGCACGAGCGGATAGGTTTTATATTGCGACACAAGATTATCATAGGCGGTCATCGCGCCGACATCCTGCAATGACTGTTCGATAATCGGGCGAACCGTCTCCGTCAGGTCCGCGGTGGAGACTTTGCGAAAATACTGGGTTGCCGCATCATCTGGCCCGTTATATATCCCTTGCGCATCTTCAAGCGTCATGTCGGAAATGGCAGTATAGATGATTTCCTTGGTCTTTGGGGCCGCGGCTTCCGCCCCCCGATTGAGCCGCTCTTCCAACTCATCCGCCATGCCGGAGAGACCAAACTTCTTCAGCAATGACTGAGCCTGCTGCATTTTTTCGGGCAGCGGGATATGGATCGCCGGATCGCCATTGTATCCATCCGTTGTGCCAATCTGGCCAACCACCGTTTCTGTGCCGACCCGGAGAGCCTCCTTCAGCCCCTCGACAATTTGACCAGTTGACAGATCGCTCACCCCACTGCTGCCGGATCCACCGGACGAGGACGAAGTCGTATCGGTAATCGTCTTTTGCAGCTTATCGAGCAAGCCCGCCTGCGAACTCGCCGTACCGGCAAGCACCAGCGCGGCTCCAATTGCAGCCACTGTCAATATCTTGTTCATAATATAATTCCTCAAATGAGCCTGTTAGCGCCGCAAAATTTCGTATGATTTATCAAGCATCTCCCCGGACGCATTGGCGAAGGGAGCGAAATATTCCATATCTTTTATCTGTTGATACTGATGTAGGGCCCAATAGACCGTAGGAAAAGCAAGATCGTTCCAGGGAATATCCTCCCATTCGAAAAGATGCACTTCCAGCGATTCCGGTCCGGCGGAAAATTCCGGCTTATCGAGCACCGCACGATACATGATCTGCACCTGGCTGATATGGGTCACACTATAAACCGCGAGAAGGTCACGGATGCGGATATTGGCATTTGCCTCCTCGAACGCTTCCCGGGTTGCGCCATCCGCCGTGGTCTCGTTCTGCTCCAGAAAGCCCGCGGGCAAAGTCCAAAAATCTTTGCGCGGATTGATCGCCCGTTTGCAGAGCAGAAACTTATCTTCAAATGTAACAACGGACCCCACGACTACCTTTGGATTATCATAATGTACCCAGCCGCAATCGGTGCAGACATGTCGTTCCATATTATCGCCTGCGGGGACCTTCCGCTCAAATGCATAATCGTCGGGATTTGTGGACGTCACGGGTTATTTCTTTCCATCCGTTAAAGGATAACGGTATCAATTTTTATCCGCACCGGAAAGGCTCTTTATCGCCTCCGTCGCGGCTGTGTTCACGGCACTTCCCAGTTCCGTCACGGCCTGAAGCCGGGTCCAGAGCTTGATAGCCTCCCCATTATTCCCGCCCGCTGCTTCGGCAACCCCTAGATACCAGAGAGCTTGAGGATGATCGGGATTTCGATCAAGGACTATCCGGTATAGTTCAATAGCAGAAGTAGGTGGCACTCCGGCATTGCCTGCCGCCTGAACGTGAGAGAGCGCCTCCGCCTGAAGAGCCGCAAAATCGTCCGGTTTCAACGCGCGAGCTCGGGCGTAGGCATTTGCTGATTCTTCATATTTCTGCAATGTGCCATAGGCTTGGCCAAGTCGCATGAGGCCCTCATAATCCGGGGTTTCCTCCATGCGCACAGCCAAGCCCGCCACCATGGAATTGATCATCTCCTGGCGTTCTTCCGCTGACATATTCGCGGCAGCGGCAATATCCTCGGAACTTGGCCCCGCCGGTTCGGAGGATGTTGTTTTTCGCTCGATCAGATCGCCAATATCCGTGCCGGTTTCTTCTGCCGTCTGCTCAATACGGCGCGCGAGAACCGGCATGAAGGGGGCATCTGCCGGGCTTTCTTCATAGAGTGCGATCCAGTTTTTGAGTGCGCCAGACAGATCCCCCGCTTGCGCATCGCGAAGCGCCAGATAATAGCGGGCACCCGGGTTATCAGGATCGATCGCATCTGCCTGCTCGAACGCTTTTTCTGCCGCCGACGTAATTACCCCTTCCGCCGCGAAATAGTAATTTTCACCCGCGCCAATAAAAAGCTCCGCCGAGTTTGGCGCGAGCAGGGTCGCCTTCATATAGGTCTCTGCGGCCTCATCATATCGCTCCAGCCGGCTTAACGTCCGGGCAAGCAGGACCCAGCCATCCAAATTATCCGGTTGCGCCTTCAGCGCATCGACAAGCCGTTGGATCAGGGAAGCAACATCCTGTGTCTCAAGTGCCGTTCTCTCCGCCTCTATATCCCGCGCCGCCAAAGGTCGTGCGGGGGAGTCTGGAGAGCCCATATCTACATAGAGCGCAATGGAAATCGCCGGAATTGCAATGATAAGAATGACGGCAATCTGCCAGCTGGTCTTCTGTCCCGAAGACTGGGCGGCCTTTCCGCTCTGCCGCTCCATGCGAAGCATGCGCCGCTTGATTTCTGTCTCCATCGCCTCGGCCTCGGCCTTGCCGACAACACCGCGCGCCACATCGGAGCCAAGTTCATCTAGTTGCTGTCTATAGACTTCCAGTTCTTGATCCGCATGAGCGCGGGTTTGTCGCCCCGTCCGGACAAATGGCCAGACGAGCACAGCCACTACCACAAACAGGATTATCGAAAACACAATCCAGATCATGAATTCTTTCCGGGTTTGTCCGGCTTTAACAGCTGCTCAATCTCCACCTCTTCCTTAGCGGACAATCTGGCAGTGCTTTCTCCTTCAACACTCCGACTGCGATTTCGAAGGAAGACAATCATCGCGAAGGCGCCAAAAAGGAAAATCGCTGCGGGGCCAAGCCAAAGGAAAAGGGTGGTCATCTTGAACGGCGGGTTAAGCAGAACCCAGTCGCCATAGCGTTCAACCAGATAACTGCGCACTTGATCATCCGTATCGCCAAGAGATATCCGTTCCCTCACGATCTGCCGAAGGTCTTTCGCAAGGTCCGCGTTGCTGTCGAGGATAGACTGGTTCTGGCATACCAGGCAGCGGATTTCGCCAGAGATTTCACGCGCCCGTGCCTCCTGTGCCGGATCATCAAGTTTTTCCTCGATGAAAACGGATGCAGCGGAGAGAACAATAAATGGCGCGAGCAATAAGGCCAGCGCCAGCGGGCGAAAAATTGATGTCACGATCCCGCCCCGTTTAACAGCGGCCGGATACGGGCATCGAACATATCCTCGCTGACCGGCCCAATAATCTTATCGAGGATTTTACCGTCTGGGCTGATAACGAAGGTTTCCGGAACGCCATAAACGCCAAAATCGATACCGACGCGGCCCTTCAGGTCCACGCCGGTCCGTTTGTAGGGATTGCCATGACGCGCGAGCCATTGGGCCGCAGCGTCCGGCGTATCCTTATAGTTGAGGCCATAGATATCAACCGTATCCTGCGCCTTCAGCTTCATAAAAAATGGATGCTCCGCCATGCAGGCAACACACCATGACGCAAAGACGTTCAGCAAAACAACCTTGCCTGTTGCAAGATCGCTTTGCGCCAATCCCGGCCCGTAGCCCGGCACCGGCTCCAATGCGAATTCCGGCGCGGGCTTATTGATCAGTTCGGTGGGAATTTCCGTAGGGTTCAGGTTGAAAAGCGCATACCACATCACGACAGCGATGCCGGCAAAGGCCAGGACAGGGGTCAGAAACCGGAACCGCATCATTCTATCCTTTCACGCCGGACAAATCCGTCGCAACAGCTTTCTGCTGACGAGTCCGTCTCGGTGCCCCAAGGCGCAACCGCCGATCGCTCAAGCTCAATGCCCCACCGAAGAACATGACGAAGGAACCAATCCATATCCAGGAAATGAAAGGCTTGTGATATATGCGGACAGCATAGCCACCAGTTCCATCTTCCTCACCGATGACGACATAAAGATCCGCGCTCAGCATCGGACGGATGGCCGCCTCGGTCGTTTCCATGGGAGGTGTGGTATAGCGCCGCTGTTCCGGATAGAGATAATCACCCTTGTTACTGCCCGTCGAGGCAAGGAAAGTGCCACGGACAGCTTCATAATTGGGTCCGGCAATCGTCTCCGCACCATCAAAGCGGAAATCATATCCCCCGACGGAGACAATTTCCCCCGGTCGCATAACCCCGAGATGCTCCGTCTGCCAGGTTTCCGACGCCGTTATCCCCAGAACAACCAGGGCGACACCGATATGCGCGACGGTCATGCCATGGGCACTTCTGGGAACTTGTTTCATACGTCGCCAACTGCTCGACAGAGGCCCTCGAAAGAGCTTTATTCTATCCGACCATTCCAGCAGCGATCCAATCAAAAGCCAGGCGAAAAGACCCATTCCAACGAACGCCATTACCGGCGCATCCGTCTGCTGCCACCAGATAAATCCGACCAGCAAAAGCGACAAAAAAAGCCCGAATTTAAGCCTAGAAATCACACCAGCAAGATCTCCCCGCTTCCATGCGAGGAAGGGACCGAACGCCATGGCGATAACGAGCGGAATGGCGAGGGGAAGGAAGGTTGCCTCGAAATAGGGCGGCCCCACAGAAACCTTGGCACCAGTGAAGGCATCCAGAAAAATCGGGTACAGCGTTCCCAGCAAGATTGTCGCCGTCGCAGTGGAAAGCAGCAGATTATTGAGAACCAGAGCCCCCTCCCGGCTGATCGGAGCGAAAAGGCCTCCGCCCTTCATCTGCGGAGCGCGAATCCCATAAAGCAGCAGCGACCCACCAATCACAACGATCAAAAAGATCAGGATAAAGACACCGCGCGCCGGGTCGGAGGCAAAGGCATGCACCGAATTGAGCACGCCAGAACGCACAAGGAAGGTGCCGAGAAGACTTAAACTAAAGGCGATAATCGCAAGCAGTATCGTCCAATTTTTGAGAGCATCACGCTTTTCTACAACAATGGCAGAGTGCAGCAGAGCCGTCGCTGCAAGCCACGGCATGAAGGATGCATTCTCAACCGGGTCCCAGAACCACCAGCCGCCCCAGCCGAGCTCATAATAGGCCCACCAAGACCCGAGAGCGATACCTACGGTAAGAAAACCCCAGGCCGCAAGCGTCCAGGGGCGCACCCAACGCGCCCAGGCAGGATCGACTTTTCCTTCAATCAGCGCCGCAATGGCAAATGAGAAAGTCACCGACAGACCGACATAGCCGAGATACAGAAACGGCGGATGAAAGGCAAGACCGGGGTCCTGCAACAACGGGTTAAGCCCACTCCCGTCCAGCGGCGCGGGATCAAGCCGTTCAAACGGGTTGGAGGTAAACAGGATGAACATCAAAAAGCCAACGCCGACAAGCCCCTGAATGGACAGGACGCGAGCTTTCAATGTATCCGGCAAGTTGCGCCCGAAAACTGCAACGGCCAGACCGAACAGCGCCAGAATTAGACTCCAGAGCAGGAGCGATCCTTCATGATTTCCCCAAACACCGCTTATCTTGTAAAGCATGGGTTTAAGGGAATGGGAATTGTTTGCCACATTGAGAATTGAAAAATCGCTGGTGACGTACCCGACTGTGAGACAGATAAAGGCAGCGGTGACAGCCAGAAACTGAACAAGCGCCGCATTACTCGCAAATCGCATCATGGGTTGGCTATTCTGCGCCGCGCCGATGAGCGGAAAGACACCCTGAAAGATCGCGGTTATCAGCGCCAGGATAAGAACGAACTGACCAATTTCCGCAACCATCAGCCGCCCCCCTTCGGCTTCCATTGCCCGGCTTTCTTGAGCGCGTCCGCTACTTCCGGCGGCATATAATTTTCATCATGCTTGGCAAGAACATTTGTTGCGATGAACACACCCTCCTCATTAAAGGAACCTTCCGTAACCACGCCCTGCCCCTCACGGAACAAATCCGGCAGCAGCCCTTCAAAAGAAACGGGGACGGCCTCGCTTAGATCAGTAACCTTAAAGCGGATGAGGACACCGTTTTTCTCGACACTGCCCTCCTCCACCAGCCCGCCAAGGCGGAAGTTACGGCCAGGCTCGATTGGTTTCTCGACAAGATCGGAGGGACTTCTGAAGAATACGAGGCTGTCCTCAAATGAGGTCAGGACGAGCGCCGCAGCGATGCCGAGAACACACATCCCCGCAAGGACGAAATATAGTCGCCGTTTCTTGCGGGTCATGGCAGGCTTTCTCCTGTTGAGGCAGAAACCCTTCGCCCGCCTTGTTTTTGACGGCGGCCCTCAATCACGGCAAGCTTCTGCTCTACTGCTTTCAGGCGGCGGCGGCTTGAGATATAAAGAGCCAGCAGCACAAGAGCGGAAATAGCAAAGCACGACCAGATAAACAGCCCGTATCCGCCCATATCAAAATATGTTGCAACCTGATCCAATATGATCCTCAAAGTCTTTTATTTGCGGCGAATATAGTTGTTTTCCGCCAAAAATACATAACGGAACGGTCATTCTGCGTCACAATGCCGCGATCCGTTAGACGCGCTCATTTCCTAACTCTCCCTGAGTTCCGCAATCTGGAGAACACGCAGGCGGCGCTTAAGAATTTCGGCCTTCACCCGGATAATCAGCACCATGACGAAAAAGGCCGTATAGGCAAGCCCCATGACCAGCAGCGGAATAAGGATGGTGGTGTGAATTTTCGGGCCATCCATCGTCGCCACGCTGGCGGGCTGATGCAAGGTATTCCACCAATCGACCGAGAAACGGATGATCGGGATATTGATCACCCCGACCAGCGCGAGAATGGCCGCCGCCTTGGCGGCCTTGGCCGGATCGTCAAAACTTTCCCAGATTGCCATATAGCCCAGATACAGGAACAAAAGGATCAGCATGCTTGTCAGCCGTGCATCCCAGACCCAGAAAGTCCCCCACATCGGCTGCCCCCAAAGCGACCCCGTCACCAAGGCGAGAAAAGTAAAACAGGCTCCAATCGGCGCCGCTGCCTTCGCCGTCAGGTCCGCAACCGGATGCTTCCAGATTAGACCCACTGCCGAGCTGACGGCCATCAGGGTATAGATCATCAACGCCATCCACGCCGCTGGAACATGAACGAACATGATGCGAACCGTATCCCCCTGCTGGTAATCCGGCGGCGCAACGAACAGGCTGAGATATAGCCCGCCGAGCAGCAAAATTACGGTCAACCAGACACTCCACGGGTAAATCGCCGACGTGATTGCCAGAAACCGCTTGGGGTTGGCATACTTATGTAAATCGATGGCCATGACTTCAATCAGTTCCTAAATGTTCCTCACGACAGAGACAGCCTCAATCCGGCTGCGGCCGCCAGCGGTCCAACAACCAGCGCCCCCAGCGACACGCCGCCAAGCAGCAAAAGATGGGGCGCCGCCGATAGCTGGGCGATTGAGGCATCCACAGCGGCAACACCAAAA
Organism: Sneathiella sp.; assembly: GCF_029233945.1. GTDB lineage: Bacteria > Pseudomonadota > Alphaproteobacteria > Sneathiellales > Sneathiellaceae > Sneathiella. The sequence goes on along the minus strand of NZ_JARGOQ010000007.1, from coordinate 36,174 downwards.
ATCAATACCGGAATATATAGCGGAAGTATCAAAAGTGACAACAAAACACCACCGCGCCGCATTCCAACAGTAAGCGCGGCGCCCACCGCTCCGATCAGGCTCAAGGTCGGCGTTCCGACCAGCAAAGCGCCTGTCAGGGCGACAATACTGTCACCCGGGAGGTTAAGGGAGAGGCCCAGAACCGGCGCAATCACGATAAGCGGCAGAACCGACGTCAGCCAATGTGCAATAACCTTGGCAAGTACCAGCATTTCCGTTGGCATCGGCCCGATGATCAGAAGATCAAGCGAGCCATCCTCGAAATCGGCCTGAAACATCCGATCTAGCGTCAGGAGGCAGGCAAGCAACGCCGCGACCCAGAGCACACCGGGGCCGATCCGGGCCAGCACGGCAAGCTCCGGGCCGACACCGAGAGGAAACAGGACGACAACAATCACGAAAAAGGAAAGGCTGAGCGTAATGGCACTTCCCTGGCGGAAAGCGAGCCGGATATCACGACCAATAAGCTGGAAAAAGCGGCTCATAAGGCTGTCTCATCAAGATTGAGGATATTCACCGGCTCCAACTCAATATCCTGATGAGTCGCAAACAGAGCCATGCCTCCCTCCGCCAAATGTCGGCGAAGTCTTTCCCTGAACAGAGCAATATACTGCTGATCCAGTGCACTTAGAGGCTCGTCCAGTATCCAGAGCTTTGCAGGCGACGCCACAAGCCGCGCAAGGTTAGTTCGTTTTTTCTGTCCTTGAGAAAGCATACCCGCCGGCATATCCGCCAGTGCCTGAAGCTCGAACTGTTCCAGCGCAAAATCAACATTGGGGCTTCCGTGGAAGCTGGCCCAGAACTCGATATTCTCGCGAACTGTGAACGCATGCTTCAAGGCATCCAGATGACCGAGATAATGATACTCGCCGATATAAATATCATCGTCCTTGAAAATATCCTCTCCCTGCCATTCAACATGCCCGCTTAAGGGCGAGAGCAGCCGGGCGCATATTCGGAGCAGTGATGATTTTCCGGCACCGTTCCGGCCCTTGACCCATATCGCCTCGCCGGGAGACAACGAAAAGGAAACGTCCTTAAAAATCAGCTGGTCGGCCCGCTGGCAGGCAAGATTTTGGGCGACGAAACTCATTTTGGCGGTATCTCACTCCAAAGAGACAGGGAACAGGGCATCAGCCTGTTTCCCTGACTACAGCATGAAAGTCGGATTCGCAAATAATAGAGCCTTCTTTTGCGGGCCAATCGCGCATCACATACAAGATAATGATGCCTGAAACGCCGGTTCCGCAGCTTTGTACTTGAGAATTTTTCAAATTTAAGGCACATAACGCACATTATGAACCGGTGCCGCAAATCCGGCATTGCCCGTTCCCCCTACCTTCAAGGAGCGATACGTTGACGACAACTGGTCACGACAGCCTTAACATTCGCCGCACACTCGATGTCGATGGCGACAAATACGACTATTACAGCATCCCGGAAGCCGAAAAAGCCGGTCTCGGCGATGTTTCCCGCCTTCCCTTTTCCCTGAAAGTCCTGCTTGAAAATCTGCTGCGCCACGAAGATGGCCGCACCGTCACGTCAGAAGATGTGAACGCAATGGCAGGATGGCTGAAAGACCGCAAGGCGGATCGTGAAATCGCCTATCGCCCGGCCCGCGTCCTGATGCAGGATTTCACGGGTGTGCCAGCCGTTGTCGATCTTGCCGCAATGCGTGACGCCATGGTGTCCCTCGGCGGGGATCCAGAAAAGATCAACCCGCTGGCGCAATGTGATCTCGTGATTGACCATTCCGTGATGGTCGACAAATTCGGTACCGCAGCCTCCTTCGGCCAGAACGTGGAGCTGGAAATGGAGCGGAACGGCGAACGCTATGCGTTTCTTCGCTGGGGTCAGAAAGCCTTTAACAATTTCCGTGTTGTGCCTCCCGGAACCGGCATCTGCCATCAGGTCAATCTTGAGTATCTCGCGCAGACAGTCTGGACTACAAATGACCAGAACGGTGCCGAAGTCGCGTATCCGGATACATTGGTCGGCACAGATAGTCACACGACTATGGTCAACGGCCTGGCCGTGCTTGGCTGGGGCGTTGGCGGGATCGAGGCCGAGGCCGTTATGCTTGGCCAGCCGATTTCCATGTTGATCCCCGAAGTTGTCGGTTTCAAACTGACTGGCAAACTGAAAGAAGGGACGACGGCGACCGACCTCGTTCTGACAGTGACCCAAATGCTCCGCGCGCAGGGCGTTGTCGGCAAGTTCGTTGAATTCTATGGTCCCGGCATCGCCGAACTAGGCCTCGCTGACCGGGCAACCATTTCCAACATGGCACCGGAATATGGCGCAACATGCGGCTTCTTCCCAATCGACGCCGAAACCATCAATTATCTCAACTTCACCGCACGCGATCCAAAACGGGTCAAGCTGGTCGAAGCCTACGCCAAGGCACAAGGCATGTGGCGTGACAATGACACGCCGGACCCTGAATTCACTGCGACGCTGGAACTTGATATTTCAACGGTTGAGCCAAGCCTTGCCGGTCCAAAGCGGCCGCAGGATCGCGTTTTGTTAGCAGACGCAGCCAACGCCTTCCAGGGCGCCCTGCCGGAACTGGCCGGAACAAGCAGCGATCTGGATAAACTGATCCAAGTAGCAGGCGAGGAATACAAAATCGGCCATGGTAACGTCATCATCGCGGCGATCACGTCCTGCACTAATACTTCCAATCCGAATGTGATGCTGGCCGCCGGTCTGGTCGCACGTAATGCGCTCGCAAAAGGCTTGACTGTTAAGCCATGGGTGAAAACATCTCTCGCCCCGGGTTCAAAAGTGGTCACGGATTATCTTGAAAAGGCAGGCCTTCAGGATGATCTGGATGCACTCGGGTTTAACTTGGTCGGCTACGGCTGCACGACCTGTATCGGTAACTCCGGTCCCGTGGCTCCGGCAATTGCCGATGCCATTGCCGAGGGCGAGCTTGTCGCCTGTTCGGTTCTTTCCGGAAACCGTAACTTCGAAGGCCGGGTCAGCCCGCAGGCAAAGGCAAACTATCTGGCGTCTCCGCCACTGGTTGTTGCCTATGCAATCGCGGGATCGCTCAATATCGATATCACCAAAGATGCGCTGGGCAATGACAAGGACGGCAATCCGGTTTACCTGAAGGATATCTGGCCAAGCAACGCGGAAGTGATTGAAACGGTCCGCAAAGCCGTCGCGCGCGATATGTTTGTAACCCAATATGCGGATGTTTTCTCAGGTGACGACACCTGGAAATCGATTAAGACTGCGGAAGGTCAGACCTATACATGGGATAGCACCTCGACCTATGTTCAGCATCCACCTTATTTCGAAGGGATGCAGAAGGAGCCGGGCGCGTTCGAGGATATCAATGGCGCGCGCGTTCTCGCACTTCTCGGTGATTCGGTCACGACAGACCATATCTCGCCCGCAGGCGCTATCAAGGCCGACGGCCCGGCCGGGGAATATCTGAAATCGCATCAGGTCGCGCAGAAGGACTTCAACTCCTATGGGTCGCGACGTGGCAACGATCAGGTCATGACCCGCGGTACCTTTGCCAATATCCGGCTTCGCAACGAAGTAGCACCCGGCACCGAAGGCGGTGTCACCAGGCATATGCCGGATGGGACGCAGATGTGGATCTATGATGCGGCTGAGAAATACCGCGAAGAAGGTACGCCACTGGTGGTCTTTGCCGGTAAGGAATATGGTACCGGCTCCAGTCGTGACTGGGCTGCCAAGGGTACTCTCCTCCTCGGGATCAAGGCCGTCATCGCCGAAAGTTTTGAACGCATTCACCGATCCAACCTCGTTGGCATGGGCATTCTGCCTCTCCAGTTCCCGGAAGGCGTTACCCGCAAGACACTCAATCTCGATGGCAGCGAAGTGGTTGATCTTGTCGGCATTGAAGGCGGCATCACACCGCGTATGACTGTCGCTTGCAAGATCACGCGCTCCGACGGCTCATCGCAGGAAATCGACCTGCTTTGCCGTATCGATACGCTCGATGAGGTCGAATATTACCGCCACGATGGTATCTTGCAGTATGTGTTGAGAAATCTGTCAGCAAGTTAATATCCAGATAGCAAGCGGATGTAGGAAACGGCGGTTCGAAAGAGCCGCCGTTTTTTGTTCACCTCCCTCTCACTCACAGGTGATTTGTCTGTGATGGCGGAATAAGCTATCTAGGAACTATGAAAAGAAATCGCCTCGCCATACTGGCTGTAAGCTGTCTCTCTGCCGTCATGATGATTGTCGGCGCCCAGTCGGCCAGCGCCCAGAGTGCACATCAACCCTCTACCGTGGTTGAGCTCTATACCTCGCAGGGGTGCAGCTCCTGCCCTCCTGCGGATGAACTGCTTGGCGATCTCATCAAGGATGAGAAGGTAATGGGCCTCTCCTTTGCCGTAACCTATTGGGATTATATCGGCTGGAAGGACATATTCGGCAGCGCTGCCAACGACGACCGCCAAGTTGAATATCGTGGGCGTTTTAATTCACGCTATGTGTATACGCCACAAATGGTTGTTGGCGGGAAAGCCCATGTCGTCGGCTCAGACCGGAGCAGTGTGAACGCGTTAATCGAAAAGCACACGGATCACGCAAAAAACCTTCCGCTTGAATGGGCATTTAACGGCGATATACTCGATGTGAACCTGCCGGCGGGATCCGGCGCCGCTACCATTTGGCTCGTTGATATTGACCGCATAAAAGATGTGGATATCCGGCGGGGCGAAAATACAGGCCGAATCATTACCTATCATAATGTGGTACGCAAAATCCGATCCCTCGGGGAATGGTCGGGCGACGCAAAAACCATTTCTCTAGACCTCAATGAGATGCGGACAGAAGGCAGAGATGGCTGCGCATTGATCATCCAGCAGGAGGGTTATGGCCCCATTCTCGCGGCGTTGGAAGTAATGCTGTAAAAGCATTTAGTTGATACTCCCGTCACTCTCGGGCACAATGTTCGAAAAAGAACAAGAATGGTGCTCTATGACTGACAAAAATGTTCCCCTCAAACCTGCCGCGACGGTCTTGCTGGTCCGGGACTGTGAAAAGATAAACGATAAAATCGAAGTCTTCATGGTAGTCCGGCATCACCAGATCGATTTTGCCTCCGGCGCCCTGGTCTTTCCAGGCGGCAAGGTAGATGAAGGTGATATGGACCCGGCACTGCTCGATCACTTGCCTGAAAGTGAGCGAGGGGAAGATCCTTTACGCGACTTTAAAATTGCCTCAATCCGCGAAAGTTTTGAAGAAGCCAACATCCTTCTTGCGCGCAATCGGGAGACGGGTGCCCTTGTCACCCATGACCGGCTGGAAGCCCTTGCCGCGAAATACCGAATGCCTCTCCAGAATGGTGAGTTGCCAATCCTGGATATGGTGAGAGCCGAAAATCTGGAACTTGCGACCGATCTTATGGGTCATTTTGCGCACTGGATTACACCAACGCATATGCCAAAGCGCTTCGATACCCATTTCTTTATCGCCAAGGCTCCGCCACATCAGCTCGCGGCGCATGACGGCGAAGAATCTGTGGATTCTGTCTGGGTTGGTCCCCAGGAAATTATGGAAGAGGCCGATAAGGGAAATTACACGGTGATCTTTCCAACCCGCATGAATGTGGAAGCTTTGAGCAAGTTCGACTCCAGTGAAGACGCTGTTGCAAATGCGCATGGAACAGACACCTTCACGGTACTTCCTGAGATGGAATTGACGGACGAAGGAAAGTTTCTCCTTATCCCGAAGGAGGCCGGGTACAGCGTCACCCGCCGACGCATTGATGAGATTATGGATAAATAGCTACATAAGCAGGGACAGCGCAATACTGACACCCTTGGCAAGCGTCGAGAAGAGAGCATGGTCTCGTGCCTCTCTCGCCGAGACCCAGTTCGACAGATCAGCAAGTTCCGCTTTACAATCTTGGAATTCAGTGGTGACCGCCGCATAATTTCCATCGCGATCCGCAATCTGCTTCGCCTGAAGCGCCTGTATCTCGCCATATATGGCGGCTTTCGACCTTTCAAGATTCACAAGCTGCGTGGCAGGAAGACCAGAAACATCCTGGACATTCAGTGCCGACTGCGCCTTTTCCAGCTGCGCGAGCGCGTCTTTATAGCTATTTGTCATCACTTTCTCCGCTTGCCGTTTGGGGGAAGGTCATCGATTTAAAATCCCGGCTCGTCGTCGGGCTGCCGGAGAGGGGCGCCAATGCGGCTTGAACGGTCGCCATCGTTTCCAGGAGCCCGCGCAGTTTTCCGTGAAAGAGGAGAGAACTGACCGTTGCACTAACGGGCGGGCTGCTTGATTTCCCCGCATCTTGCAGGGTGACTTCAAGTGTCTCATGCGCCTTGACCATGGCGATAAGGGTGGTCTGCGTTTCATTAAGCAGCTTATCCATGCTTTGACCGAGCTTCTGTATGGAAACAAGGCGCTCAATCGCGGCATTTCGCTCAGTGGCGGTATCCTTGCCTTGTGCCTTCATGTAACTCAGCTTGTCTTTCCAGATGTTCGTATCGAAACTGATTGCGTTACTCACGATCGATCGAAGTCCACCTTTGCAAAGGCGCAAGCTGGACATATCGGCATCAAGGTTGTTCTTGGGGTATGTATAGCTGCATTTGCTGGATTGATCAGATACGGCCCCCATATCGAAATAAAGAAGAACTGCCATTTTTTTTAATGCCGTCCCTCCCTTTTCAACAATGGGCAGCAACCTTTTATCGCGCTCAGGCAGGATAAACAGCTTGTCAAAGAGGCTAAGGTCATTCACCAGCTGGTTTGACTCCAGCAAAGAAAGGGAATGCGTAAGATTGAAACTCTCCGCGCTTACCAGCTTCAAGTTCTCTGCGGTTCCAGCCAGCTCAGCATATTCAGAGGAGAGTGATTTGCCCGAGGCAACCGCTGCCAGCGTCTCTACATACCCATTTAGCCCAGATAAGAGACTCTGACGCGCAGCGATGTCGGAGGCATTGAATAAGGGCTTTAGATCAGTATCGGGATTTCCGCCAAGCTCAAGCTGAAACCTTAAATTATCCGTAAAGCCAATCGTATTGACCTCCTCGGCAAGCGAAAATTCCTTGGTAATAATAGCGGAAAGGGCAACAACACTGCGGGAAAAATCGCCAACCTCTTCAGTCAGGAGCATGTCATCGACAATGCTGCAGGCAGAAAAGCCGGACAGAAAGCCAATGAGGACAAAGATTTGGAGCAACCGCTGCATGTGCCAACACGATAGTTATTGGTTCGGATTACAGCTTATTTGTATATTGAGTGTATTAATTACAATATAAAATACTTTAAGTTGTGTATCAAAGCGAAAATCATTTCACTCTCAGGATGGAGGCTTTCGCCTCCTACTCCATTAGTTGGAAATACTGTTCGCCATGAAATCGGCCATGCGCTTCGAGAAGGCAACCGGGTCGGCGACGGGATCTCCCTCTACGATATGCGCCTGATCGAGAAGGAGCAGAGCCGCGTCATTCACGGCGTCTGAGGCGCCATTTTTCTGCGCATTTGCCGCCAGCTTCTTGATCAGCGGATGCTTGGGGTTCAATTCCAGAATGCGCAAGTTCTCAGCCGCGCCGAACTGCTTGTGCGCTTTGAGCAGTTTTTCCAGATGGATATCCATATCCCCATCGTCGGCGACAAGGCAGACAGGGCTTCCGGTTAGACGGGCGGAGACCCTGACGTCCTTCACCTTGCTTTCAAGCACGGTTTTGAACAAAGCAATCAGGCTATCCATCTCTCCATCCGGCGTTTTCTCAGCCTCTTCGCTTTTTGCTTCTGCATCCGCGACCTTGTCGAGGTCCGCCGCGCCCCGGGTTACAGACTTGAAAAGCTTTCCATCAAACTCGGTCATCTTGCTCAGCCAGAAGCTGTCCACGGCGTCGGCGAGCAACAGGACTTCAATGCCCTTGGCCGCAAAACCTTCCAGCTGAGGGCTCGATTTCAGTGCTTCGAGGTCTTCACCGGTGATGTAATAGATCGCGTCCTGACCGTCCTTCATCCGACCGAGGTAATCGGTAAGGTTAGTGCGTTCCTCTTGTCCAGTACTGTTGAACAGCGACATCTTGAGAATACGCTCCCCATTGACGGTATCCTCATAAATTCCCTCTTTCAGAACCGCACCGAAGTTATCCCAGAATTTGGCGAAATTCTCTCTATCCTTGGTCGATTTCCTTTCAAGCTCGCCAAGAACTTTCTTGATCAACCCGCTGCGGATTTTCTGCAGGACCGGATTATGCTGCAACATCTCGCGGCTGACATTGAGCGGCAGATCTTCGGAATCCACAACGCCGCGCAAGAACCTAAGATATGCCGGGATAAGCTCTTCGCAGTCATCAGTAATAAAGACACGCTTTACATAGAGCTTAAGCTGCGACTTCCGCTCGGGATTGAATAAATCAAACGGCGGCTGCTCCGGTACAAACAGGAGCATCGTATATTCGATACGTCCTTCGGCCCGGCTGTGTATCGTCAGCCAGGGCGTATCGAATGCCTGTCCGACATGGTGATAAAATTCGGTATATTGCTCCGGCGTGATCTCTGATTTCTGGCGTGTCCATAAGGCGCTCGCGCTATTAAGCGTTTCGTCCTCCTCACCTTCCGTGGTGGATTTCAACACGACCGGAATTGCGATGTGATCCGCATATGTCTTGATAATCCGGCGAAGGCGAGCAACCTCCAAATATTCTTTTGCCTCTTTACGCATGTGCAAGACAATTTTTGTACCGCGCTTTTCCTTTGTGCCAGACTCAACCGCGAACGATCCATGCCCTTCGGAAGACCAGACCGTTGCCGTCTCTTCCCCGGCACGGCGACTGGTCACCGTCACTTTGTCCGCCACCATAAAGGCCGAATAGAAACCGACACCAAACTGGCCGATCAGGGTCACATCCTTTGCGGCATCGCCGGTCAACTGTTCCGAAAACCGGGAAGTGCCCGAACGAGCAATCGTGCCCAAATTCTCGATCATGTCCTGCTCAGACATGCCGATACCATTGTCCTCAATCGTCAGGGTTCCGGCTTTGTCATCTATCGAAATGGTGATTTCGAATTCCGGATCATTTTTTGTGAGTTCCGGTTGGGTCAAAGCTTCATAACGGAGCCTGTCGCAGGCATCGGAAGCGTTAGAGACAAGCTCTCTTAGGAAAATTTCCTTTTCACTGTAGAGGGAATGCGTCACAATATCCAAAAGCTTGGCGACTTCCGCCTGAAATTCGTGCATTTGCTCTGTCATCTACGTCTCGTACCTCAAAAAAAATTTCCTCTGCCGTCTATATGACCAATGAGACAAATTCATTCAAGGTATAAAAGGAGGATTTTATCAGGCTGGAAGTGAAGTCGGCCCACCCCGAGGGGCGCAGAAAATCGGGGCAGGCCATTCACAGATCAACAACATATTTGCGTAGATGGAGGTGATCAGTACCCAATCATATATTTAATTGGAACGATCGTTCAAGTATTATTTTTGAATTTTTTTCGTGATGGCCAAGTCGTGAATTCACATCCGGGCGAGATGTGACGTCCTCCTGTATATGCTAACAGAGAAGACGGACTTCGCCGATGCCCCATTTTAAGTCGCAAAAAGATGACCGCCCCTATTCCCCGCCCAAGCCACTGTATGAACAGGTCAAATCCTATGTGTTGAAGAATATGGAGTCCGGGGAATGGCCCGCCTATTTCCAGCTTCCCTCCGAACATACTTTGGTGCGGGAGATGGGAATTTCCCGCATGACGATACACCGCGCCCTTCGCGAGCTAACGCAAGCCGGTTATCTGGAGCGCATTCAAGGCGTCGGCACATTCGTTGCCGCCCCGAAAAAACAACCCAAAACGCTGGAACTTCGGGAAATCGAGGACGTTATTAGCGGTCACGGCGGGCGCCATCAGTGCGATGTTCACTTCCTGCAAGAGGAGCCCATCGAGAAAGACGCAGCCGCATTGATGGCCATGACACCGGGCAAGGGCGTCTATCGGTCCTATTTTGTGCATCGTGATAACGGATTACCGGTCATGCTGGAAGACAGATATGTAAGCCCGCAATTCATGCCGGAATATCTGGAGATGGAGTTTACGCATATGACGGCTGATACTCACCTGAGCCGTAAGTTCGCGCTGCTTTCCCATTCACATGTGATCCAGGCCGCTGTATCCAATGCCGAGATCAACCATTTTCTTGAGCTGGAGGCCACCACTGCCTGCATCGTCATAAACCGCAAGAGTTGGCTGGGTGAAGATGTTGTTTCCGCTGCCCGTCTCGTTTTTCCGGGCAACAGAATTCAACTCACGTAAAAAATTTATGTGTCCGCGAACCTGATCAGACGGCCGCAACGACCGGTTTGGATTGGTCTCTGTTCGCCGATTTCGCAGCCGTTTTCCCGGCCCCTTTTGCGGAGGAAGTATAAAGATTTTTAAGCGCGTCAACGACGAGTTCTTTATCAATATAGGGATCCGAGCCCTGATACTTACAGGCAGAGATAATCTGGTCCACGATAAATTTCGGTTGATAGCAGGCCAGATCGAAACTGTTATTCACCTGCAGTTCCTCGATGACGGTATCAAGGATCTCTTCCGATATCTCCAACCCGCGGGCTTGGCCCACCATTTTGAAAATCTCGAAATACTGTTCGCGGGAAGGACCGATCGTTTCCAGCTTATAGGGAATACGCCGCAGGAATGCGGGATCCATCAGATCGTCCGGTGAGAGGTTGGTCGAAAAGATCACCAACTCGTCAAAGGGTAGCGAGAAGCTTTTACCGGTGTGCAGCTTGAGAAAGTCTATCCGGCTTTCAAGGGGAACAATCCATCGGTTCAACAGGTCTTCCGGGCTAACCAGCTGACGACCGAAGTCGTCGATAATGAAGGTGCCGTTGGAGGCTTTTACATGCAGCGGCGCTTCATAATATTTTGCATGAGCGTTAAAGCTGAGATCAAGCATTTCCAGCGTCAATTCACCGCCGGTGATAACAACCGGTCGTTCGCAAGGGACCCATCGGCCGTCAAACTCTTCACGGCGCAAGCCGGAATTTTTCTTTTTATCCGTTTCGCTGCCGAATCTCGGCATGTGGATGGCCGGGTCAAAAACCTTGACAATCTGGCCATCCACTTCGAAACAATAAGGGACATAAATAATATTGGCGAAAATCTCCGCGACTTTCTCCGCGACCGTCGTTTTACCGTTTCCGGGAGGGCCGTATAGAAGAATGCTCTTGCCCGCATTCACGCCCGGCCCAAGGCGGCGGACAAAATCTTCTGAAATGACCAGGTTTTCGAAGCTCTTCTCAATTTTCTCCTGCTCAACCCGCTCATTGGTAATTTTCTGCTGATTGATCCGCGCCTGATAATCAGTAAGGGACACCGGCGCCGGTCCGACATACTGGTTCTGCTCCAACGCTTCAATGGCGAAACGTTTTCCCGCCTCCGTCATCACATAACGGGTTTCGGAAAAGGTTGACTGATCTGTATTTCCCAATGATTCAAGGAATTTCCGATCACCCGCTTCCTGAATAAGGCGATTAACAACACCAATCGGCAGCTTGATCGCCGCAGACAGCTCCGAGGCCGTCTCAAGAGTATTGGAATACATCAGCTTCAGAAGAATTCGCAGCAAGTTACCGCTTGGAATACCTGTATCCTCAATGGTTTTCGGTGCCCGAGGAGCCTCATAGATTGCCCGGTCGAGCTGTTCCTGAGTCAGGGCGCCAAGCGCAACGAGATTCTCGCCAAGGCGGCCCCCATTCTCCTTTTGGCGATGAAGGGCAATTTTTATATCCTCTGGCGTTACCAGATTTTGCGCCAACAAGATATCACCGATGAGCATTCATTTTCTCCAGTTCTGTTTCCGTCAAACAGCGCATTCAAAACACGGAATTACGGCAGCGTTCTGCCAGTTAGCTCCCAAGACATACCTGATTTTCGTTAACGCAAGGTTATCCAAGGCAAGAAAAGTTAAAATAGGCGCTTTATTTTTTCTCTTTCCGTCGATGATTTTTGGGAATACCCACAGGAAAGCCGTAAAATGGTTGTTGAAATGGCACGAAGGTAGTAATTCTGTTGCCTCATCACTAAGTCAGAGCCGAATTTCGCGAGCAACGCCATGTCAAATTATAAAGCGCTTTTATCCGTTTTTTCGAAAGATCGTGTGGGACTGATTTCCCTTGTTACAGGGCATCTTTTCGACAAAGGGATCAATCTTGGAGATACGTCCTTTGCGGTTCTTGGAAAAGGCGGCGAATTTACCAGCGTGATTGATATTCCGGCTGATGTCCCGGAATCGGAACTGATTGACGAGTTGCACACACTGGAAGGGATGAAGGACGCGGATATCGATGTCCGGCGCTTTGCCTTCGGGGACGGCGATACTCCCCCCACCGACATCACCCATCACATCCTTTGTGAAGGGCCGGATCAGCCGGGCGTTCTTGCGCGGTTATCGGAGGTTTTTATCGATTTTGATGCCAATATCGTACGCCTGAAATCCGATCAGACCGACCGAGGGGGGCAAACGGTTTTCACCACCCGCTTTTCCGTTTATATCCCGCCGGCGCGCGCGGACAACTGCCTCGCCGCGCTTGACAACACGGCAAGTGTCCTTGGTCAGGCATTGACGTCCGAACGTTCGACGATCTGACTATATTCAGGCGTTTTTAAAAAACAGGAAGGCGAACAAGGCCATATTAAAGAGCGCGATCAGCGACGAAATGATGGCAATGGGTTCATATTCGACCATGCCCGCATAGAGCAATCCGACCCCAATTGACAACCCAATGACAGTAATATGGGCTAGCCAGTAGGTCAGCTTGGCAAGCTTGACCTCCGCGACGGCAGGCCAGTTTTTATAGACAAGCCCCATAATTCCCATCGTCACCCAACCCAGCAAATTGAGATGCGCATGGGTCGGCGTTTGGGTGTGGTCTTGGGAGGCCGCCATATAGATTCCCAAAATCATTCCAAGGATAATATATACAGCGGCCGACTTGATAAATTTTTCTGCAAGCATTGTTTGTCCCCCTGAATATAGCCGCATAACTTTCCATTTTGCCAAATAAGCAAAATACATATTTCTATTATGTGCAACCGATATTTCTAACCCGGGGAGTTATCAGGCGCGTCACTCTGCAGGCGGTCAAACAGCTTATATATAACATCCAGAACCGACGCCCCGAGCTTGCCAGAGCGGGCCGGAGACCAACCATTTTTAGGATCAGGCCGGTCTGCCGTATCCTTGAACGGCATTTCCAATGTCATCGCGAGACACCCAAAATACTCGCCGACGTGGTTTACGCATAAAGTCATATTCCCCTCTCCCTTTTTGGCAATGGGGTAGCCATGGTGGGTTTGGAAATCGGGGTTTACCTGCTGCCAGGTTCGCTTGAAATCCGTGAGCAGCATGTCTTTCTGCGCATTCCAGCTTGGAATGCCCTGCGCGCCAGCAATAAAGTTATGCGGCAAGCCCTCATCCCCATGGACATCGAGGCAGAAATCAACGCCTGTCTCCCGCATCTTCTCCCGCACGAGATAAACCTCGGGACTCCTGTCCATATCCGGTTCCTGCCATTCCCGGTTTAGATTTGCGCCAGCCGCATTGGTCCGCAGATGCCCGCTGCGGCTGCCATCCGGATTCATATTCGGCACAACATGAAATGCCGCTCTGCCCAGCAATGCGTTCGAAATGGCGTCATCGGGATCAAGCAGTCGGTCCAGAAATCCTTCCATCCACCATTCCGCCATGGTCTCTCCCGGATGCTGACGCGCAATCAGCCAGAAATTCTGTTTATTGCCCGGCGCCTCCCCGACAGTCAGGAGGTCCATGTCCTGCCCGTCAACCGTTTGCCCGATCACAGAATGCGTCACCCGTGGGGATTGGCCGGCATGCGCGATAAGGTCCGCATGCCGTTCCATGGAATAGGGGGCAAAATATGCGTAATGGACAGAGTCAAATTCCGGCCGATGCCGCAGTATCAGTTCTCCGTTCTGATATCGGCTATCAATTCGGAACCAGTTTTCCCGATCATAGGAAGCCACCGCGCGATATCCTTCCCATCCTCGGGTATAGGACGAGTCCTTCGCGTTGGTGAGCCGAATTGTACAATCCTCATCTCGCGCGCCGCTCAGGCGGAAATAGAACCATTGAAAAAAATCGGCTTTCGTATCGGGCCGGATGCGCAGACGGATGTCATCCGGTCTCTCACTTGAATCACAGATAATGTTCCCGCCATCGAAATTGCTGCTAACTTGGATCATGATGTAGTTCCAGACGTTATCGTTTCGCGAGCGGCGCAATAGGCCCGCCACCCATCATATTCTGTAATTTCCTGCTGGCCTTACCGTAAATCAGAACCATTTGAGCTTTCTGAATAACAGGACTTGCAGGATCACGATGATCACAAGGAAACCTGAAAATATATAAAAGGCATAAGGATTATCAACACCGGGGATGCCGCCGACATTTATGCCGAGCAATCCGGTCAGGAACCCGAGCGGCAGAAAGATCGCCGCAATGACGGACAGCACATAGAGGTTCCGGTTCAGTCGATCCGCAATAATATTGGCAAGTTCGTCCTTGACGATCTGCGCCCTTTCGCGAATGGCGTCGAGATCCTCAACATAACGGAGCAAATGATCGAAGTTTTCCTGCAGATGCCGCTTGTGTCCGGCATCCAGCCATGAAAACTCACATAGCCGCAATTGGGCAATGGCATCCTTTTGCGGTGCCATGTATCGACGCAGGACAATTGCCTCTTTGCGAATATCGATGATTTTCTCGCGGAACGCTGTATCAGGATTTTCGAGGATTTTTTCCTCGACATCATCCGTGGCATCATCAAGCTCAATCAGGACATTGGCCATTCTTTCCGACAGACGGGCCAAAAGCATATTGATAAAGTCACCGGAGTTTTTTGGCCCCTTGCCGGCCTTGATCCTTTCCTCGATATCAAGAACCGCTTTCAGCTGACGCCGCTGAACGCTGATAATCCGTTCCGCATCAATCCACAGACGAATGGAAACCATATCTTCCGGGTCCGCATTCTCATTCAGGTTAACACCGCGCAGTATGATCAGCGCACCCTCTCCGATTTCCGCGACACGCGGGCGCGTTTCCTCCGCCACCAATGCATCGACGACGAAAGGATCCAGATAGGAAATCTTTTCATGCAGCCAAGGCTTCGTATCCGGATGGCTTAAATCCAGATGCACCCAGGCAAGGCTTTCGTTCTTCAATTCGCGGGCAATCGCCTTGTCGCTAACCGACTTCCCCCCGCCTTCCCCGTCAAAATCGAATGCCAGTAAAATCGGGCTGGTCATTTCAGAGCCTCCGGGTTTTTAAGATGCAGGTCGCGCTGCGGGAAGGGGATCTCGATCTTGTTCTCCCCAAATTTCCGCCAGATTGTAAACAGGACATCACTCCGGGGACGTATCCTCCCCTCGGTCACATTTTCAATCCAGAAATAAAGCGTGAAGTTCACCGAACTGTCCGCAAAATCCACGAGAAAGCTCTCGGGCGCAGGCGTGTCCATACACCGCGGATGCTCCTTTGCGGCCTCAACAATTAATTTCGAAGCCAAATCAAGGTCGGTCCCATAGGCCACGCCGATATTGATATCCACGCGTGTGCGGGAATTGCTGAATGTCCAGTTCGTAACGCGATTTGTGATGAAATCTTCGTTCGGAACCATGGTTTCATGTCCCTCAAAAGTCTCGATCCGGGTATAGCGCGCGCCCGTCTCCCGAACGAAGCCTATAATGCCATCATTCAGCTCTATCAAATCGCCTTCCTCAACGGATTTTTCGAACAGGAGGATAATCCCGCTAATGAAGTTTGAAGCAATTTTCTGAAGTCCGAAACCAATACCGATGCCCACTGCACCACTGAAGACAGTAAGTGCCGTCAAGTCGATGCCCAGCACGCCCAGCACAAACAGGAAGGCCAGGAAATAGATAACGATCTGGATCGCCTTGATGATGAGCGCCTTGTTGCTCGATTTAATTCGGCTGATCGACTTGATGCGGTTTTCCAGCACTTCCGACAAAATGCCGACCAACCAGAAGAGCAGGATGATGATGATAATTGCCTTGACCAGCAGATAGGCAGAAAAGCGTATTTCACCGATCTTAAATGCGAAATTGTCAGAGTCGAGAAATTCCCTGATCGGGTCAAGATAGCCTAAGTACCCAAATGCCGCGAAACCGACAATTACCAATAGCAACAGCAGCTTGGCCACCCACGCACGTGGTTTAAACAACAAGGTCCAGAATTTAGCCATATGTGACGCGTTACTCCCGCAATTCCTATGGGGAATAATACTGTAGATGCATCATTTGGCTATTTTTTTCTGCGAATGGTGCGGCTAGCCGGCTTTAGATGTCAGCGTTGCAATTCGACCATCAACTCCGGATATTTGGCAACCAGCCGGAGCAAGTTGTTCATCGGCTTGGAAATCGTCACCTTTCCCGTTTCATATTTCTGAAACGCATTTGGCCCACCGCCAAAAATCTGCCCCGCACGCCGTTGCGACAGATTGAGGTCAACACGGACTTCCCTGATCTTCTCCGGCAGCATAACTCCCAGATATTCCGCCTTCAAATCAGCTTTGATCCGTTCAACGTCATGCCACGCACTCTCCTCCACCATGCCTTCTCCGCAATCGGCATTGCTGCAAAAAAGGCCGGGAAGATCGGCATAGCTTTGCATATGCTTATATTTAATTTCATATGTGCGAATTTGACGCTCGACATCGCCGCCACAGAGGGGACAGGCCATACTTATCCTCAGAAAAATAATGAATTATAGAAATACCAACAAAGAACCGCGTCTTTAGCAGCAGACTATGGCACCATTATGGCGCCTGCATGTTACAGCGACTTTTCATCGGCAACCAGCTACAACCCACCTTTGTCGATAATAAAATCCGCGACGCCGGAAACGCCATCCCCCGCCTTTATATTGGTGAAGATGAAAGGCCGCTCGCCTCGCATTTTTTTTGAGTCTCTGTCCATCACACCCAGATCGGCGCCGACATAAGGCGCGAGGTCAATCTTATTGATAACCAGCAAGTCAGAGCGCGTGATACCCGGGCCGCCTTTGCGCGGAATTTTATCGCCCGCCGAAACATCGATGACGTAAATCGTAATATCGGCAAGCTCCGGGCTGAACGTTGCCGCAAGATTATCCCCACCGGATTCAATCAAGATTAGCTCCAGCCCCTCAAATTTCTCCGAGATATCCGCAACGGCGGCAAGATTAATCGACGCATCCTCGCGAATGGCAGTATGCGGGCAGCCCCCCGTTTCAACCCCAACAATCCGATCCGGTGATAGCGCGCCAGAGCGGGTCAGAAACTCCGCATCCTCGCGGGTGTAGATATCATTGGTGATCACCGCGATATTATAATCCTCACGCAGATGCTTGCAGAGCGCATCGGTAAGCGCCGTTTTCCCGGAGCCGACCGGGCCCCCAATGCCAACACGCAGGGGCCCGTTATGTACTGACGTCATGATCTGAATAACCTCGTATACTGTGTTTCATGTGAAGCGGAGCACCAGTCGACCATCAAGGTTGCGGAACCCAGTTCGTCAAGGGATGTTTCCAACGCATGGGTGGTAACCCGATCAACCTCGTCAGCAAGAGCGGCAATCGCCCGCTGCCCATCCGTCTGGCCAAGTGGCACAAGGCGGACAGCGGCCGAGACAAGGTTGGAGACAAAACCGTGCAGATAGGCGGTGAGTGTTTCGTTCAAAGGAACCCCGTGATCTGCGGCAACAATGCCAACCGCAACCGGATGGATGAGCGGGCCGTGCCAGTCTTCTGCCAACGCGGCCAGCGTCTTTGCCTCAGCGCTAACATTGCCAATAACGCTCACGAAAGCACGGCCCTGCTGCGTTGTTTCAAGCGCGATTTCCTTTGTCGGCGCGAAGGCATTGCCGATCTCGGTAATTTCTTTCAACGCTTCTAAATTATGACCCTGCGTCGCCCTGTAAGCGGCTGCTAGCAGGATACCGTCCGAAGTGCCGCTGCCATATTCAAGAATATCGGCGATCCATGGCACCAGATCATCAAGGCTGGTTACCAATCCCGCCTCTACCGCATATTCAATGCCATGACTGTAGGTATAGGCGCCAATCGGATAAGACGGCGACATCCATGACATCAGGTTAAACAGCGCACGATTATCCATGATGATGTCCGTGACTATGACCTTCAGTTTCCCCATGCCCGTACGCGCCGCCTTCTGGATTAAACGGCCCTTCCAGCCGGGTCACCGTCGCGCCGAGCTGTGTCGCCATCTTCTCAATCACATGGTCCTGCCGAATGCGTAGACGATCCCCCATTAGTTCCGTTGGCAAGTGACGATTTCCAAGATGCCAAGCGACGCGTACCAGATGCGCCAAATCCTTGCAGCGGATATCGGCGACCGGCTCGTTTCGGGCGAGAACACCTATTGCCGATCCATCTTCCAGAAGCAGGATATCACCATCCCGGAGGGTTTTCAGCTCCGGCAGGTCCAGGAGGAACGCCGTACCCTTGTCTGTCTCAAGCTTCAGC
Source organism: Sneathiella sp. (assembly GCF_029233945.1). Classification (GTDB taxonomy): domain Bacteria; phylum Pseudomonadota; class Alphaproteobacteria; order Sneathiellales; family Sneathiellaceae; genus Sneathiella. The sequence goes on along the minus strand of NZ_JARGOQ010000007.1, from coordinate 17,609 downwards.
CTGCGCCGTCGCCGATGATCAAAATCGAGCGTCACCGTATCACCGATCACGCCGTCAAATGGCGTGGTGGAGGTGTGAATAGCGTGTGCGTGCTTCATGGTCTAATACATAAAATAGCGCTGGGCCATGGGAAGTTCCGTTGCCGGATCGCAGGTGAGCAGTTCCCCATCCGCGTGAACCAGATAGGTTTCCGGATCGACATCGATTTTCGGCGTTGCGCTGTTATGGATCATTGACGCCTTGCCAATACCAGAACGTGTATTTTTCACCGGCAAGAGATCGCGATCCAGCCCCAACTCTCCCTTGAGGTCATATTGAAGCGACGCCTCACTCACGAAAGTGACCGAGCTTGCCGTCAGGCTCTTGCCGAATGCGCCAAACATCGGTCGGTAGTGAACCGGCTGCGGTGTCGGGATGGAGGCATTCGGATCGCCCATCGGCGCCGCAACAATCGTTCCGGATTTTAAAACAAGGTCGGGCTTTACACCAAAGAAGGCGGGCGACCAGAGAACCAGATCGGCGAGCTTGCCTGCCTCGACAGAACCAACATAAGTATCAATGCCCTGTGCGATCGCCGGGTTGATCGAGTATTTCGCAATATAGCGTTTAACGCGGAAGTTATCATTCTCCCCCGTCTCTTCCGCAAGCCGTCCACGTTGCTTCTTCATCTTGTCGGCCGTTTGCCAGGTGCGGATCAGAACCTCCCCCACGCGGCCCATGGCCTGACTGTCGGAGGCAATGATGGAAAACGCCCCCATATCATGCAAGATATCTTCGGCGGCAATCGTCTCTTTTCGAATACGGCTTTCAGCAAAGGCCACATCTTCGGGAATATTCGGATCGAGATGATGACAGACCATCAACATATCGAGATGCTCATCAATCGTATTGACCGTGAACGGCCGCGTTGGATTGGTGGAGGAGGG
>NZ_JARGOQ010000007.1:0-16583 GCF_029233945.1 Sneathiella sp. | reverse complement strand
TCATGCAGCTTCAGGCCGCAAGCGCCAGCCTGTACCTGCTCCACCAAGGCGTCAGGCAGGCTCGCGTTGCCTTTGCCAAAAAAGCCGAGGTTCATGGGGAAAGCTTCCGCCGCCTGCATCATCCGCGCAAGATGAAAAGCGCCCGGTGTACAGGTCGTCGCGTTCGTTCCAGTCGCCGGACCCGTGCCGCCGCCCATCATGGTCGTCACCCCGCTATAGAGCGCGTCATCAATCTGCTGCGGGCAGATGAAATGGATATGTACATCAAGCGCACCTGCAGTGAGTATCTTTCCTTCACCCGCAATAACTTCAGTAGAAGGCCCGATAATGATATTGACGTCCGACTGGATATCCGGATTTCCGGCCTTGCCAATTGCATGTATTTTGCCATCGCGCAAACCGACATCGGCCTTGACGATCCCCCAGTGATCGACGATCAGCGCGTTGGTAATCACCGTATCGACAGCACCATTTGCCCGCGTTACCTGTGACTGGCCCATACCGTCGCGGATGACCTTGCCACCGCCGAACTTGACCTCTTCCCCATAAGTGGTGAAATCCTTCTCAACTTCGATAAAAAGCTCAGTATCCGCAAGGCGAACCTTGTCCCCCGTCGTCGGGCCAAACATACCCGCATAGGCGCCCCGTGAAAAGGTTACCGCCATTTTATTCTCCCTTATCCAGCGGGCCCATAACGGCCTGATTAAATCCATAGACGGTACGTGTGCCCGAGAGTGCGACGAGATTTATATCCCGTGTCTGGCCAGGCTCGAAACGGATCGCCGTGCCGGAGGGGATATCAAGACGAAATCCCTTCGCTGCCTCCCGATCAAATTCAAGGCCGCTGTTTGCTTCGGCAAAATGAAAATGACTGCCCACCTGGACGGGGCGGTCCCCGGTGTTGGAAACTGTCAAGGACATAGACTGACGGCCGACATTCAGCTCAATTTCTCCCTCAGCGGGAATGATCTCTCCTGGTTTCATCTCACGCTCCTTATCGAATGGGATCATGCACGGTGACCAGCTTGGTCCCGTCGGGAAAAGTGGCCTCGACCTGAACTTCATCGATCATCTCGGCAATGCCGTCCATGACCTGCTCCCGGCTGACGACGGTTCCGCCTTCACTCATCAGGGTCGCCACGGTTTTGCCATCGCGCGCGCCCTCTATGACAAAATCCGTAATAAGTGCAATGGATTCAGGGTAATTCAGCTTCACCCCTCTTGCCAGCCGCTCGCGCGCCACTATGGCTGCCAGCGAGACCAGCAATTTGTCCTTTTCCCTCGGTGTAAATTGCATCTTCCGCCCTTCTTATTGATTTTCCCATACTTTTGGCAGCGCCACGGCATGCCCCGCTAATTCTGTCCGCATTCCAGTCAAAATCTGCGCGAGGCTTTTCCGCAATTCATAACCGCTTCCGGCCAGCACCCGCATAATCAGCAACTCGTCCCGGCAGGTGGCCACCGCCCGCACACCGCACTCCCGGCACAATTTTCGTGCAACTTCAAGATAGCTCCCAGCCTGATCATCCGCGATCAGGATTGTCGCCATTCCTTTTGCTCCGTCCAGCACCGCCGGGCGCAAGGATTTGGCATGAATATCTCCCTCCAGAACAAAGTTATCGAACCAGAGAAGCTTGCCGTCCCGCCAGATTTTCCAACCATCGCGAATGCTTGCGGATCTTAACGTCTCCCCATGGGCTGTTCGGCCAAACAGCGTTGCTTCAAGGGCCATCAGGCGACTTCCTGCCTCCAGATGCACACTGTTCATCCGGCGAAGGCGGCCTTTTTCGAAAAGGATTGTCTCTTGCGGCAACCATTCAAGAACAGCCCCGCAGGCAACATGAATCTCGGCCTCTATCACTGCCGTTGAGCTAACGGACCGATAGATTTTCTCAGCGGCCTGCCCCGATATGGTAAGGCCCGCGCCCTCATCCAATGCGATCTGATAGGACATATGATCGCCGCCCGTCAGCCCGCCGGCCGTGTTAATTAAAACGGCTTCGGGATATTCTGCATGGTCAACGGTTGGAAACCGGACCCTGCCGCATCCGCGCTGATAAAGATGGGCCAGCGCGGAGACAGCCTCTCTTCTTCGATACCTCAACTCCACGCGCCCTTCGGAGCGGGCGAGAGCCGCAGGCTCTTTCCGCGATGTCATCGATGCCACGGCGGTTGCGGGATCAGACAGTAAGATATTTTCGAACGTCACTTTCCAGCATATCCTCTTTCGCTCCGGCCAGGACGACCTCCCCGCGGTCCATAACGGCGAACCGGTTGGCAAGATCGCGCGCAAACTCGAAATATTGTTCCACCAGCAAGATGGCCATGTCCCCGCGGTCTCTCAGTATTTCGATAACATTGCCAATGTCCTTGATGATGGACGGCTGGATCCCTTCGGTCGGTTCATCAAGCACAAGAAGCTTGGGTCGCATAACGAGCGCGCGGCCAATCGCCAGCTGTTGTTGTTGTCCGCCGGACAGGTCCCCCCCTCTCCTCCTTAGCATGTCTTTCAGGATGGGAAACAGATCAAAAATTTCGGAAGGGATAAATCTCTCTTTGAGAGGCAAGGCCGCAAAACCTGTCTTCAGGTTTTCATGCACGGTCAGAAGGGGGAATATCTCCCGCCCCTGCGGAATAACGGCAATTCCTTCACGGGCACGCTGATGCGCGCTCATGTTGGTAATGTCCTTGTCTTCCCATATGATTTTCCCGTTTGAAACCGGATGCTGTCCGACAATAGCGCGCAAGGTGCTGGTCTTCCCAACACCATTACGCCCGAGGAGGGAGGTAACTTCCCCTTTCTTCACCTCTAGCGACACATGGCGCAAGGCTTGGCTCGCCCCGTAAAAAAGATCGACATTTTCAACAGTCAGCATGATCAGCGCCCCAGATAAACTTCGATAACGCGTTGATTATTCTGCACGGTATCCAAACTGCCTTCGGCAAGCACAGACCCTTCATGCAATACAGTCACCTTCGAATTAAGCGCCCGGACAAACTCCATGTCATGCTCCACAACAACAACCGAATGGGTCGCCGAAATTTCACGAAGCAAGATGGCAGTCTGCTCCGTTTCCGCATCAGTCATGCCCGCGACCGGCTCATCCACCAACAACAAATCCGGGTCCTGCATCAGCAACATGCCGATTTCCAACCACTGCTTCTGCCCATGGGAAAGACTGCCGGCTAGATCGCTCGCCTTGTCCGTGAGACGGATAACGCCCAGAATTTCCATAATCCGCGCGACTTCCTCGTCATTCAGCGCCGCAAAAAGGGTTGTCATCACCCCTTTCTCGCCCTTCAGAGACAGTTCCAGATTATGAAAGACAGTCTGGCTTTCAAATACCGTCGGTTTCTGGAATTTACGGCCAATACCGAGATTGGCGATAAAGGCTTCGTCATGCTTGGTAAGATCAATACCCCCTTTGAAGAATACTTCACCGGTGTCCGGTTTCGTCTTGCCCGTGATGACGTCCATCATTGTTGTTTTGCCGGCACCGTTCGGACCGATAATCGCCCGCATTTCTCCCGGCTCAATCACGAAGCTGAGATTATTCAGAGCTTTGAAACCATCAAAACTGACACTGACCCCATCAAGATACAGGATTGATGCCATATCCTGATGAATTGGTTCATTGGCTTGCGTAGTCATCATTCTTCTTTCACAGGCAAGGGAATGCCGATATCCGGGTTTCCCTGCCGTGTATTCTTCAATTTTTCGATCCAATTAGCGGAAGTGCCGACAATTCCTTTCGGCAGGAACAATGTCGAAAAGACGAACAGCCCTCCCAGCATATAGAGCCAGGCCTCCGGAAAGCTGCCGGTAAAATAGCTTTTCCCCCAGTTGACAATGAAGGCTCCCAGAACCGCGCCCCAGAGCGTACCTCTGCCCCCGACCGCCACCCAGATCACAACTTCAATTGAGTTCGCCGGGGAAAATTCGGACGGATTAATGATCCCGACCTGCGGCACATACAGCGCGCCCGCAATACCGGCCAGAACCGCCGAGACGACGAAAACAAAAAGCTTGTAATATTCCACCCGATAGCCCGAGAAACGCGTCCGGCTTTCCGCGTCGCGAATGGCGACAAGCACGCGGCCAAGCTTGGATTGAGTGATAAAACTGCAAACCAGATATCCGAAGGCAAGCGCGATCAGGGAGGCAACGAATAGCCCCAACCGCGTTCCGGTCGCCTGCAGGTCAAAGCCGAGAAGATCCTTGAAATCGGTCAGGCCGTTATTGCCGCCGAACCCCATATCATTGCGGAAAAAGGCGAGTAGCAGTGCATAGGTCATGGCCTGAGTGATGATCGAGAGATAAACACCGGTGACGCGGGAACGGAACGCAAACCAGCCGAAGACAAAGGCGAGCAAGCCCGGAACCAGCATTACCATCAGCATGGCAAAGAGGAACATATCAAAGCCATACCAATACCAGGGCAACTCCGTCCAGTTGAGGAATACCATGAAATCCGGGAGTATAGGGTTGCCGTACACTCCACGATCCCCGATCTGGCGCATCAGATACATGCCCATCGCATAACCGCCCAGCGCAAAAAAGGCACCATGCCCCAGACTCAGGATACCGGCAAACCCCCAGATAAGATCGACACTCAGCGCAAGAAGCGCGAAGCAGACATATTTCCCCATCAGGCTGACCAGATAGGTCGGCACATGGAACGGGGAACTCGCCGGGAGCAGGGTGTTGCTTAAAGGAACAAGGAGGGCGGCAACAAGAAGAATCCCCAAAAACGTCTTGCCGCCGCCCGGAAGACCCGTCATGAGGGAAACAAACGGGCCTTTTTGAGATTTGTTTATCACGTCAACCATGGCTCAATTCTCCACAGCACGGCCCTTGAGGGCGAACAGCCCTCTAGGTCGCTTCTGGATAAACAGAATGATGAAAACAAGGATGAATATCTTGGCGAGAACCGCTCCGGCATAGGGCTCAAGAAACTTGTTGGCGACACCCAGGCTGAGGGCGCCCACCAGCGTGCCCCATAGATTGCCAACACCGCCAAAGACGACAACCATGAAGCTGTCAACGATATAGGCTTGACCCAGGTTGGGGCTGACATTGTCAATCTGGCTCAAGGCGACGCCGGCCATACCCGCAACACCGGAGCCCAGACCAAAGGTCATGGCGTCCACCCAGCCCGTCCGGATCCCCATTGAGGCGGCCATCCTGCGGTTCTGGGTAACGGCGCGCATCTGCAACCCGAAGGCGGTTTTACGCAATACCAGCATCAACATAAACAGCACCGCCGCCGCAAAGAGGATGATGGCAATCCGGTTATAGGTAAGCGCAAGCCCACCCGTGATTTCCCAGGTGCCGCTTAACCAATCAGGGGAAGAAACCTCTTTGTTTGTCGGGCCGAAAATCGTCCGGACGAATTGTTGCAAAATCAGGCTCAACCCCCAGGTCGCCAGCAGCGTCTCCAGCGGACGGCCATAAAGGAATCGGATAATGCTGCGTTCGATTGCAACGCCGCAAAGTCCGGCAACGATAAATGCGGCCGGGATGGCCGCCACCAACGAGTAGACAAGAAGGTCCGGCGCAAAGTTGCGGCAAAGTTCCTGTACCACATAGGTCGTATAGGCACCGATCATCACCATTTCCCCATGCGCCATATTGATGACCCCCATCACCCCGAAGGTGATGGCGAGACCGATGGCGGCAAGGAGCAGCACAGAGCCAAGCGAAATACCCTGAAACACATTTTCAACAACGCCGAGCATGGCGAGTTTTTCTTCGACCTTGGCAAGGGCCGTATCCACATTTTTCGCAAGTTCCTGAATTTCGGGCGACGGATTCTGAATGGCCGCCATCCTGTTCGCCTCAGCACTCAACAGCGACTTTACATCGGGACCCGGTTGTTCTTCGAGAATGAGAAGTGCTTCGGCCTGTATTTCAGGAGTTTCCCCATACAAAAAATTGAGGGCTGCCAGCGCCCGGCGCATGGCTCCGGCCACAGTTTCATCCGTTTCCGCGGCCAGCGCGTCACGAAGAGGAACAATCATTTCTTTGGGGCGGCTTTTGAAAACCGAATCCGCTGCCTTGAGCCGTAAATCAGGATCTTCGTTCAACAAGGTCAACCGCCCGAGAAGATCATTGATAAGACCGCGCATTTTATTGTTGATACGAATTTTGGAAAGATCGCCACTCTCGACAACACCAAGATCTTCTTCGGTAATAATATCCGTGATCTGGTATCCACCGCTTACCTTTTCGCGGGAGACAAGCCGGGCATCGGATTTCGTAGCGTAAAGATCTCCACCAAGCAAGGTTTCCAGCAGATTTGCAGCTTGAGGATCGCCGGATGCAGCAATTGCCTCAGTCGCTTGAATTTTATCACTGTAGCTTTTTGAAAGCAGGCCCTTCGCGGCGTCCGTCAGATCCGCATACGCGGGGGCCTGGGTCGCCATTAGGTACAGCAAGGCCACAATTATGGTTTTGATTGTAATCCGCATGGGGGTAACCGGATTCTCGCAAAATTAAAGGGGGGGAAGGAAGGGCCGACATAATGCCGACCCTTCGGCAATCACAAGACGGTGATTAGTACATCGGCTTTTCACAGCCACCGCAGACATAAGGGTATGTCCAGTCAGCAACCAATTTGGCGCTTTCCGGGATGTAATCGCTCCAGGCATCGCCAACAACGACATCTTCCGTCCGCCAGACCGTTTCAATCTGGCCATCGTCCTGGATTTCACCAATCAGGACTGGCTTGGACAGATGATGGTTGGTGTTCATGACAGCCGTACCGCCGGTGAGGTTCTTGACCTCCTGGCCATACATTGCCTGACGAACCGCATCCACATTGGTGGTGCCAGCCTGCTCTACAGCCTGCGTCCACATCTTGAAGCCGATATAAGTTGCCTCCATCGGATCGTTGGTAACCCGCTTGTCATCGCCGATAAAGGCTTTCCACTGCTTGATGAAAGCGTCGTTTTCTTCGCTTTCCATGCTCATGAAGTAGTTCCATGCAGCAAGGTGACCGACGAGCGGCGCGGTATCAAGACCGGCGAGTTCTTCTTCACCAACGGAGAACGCGACGACTGGAATATCCGCAGCGTCGATACCCTGGTTGCCGAGTTCTTTATAGAAAGGAACGTTGGCGTCACCATTGATCGTGGAAACCACAGCGGTTTTCTTGCCTTCGGAACCGAACTTTTTGATATCGGAAACGATCGTCTGCCAATCGGAATGACCGAACGGCGTATAGTTGATCATGATATCCTCTTCGGCGACTCCCTTAGATTTCAGGAAAGCTTCCAGGATTTTGTTGGTCGTGCGCGGATAAACATAGTCAGTACCGGCCAGCACCCAGCGCTTAACGTTACCGCCTTCTTCACTCATCAGATATTCAACAGCCGGAATTGCCTGCTGGTTCGGTGCGGCGCCGGTGTAGAACACATTGCGAGAGCTTTCCTCGCCTTCATACTGAACAGGGTAGAAAAGCATGCTGTTCAGCTCTTCAAATACCGGAAGGACGGATTTGCGGGACACGGATGTCCAGCAACCGAAAACAACGTCAACCTTTTCTACCTCAATCAGTTCACGGGCTTTTTCCGCAAACAATGGCCAGTCGGATGCAGGGTCAACCACAACCGCCTCAACCTTTTTGCCCAAAAGACCGCCTTTCTTATTGAGATCGTCCACCATCATCAGGACCGCGTCCTTCAAAGTGGTTTCCGAAATTGCCATCGTGCCGGACAGGGAGTGCAAGACCCCTACCTTGATCACGTCATCCGCAGCCTGAGCAGTGCTCAGACCGAAAGCGCTGGTTGCCAACATGGCCGCGCCCGTAATCATTCCTGCGACTTTGCGTAGTCCTAACATTTTAATGATGCCTCCATTAGCCCATTGTTATTTTTGTAGTGCCGTACAAAAAGCAAAGGCCGTGCCAGAAATTGAGGCTCTCTCGCTGGAGAATGCTAACTATTTGATAAGTAAAGGATTTATTAACAAACGCTTGTTCGGCGAGGGATTTCAGGATGAACAGCCTCTGATCAAAAAGTCGGCAATGCTAATAATTTAGGCAAAATATCTGATTCCAGCCCATCGGCTGCTATTTTTGTCTATTTTTTGAGCATATCCAAGTAAATTTCATATTATTGTTATGGTTTTTTCATCCATCCCGTGAAAATATCGATCTGGGGAATGGGGCATCAGCCCCGCAATCGGGGAGGGAAGAATGAGAAAGATACTAATTACTGCGATTATGGGGTTTATTATGGGCGGGACAGCATTGGCGGCAGATAACAGGGTCGACGGATTACGACCCGATGCGCCAGAACTCGCAAAGCCCGGTGACTATACTGTCGGCGTCCAAACCATTCAACTCATCAATAAAGATCAGGTGGACATCCTGAAAGTTGAAGCAGATAAGCCGCTCCCCAAATATGATCGACCACTAACCGTGGAAGTCTGGTATCCGTCGGATGGCGCAAAACGGGGCGGCGAATACAACAATGTTTATTTGCGTGACGGAAAGACGCAGGTCACGCTTTATGGTCAGGCAGTCCGCGACGCGGCTCCGGCAACCACCGCAATGGCGTATCCTTTAATCATTATCTCGCACGGATATCCGGGAAACCGCTTTTTGCTGAGCCATCTGGCAGAAAATCTGGCCTCCAAAGGATATGTCGTCGCGTCCATAGATCATACGGACAGCATGTATCATGACAAGGCCGCCTTCGGCAGCACGCTGGTCAACCGGCCGCTGGACCAGAAATTCGTGCTGGAAGAGATGGATCGCCTTGGAAAGGACACAAGTAGCTTCCTGAACGGCCTCGTGAATGCGGATGATACTGGATTGATCGGCTATTCCATGGGCGCCTATGGATCGGTGATTACGGCGGGCGGCGGCGTCACCAAGGCCGCGACCGAACTCACCTGGGGCGCCCCAAACGGCACCCTGAAACCCATGATGGCGGGGAGCACGGAGCATGAAGCCATGCTGGATGACCGGTTCAAGGCGATTGTCTCTATCGCGCCCTGGGGCATGACATACGGCTTTTGGGATGCGGAAGGGCTGGCGGGGGTGCGCGTACCGATGTTCTTTATCGCAGGCAGCGTCGATGATGTTTCGGGATATGAAAAAGGCACGAAAGCGATTTTTGAAAATGCCGTGAATACGGATCGATATCTGCTCACATTTGAAAATGCCAACCACAACGCCGCGGCCCCGATCCCTGCACCAGCAGAATCATGGAACCCGGTCGACAATCTGGATTTTGTTCCCTTTGACCATTATGCGGATGCGGTTTGGGATACACTTCGTATGAACAATATCACTCAGCATTTTGTCACCGCCTATTTCGACTCTCATTTAAAAGGGGATGATGCAAAACAGAGTTATCTCGATATTATCGAGACGGCCAATGACGGTGTCTTTGCCCTTGAAAAGGACGGCACCCCGAAGCCCGAGCATAATTACTGGAAAGGCTTCCAGAACCGAACCGCCAAGGGCCTGACACTGGAGCATAAGCAAAAAGCGGATTGAATTTGGCCGCAACCGGTATGCGCCCTGACACAAAAAAGCCGCCGTCAGTATCAACTGACGGCGGCTTTCAATTAACGCAAATTAGAGCAGAGTGATATTTTCTGCAGAAGATTTGCCGTTCTTGCCAGCTTCGAGCTCATAAGAGACCTTCTGACCTTCATTCAGGCTCTGAAGCCCGGCGCGTTCAACCGCGGAAATATGGACAAATGCGTCATTTGAACCATCTTCAGGCTCAATAAAGCCAAAACCTTTTGTCGGGTTGAACCATTTTACAGTACCAGTAGCCATAGTTTTATTCCTATACAGCAACATGAAACGCGCGGCCCGCACCTTGCAGACCTACGGTTTTCGTAACGATCACATTGTCCAGGATAACTAAGGTAACCAGCGGACCGATTATTTAGGCAAGTCAAAACGAATGTAACACGTGGTGCTTACATATAGATTATTATCAACAAGTCAATGATTACATAAACGAAAACTTTCTTGGCCTCCCAAGTAAAGCCCCTTCTAGTCCAATCCAACTTTCCCCCGGGACTTCTTGAGACCGGAACGCCTCTGCTTTGTCTCAAGCCGCCGTTGCTTGGAAGCATAGGTCGGCTTCGTAGGTCGTCGGTATTTGGGAATGGTCGCTGCTTTCTGGATCAAATCAACAAGCCGGTCCAGCGCTGCCTTCCGGTTGCGATCCTGGGAACGGTATTCGCTGGCCGTGAGGACGAGAACCCCGTCTTTCGTCATCCGCTGCCCGGCCTGCTCCCTTAATCGCGCAAAAATATGCGGCGGAAGATTGGGGCTGTTTTTTGCATCGAAACGCAACTGAACCGCCGTCTCGACCTTGTTGACATTCTGACCGCCGGGGCCAGACGCCCGGATAAAACTCTCGGCGATTTCCGAATCATCCAGTGTAATATTGCCGTTAATCCTGATCATAATGCTTCGGTTAAACAGTAAAACCCTAGCAAGCACAAGAGCTACCGCAAAGACGAACCCCAAACCAGCAAGATCATTATCCTAAATATGTAGTGATCTGGTCTTTGAGAGAGAGGCGTTGACGACGGAGTTGTTTTTCATATCCTTCATCCGCAGGCGTCACATTTGTCTCAACCCTGTGAATTTCCCGATTGACCGAATGATACTCCTCTGCAAGTTTGGCGAAATGAGCGTCAGATTGTGTCAATGAATGAATTTGATCTGTTGATTCGGGAAACTCTTCGGCAAGCTCATGGGGTACATGTGACATCTTGTTTTTCTCCAGCGACTTTAAGAATGTATCCTACTTTTAAGACTTAGTTCATTTAAGAACCGGCGCAAGGTGTCGGCATTGATTTGGCGCAATCGCCAGCATGATTAGTCATTCAATTTTCAAGGTCTTCACAATTCACGCAATAGTGAGACATCGTGTGCCCGGCGCGGCGCGCATTCTGCTATCACCTACCGAAGAGTTCTTCATATCGAGGGAGAGTAGTGGTGATAAAAACCCCGGACACGCGCGACGCGGTCGCCCTGCTGATTTTACGCCTTGGCCTCGCCTGGTTTCTTTTTGTCTGGGCCGTGAACAAGATTATCGAGCCCGGGCAGTATATGCGCATCTGGGGCTATTTTCATGGCATAGATATCGGCGCAACCATGCCCTATGTCATGGGCACGGCACAGATCGTGATTTGCGTCATGGCCGCTTTGGGGCTCTGGCGGATCCTATCCTACGGCCTTCTTTTCCTGATGCATCTCGTCACGGTTATCGTGATCTTTCCAAGCCTGATCGCCCCGTTTGTGATTGAGGATGGCTTTCCCGTTAATCGCAACAACGCCATTGCGCTTGCGGCGCTCGCCGGTTTCGCCTCTCTCTGGCTGTTGCGCCATCGGGATCACTTTTCACTCGATGTCTGGCTACAGCGGCGCAGGCAAAGGGAAATCAATTAACGTGAATAAGGGTTTTGCCGATGGCCTGTTGATTTTCAAGACGGGCCAGTGCGGCTTTCGCCTGCTCCAACGGGAATGTCCTGTCGATGGCAGGCTTCACCCGCCCTTGCGCACAGAGATCAAAAAGATCATTCATCACTTTGTTCGAGATGTCCGGCTCATGCCAAGCGGTTGTTGACCAGTTTGCGCCCAGCACGGCGTAAGATTTGATCAGCGGCATATTCACGCCAAGATCCGGAATGCGTCCCGACGCAAAACCAACGATAAGCATCCGACCACCCCGCGCCATCCGGCGGGAGCATATCCCGAATAGATCGCCACCAACAGGGTCATAAACGACATCAACCCCCCTGTTATCGGTAAGCTCCTTCAACCGCTCATTCAGATCTTCTTCGGTATAGTTGACCACGACATCGGCCCCGGCGGCGGCGGCGGATTGCATTTTTTCCTTGCTGGAACAGACGGCAATAACCCGCGCCCCAAGCGCCTTCCCGATTTGCACCGCGTAATTGCCTGTGCCCCCAGCGGCGCCAAGGACAACCAGCGTTTCGCCCTCCCGCAGTTGGCCGCAATATTTCAACCCGTACATCGCCGTTCCGCCGGCGAGCGGAATGGCCGCGCCGAGGTCAAAAGCTATGCTGTCCGGAAGTTTAAAACACATTTGCTCCCGTACGGAGCTGAACTGCCCGAAAGCACCCTGCCCCATGCCGACGATCCGATCGCCGACTTTCAATCTATGGCAATCAGCACCTGCTTCGCGCACGATCCCGGAAAATTCAAGCCCGAGAACAAAAGGTAGTTTCGGCTGATCCTGATACAGGCCTCTCGGTTGCAGGACGTCAGGAAAGTTAAGCGCCGCCGTATTGACTTCGACGATCAGTCCCCGCGGACGCACAGTTGGTTTTGGAAAGTCGCTTAAGTTCAGGCCATCAAGGCCCGTCGTTTCACTAACAACAATCGCTTTCATTTTTATTATTCCGTCTTGCTGTTCTATTAAGGCAGCGTATCCCTAAAAGTCTCATATTGCAAGTATAAAAGTCTCGTACTGAAAGCATATAAATGTTATACAACTCTGCATGTTACAGCATGAAAATCTGCCGGATAGCAGCTGTTCTGTCGAACGGTCCTTCGAAATTCTGGGTGGCGCATGGACCTTTATGGTCCTGAGAGAAGCGCTGTTTGAAGATGTTGTCCAGTTCGATAATTTCCAGACCAATCTTGGCATTGCGCGGGAATCCCTCAAGCGCGTGCTCAATCGTCTGGTTCGCAACGGGGTGATGGATCATCGACCGCTCGCACCGGGAGGGTTGCGCAAAGGATATTTTCTGACAGAGCAAGGTCGGGATCTGTTGCCCGCCCTGGTGGCCGCGCTTAACTGGGGGCAGATGTGGGCAAGCGAAGGCGAAGTACCTGAGTGCCTGACGCACAAAAACTGCGGACATCCTCTTGAGCAAGCCATCGTCTGCTCTCATTGCCATACAAACGTTGATCCGCGGGACGTCAGCTTCACGAGCCGGATCAGAAATCGCAGCAAGGGCCGCGAAAAATTCGCGAAAATGCGCTATGTGGAACAGGCGTTGCTGGAGCGGCAACAACCGAGTTCCATTGCGCGCACCATGGCGACGATCGGCGATCCGTGGAGCTTTTTGATCATCCGGGAGTGTTTCTACGGCATTCGACGGTTCGATGCGTTTCAACAGCGGCTCTCCATCGCCAGCAATATTCTGGCCACCAGATTGAAAAGGATGGTCGCAGCAGGTGTCTTGCAAACACAGCCCGTTGTCGATCAACCTCATCTTTTCGAATACCGTTTAACCGAAAAAGGGCTGGCACTATATGCCGTTCCACTTACCATTATAGCCTGGGGCGATAAATGGCTTACCGGCGCGAATGGCCCTCCCTTGATCCTGACGCATAAGCCTTGCGGGCATGCATTCTCGGCGGAACTTCGCTGCCATAGCTGTGACATGACCGTCACCCTTGATGATGTAGAGTATCAAGTGCTGACTTAACATCGCCCGTCGCGACAACGGTTTCCGCCCATTTATAGTCTGGCTTGCCATTGGCATGCCGCATCACCTCCGGGACGATAAAGAATGCCTTGGGCAATTTATAGCGCGCGACATGACGCGCGGCCTCCTCTAGCAATTCATCGTTACGGACTGTCACTCCTGAATGAAAAGAGACAACGGCCGTTGCTTCCCGCCCCCAACGCTCACTGTCCCGGCCCACGACCAAAACATCCTTAACTGCTGCGTGGCTTTTAATCGCTTCTTCGACTTCCTCAACGAAGATTTTCTCGCCGCCGCTGTTGATGACAAGGGAATCCCGACCAAGCAATCTGACAAGATCACCCGGAAGCAACTCCGCCCGATCGCCCGCAATCGCAAAGCGCTCCCCGTTTAGCTCGACGAATGTCTTCCTAGTCGCCGCTTCATCATTGAGATAGCCAATGGGCACATAGCGCCTCCGTGCCCACCATCCCGTCCCGTCATGGCCAGGCTTAAGAAGCTCCGTACAGCTATCGTTCAGGACAGCATTTCCCGGTGACATCTTGAATGTTCCGGGCTGATTATCATCGATCTCCTCAACATGCTGCCCCTGATTCCCGCCCTCGGAGGAACCCAGAAAATCAAGAATGCGGGTTTTGGGAAGCAGTTCTGTCAATGCATGCTTGGATTTCGACGATAAATGAGCGCCACTGTTCAGGAAAAACCGGAGTGAGCCTAACTCATGCCCGCCCTTCTTTATTTCCTCGATCAACGGCAGAGCAAATGCATCACCGACGATGGAAATCATCACAACCTTTTCCCGGTCGATGGTGTCCAGAATATCCACGGGATCCAACTGATCGACACGATCCTGAATGACCACCGTGTTCCCGGCAAAAAGCCCCATGATCGCGTTCCATTGCCCCGCCGCATGCATGAATGGTGGCGCGGGCAGGACCGGCATTGTCCCGTCATTTGCGATGGCGGCGACTTCGTCAAGGTTGTCAATTATACCTTTATCGATAAGTCGCCGCCCGCCCAGAACCGAGATCCATATATCCCCCTGCCGCCAGAGCACGCCCTTCGGCTGACCGGTGGTGCCTCCGGTGTACAGGATATATAGATCGTCCGGGCTGTAAGATAGATCCGGGGAGCTGGGCGAAGCCGCCGCGATCAGGCTTTCATAGTCGATCGCCTCCTCGATAAAACGGGGGCCCCCATCATCAATTTCGATAAAACAAGTCAAACTCGGCACCTGGGCACGGATCGCTGCAAGCTTTTCGCCAAAGCTCCGCTGATAGACAATCACGCGCGCGCCAGCATTATTGAGGAGATAGACAAGCTCCTCCTCGACATAGCGGTAGTTTACATTGAACGGGGCAAGCCGCGCCTTGAATGCACCCAGCATCGCTTCGAGATATTCATTGCTGTTATGAAGATAGACTGCAAGGAGATCCTGACCGGATTCCCAATCCTGCAGTTCGCTGCGTTCCCTACTGCATCCAAACCCAAGTTCCAGCAAGGCGTTGGCGAGTCGGTTCGACCTTTCCGTAAACTCCGCGAACGTCCATCGCTTATCCCGACAGACAATAGCCGTTCTCTCGGGAACCGTGGCGGCGATACAATCAAGGACCTGTGGTAAATGAAACATCTTGTTTAAATGCTTTCGGGCCACGATTGTCACCGCGACCCGAAAATCAACCCTTTCTAGTCAGCCCAGAAATCCTTCGAAAGTTCCCGGCGCTTCTTTCGGCTATCCGCACTCTTGAAATCCTTGAGGCCCGACGACCCTCTTGCATAGGGCATGATCGGCACTTCGAAGGCCAGCGCCCCTTGAACCGGCAAATCCGCGCTCTTGTTCAGGGCAAACTTGGTCCGGCGCACTGTCATCGGATGCTTCTGCAGCATAATATGTGTCAGTTGGGCAACCTGATCATCAAGCTCCTCCGGCGCGACAACGCGATTAACCAGATCATAGCGCTCCGCTTTTTCTGCGGTAAACATCATGCCGATCAGGTTCCATTCCTTTGCCTTGCGGCGCCCGGCAAACTTTGGAATGCGTGAGAGACCGCCCCAACCGGGCGTAATGTCCCAATCAATCTCCGGCATGCCCCAGCGCGAGCGATCCGTCGCCACAACAAAATCACAGACAAGCGTCAGCTCCAGGCCGCCGCCTGTACAGACACCGTCCACCGCGGCGATGGTGACCGGCGTCAAATCCTCGATCAGTTGCACGGTTTCCTGATAGAGACGCACCTGCCAATAGGATTCGTCTCCCTTCCATTCGTTGAATTCCTTGATATCGTCGCCCGCGCAGAATGTATCGCCTGCGCCGCGCAGGATCATGACCCGGCATTCCCGGTCCGCCCGCACCGCAAGAATGGCGTCTTTCAACTCTGCGGACAGTTCCCGGTCCAACGCGTTATGCACTTCAGGCCGGTTCAATGTTATGGTGGTCACCGCATCCTGTCGGTCGAAGATCAGTTTTTTATAGTCGCTCATTATTATTTTCCTTCCCGTTAGGTAGTTCTTGTTAGACGGCGCTACTTTCGTTATAAGATTTATAAAAAGTCTAATAACGAAAGTCAATGCCCAAAATTGACAAAAGAAAAAGGCGTAAAAATGACGCAAAGTCCCGCGATGAAGCCGCCCCCGGAAGGCTTTGTTCAAAGCCGCACCCGAGGCCCCTTCTCAACCCATAACGGGCCATTCTATCATAAGGTAGAGGGCGAACAATTCTGGCATGGCCTTTACATTACCGAGCGTCACTGCAATTCACGCGGTCGCCTTCATGGCGGCATGATGACGACTTTCGCCGACGGCCTGATGGCCACCGCCGTGGCCCGCGCCAACAAGGTCGCCGCCGTCACGATCAACCTGAACTGCGATATCTGTGCCGCTGCCGATATCGGCGACTGGCTGGAGGGTACAGCGCGTCAAACCGGCCTCAATGACGGCTTCGCTTTTGTTGAAGGAGAAGCCTGGGTCGGCGAAAAAATCATCTTCAGCGCAAGCGGGGTATTTCGATTGCTTGAAGGGAAAAGCTGATTGGAAAAAGCAAAAAGTCACAAAAAACCCCGTCATTCCTGCAGGGCCTTTTTTGATAAATGGAGCGGGCGATGAGATTCGAACTCACGACCCTAACCTTGGCAAGGTTATGCTC
>NZ_JARGOQ010000072.1 GCF_029233945.1 Sneathiella sp. | reverse complement strand
TTGTGGATGAAGCCGGGCAGCTGGGCCGTGCCGACTTTCTGCTGCGCGCTTACTCCTACGGACGAGGGGCTGGTATCAGAGCCTTCGCGCTCTTTCAGGATATTGGTCAGATTAAACGCAACTTTGGCCCTGAAGGCGTTCAGGGGTTTTTGGGGAGCGCTCAGACCCGTCTCTTTTTTGGTATCCGGGATATTGAAACCGCCCGCATGGTCTCCGACATGCTGGGCTATGAGACACTGGAGTTTGATGACACGCTTCAACAAAGCAATGCTCGTCGCCAGAAAAGAAAAATCCTGAACGGGATTATGAACGGCGATGATCCTTTTGAAGCAGCGTCGGAATATAGTCACTACGCCAAGGCAGAAACCCATCGTGCCAAACAGACTCGAAGACTAAGGTCACCTGAAGAGATTTTGATGATGCCGGAAGACAAGATGATTGCCTTTATATCCGGTAAAAACCTCAAGCCAATGGAGCTAGTTAAGCGCCCCTACCACCTCGAACGTGCAATGGCAGGCTATTACCTGCCCAACCCTCACCATCCTCCGGCGAACAAGGTAAAAGTCAAAACCTTGTTTGGCATGCGCTGGCGCAAGGTCGTAACCGAACCTGTTCCTACGTCGCTGGCACATCTTCCCCAATATGCCAGCGGTTCATGGCAATATGTTGAGGGGTATAAACCGAAGTAATTGGCACTCTCCCACATTGGAATTTCATATCGGTCATTATTCCTGAAGGGGCTGGCATTTTGCCAGCCCCTTCAAGATAAGGAGAACAAATATGAACGATGATCGCAAGGACAAAAGCCGTCCGAGTTATGAGGCTTTCCATGTACAGGAGGGCAAAGACGACAAAGCCTACTTCCATAAGATCGGGTCTGCCTTCGCCCATAAAGACGGCAACGGCCATGATATTCATCTTCAAAGCCTGCCGCTGGACTTTAAAGGTCGGATTACCATCCGTACTCCGAAAGAACGACTGGAGGCCAAAAAACAAGGCATCGAACATCAGGACAGAAATAATCCAATTCGCGAAAGGTAAGGAGCATGAAGGACAGGGATCTTCGGGCACGAATGAATGCGGCAACCAAAGCCGCCTTTGACCGGGATGCTCGTATTCACGAAAAGCCGGTGAGCAAACTTGAATTGAAAGCGAGGGAAAAAAGACGAGCCACCCCAGCCTCACAAAATAATCTCACACCGGATGGGTTTGATGTACAGGCGGTAAATGAAGCCGTGGAAAGCGAAAATGAACGTCGGATACACATCATCCAGAAAAGGCTTAATCGTCAGAAAGACAAAGCCAGAAACGATTTCACACGAAGTCGATGATCCAAATTTGCATGATGCCTGACCCTTCAGGTATCATGCTTTTATGATAGATTTTTTGACGGAACGCCAGATAGAAGACCTCTTAACCTCTGAAACGCGCTGTTTAACAGTCCCAGATGGTAGCACCCAGGTGGTCACGGCAGACAAGCTATTCTGGATCAGACACGATCTGTTAATAGAAGCCTATATCACCACAGCCGATACTCTTTATGAACTGACATACATGAATATGTCCAGCAAAGGTTATTGCTTTAGCGATGCCTTCAAAAGTATTGTTTCTTATATCGACAATCAGACAAAATAGAAGAATCCGTTACTATACTAAAATAAACCAATTCTCCAAATATCCTGCCGTTTCTCCCACCTTCCGAATTTAACTTTGCTACATTTTTAGCAGATCAGGAACCGCCTTCGCTTCTTAAAAAAGCGACCATCGGGGCTTGTTGAATTCTAAATTCCATGAAATTATGTTCACTATATGTTCTTTACTGAAGAGGAAAACATATGGGAGCAACCTGACAAAAAAGGAAACAGAGCGTTGGATAAAAGAAAGATTAAACCTGATAAACCCGTCATCACGGTAGATTACGAACACTATGCACATTTCCTTGCAGGCACCGATTGGACAGAAGAACAAAAGCAGGAATATCTGCAAACCATCTGGAATATTACTTGTGAGCTTGTATCATTAGGGATTGGCGTTCATCCCTTGCAACAAATCGAAAATGGCTGTGGAAAAATACCTGATAACGCTGAGCAACCAGCACTTCTAACGCCGGATATGCTAGAGTATAGAGATACTGGTATTACAAGTATCTTCAAAGAAACAACTCAGTCGGTCGTATCTGAGCAAGAGGGAGGAGGCAAAGCATGAACCCTGAAATTCAAATGCCGAATGCGGTTCAGAAAGCTCTGATCTATTGCCGTGTATCCAGCAAGAAACAAACGGAAGATGGTAGCGGGCTCCACAGCCAAGAGTATCGCTGTCGTCAATATGCAGAAGCCAAGCAATATTATGTGGAAGAGGTGTTTCCAGATAAAGTCTCCGGTGGCGGTGACTTTATGAAACGTCCCGGCATGGTTGCCTTGCTGGACTATCTAGATGCCAATCCGGATGAAAACTATGTGGTCATCTTTGACGATCTAAAACGCTATGCCCGCGATACCGAGTTCCACTTGACGTTACGTCGCCTAATGAAGGCCCGAAATGCCCGGCGGGAATGTCTGAACTTTAACTTTGATGACTCGCCCGAGGGCAAGTTCAATGAAACGATTTTTGCGGCAACAGGAACATTGGAGCGCGAGCAGATTGGCCGCCAGACACGGCAAAAATCTCAGGCCCGGATAGAGCAGGGTTATTGGACCTTTCGGGCTCCGGTAGGCTATCGCTACGCTAAATCTGCTAATGGCGGTAAGGAATTGGTAAAGGACGAGCCGCTTGCCAGTACCGTTAAGACAGCCCTTGAAGGGTATGCAACAGGTCAGTTTGCCACATTGAGTGAAATACAACAGTTTCTGGAAACTGATCCCCGCTATCCCAAAGACACTCCCAAAGGAAAAATACGGCCACAAACCGTTGTCAGGCTGCTCAGCAAGGTAGTTTATGCCGGATATGTGGAGGCTCCCAAATGGGGTATCTCACGCCGCGAAGGGAAGCATGAAGGTATTATCTCACTGGAAACATTTGAAGCGATCCAGATGCACCGCACGGAAACAAAACGGCTCCCAAACCGCAAAGATATCAGCCAGGACTTCCCGCTGAGAGGAGGTGTATGCTGTTCAAGCTGCGACTATCCACTTACAGCTGGATGGAGTAGCGGGAAATGCAAGAAATATCCCTACTATGTATGTCAGAAGCAGGGCTGCGACGAGCATGGAAAGTCCATCCCACGTGACAAGCTGGAAGGTGAGTTCGCTGCACTGCTGAAAAAACTACACCCTTCGGAAAATCTGTTTCATCTTGTCAAGGCGATGTTTACGGATGCGTGGAACGCACAGGTGAATGACCTAGCTCTCATTGCACAGTCCTTCAAACAGGATGCGCTGAAGGCAGAAACCGAGATTAAGAAGTCGATTGAACGGATCATGGAGACGACCAACCCACGTGTTATCCAGGCTATTGAAAATCGCATTGATGAATTAGAAAATCAGAAGCTGCTGGCACTGGAAAAAGCATCAAAATCAGGTGAGCCAATCCGGACCTTTGGAGAAATGTTTGAACACTCCATGGCATTCCTCTCAAACCCGCACAAAATATGGGTTTCCGGGCAGTTTGAGATGAAGCGGATTGTGCTGAAACTGGTCTTTCCCGAACGGCTTTCCTATTCCCGAAGCGAAGGACTTAGAACACCAAAAACCACCTTACCTTTCAGTATGTTAGGTGGTCTTAGCATGTCAGATTGTGAAATGGTGCCGCTGGGGTGACTCGAACACCCGACCTACGCATTACGAATGCGGTGCTCTACCAACTGAGCTACAGCGGCACATCGTGAATTTCGGCAACATATAGTCTGTCCCGAAAAGAAGAGCAAGCGTTTCATGCGGCTATTGCGGGTTGTCCCGTCGTTAGCTGCCCGCGCTGATCTCCTGGACGATCTCGGCTTCGATCACGTCGGGATTATGGGGTCCGCGGTCCGCCGTCCGCCAGGTGAAGCTGTCGAAGCTGTCACAGGCCGGGCAATGCGCCTGCCATTTCTCTTCCTGCCGACCGCAGGAATCGCAAATCCACAGCGGATCCTGCGGCGCAACCGAGCTTTTGACGATCCATTCGCGGGCGGCAAAGGCGTCGGCATTGGCTTTTTCCTCCAGTTCTGCGAGCATTCGCAAGATACCGGCCGAGGGGGTTTCCCCACCTGCCTTCATCAGGTGCTCCCGCGCCGGGCCCCAGTCGCGCGAGGCAAGCGCTGCCTTGGCCAGCATCAGATGCGTCTCCACATGATCCGGATTATGCGGGGCCACCGTCTCCTTCGCCCGGCGGAACCAATCGGAAGGTTGCTCTCCGGAGACCGTATTACGGATCGCCTCCGCCAGATCGCGATGCGGTGCATGTTTCCACGCCTCCCCAATCAGTTTATGCAGCTTGCGGCTCGATCCCTGTTCCGCTGTCAGCTTCACATCAAGCACGGCAGCGGGCACGAAAGATGAGTCAAGCTCATGGGCTTGCTGCGCAAGAGAGAGGGCGTCCGCTTCGCGCTTCTCTTTTATGGCGATAAGGGCCTGCTCATAAGTGATTACGGCCTTGGCGCGGCGAACCATATCCCCCTTCGCGCTTTTTCCGCGGGCAAGGCGCGTGAGAGCACTCTCCGCTCCCTCCCAGTCCCGGAGTTTCAGGGCAAGCTCATACAGTTCCTTCAGCACCCACGCCGTGCCGGGGCGCAGCTCATCCGCCCTTTTCGCAAGGTCGCGCGCCTTTTCAAGGTCCCCTTCCTTGATTGCCCGGTTGATCAGGCCGCGTAATCCGAGGAATTCCGTATCCTGCCGCGACATCATACGATCGTAATAGATGCTGGCCGCCCGGTTATCCTCGTTAAGCTCCGCCGCCTGCGCGGCCAGCAAGAGGGTCATGGGCTCACCGGACAGATGCTTTTCCGCAGCGATCGCCTGGCGGCGGGCTTCATCCGCATCCCCGGCGGCGATGGCGACCATACCGCTGGAGATCGCCTCCAGCCCCTTATCGCGCCGGCGCGCCGAGAAAATTTCACCAATCCGTCCGGGGCCATGCTTGACCCATATCCAGAAGCGGTAAATAAGCGCCACCAGCACCGCGAAAATGAGCGCGAGCGCCCCCACGACAACGACCGAGGTCTCAACCACATAGCCGCCCCATGTCAGCCGGACATCTCCCGGATAATCGGAGAGCCAGACAGCCGCCACAGCAATCACAACGATCAGGGCGAAGACAAGAATTGTGCGTATCATGTCTGCCCCCTAGTTGGACGCTGGCTGGGAAATGGCCGTTGCGGTTGCCTCCTGCAGCAGTCCGGCAATGGATTGTTCCACAGCCAGACGCGACCTTGCCTTTTCGAGCCATGGCGCCGCCACTTCCGCCGCTGCGCCAGAAAGCTTTTCAACTTCGGCAACCGCCTGATCGAGATCATTGTCAGCCAGATCCTGTTCAGCCCGGGCAACCACGGCGTCCACATCGCTTCCCTCCACATCATCCACGCGGCGGAACTTAACGGCCGAGGCGATCCGGTGCAGCGCCTCGCCATACCAGGTCTCTTCCGAGGGAAGCCGGGCCGACTGACTGATATCCGAGGCAATGGCGGTGAAGTCCTTTTGCAGGCTGGCGAGGGTCGGCGCACCAACCGGGGCGATTGGTTGCAGTTTTTCGATCATTCCCTTGAACTTGTCATTGGCAACCGCCGAGACCTGCTTCAAGCCATTTTCAAAGGGTTCACTTCCCCGGGTTTCACGCTGAAGCTGACCAAGAGCGAGAAGCATCAGGGTTCGCTGATTTTCAGCATCCTCTTCCGACTTACTGGCAATCTCTGCCTTGAGTGCATCTTCAAGGGAGGAAAGCTGCTGCGCCTGGGATTTTACCGTTCCGCGATCACTTTCCATTGAGGATTTAAGATTGGTTATCTGCGTCTTGATATCCAATAGAGCCGTTTTCAGATCGACGATCTGATTCTGGATTTCCGGGCTTGGATCGGCAATGGCCGGATCGGCATTTTCAAGCTTGCCGAGGCTTTCCTTTTGCAGGGTCAATTCCTCCAGCGCGGCAGAAAGTTTCTTTTGCTGCTCCGCAAGTTCACCGGAAAGTCCGTTGAGCTCCTGTTTTAGCGACCCTGACAGTTCCGAAAGCTGACCCTCCTCTGCGCCAGTCGTTGTGCTTGCGGCGGGAACCTCCGTCTCCAGCTTGGTGATCCGATCCGAGAGCGCGGCATAGTCTGATTTCAGATTTTCCCTGACGGCTTCAATCGCGGCAGTGGCATCCGACATGTCCGAACCAGAGGCCTTTCCAAACTGGCCGGAGATAATCGCGGCGGTTTCCGCTGGCAGATAAGGCTCGACCTTCGGATAGAGAAGCGGCCAGGCGGCCAGCCCAAGACAAAATACAGCAATCAGCAGCATCAGGACCAGCCCGGCACGGGATTTCGGCGCCTCCGCGCTGGCCGTGTCCTTGCTATCGGGTTTCGTTTCCTTGGCTGTGCCCCTATCCGTACCAGCAGGGGGGACAGCCGTCTTGCCTGTCTCCTCGGTCTTGCCAGAATTCTTGTCGGACATGTTTTGCTCCCTTGGCATATCGGAGTTATCTTCCTGTTTCCTAGCTTGGCTGACTGCCGTCAGCAAGGCAAGCAGGTTTTCCTGATCGGGCACCGTCGCAACATGAACGCCCGCAAATGACAGCGGTTCCAGCTTCGCGGCCACGGCCTCGCTTAAACAATAGACGGTGATCTTTTCCATATGTGTTGCCAGGCCGGCCGCCGTCACCAGCCCGACAAATATAGCGGCCGTGCGCGGCGAATAGAACAGCGCAGCCGCTATATCACCGTTTTTAATCTCTTTTACGATTTTCGCATCGAGTGAGGTTACCGGCAGCGCCTCATAAAGGACGACGCGCTCGCATTGAAAGCCCTTGTCGGTGAGCATTCCGGACAGATCACCGGCCACTTCCGTCCCGGCGACATGAATTAGCCGACCATCTTCCGGCTTGCAGTCGGCGGCGACCTTCGCGGCAAGCGAATTGACATCCCCATCTGCGGCAGAAACCTCGGTAAAGCCTTCCTGCCGGACCGCTTCCGCTGTTGCGTCGCCAACGGCAAAAACCTTTATATTTTGATCCTTTAGCGCCGGGCCGAGCGCCCGCGCGCCATTCGCGCTCGTGATAAGCAATGCCTGCGCACCAGTGATATCCACCCGCCGCGCCGGAAAGTTCTCAATATGCATCATGGGCGCAAGCCGCGTTTCATGCCCCATTTTCTTCAGGATGCGGGCAAGGCGGCTGCCGTCCGGTTCAGGTCTGGTAATCAGTATCTTCATTGTGTCTTAGTTTACAGGCCAAAGGACAAATTGGCACCCCTTGCCTGTGCTTTTAGATTTTCGCCTATAGTCTCGCCAAGCTTGACTGCCTCGGCTATGCCGCTGCGCCCGCTCGCATCAAGGCGGATGGAGCCATCTTCCGCCAGCAGGCACGCCCGAAAATAAAGGTTGTTCCCATCAACAAGTTCCGCATAGCCCGCGATCGGCGTCCGGCAAGAGCCGTCGAGCACAGCAAGCATCGCGCGCTCGCAGGAAATGCGAGTGTGGCTGACCGAATCATTGATCGGCGCGAGCAGGACCGCGACCTCCTCATCCGCCTCCCGCCGTTCAATCCCGATTGCCCCTTGCGCCACAGCCGGTAGCATATCATCCACATTCAGGAGTTCGGTAATTACGCCTTCGTTGCCGAGGCGCTTGAGCCCGGCGAGCGCGAGCAGGGTCGCATCCGCCTGCCCTTCCGCGAGCTTGCGCAGGCGTGTTTGCACACTGCCACGGAAAATGCCAACGCGAAGATCGGGCCGCCGGTTAAGGACCTGCGCCTGACGGCGAAGGCTGGCCGTGCCGACGAGGGCGCCCTCTGGTAGATCAGCAAGGCCCTTCCCGCTTGCGGAAATAAAGGCATCCCGCGCATCTTCGCGCGGCAGGATACAATCAATTATCAGGCGCGGCGGCAGGGTCGTTTCCATATCCTTCATGGAATGTACGGCAAAATCTATCCTGTCCGCCAGCAATGCTTCCTCAATCTCTTTGACAAATAGCCCCTTGCCGCCCGCCTCGCTGAGCGCACGGTCCTGGATCTGATCCCCTGTCGTCTTGATCACCACAATCTCCAGCTGCTCCGGATCAAGGGCGTCTTTATGCGCCTCCAGAAGCCGGGTTCGGGCCTCCTCGGCTTGCGCGAGCGCAAGCGGGCTTCCCCGGGTGCCGATCCTGTATTTTTTGACAAAGGTCATGTTGCGGGATATTCCGTCAGATGTTAGAGCCAAATGCAATTTTGCACCGCTTTGTAATAGATAACAAATGCCAAACAAACAAGTCATCGTCCTCGGGCTCGAAAGCAGCTGCGATGAAACAGCGGCTGCGGTCGTGACGGCGGAGAAGGAAATCCTCTCGAATGTCGTCCTGTCGCAGAATGACGCCCATGCGCCTTTTGGCGGGGTGGTGCCGGAAATTGCCGCCCGCGCCCATGTGACCGAGATGGACCGGCTGGTTGATCAGGCGATGACAGAGGCCGGTATTGACTATTCCGATCTGTCAGCTGTCGCAGCAACGGCGGGGCCGGGGCTTATTGGCGGCGTTCTTGTCGGGCTGATGACGGCGAAAGCGATTGCCTCAGTCGCGGGCGTGCCGCTGATCGGTGTCAATCATCTGGAAGGCCACGCACTGACCGCGCGGCTGACGGACGATGTGGCATTTCCCTATCTTCTGTTGCTGGTCTCCGGCGGACATTCGCAAGTATTGGTGGTCGAAGGTGTGGGGCAATACCGGCGTCTCGGGACCACAATTGACGATGCCGTGGGAGAGGCTTTTGATAAAACCGCGAAGATGCTGAAACTCGGCTTTCCAGGCGGGCCGGCCGTTGAAAAAGCGGCGGCGAAGGGTGATGCGGATCGATTCGACTTTCCCCGCCCAATGAAGGGACGGGAAGGATGCAATTTCTCATTCTCCGGTCTCAAGACCGCCGTGCGACAGGCGCGCGAGAAGCTGGGCGAGGAAGTCAGCGAAACGGATATTGCCGATCTCGCCGCCAGCTTTCAGAAAGCGGCCGTGGAGAGCCTGATGGACCGGGTAGCAAAGGCGCTTGATCTCTTTATCGCGGAGTATGGCAAGGGCGGCACGCTGGTCGTTGCCGGGGGCGTCGCGGCCAATCAGTATTTGAAAGGCGCGCTGGAGACACTCGCGGAAGAAAAGAGCGTTGCACTTAAAGTGCCTCCGCCGAAACTCTGCACCGATAATGGCGCAATGATCGCCTGGGCGGGGATTGAACGCCTTGGGTGCGGATATACGGACGGGCTGGACCTCGCAGCACGGGCGCGCTGGCCACTTGATCCCCATGCCGAACCGGCCCCTTTTGCCGGGTATAAAGCTTGAATTCAGAACTGGAGCTGAAGATGACGGAAGACGAACAGAAACAGGCCGCCGCGAAAAAGGCTGTCGAGTATATCGAAGACGGCATGGTCGTTGGCCTTGGAACGGGATCCTGTGCAGCGAAGATGGTTGACCTGCTGGGAAAAAAGGTCGCCCATGGGCTCTATGTTACCGGCGTTCCGACATCGGAAGCAACGGCGCAGCAGGCGCTCAACCTCGGCATTCCCATTGTCGGCCTCGATGAAGTCAATGTCATCGATCTCACCATTGACGGTACCGACGAGGTTGACCCGGAAGGGCGCCTGATCAAGGGCGGCGGTGGCGCGCATCTGCGTGAGAAAATAGTTGCCTCCCTCTCTGACAGGATGATCGTAATCGCCGAGGCGAAAAAGAAGGTCGCCCAGCTTGGCGCCTTCAAGCTGCCGGTCGAGGTTGTTCAATTTGCCGCACCCGCGTTGAAATCCCGGCTTGAAGCGCTTGGCTCCATACCAACGCTCCGGCTCGCGAAGGATGGAAATCCCTTCACCACCGATGAAGGCAACTATATCTATGATTGCGATTTTGGAAGAATTGACGCACCCGAAGAGCTGGCCCTGACACTCAGTACAATGCCGGGCGTTGTTGAACATGGCCTCTTTATCGGATTTGCCGATCTTGTGCTGATCGGAACGGATGCGGGCGTAGAGGTGATTGAGATCGTGACAAAGTAACCCCGGCAACAAAAGCATAATCCGGGCCGGTCGCATTATTCTCCCCTTCTTGTTGAGGGCGGATCATGTTAATCAATCCCTATCTTAACGGCTGATAGAAGAGAGCAGGCTGGGTGGATGACTAAGGTAAGTGTAATCGGTGCAGGCGCCTGGGGGACTGCGCTGGCGATTGTCGCAAAAAAGGGCGGCAATGACGTACTGCTGTGGACGCGGCATGCGGACCATGCGGACGCGCTTAACAGAGAAAAGACCAACCGGAAATATCTTCCCAATGTGCCGCTCGCTCCCGGCATAGACGCGACAAGCGAACTAACCGAGGCAGGCAACGCAGATATTCTTCTTCTTGTCGTCCCGGCCCAGAAGTCCCGCAACATCCTGACCCGCCTCAAACCCTCCCTCTCTACGGAAACTGTCCTTGTAATGTGCGCGAAAGGGATCGAACAGGATTCCGGGCGCCTGATGAGCGAGGTAATTGGTGATGTTGCGCCCGACAACCCGCTCGCCATTCTGTCCGGACCCAACTTCGCGAAGGAGATAGCGGCCGGATTGCCCGCGGCGGCGACCCTTGCGATCAAGGATAGAGAGATCGGCGAAAATCTCGTCAGGGCCATCGGTCTTCCAACTTTTCGCCCCTATCTCACGGACGATATCATTGGCGCGCAGATTGGCGGCGCCGTGAAAAATGTGCTGGCCATCGCTTGCGGTGTCGTTTCAGGCGGTAAGTTGGGTGAGAATGCCCGCGCCGCCCTGATCACGCGCGGCATGGCGGAGATTTTACGCCTCGGCGAGAAGCTTGGTGCGCGCGCCGAAACCTTGATGGGGCTGTCAGGGCTCGGCGATCTGGTACTAACCTGCAGTTCCCCCGCGTCGCGGAATTTTTCACTCGGCGCCGCGCTTGGACAAGGAGACATTCTCGGGGAGATATTGCAGCAACGCAGCGCGGTGACCGAAGGGGTGTATACCGCCTCGGCCATCTGTAGGCTCGCCGAGAAATTCAATATCGACATGCCAATATGCTGCGCTGTCGATGAAATCCTGAACGGCGGCGTTGCCGTCTCCAGCGCGGTGGAGGAATTACTGGCCCGGCCGTTTAGGGATGAACGGCTCGCGGGCTTTTAAGGGTTACAAAAGGAGAATAAGAATGCTGTTTATTGCCCATTGCACGGATAAGGCCGATCATTTGCAGGTGCGCCTGGATACCCGGCCGGATCATCTGGAATTCCTCAAAGCCAAGGGCGATGCCCTCAAAGTTGGCGGGCCCACGCTTGGGGTTGATGGGGAAACGCCGAACGGCAGCCTGTTGATATTCGAAGACGCAAATCTGGAGACGGCGAAAGCCTGGGCCGCGAAGGACCCTTACACCGCCGCCGGCCTTTTTGAAAGTGTCATCGTGCAGCCCTGGAAACATGTCATCGGCGGCGGGCTGTAACCCCCGCCGATGATTGCGTTCGACGCAATATTGTGATGTAGTGGCCGCCTTAATAATAAGAAAACCCTAAAAAAGGTGTCACATGAAATTTTCACAAGAGCATATCGCGCTCAAAGATACCGTTACCCGGATCATTGACGAGCATATTAACCCGAATGTCGACGCATGGGAGGAAGAAGGTATCTTTCCCGCCCATGAGGTCATGAAACGGATGGCGGATGCCGGCCTTCTCGGCATTGGCAAGCCCGTGGAATATGGCGGACTGGATCTCGATTTTTCCTATGAAATGGTCTTCGCGGAGACGCTTGGCAGCATTCGCGCAAACGGTGTTTCCACTTCCATTGGTGTGCAAACCACCATGTGCACCCCGGCGCTCACCAAATATGGCAGTGAGGACCTCAAGCAGGAATTCCTGGTGCCCACAATCGCCGGTGATATGGTTGGCTGCATCGGGGTGAGTGAGGAAACCGCGGGTTCAGACGTTGCGGGCACCCGCACCCACGCCAAGCGCGATGGCGATGACTATGTCATCAACGGCTCGAAAATGTGGATTACCAACGGGGTGCAGGGCGACTGGATTTGCCTGCTCGCCAACACGTCGGATGAGGGCGGCCCGCATCGCAACAAGTCCCTGATTATTGTCCCGCTCAAAACCAAGGGTGTTTCCGTTACCCGCAAGCTCGATAAGCTCGGACTTCGCTGTTCTGATACCGCGCAACTTTTCTTTGACGATGTCCGCGTTCCGGCCCGTAATTTGGTTGGAGAAGAGAACATGGGCTTTACCTACCAGATGCGGCAATTTCAGGAGGAACGGTTGTTCGTCGCCGCCCGGGCGCTGCGCGGCATGGAGATGGCGATCGAGGACACCATCGAATATACGGGCCAGCGCAAGGTCTTTGGCGGAACCATTCTCGACAATCAGGTCGTCTATCACAAGATGGCGGAGATGCAGAGCGAGCTTGAAGCAGCGCGAGCGCTACTGTATCGGACGACCGAGCAATATGTTGACGGTGAAGACGTCACCAAGCTTGCCTCCATGACCAAGTTCATGATGGGCAATCTCGCCAATAAAATCCCGAGCGCCTGCTTGCAATATTGGGGCGGACAGGGCTTTATGTCGGAGAACTGGATTTCCCGTGCCTATCGGGACCTTCGTCTGACTGGCATCGGCGGTGGCGCCAACGAGATTATGCTCGAAATCATCGCCAAGCAGATGGGGATCTATCCGGGAAAGCGAAACTAACCGCCGCCCAAAGGAATTTGAATGAAATACTGGCTTGTGAAATCGGAACCGGGAACATGGTCCTGGCAGGATCAACTCGACGCAGGAGAGAATGGCACCTTCTGGGATGGGGTGCGGAATTATCAGGCCTCGAACAATATGAAGGAAATGAAGATTGGCGACTTTTGTTTCTTTTATCATTCCGTCAAGGAAAAGCAGATTGTCGGAATTGTCGAGGTGATCAAGGAGTATTACCCCGATCATACCGATAAAAAGGGCCGCTTTGGCATGGTTGATGTGAAGGCTGTCAAATCTGTGCCAACGCCGGTAACACTTGCGGACATCAAGGCTGAGCCGCGTCTTGAGAACCTCGCGCTGGTTCGCCAGAGCCGCCTGTCCGTTGTGCCGGTGGACGAACCTTCCTGGAGCCTGATTTGCAAGATGGGAGGCCTCTAGCCGCCCCTTCCCTCCGCTTTTCCCGCGGTGCGCTTGACGGAGCTATGGGCAATCCATAGTATTTTCATGCAAAGTTCGCGGGGGAGCTGGGATGAACAACCAGATCGACGAAGTAACGATTGTTGGCGGCGGAACCGCAGGATGGCTTACGGCCGCCTT
>NZ_JARGOQ010000071.1:12279-13405 GCF_029233945.1 Sneathiella sp. | reverse complement strand
TGGCCGAAACCGCCGCTCTTTGATGTTGAGACCGCGTCTCTTACTTCGAGATACGCAGGTTGCTGAGTTCCTCACCGATGGTGTTGAAGTTATCGAGTAACTCATCGGCGCTTGTTGCTACAAAGGCGTGTTTGGGAGACGTCGCGCAGTTTTTCATGAGAGATGAACTTCCGTCCACAAGCAAGACAGTATAAACGATGACGCCAGCAGCCTTCATAGCCGTACAAACTTGGCTGGTCTTCGTGTTTTCCATGCCTGCGTAACCCCAGGTTTTTTCGGAAAGATATCCGCTGCCCTCCGTATGATACAGGGAATTATATCCTGGATCTCCCTCTTCAATTCCCTCTTCCTCCATACGCGAATAGGCGTTGTAGAAGCTACTTGACATTACATTCTCACCGTCGGTCATTAGAATAATGACCTTGTCCATATATTCTTCTCCATAATTCAATGGCAGAGTTGTATATCCCGTTGGGAGGTTTAGGGTGGAGGAATTATACCATAATCCATTCCAGCGTGGAGAGAGAAGCCGCCAACCCCACACCGCACCGATATTTACTGAAGTTCCTGAACTCGACGAAATCATGCTATTGATTGTCGCCTTAATCGTTGTTTTTTCGGCGGTGAGAGGAAGTATCGCTGGCGGACACTGCCTGTTAGGGCTTCTGCTTCCGGACCTTGTTACTCCGTCAGATTTCCACTTATTGTTATTATTATATCCTTCAGATGAACCGAAAAAAAACGGCACGAAATCATTCGCAGGTGGATCATCCGTCAAATCGACGGTTCCGCCGTTAAGGTCATCGCGCATTTCCACACAACCTTTCCAGCCATAAACCGTGTCATTCACACCATCCCCCGTAACGTCACGGCCAAGGGCGGTGTTATTGTAGTTATCTGCGGTGAATATACTCGTACTGTTGTTAAGAATATTATTTTTATAAGTTGTTTTCAGGAAGTCTATATTCTGAGGGCTAACATTAATCTGGGTTGTATAGGGGACAATTCCGACCCAAAGTTTATCCTGCGTCTCCTCAGCTCCGTAAAGGATATCGACAAGATTCTTTGCTGCGGTTTTTAATACGCTAATCCGCGTATTGCCATTGAGCCAAGAACCCATCGATCC
>NZ_JARGOQ010000071.1:2064-12269 GCF_029233945.1 Sneathiella sp. | reverse complement strand
CCCATTGACGTCGTATTGTCCAACACCAGAATCAATTCCATACCGCGGTTATCGCGCTTGATCTCGGTGACGGCACCGACAGTAAGCGACCGGTGGCCCAGGACATTCATAAAGGTTGTGTTCATGTCGGCGTGGACATTGAGGGTGATATTCTCCCTGGTTGTATCCCACGATATAGTGGAGGCATCCATGGTGATGGCGGCGGAGCCCATAAAGCCGGAGGGAAAATTGGCATCGAAATATTTCTGCGCATCCGCATAAATTTCTGAATCGGGCGAGAAAATATTCCGACCGACGGCCAGCCCGGCTGCATCCAGCGCGGTGGATAGTTTGGATTTCAGAACATAGGCGCGTCCCAAATCAATGGAAAGACCAACAGCCCCGAAGATAGGAATCGCCAGAAAAGCAACAATTACGGCGGACACGCCATGATTGTTCCTGGAAAATCGGGCGATGATCCGGCGTAGTGAACCGAATGAATATTTCTTGTTCATGCTGGCACCATGCAGTCAAAATAAATTTTTCTGCTTATCAGCATCAGACAAAAATTTTAAGAATTCCTTAAAATCAAAAATGGATTTCAGTAAAATTATATTATTTATATGAAAATATCTATAGTATAGGAATTTAAATACATTATTATATGACATAAATGAATATAATTTCAAAAACTAAGTAAATAAGAAAAAAATTTTAAGTAAATAAACCATGTAAATACTTTTTTACGGAAAATTTTACCCTTTATTCATTATGCTCACCTTTAAAAAAATCCATCTCTTTAACTATTGATTAATGAATTGCGGTTTAAATGACCCCCAAGGCGCGAGGCAAGACGAACTTGGGAAGCGCTTTAACTTCAAGGGGCTTTTCAGGTTGCGGGTTTCGACGCGGGCTAAAAAGTCAGGATACCTAAAGGGTCTTGAAAACCTGGCGGGACTACAACCAAGTTTTGTTTAGTGTCAGGAAGGAATTCCTGAATTTTAGGAGACTCAAAATGATTAAAGTAATCCGTTCTTTTGTAACAGACGAGTCTGGTGCGACGGCTATTGAATATGGCCTGATTGCCGCCCTCGTCGCTCTGGTTGGTGTTGTTGCTTTTACGGCACTGGGTAGCACGATTTTTGATGCCTTCAACGCTGTGGCGCGTGAATTGTGCGTGGGCGCTGGTGGTACTTACACCAATGCTACAGATACCGTCGATGGTGATTGCGCAGGTATTTAACGTTTAATAATCTGGATTGGGGCGCTTTAATCGGCGCCCCAATCTAACTCAGGACAAGGTAAAAGAAAAATAAACTCCGCAAAAGTCAACCATAGCGATGTTGGAGGTCACCATGTACGAACTGAAAAAGTTATACAGAGATGATGCTGGGGCAACAGCTATAGAATACGGACTTATTGCATCCCTTGTTGCAATTGCAGGTATTATTGCATTCACAGCAATGGGCGATTCTATACTCACCTCTTTTACCGGAATTACAGAAGGCTTTTGTGTCGCGATTGGCGGTGATTTTTCTCTCACCGATGATGGCATCGACAGCTGCACATTAAGTTAGTGCAATTCTCACAAATCCAATATTTCTAGCGCGTAAGCAGTTCTCTTCAGCAGAATGACCAGCGCGTCTGAAAATCTCTCAAATTTTATGCAATTTTTGCGCGCATTTCTGAAAGTGTCCGGCAGCTCATTTAGTCCGGAACTCTCCGAAATTTAGATCGTAAATCGCCACAAATTTAACCGGAAATTAATGTCTTCGGGTTTAGGTTGAGCGATATTTGAAACCTGATGGAATTAATACCATGGCGCGAAAATTAATACTGATCGTTTTTGCATTACTCATTACCGGATCAACTGTTTGGTTTGTGCGCAACTGGGCTGGACAGCGGTCACCCGTGACCGAAACCGCCCAGGTCGAGACGCAACCAGTGCAACAGAATGTCAGAATTCTCGTGGCGGCGACCGAACTTCCCGCAGGCACCCTGGTGCAGGAGCAGCATTTGAAATGGCAGGCCTGGCCCGAGGACGATGATGTCGAGGATCTCTATATTGTAGAAGATGCCAATGACCGCACCCTAGAAGATTTTATCGGAACTGTCGTCCGCCAAGGTGTCGTTGCCGGTGAACCGGTTACTGATTCGCGCTTGGTAAAGCCGGGCCAGAGTGGTTTTCTCGCCGCCGTCCTTAACCCGGGTAAGCGCGCTGTTTCTATTCCCGTTGATATGACTTCCGGCATTGCCGGCTTCGTCTTTCCCGGCGATCGGGTCGATGTCATTCTGACTCATTCGCTTATCGGTGAGTCTGAAACCGAAGGCGAGACAAGTGCACCGCGCCGTGCCAGCGAGACCATCCTGACAGATGTTCGGGTGGTGGCCATGGACCAGTCAACCAATGATCAGACGCAGGAAGCCTCCGTTCGCCGCGTTGCCACATTGGAAGTCACGCCAAAGGGTGCGGAAATAGTCGCGGTTGCCAAGCAGCTCGGGGGTTTGTCTCTTTCACTTCGTGCGCTTGCGCGTGTGGAGGATGAAGAAAAGAGCAAGGATGGAAAAGTGGCCTTCAAAACCGAACGCGGCCGGGGTCACACCTGGGATAGCGAAGCAAGTCGCCTGATTACCGGCGAAACCCCGCGGACGGGTATTCCGACAACAGTCATCAATGTCGTGCGTGCTGGCGAAGCCAAGCAGAAGTTGTTCGACTAAGGAGTAGTTTCGATGCTGACCAGACTATTACAACCGTTGGCCGCACTTGGGCTGGGATTGATGTTGGCCGTAGGTGCTCCGTCGCAGATCCATGCCGCACAGGTCATTAACTCCAAGGGCGATATTCTCGCTTTGACCCTGAATTCGGGGAAGCTTGTTCAGCTGGATCAGCCGGCAGTCTCCGTCTTTGTCGGAAACCCGGAACTTGCCGATGTGCAGGTTCAGTCGCCGACAATCATTTATGTCTTCGGAAAAGGCACGGGCAGCACGAACCTGTTCGCTCTTGATGCCAAAGGCCGGGTTTTGTTGAATTCGCCGATTTCCATTACCCATGACGTGACATCGTTGAATGCTGCGCTTCAGGATATCAGCCCCAATGGCGGTTTGATAGCGCGTTCCACCCCTACCGGCATTATGCTGACCGGGCGGGTGAAGTCGGCGGCACGCGCCGAAGATGCCCGCCGGATGGCGGAACTCTATCTCGGCGGCGGCACGGTCTTTAACCGGATTGAGGTGGCGGGCGCCATGCAGGTTAACTTGCGTGTTCGGATCGCCGAAGTATCCCGTTCCGTCACCAAGCAATTTGGTGTGAACTGGGAAGTTTTCGGTCGTATCGGGGATGCTTTTCTCGGGTTTGCGACGCCGACCGATATCGTCGGCAGTGGTGCATCGGGAATTACCCGGCTTGGCACCGGTACGAACTTCGTTTCCGGCTATAGCGACAGCAATGTTGATATCCTGAATGTTATCGATGCGCTCGATGAGGAGGGTTTGCTGACTATTCTGGCGGAGCCAAACCTGACGGCCTTGTCCGGTGAAACGGCGGAGTTTCTGGCTGGCGGTGAATTCCCCATCCCGGTCCCGCAGGAAGATGGCGCAATTACCGTTGAATATAAACCTTTCGGTGTCTCGCTTGAATTCAAGCCGACGATCGTCGATGACAATCTGATCAATCTGCAGGTTAAGCCGGAAGTCAGCCAGCTCTCGTCTACCTCTGCCATTAATGTGGGGGGGGCATTTATCCAGTCGCTGTTGACCCGCCGCGCGGAGACGACAGTGGAACTGGCGAGCGGACAGAGTTTCGCCATCGGCGGACTGCTCAGCAGTGATGGGGACAACAATATCTCCAAAACACCGTTCCTTGGGGACATTCCGATTTTGGGGGCGCTGTTCCGCTCCTCCTCCTTCCAGCGGAACGAGACGGAGTTGCTGATCATCGTCACACCATATCTCGTGAAGCCGAGCAACTCGCGGATTGCCGAGCCGACAGACGGTTACATTCCGCCGACGGACAAAGATCTTTATGTACAAGGCGAGAATTTCCGTCCGACCCTGGGCGAAAACGCTCCTACGACGGATGGGCGGGATGCTGCCGCTGCCGCGGCACCGACCGATGTCAAGCTTGCTGGCCCTGCTGGCTTTATCCTGGAGTAGATCTGATGCAACAGAAATTGTTTATGAAATCCGCGACGCTGGCCAGCCTGATGGGGATGCTGTTATTGACCGCATCCTGCACGTCACCGGAGGGGCTGTTTGGCAGCTACGATAACACGGCAACTCCTGAAAAGGCGAAGCTGGAGAAGAAAATCACGGTCAGTGAGCTCACGCCGACCCTCATTGTTGATTTCGAAGCTGGCCGCGGCCGCCTTGCCGATATGGAAAAAGGCAAGCTGCTTGGCTTTATCGAGGCCCAGGATATCGAATTTGGTGAAACGGTTGAGGTCGAATTTCCTAATTTTCAGGGCAGCAACGGGCTGAACGAACAGCGCTTCGCCGAAGTGGCAACATTTCTGCAGGACCGCGGCTTTTCCGTTGCGCCGCGCGCAACAAAGGAAAACGCACCTGATTCGCTGCGAGTCTATTTCGTGAAATATGTCGCAACGGTCGATCCGAATTGCCAGAAGGGCTGGTACAAGCCGGAAGGCATGGGATACGAGAATCTGCCGCTTCCCTATATGGGTTGCGCGAATGCGGATGCTCTGGCGGGCATGATCGCCAATCCGCGTGACCTGGTCGATCCGGCGAGTGAAAGCTCCGCCATTGGCGAACGGGCAGCGAAAGCGGTTGAACAATACCGGGCCGGAACAGCCGGTGCGGCCTCCGCTTCTAGCGAATAAGGGAGTCACAGGAAATGGCTAAATCATCATCATTGAGTACGCTTTTCGGCAATGCGGTTGTTGAAGAATATATGGGCTTTCTTGAGGATGAAAAATCCCTGGAAGTTAGCCGAGAGGTCTGCAAGGCGCTTGAATATTCGGCCGATGCCACGCTCGACGGCGGTATCACCGGGGCGCTGAGCCGGATCGAGCCGGGACATTCCCCGAAAGTCGTGCTCGCGGATATTACCAAGAGCATGGATCCTGACGGTGACATTACGCGATTAATCCGGAAAATGGGCCCGGATAATACCTTGATTGTGTTGGGCGCATCGAATGATGTCGGCGAATTTCGCAAGATGATCGCCCTCGGCGCGAAGGATTATCTGGTCAAGCCGCTGACGGCGGAAGTCTTGAAAGACGCTGTTGAAAATGTTGATCGCCAGTCACAGGCGCTCCATGCTGCCCAGAGCGGCAAACTGACCGTTGTGGTCGGTGTGCGCGGCGGTGTCGGGGCGACGACAATTGCCACGAACCTCGCCTGGATCATGGCCAATGAGGAAAAACTGCCGACGGCGCTGATGGATATGGATCTGCATTTCGGGACGACGACCTTGTCGCTGGATATCGAAACGGGCGGCGGCTTCCGGGAAGCGCTCGAAAATCCGCATCGGCTTGACAAGCTGTTCCTCGATAGTGCCATCGTGAAAGATGGCGACCGGCTTGCCGTTCTTGGCACTGAAGAGCCGATTGATGAACTTGTCGAAATAAATGAAGAATCGATCGACGCTTTGATCGGTGAAATAAGCCAGGATTACAATCAGGTCATCGTTGATATGCCGCGTCATCTCCTGCCAACGCAGGGGGCGCTGCTGGCTTCTGCTGATACGGTGATTCTCGTATCGGATCAGTCACTAGCCGGTATTCGGGATATCAACCGGATCACCCAGGCCATGACAACATTACAGACCAAGGGGCGTATCCTGAAAGTTGTTAGCCGTGTCGGATCGGATCGCGCGGCGCAGGTTTCCAAGGCAGATTTTGAACGCGGCCTCAACGAGGAAGTCGATTATGTCGTGCCGGAGGATGCGAAAACCCTGACCATTTGTGCCAATGCCGGTAAAGCCATCGATGAGGTGGCGGTGAAATCGGCGATTGCCAAGGTGCTGCAGGAACTTGCGGCGGATGTTTCCGGATTTGAAAAGCCAAAGAAAAAGGGGCTGTTCACCATGGTTCCCGGCGGCAAGTCTAAGAAAAAGAAAGAAGTGGGACCTAAAGAGTGAGTTTATGGCGTTCATCTTCATCGGTAAGTAAAGGTAAGCCTGCGCCGGCAGCCCCGAGCGCGGCTGGCCCGCAAGCCGCTGATCTTCTGGCGAAATTCTCGCCAGAGATCGCGGAAAAGCTACTGCCCGAAATTGATGTTAACGAAAACCGCTCCACTGTTGCGCAGATGGTCAAGGCATATTTGCGCGATGCGATGTCACGTGAAAAAGTTGATTTGAACGTCCTTGAGCAACGGAACCTCGTCAACGACCTTACCCAGTCCCTGTGGCTGGAACTTGATAAGAAAAAACAATCCCTTCCATCCCCGCCGAGCCCGGAGACATCCGCTTCGGCAATCAGCGATGAATTCGCTCCTGAGGTAAACGGGATCGGCGAGAGCACAGCTTATACGCAGATCGTCGAGGAGGGCGTGACCGTCTTTGGCGCTGATCCTGAGGCGCCCGTTGAGGTTAAGGCCGAGTTTGATCAGCCGAAGGATGTTGTGCGCCCGCCGTCTGATACAGACAGTGATAACGATGATGAGGTTGAGCCCGTCGTGCCGCTCGCCAAAACTGAAGATGATGAAGACGAGCCCGACGAAAACGATAAATCAGCATCCCTTCTTAACATTGATATGACGCCGGAGACTACGGGCACCAAGATGAACAAACATCTTGAGACCGTGAAGGAGGCAGTGCAGCCGCTGTTGATGGAACGCATTGATATCAGCGCTGCGGTCACCATGGACCGTCTCGACCTGGCGCGCGATATCTCCGATATTATTACCGACATCCTGATTGAGGAACGCATTCAGCTCAACCAGCGTGAACAGCGCGAACTGGCCGAAAGCCTGATGCATGACATGCTCGGCCTTGGCCCGCTGGAACCGCTCCTGGCGGATGAGGCGATTACCGATATCATGGTCAACGGCCCGAAACAGGTCTATGTGGAGCAGAAGGGCAAGCTGGTATTGTCCGATTGCCAGTTCCGCGACAACGCCCATGTGCTGCAGGTCGCAGGTCGGATCGTGAGCCATGTCGGTCGCCGGATTGACGAATCAAACCCTCTGGTGGATGCGCGTCTCGCGGACGGTAGCCGTGTGAATATCATCATTCCGCCGCTCGCCATTGACGGCCCGTCGATTTCCATTCGTAAATTTGCCAAACAGAAAATCACTCTTGACGTGATGGAGAAGACGCAGAACCTGTCGCATGCCATGGCAACCGTGCTCAAAGTTGCGGGCCGGTCGCGGCTGAATATTCTCATTTCCGGTGGTACGGGCTCCGGTAAAACGACCATGCTGAACGCCATTTCGCAGCTGATCGATCCCGGTGAACGCATTGTCACCATCGAGGACGCGGCCGAGCTGCAGTTGCAGCAGCCGCATGTCGTTCGTCTTGAGACCCGCTCCGCCAACCTTGAAGGGGGCGGTGAGATCGCCATGCGGGACCTCCTGAAGAACTCCCTGCGTATGCGCCCGGACCGGATTATTCTCGGTGAGATTCGTGGCAGTGAAGCCATTGATATGTTGCAGGCCATGAACACCGGCCATGACGGATCGCTCTCCACCATTCACGCCAACCGCCCGCGTGAGGCGCTGACCCGGCTTGAAAACATGGTCGGGATGTCGAGTGTCAATCTGCCGGCGAAGGCAGTACGCACGCAGATCGCCTCTGCCATCGACCTGATCGTTCAGATCAGCCGCATGCGCGATGGTGTCCGGCGGGTGACTTATATTTCCGAAGTGGTCGGCATGGAAGAAGATGTGATCACTATGCAGGACCTCTTCTGGTACGAATTCCAGGGTGAAGACAAGGGCGGCCGTCTGCTTGGCGATTTCAAGTCGACCGGATTGCGTCCGCATTTTGCACCGCGCGCGGGTTATTTTGGCCTTGAGAAGATGCTTTTGGGAGCCATGTGATGATTGAAACTGCCGGATCGGGAGATCTGATAACCATGATGCTGGTCGTTGGGGGCGCGACGC
Organism: Sneathiella sp.; assembly: GCF_029233945.1. Classification (GTDB taxonomy): domain Bacteria; phylum Pseudomonadota; class Alphaproteobacteria; order Sneathiellales; family Sneathiellaceae; genus Sneathiella. The sequence goes on along the minus strand of NZ_JARGOQ010000071.1, from coordinate 4,229 downwards.
TGCTTATTTCCCTGCTGTTGGTGTTTGCTTTTGCTGGCGGCGATAATCATTCACGCGAAGCCAACCGGCGCCTGGCGGAAATCACCCAGGGCCAGAAGCCTATGGGTAAGACAAAGGCCAGGAGCTCCGCACGCCGGACCGAGGATACCAGCGGATTCAAAATTCTCGACAGCATGATCCGGACACTTGTCCCGAAACCGGATCAGTTGAAGGTCCGGCTTGAGAAAACCGGCCTTAATATTCCAATACCCCGATATGCGACCTTAACCGGCGTTTTGATTCTCGCGATCATTCTTGCATCGCATTATCTATATGATATGTCGATGCTTCTGGCGATCCCGATGGGCCTCGCGTCAGGTCTGTTCCTGCCGCATTTCACGGTCGGTTATCTCGGTAATCGTCGGATCAAAAAATTTATGAAAACCTTTCCCGAAGCGATTGAACTCTTGTGTCGTGGTTTGCGCGCCGGCCTTCCAATCAGTGAAGCCATTGTCACGGTCGGCAATGACGCGCCCGATCCGGTGGGGAAGGAATTTCGCGGTGTCGCCGATGCCATGCGGGTCGGACAGAGCCTTGAAAGCGGTCTTTGGGATGTCGCCCGGCGGATTGATCTGCCGGACTTCAAATTCCTGATCATCGCCATTTCCATTCAGCGCGAGACCGGTGGTAACCTCGCCGAAACGCTTGGCGGCCTTGCCAACACCTTGCGCAAGCGGCGCCAGATCAAACTCAAGATCAAGGCGATGTCGTCGGAAGCCCGGGCCAGCGCCTGGATTATTGGCTCCTTGCCCTTCATCATGTTCGGCCTGCTTTGGCTTGCAAATGATCGCTATGTCGGGGCGTTGCTCACGGATCCACGCGGAGCGTACATGATCGGTGCCGGCCTCGGTATGATCGGTTCCGGTGTTGGCGTGATGGCCAAGATGGTCCGTTTCGAGATTTAGGAGAGAGATATGGTCGATATCGTCACGCTATTTCCTGATTGGCTACGCTCTGAGAATATGTTGGCCTTGATCGCGGGCGGTGCCTCTTTCGCCGTTGTCCTGATGATGTGGAATGCGTTTCTGGTAAAGGACGCATTGCCGGGCCGGATCAAGAATCTTGAGAAACGCCGGACCAAGCTGAAAACCGATCTGGTGAACGAGACGAAGCAGCGCAGCAAGCTGGTGGTGCGCGAAAATATGATGCATCGCGTGGTGAAGAAGCTGCAGCTGATGCGCGGCGAGCGCGCCAAGGTAATGGCGGCCAAGCTGGCCAAGGGCGGCTGGCGATCGAAAGACGCGCTGGTGGCCTATCTTTTCGCAAAGATTTCCCTGCCGCTTTTATTCGCGGTTCTGACGGCCGCTTATCTTTTCGGCACGAGCGTGGTGGAATGGTCTATTCCAGTGAAGCTGCTTGCGGCTGGTTTTGCCGGTTTCATCGGCTATCTGTTGCCTGACACGCTGTTGAAAAACAAGGTGTCGAAACGGTATCAGGCGATCCGCAAATCGCTTCCCGACGCGCTTGACCTTCTGGTGATCTGTACAGAAGCGGGTCTCAATCTTGACAGTGGGCTTGACCGGGTGTGCCGGGAAATTGCCAACTCCGCACCGGAACTTTCCGATGAAATTGGCCTGACGTCCATTGAGATCGGCTTTCTGCCGGATCGCAAGATGGCGCTTGGCAATCTCGCGGCGCGAGTCGATTTCCAGGCGATGACGACGCTGGTCAACACGCTGATCCAGACGGAGAAATATGGGACGCCGCTCGCGGTTGCGCTTCGGGTGCTGGCCGCGGAAATGCGGGAGGAACGCCTGATGAAGGCGGAAGAGAAGGCGGCCCGTCTGCCAGCCATCATGACGGTGCCGATGATTGTCTTCATCCTGCCGGCCCTGTTTATCGTTCTGATCGGCCCGGCAGTTCTGAAGGCCCTTGATGCCTTTTCAGGCGGCGGCTGACCCCTCCGGTGCATCCCGGGCGACCTCCCCAATATAGCAATATCTTCCCCCGGCGTCTGATGAGAATTCAGGCGCCGGTTTTATTTTACCCACGCGCCGGGGAGCAGGCTCCCGTATCCATGATCATGTGTGCGGCCCATGGTGTACCCATAGTTTATCCATGTTTTCCCCATGACTTTCTCTTAGTCCTCCATGCTTCTCCAGAGTTCTCCAGAAATCTCCAGGGCT
>NZ_JARGOQ010000071.1:0-1964 GCF_029233945.1 Sneathiella sp. | reverse complement strand
GGCGACGAGCACCAGCCCGTAAAGAAGGATGCGGCGTCCTCTTGCGCCTATCAACAGGGGGAAATATCGCGAAGGGATCTCTGCATAAAAAAGCGGGCCGATGATAAACCGGCCCGCTTGTTGTTGTGTTCTGTTTGCTTGTTAGAGGGCGCCGTTAAAGCCTTCTCCGAAGTCGGCCGTCAGGGGCTGATCTGTTGGTGCGGTGGGCTTGCCAGTATTGCCGCCATCCACCATCCGCTGGTTCGGGGCGAGGGAGGGGGTGCTGTCCTTCTTCACCGGTGTTTTCGATTTCGGTGCCACCGGCATGAAGCAATCAAACTCACGGTCCCGAAGGCTACCGCAGAGCTGCATCGTCCGAACCTTGTCAGAGAAGCCGCCGATTTTCAGACGATAGAACAGGCCGCCCTTATCCTCACCGAGGTCGATCTCCTGAATAACGGGATCGACACCGCCGAGCAGATCGACATTCTGGGTCTGCACAATCTTCCAGCCTTTTTCTGCATCCGTCTTTTCCTTGTAGGAACCGATCTGCAGGAAGTAGCTGCCGCCATCGGGCTTATAGGCACTAACCTCGCCATTGATGGGCATGTTGCCCGGCACCAGGTTTACTTTCTTAACAGCCGGAGCCGTGTCCGCCGGGAGATTGGCAACGACGGGCTCGCTCTTCTTGGATAAAACCGGGGCTGCTTTCTGATCCAGCGTCCATTCACGGGCCGGGGCAGGTGACTCTGCCTTTGCCATGGTGACCGGTTTCTCAACCGGTTTGCTTTCTTTCTTCACGAAGGTCACCGGCTTTTCGGAGGGTGACGTGGCGTCTTTGGGGTCCATATCCTTCTTCGCGACGGTAACAGGCTTTTCCATCACCGGCGTTGCCTCTTTCTTTACGAAAGTGACAGGCTTTTCTTTTGCCGGTTCATGTTTTTTCATCGCCGTGGTGACGGGCTTTTCGGCGGGCGCCTTAACTTCTTTCGCGGCCAGGACGACCGGCTTTTCTTCCGGTTTTGGTGTCGCCTTCTTGGCAACCACAACCGGAGCGACATCCTTTACCGGTGCCGCTTTCGATGCCGGAGCCTCCGATTTTGCCATCATCATCGGCGCATTCGATGCCGGGACGAGGCTTTTCGGCTCCGTCTGGGACGGAGCTGATTTCTTGGCCGTCGTAGCATTCGTGCTCAGCCGTTCCTCATCCAGGCGGGAAACCAGAATATCCGGATTTTCCGGCAGGCGCGGCATTGTGTCTTTTGCCCGTTCTTCGGCGACCACAGTATCATGGGAGGCCTTCATCTTTTTGATCTGATCATCAAGCGAGGCGACCTGTTCATCCGTATCGCTGTTTAATGCCTCAAAATAAAGCGCATTATTGCGGGCATCCTCCTCAGAGAGGTCCATACGGGAGTATTTCAGCGCCTCACCGGATTTTCCGGCCAGCCCATAGGCAAGCGCCAGGGTCTGGCGATGCTGCGCCGTTGCGCCCGGGGTTTCTGTAACCACCTTCAAAATCGCGATCGCCTGTTCGGTCTTGCCGGAAAGGGCGAGGGAGAGAGCCAGGTTGCTCTTGTGATTGAGGTTATTGGGGTCTGCCTTGACGGCGCGCTGATAATAGCTTTGCGCCTTTTCATGATCCCCTGCCTTGTCGAGCGCGACAGCGAGGCCGCCAAGCGACTTGCTGTCATTATCGTCGATTTGAAGCGCGTTCGTAAAGGACTGGGAGGCGAGATAGGGTTTTTCCATCTGCAGATGGCTGAAGCCAATGCCGTGATGTGCCGCGAGATTGGTTGCATCGAAGGCGAGAACCCGCTGATAAACGGTGATGGCCTCTTGCGGGCGACCGGTTTTTCGGAGAATTTCGCTGATTTTAAGATATGGCGCGGGATCTGTCGGTCGCTGCTTTGCGGCGGTGGCATAAATTCCGAGCGCCGTGGTGGAATCATTTTTCTGCCAGGCGCGCGCTGCCACCCGCATCA
>NZ_JARGOQ010000070.1 GCF_029233945.1 Sneathiella sp. | reverse complement strand
ACATCTCCTTCGGCACATATGCTACGGATAGAAGGCTCGGTAACGCGATCTGTTACGAGGGTGTCGACCTGCGCCAGCTGAGCTATGACAACAGGTGCCCTGCGTTCAAATTTGGTGGAATCTGCGACGAGTATCACATGCCGGGCGTTGGAAATGATGGCCTGGGCAACCTTGACTTCGCGGAAATCGAAATCCAGAAGAGAGCCATCCGGATCAATAGCCGAGGCGCCAATAACAGCATAATCGACCCTGAACTGATTGATGAAATCAACGGCGGCTTCACCTACAATGCCTCCGTCGGAATGGCGGACAACGCCGCCGGCAATGGCAACCTCAAACGACGGATAAAGTCGTAAGTTATTGGCAACATTTATATTATTTGTCACCACCATCAGACCAGTATGATTAACCAGAGCCTGACCCACGGCCTCCGTCGTGGTGCCGATATTCATAAAAAGGGAAGAATGATCGGGAATGATTTTGGCGGTCTCCAGCCCGATGCGGGCCTTTTCCTCCGCTGCGATTTGACGTCTTGCTTCATACTCGACATTCTCCTGCGCCACCGGAAAGAGCGCGCCTCCGTGAAAGCGGACCAGGATTTTACCGGAACAGAGACTGTTCAGATCCATCCGTATCGTTTGGGGCGTAATATCAAAATGTGTCGCCAGTTCATCGACCTGTACGCGTCCCTGTGCTTTTGCAAGTTCGACAATTTCAACCTGACGCGCGGTCAAATGCATTGTTTACTCTCCTGTTTTCGTTCGATTATACCGACATAGCCGTATCAATTGGAAAGAAAATATGCGGGAATAGTTAGATTTCGGTTTGATCTGTGCAGGATTGTTGCTCAGCATTGGCGGGTGACGTATTCATCTTTCAGGGCGTCGTATGTGGGCGAGTGCTAGGCAGGACTTTTGGAGAGAATAAGGCGTGACAATAAATTTTCCGGACCGGATAGAATTTAAGCGATATGAATGATCTTCTGGCAGGGTTGCAGTCGGCGTTTGGGTTGATTATCCATCTGGATCACGATCTGGTTGAAATTTCCCTTCGGTCACTGCAGGTGACCGTATCAGCGGTTCTTATTTCAGCGGCGATAGGCCTGCCTTTCGGCGCGTGGCTTTCCGTGACGCGCTTTCGTTACAGGCGGTTTGCAATCGCGCTCCTCAATGCTCTGATGGGTCTTCCGCCTGTTGTGGTTGGGCTGTTTGTTTATATTCTGCTGTCGCGTTCTGGCCCGTTTGGCGTGCTTGACCTTCTGTTCACGCCGACAGCAATGATTATTGCCCAGGTAATCATCGTAACGCCAATCATTGCCTCTATCGCGCATCAATCAATGCGCGATCTCTGGTTTCTTTATCATGACCTACTGATTTCCATCAAAACAACGAAATGGCAGCGCATGAAGGCATTGCTGTGGGATGGCCGACGCAGCCTATTGACTGCGACATTAACCGGATTTGGCAGGGGGATCGGGGAGATCGGGGCGATCATGATTGTTGGCGGGAATATCGATCATCTCACCCGTGTGCTAACGACGGCCATCGCGCTGGAGGTGGGCAAGGGCGATTTTCCGTTAGCTCTTGGTCTGGGCATAGTCCTGATATCCATGGCAATCCTGATTAATCTCGCGATCCATATTCTCTCACGAACGGAGCGGGAGGGGACATGGTAGAAACGATCCTGCCTGTGGAGCTAAAAAACGCAATCGTGCGCAAGGGTGAGAAAGATATTATTGGCCCGCTTGATCTTTCATTCGGGGCGACGGGATGCAGTATTCTGATTGGACCCAACGGTGCCGGTAAGACAACATTTCTCCGATTGCTACATGGGTTGGAGCGAACGAATAGTGGGGCTGTCAGATGGGCCGCCAAAAAGAGCGATGTTTTCAGCCGCCAATCCTTCGTTTTTCAGTCGCCCGTTGTTCTGCGTCGCTCTGGCATTGAGAATATTGCCTATCCGCTTTATGTTCGCGGGGTTGCCAAGAAAGCCGCGCGCACCGAGGCGGAAAAATGGATCGATGAAATCGGCCTTGGTGACGTGGGGTGTTACGATGCGCATGTCTTCTCCGGCGGGGAGAAGCAGAAGCTGGCGATGGCGCGGGCGCTTATTACAAAGCCGGAAGTGCTGTTTCTTGATGAACCCACGGCCAATCTTGACGGGGCCTCGACATTGGAGATTGAAAGATTGATCCTCGCTGCCAGAGAGGCGGGGACACGTATCATCATGGCCACCCATGATTTTGGCCAGGCAAAACGCCTCGCCGATGAAATTCTGTTCATGTATCGAGGAAAAATACGGGAGCGCAAGCCTACAGACGCCTTCTTCAACACCCCGGAAACAGAAGAAGCGCATAAATTTATAAGAGGAGATCTTTTGCTATGAAAATACGATTAATATTCGCCGCATTCGCTCTGTTGATGATGACGGCTGTAAGTGCCCTTGCCGACGACATGAAAATGGCGGTGACGACATCCTTTCATAACTCCGGCCTTTCCGACATCCTTGTTCCGGAAATCAAGAAGGATACCGGCATTGATGTGTATCTTCTGGTGGTCGGGACCGGACAGGCGCTCAAACTCGGACGCGCGGGCGATGTTGACGCGATACTCGTTCATTCGCGAAAAGCGGAAGAAAAATTCGTGGAGGAGGGATATGGCACCCATCGGCGGGAGATTATGTATAACGATTTCGTCCTGATCGGCCCGAAGTCCGACGAAGCAGACATCGCACACGCCAAAACAGCGGCTGATGCGCTGACGGCAATTGCCGAGAAGAAATCCGTGTTTGTCAGCCGCGGCGACGATAGCGGCACTCATCGCAAGGAATTGGCGCTCTGGAAGTCAGCCGGACTTGATCCTGAAAATCTTGAAGGCAATTGGTACCGGGCGAGCGGGTCCGGCATGGGCGCAACGCTCAACACGGCAAGCGGTATGAATGGCTATGTCTTCGCCGATCGCGCGAGTTGGCTCAACTTCAAGAACAAGGGGGACCTCGGCCTGCTCTTTTCGGGCGATCCTGTCCTTTTCAATCAATATGCCTATTTGCCGGTCAACCCGAAGAAACATCCGCATGTCAAAAAGGATCTGACCGCAAAAATTGAGAAATGGTTGGTCAGCCCGAAGGCGCAGAAAATAATCGGTGATTATGAAATCGCCGGAGAGCAGCTTTTTACGCCAAACGCCGGTGTGCTGGATAGCGATAGCTAGGCACCAAGGGTGTGGGCCATCACCTCAAGATGGTCCTGCCCGTAGAACATATCGCCATCCACAAAATAGGTGGGGGAGCCAAACAGGGATAGCCTGATGGCTTCCTCGGTATTTTGGGCATAAATCTTCCGCACTTCTTCCGACGCTGCTGCGTTCAGGAGAGGATCAGGGTTAATGCCGGCCCGCTCTCCAATTTTTCGGAGGTCATCAGGATTATCCAAATCGAAGTCTTCGGCCCAATGAGCGCGGAGCATCTCATCGGAAAGCCTGTCAATGTTCAGCCCCTGGACCAGCCCGGCAATGAGCATGCAGTTTGACAGCGTGATATCATGATGGTGATAGGTCGGGGTGTGATCCAGGACAGGGATACCCCTGTACTCCGCCCAGCGGACAATTTCCCGTCCGAAGAAATAGTCCTTATGCGCTTGGGAACGGTTTCCGAAAGCGGTTGTTCCGGTCGCCTCTATCAGTTTTCGCAAATCAAATGGCCGATGATCGATTTCACGCCCGGCGGCGTGGGCAATCTTTAGGAGTTCAGCATGCCCCAAATAGGCATAGGCGGAATAGCCCGCGTAATAATACTCAATTCTCGACATGCGGCTTTATTCTTTCCTTTGTTCTAAGGATAGCTTGTTAATGTGCGCCGTACGGCATCTTGCCAGTTGGCATAGGCTGCGTCCCGTTCCGTCACGGTAACAGTCGGGGAAAAGCGCTTGTCGCGGCGCCAGCTTTCGGAAAATTCGTCAATAGAGGGGTAAAATCCCGTCTGCAGACCCGCGAGATAGGCAGCCCCCAGCGCGGTGGTCTCCGCGGAGACGGGGCGATCGACCGGCGCGCCCAGAATATCGGCGAGCCGTTGCATCGTCCATTCGGAGGCGACCATTCCGCCATCGACCCGGAGGACCGTTTCATGACTGCTCGTGAAATCATCATGCATGGCGGTGAGCAGGTCGCGCGTTTGAAAACACACGCTCTCCAGTGCGGCGCGCGCAAGTTCCTTTGGTCCGGTGGCGCGGGTGAGGCCGAAGATAGCACCCCTGCAATCGGCATCCCAATAGGGAGCGCCGATCCCGACGAAAGCGGGGACCATGATGACCCGCTGGCCCGGATCTGCCTGCTCTGCAAATGCACCCGAATGCGACGCATGTTCAATGATGCCAAGGCCATCGCGAAGCCATTGCACGGCGGCTCCGGCGACAAAAATGGACCCTTCCAGCGCGTAGGTCGGTTTGCCGTTTAGCTGATAGGCGATTGTTGTGAGAAGCTTGTTCTGGGATTTGACGGGAACGTCCCCTGTGTTCAGAAGAGCGAAACATCCGGTGCCATAGGTGGATTTCATCATGCCCGGCAGGAAACAGGCCTGGCCGACCGTCGCCGCCTGTTGATCCCCCGCGATCGCCGCAATTTTAGTGGAACCGCCCAGAATATTTGGATCCAGCATGCCATAGTCAGCGGCGCAGTCGCGCACCTCAGGCAGCAGTGATTCAGGAATATTCAGGATATCCAGAAGCTCATCGGACCATTCCCCGCGGTGGATATCATAGATCAATGTCCGGCTGGCATTTGTTGCGTCGGTTGCATGAACCTTGCCGTCTGTCAGCCGCCAGAGCAGGAAACTGTCGATAGTTCCGAAGGCGAGCTTGCCCTGTTCTGCGGCTTCCCTTGCGCCCGCCACATTATCAAGCAGCCAGGCGATCTTTGTTCCAGAGAAATAAGGGTCGAGTAGCAGGCCGGTTTTATTCGTGAATGTTGGCTCCAGCCCCTGCTGTTTCAGCTTGCCACAAAAATCGGCTGTTCGCCGATCCTGCCAGACGATGGCGTTGTGAATGGCTTTGCCGGTCTCCCGATCCCAAATAACAGTAGTTTCCCGCTGATTGGTGATGCCAATACCGGCGACATCGCTTATTGCGGCGCCGGCTTTCGCCAGAGCTTCTTGCGCCGTTGCAACGGTCGTGGTCCAGATTTCTTCCGGGTCATGTTCTACCCAGCCGGACGCTGGGAAGTGTTGGGTGAATTCCTGCTGCCCGGTTGCAACGGGTTGGTAATTTTTATCAAAAAGGATGGTCCGGCTTGATGTCGTGCCCTGATCAATGGCGAGGATATATCCTGTCATTTTGATATTTGTCCGTCACATAGTTTTTTTGTTTCCTGCCAAGGAATATTGGCATGCGCGAACGGGATAGGCCAGTCTGTTTTAACCGGTGCCTTTAAACAGCATCATTTTCAAACAGGATGACACCGGCGGCGGTGTTGGATATCGGGATATGATAGTTGCGGGATAGCTCTCTGATATTGCCCCCGAGAGCCCCGCGCATGATCAGCCACATGATCATCTCTACACCCTGTGGCCCGACAATCTTCGCCAGTTCATAATTGGAGTATTTAAGCAGCCATTCCGGCTCGTCTTTCAATTTTTCAAGAAATTCTGTATCGAATTCCCGATTGGTATGGCCGGCACGTTCCCCATCAAGTTGATGGGAAAGACCTCCTGTCCCAAGGATGACGACATCCAAATCTTTGTCAAAAGACGCAACGGCCTTGCCGATCGCTTCACCGAGCTTGAGGCAACGTTGCGCCGTGGGGAAGGGATATTGCACGACATTCACACAGAGCGGAATGACCTTGACCTGATCGCGGGTGTCCTGATTGGGCCACATCAGGGACATGGGAACGGTGAAGCCATGATCTACCAGCATTTCCTGACACATGGTGATATCAAACTCGTCATGCACAAGGCTGTCGATTAAATGCCATGAAAATTCGGGATCCCCCTGAAATGGATCGAGCGGTTTCAAGCCCCAACCCTCATCTGCATTCTGGTACTCTGCCGCCGCGCCGATGGCGAATGTCGGCATGGTATCAAGAAAAAAGTTCAGGCCGTGGTCGTTGTAAACAAGAATGGCGACATCCGGCTTTTTATCCTCCATCCAGTTCCAGACGGGCTTATACCCATCGAAAAACGGTTTCCAATAAGGATCAGTTTGCAGGCCCTGCTCCAGTGCATTGCCAATTGCCGGTACATGAGAGCTACCGACTCCCCCGATTAATCTAGCCATTTTTCGTCTCCCCAGCAGCGAGCAGTTTCGCCTTGAATTTTTCCAGGCTGATGCCCGCCTGCTGCGCGCCGATATCCTGCATATTAAGACCGAACATTCCGGTTAGTTTCGCAAGATAATATATATTGCCACCAAGGTTCAGGAGGGCCAGCACATCACGTTTTTTGACGGCGGCGCGTTGTGCGTCGGAAAGGCCGTATTTCACGCAATAGGCATCTTCGTCCGCCTTGAAAGCCTCCCGGTTTTCCGCTTTATTGAAGGAAAAGCACATCTTGTTGAGCGCATATCCCTTCATTGCCATGCGGCCTTCAAAAATTGTGGTGCCGGGAATGGGCTCTTTGCCTGCCAAGCTTTTCATTCGTTGTCTCCCTTCAAGCCGGCCTCGTTTCTTCCGGCCAATAGAGCCGCATCGGATTATCGACAAGTAGGCTTTGTTGCGCCTCTGATGTGACTGCGATGCGGGGAATAACGTCGACGAGAATCCCTTCATCCGGGACATGGGATTTCATGTTCGGGTGCGGCCAGTCTGTCCCCCAAAGGACACGATCCGGAAACCGCTCCACTAGATATTTGCCGAACGGAATAACATCATCATAGGGCGAACCTGCGACCGTCAATCTTTCCGGGCAGCTTACCTTGGTCCAGAAATTCTTATTTTCTTCCAGCAACTGGACGAAACGCTGAAAATCGGGATGCTCGACACCCTTGGTTACGTCCGGCCGTCCCATATGATCGACAACGACAATGGTGGGAAGCTGCTTAAGGAAGGGGATCAGTTCTTCAAGGTCAGGCGCTTCGAAATAGACTACAATATGCCAGCCAAGCTTGGCAATACGATCGGCAATGCCCAGAAACACCTCTTTCGGAGTGGCGTCAACCAGCCGCTTTACAAAGTTAAAGCGCACAGCGCGAACACCCGCAGCGTCCATTTCCTGTAGCTCTTTATCGGTCACATCCGGGCCAACCACTGCAACGCCGCGCGCAAGCTCGTTTGATGATTTGAGGGCATCAGCAAGGGCATCATTATTTCTGCCGTGACAGGAAGCCTGGACAATCACATTACGCGAAAAACCAAGATAGTCGCGAAGTTCAAACAGTTTCTCTTTCGGTGCATCACACGGCGTGTATTTCCGCTCTGGCGCATAAGGAAAACTGTTCGCAGGGCCAAAAACATGGCAATGCGCATCGACGGCACCTTCGGGCACCTTGAACTTTGGTTTTGATGGGTCGGGATGAAAGGGAAGGTAGACGGGATCCATTGGTTCTTCCTTATTGGGCGAATATCACGCCATCAAATAGCTTGCGGGCGGTGCGCAGGATAGCGGCGCTTTCAACTGCACCTGTTTCATCCATTTCCAGAACGACCGTTGTTTCGCCGATGGGATGCTCGATCTTGAGTGTTTTGCGCTTCCCGTCCGGGATAACCGCAAGGCCAGCGGCAGGAGAGCCTTTAAGTGCGGCGGCTGTCGCAACTGTCACCGCGCCCAGCACGCCGATGGAGGCATGGCAGCGATGCGGGATAAAAGTCCGGGTGCAGATTGCCCCGCCTGCGAAAGGCTTGCTGACCATGCACATCTTTGGAACCGTTTTACTCGTAACATCGCCCAAATTCATTATCGGCCCCGCTTTCAGACGAATGGCTTCCAGCCGCTCTTTAAGTGGTTCATTTGCCTCCAGTTCCTCACGTGTTTCATAGCCCGTGATCCCCATATCCGAGGCGCGCATGACCACCGAGGGCATGCCGTTATCGATCATCGTTACCTCAACGCCATCGATCACATCGCAGACACTTCCGGTCGGCAAAAGTGCGCCGCAGGTGGACCCCGCCGTTTCCGTGAAGGTAATCGGGATTGGTGCGGCGCTGCCTGGCACGCCATCTATCGTCGCGGTTCCTGCATAAGATACAGTGCCGCTCGGGGTCTGGACACGGGCAATGGCTGTCTGGCCGGTATTCTCCATATAGATGGTCAGACTTGTTTCCTCGCCTGTAACCGGCACAAGGCCGCGCTCGATCGCGAAAGGGCCCACCCCGGCAAGGATATTACCGCAGTTCTGGGCGTCCGTGACGATTGGTTGATCGACGACCACTTGCAAAAAAAGATAATCGACATCGATACCTTCACGCGCTGATGGGCGAACGACTGCGACCTTCGAGGTTAACGGGTCCGCGCCGCCCATGCCATCGATTTGGCGCGGATCGGGGGAGCCTAGGGCGCTTAACAGGAAGGCATCCCGTGCCGCGCTGTCAGAGGGAAGATCGTTTTCAAGAAAGTACCCCCCTTTTGACGTTCCGCCGCGCATCCACATGCAGGGGGTACTAGACATATTTGAGGCCCTTCTCGGCAAGTCGTTCGCGCATCTTGTACATGTCAAGGCCAAGCTCACCCGCGGCGAGGCGTTTGCGCTTTACTTCTTCATTGGCGATACGCGCTTCCGCCTTGTCGGCCACGTCGGCGGCGTCCTCCCGACGGACAACACAGACTCCGTCGTCATCGGCGACAATCACATCGCCGGGGTTGACGAGTTCGCCCGCGCAAACGATGGGGATATTAACCGACCCAAGGGTTTCCTTCACGGTTCCCTCTGCACAGATAGCCTTCGACCAGACCGGAAAATTCATTGCCGTCAGGTCGCGAATATCCCGAACCCCCGCATCGATGATCAATCCGACACCGCCTCTTGCCTGCATCGAGGTGGCGAGGAGGTCTCCAAAATAACCGGCATCTGACGGCGACGTGGGGGCGAGAACCAGAATATCGCCTTCCTTCACCTGCTCAATCGCGACATGCACCATCCAGTTGTCGGCGGGTGGGGCGGATATTGTCACAGCGGATGCGGCAATAGATGTGCCGGAATATATCGGTCGCATGTAGGAAGCAAGAAGACCTTTGCGCCCTTGCGCCTCATGAACGGTGGCAACGCCGCATTTCGCAAGTCGTGCGATAATGTCTGGGTCAGCGCGCTCAATATTTTGAATGACGACGCCCATCAGAGTTCATCCACCGTGCGCGGATAGATCGATTGAAACCCTTCCGCATATTGTGCCGGGCGGCCGCCCGCTTGGCCGCCGGAATTGCGTCGGAAATGGTTGCCTCGATTTTCGGCGACATTTGTGTAGTAGTGCCAGAGATGTTCCTGGCCCTGCATGCATTCTATTGCGGCGCGTTTCTTGTCCCAGACCGAGGTGATATCAAGAAAGACATCGGGCTTCCATCCCATCTGCTCCGTCTGATGCGGCTCGAACAGATACAGCTGCGGCGCGCCCAGAACTTTCTCCCCCGGATTATGACCCCAGGCCTGAGCGATCATGCGGCATTCCATGGCCAGAGTGGTGGCGAAGCTGTGGTCCGTATTATAGGGGTCATATTGCGAATGGCTCATCATGAAATTCGGCTGAACCTTGCGGATCAGATCGACAATCTTGAACTTGTCATCGCGCGTGGCGTCCAATGGATAGTCCCCAAGGTCGAAGAATACGATGTCATGGGCATCAAGCGCCTTTGCGGCGTTCTCCGCCTCGATCCGGCGGGCCTTTTTCACTTCCTCGAGCGTGGTGCCGCCTTCCTGTTTCCAGAGTTTCGCGCTTTCCCCGCGCTCGCCAAATGAGAGGCAGGCAATCGTCACGTCATAGCCCTTTTCCTCATGAAGGGCGATGGCACCCGCGCATCGCCAGACAAAGTCGGCGGCATGGGCGCTGATGACAAGGGCCGTTTTATTTTCAGACATTCTCTGCTCCTCGCGTGCGGACCGTTTGGACGATCATTCTTCTGCTTATTTGTACCATCATCCTGTTGGCGCGAATTTTCTATTTCAAATTGGCATTCGTGGTATAATTTTTTCCTATAGCCTGACGCTTCATGAGGGAAATGCAGTAGCGACATGGACAATATGGCCCCAAATCTGCGGCACTTACGCGCCTTCTGCGTGGTGGCAGCGCATCAGAGTATCAGCCGTGCATCAGAGGAAGTTTTTCTATCCCAGCCCGCGATTACCCAAGCCATTGCAAAGATTGAGCTGGCGCTGGAGGTGGAGCTTTTTACACGACGGACCGACGGTGTTTTTATTACCGAAGCGGGCAAGTTGTTTCTGGTGCGGGCAACGCGCGCGCAGGATTTTATCCGGACGGGAATAGAGGAGGCACGGCATAGTGCGCAAGTCAGGGATGGCAAGGGTTTCGATAATCTGGGCCAGCTTGTATCCGGAGTTCAATTGCGGGCCCTGATTGCGATAGCCAAGACAGGCAATTTCAGCCTTGCCGCCAAACGTGTCGGCATTTCTCAACCCTCCCTTTACCGTGCGGCGCGAGATCTTGAGCGCCTGTCGGGGATGACGCTGTTTCGCAAGACGGGTCAGGGAATAGGACTCACAGCAGCGGCAGAAGTATGCGCGCGCTATGCTATGCTTGCTTTTGCCGAACTTACCCAAGGTTATATGGAGATTAAGGAATATAAGGGAATTGATAGTGGCCGTATTGTTATTGGAACCATGCCGCTCGCGCGGACCTATATTTTGCCGACGGCTATAAACCGGGTGCTTGAAAATCGACCCGGATTGCAAATCAGTGTTGTCGATGGTCGGTATGAGGATTTACTGCATGGGTTACGCTATAGCGAGATTGATATTCTAATCGGAGCGTTGCGGAACCCCCCGCCGATTGACGATGTGGCGGAAGAGGCGATATTCGAGGATGAACTTGCCCTGATCGTTCGTGCGGGTCATCCGCTCACAAAGAAGAGAAAAATAACGATCGATGAACTTGCTGGTTATCCATGGATCACGCCGCGGGAGGGATCTCCAACCCGCAATAAGTTTGAAGAACTTTTCTCGAAGCGCCAGCTTCCCCTTCCCGAGATCGTTATAGAAGCAAGCTCTCTTGTCTTAATCAGAGGGCTGCTTATGGAGACCGATCGGATCACAATTCTCTCCGCCCACCAGACCAGGCATGAGCAGGAGCAAGGATTACTGGTGCAACTCCCCTTTGATCTTAGCGATACACGCCGTCCCATCGGATTGACGACGCGGCAGGATTGGCATCCGACAACAACGCAGGCGGAATTAGTCGAGACCCTTCGAGTGGCGGGGCGGGAACTGACATAGCCCCATAGGTTGCCCGCTATTCAATAATTGAATGAAGGGGCTGACTTTTTTAATTTCCTGCAGTCATTGAGGACGAGTAGGAAAACAACAATCGTAATAAGAGGTCGGAATGGTTGCAATGCATGAAGATAATCGGATCGCTCTCGTTGGATTTGGTGAGGCCGCCATGGCCCTTGTGAAGGGCTGGCAGGGGCTTGGCGAATTGCCTCTTGGGGCGTTCGATATTAAAACGCAGAATGCGGATACATCTATTGCCGATGCGAAGCGGGAAGACTATGCACGCCTTAAGGTAGATGGCGTAGAAAATATTGCCGATGCCTTGAATGGGGCGTCTGTTGTGTTCTGTCTCGTCACAGCGGATCAGGCGCATGCCGCTGCGCGGGCCGTGACGCCCTATATTGAAAAGGACTGCCTCTACCTTGATTGCAATTCCTGTGCACCCGGAACGAAACGCCGCTCCGCAAAATGCATTGAGGATGCAGGCGGGCGATATGTCGATGTCGCGGTTATGTCACCGGTTTATCCGAAGCTGCATAAGACGCCGCTGTTGATTTCCGGGCCGCACACGAAGGCAGCGATGGAATTCCTCGATAAACTTCAAATGGATGCAAAGGTGATGGGGGAGGAGATTGGCGGCGCGTCATCCGTCAAAATGGTCAGAAGCATCATGATGAAGGGTCTTGAAGCTCTCTTCGCCGAATGTGTTCTGGCAGGGCGGCAGGCAGGTGTTGACGAAGAGGTTTTGGCCTCTCTTGACGTGACCTATCCTGGTTTTGATTTCAAATCCCGCGCCGCCTATAGTTTTGAACGAATGGCTGCCCATGGCAGGCGCCGGGCGGAAGAAATGAAGGAGGTCGCGCTCACCATCGAGGAGTTGGGCTTGCCCAACGATATGGCGCAAGCGATCGTTCAATGGCACTCACGCATAGGAAATTTGGGGATGACAGCCGGCGAAGACAATTATCAGAGCCGGGCGGATGCTTTGCTTGAGCGTCTAAATAGAAACACCGTGGAAATGGAGACGGAAGAATGAGAGTTTGTGTTGCAGGTGCCGCAGGCGCCTTTGGACAAAAACATCTTGATGCTATCAGCAAGATTGAGGGCATTCAGGTTACATCAATCGTCGGCCGGGAAAATAAGAGCACACAAGACGCAGCGGAGGCACGCGGTATCGGGCATTGGACATTGGACCTTGGTGAAAGTCTGGCGCGGGAGGATGTGGATTGCGTGATTTTGTCGACGCCGACGCAGATGCATGCAGATCAAGCCATACAGTGCCTCCAGGCAGGGAAACATGTGCTCGTTGAAATTCCGATGGCGGATAATCTTGCCGATTCCCAACGCCTCGTTGCCGTCCAACAGGAAACGGGTCTGATTGCCATGGCAGGCCATGTCCGGCGTTTTAACCCCAGCCACCAATGGATTCACAACAAGATCAAGGCGGGCGAACTCAATCTACAGCAGCTTGATGTTCAGACATATTTTTTCCGCCGGACAAATACCAACGCCCTTGGAAAACCAAGAAGCTGGACGGATCACCTGCTCTGGCATCATGCCTGTCATACCGTCGATCTTTTCCAGTACCAAACCGGTGCCGCGGCGTCTCAGGTTTACGGGCTGGAGGGGCCTCAGCATCCAGAACTCGGCATCGCCCTTGATATGAGTATTGGCATGAAAGCGCCCTCAGGCGCGCTCTGCACCTTGTCGCTCTCCTTCAATAATGATGGCCCTCTCGGCACCTTCTTTCGTTATATCTGCGATAAGGGAACTTATATCGCGCGCTATGATGATTTGGTGGATGGCTATGAAAACCCTATCGACTTGTCGGAAGTTGCGATTTCAAATAACGGTATCGAGTTGATCGACCGGGAGTTTTTCTCCGCTATTCAGGAAGGGCGCGAGCCCAATAGTTCCGTGGCGCAGTGTCTTCCGGCGATGGAAACGCTGGACCGTATCGAAAAAGCTTCGCGGGCTAGAGTTGTTTTATTGACTTAATAACGCAGACATGGCGCAATGATCGGAGTATCTAATTGCCAACGCCGGTCTTTGTTATGTTGCGTCTTCACGGCACCCTGCCTTT
>NZ_JARGOQ010000111.1 GCF_029233945.1 Sneathiella sp. | reverse complement strand
CTAATGCGGCAGGGGGCGGAAATGTTCGACGAGATAGTCGATAAAGACGCGCACCTTGGGGGAGAGGTTTCGTTTGTCGGAATAGACGGCGAAGATGTCGGAGGCCTCTTCCTCATAATCGGGGAGGAGGGTGATGAGGCGGCCCGCCGCGATGTCCGGCTCCACCAGGTAAGAGGAAAGCTGCGCAATGCCGAGCCCGGCGAGGGTCGCGTGATAGACGGCATCGGCGCTGTTGGCGTCGAAATTGCCCGTGGCGGCGAAGGTCCAGGTCTCATCGCCGCGCTTGAAATGCCAGTCATTCCAATGGGATACCGTTGAAATTCTAAGGCAGTTGTGATTTTTAAGATCCGTCGGCGTCTCCGGTGTGCCATGAACCGCAATATAGGAGGGCGCGGCGCAGAGAAGGCGCTTGCTGCTCGCCAGTTTGCAGGCGACGAGCGATGTGTCGGTGATTTGCTCCGGGAAGCGGATGGCAAGGTCAAAATCGGAGTCGGAGAGGTCGATATGGCGGTCGGTCAGTTCCAGCTCGACCTTCAGCGCGGGATAATTGGCGGTAAAGGCCGGCATTAGCGGCATCAGGCAGGCTTTTCCGAAGGCAACGGTTGTAGCAATCCGCAAGTTCCCCTGCGGTCGGCCGCTGAAAGATTGCGCCAGCTCTTCCGCGCGGTGCACTTCGGCGGAAATCTGCGCGCAGCGCTCATAAAAGCTGCGCCCCTCCAGCGTGGTGGAGACCTGCCGCGTTGATCGATTGAGCAATCGCACGCCAAGCCGATCTTCCAGATGGCTGATCTGCTTACTGACGGCGGATGGCGTGAGGCCAAGACTGCGCGCGGTAGCCGAGAAACTGCCGTGATCCACCACATTGGCGAAAAGGATCATCTGACTGGCGATATCCATGGGCTCGTGTCCCTATCTATTCCTCTCAGGCAAAGCTGCTATGACGAGATTTGCTCTTCTCAAATGATGCATCGCAGCATATTTATTGCAGTGCAGCATATATATGGCTGCAGAATATCTTTTTCGCAAGAGTAAAAGAGGAAATTTCGATGAATGATTTGTTTCAAGACAAAACGGATAGAAATATCACACTTGCGGACATCGATCGCGGCATTCGGGAGGCGCGGCGGCTTAGAAGTGAAGAAATTCACCGGCTGTCAGGAGTTGCCAACATGTGGGTCCGCAAAGAATTTAACGAGCTTGCCCAGGCTGGCAAGCGGCTCGGGGTCTGGGTGATCCATAAATTGGAAACCATGACTGCCCGGCATCAGCAAACGCGGGTGCATTATGACTAATCCCGTAAACACGGCGCTTTTGCAGCCCCGGCACGGCTTTCTTACGCCGATTTACCGTGAGTTGCGCCCGCTGGAGCACTATCTCCTGCAGGATCATCTGCTCCGGCTCAGCCCGGAAAGCCGGGCGCTTCGCTTCGGCAATCCTGTGTCCGAGCGGATGATCGAGAACTACTGCCGGAATGAGGGTCGGCTAATGCCGATCATCTGCGGTGCCTTTATCGGGGATACGCTCCGGGGGGTGGTTGAACTCCGGTTTGATCCGGATATGCCGCGCGATATCGCCGAACTTGCCATCAGCGTCGAGGACGACTGGCAGGATATCGGCATCGGCACCCGGCTGATGGAGCTCGCGCACAGCTGCGCGCGGGATAACGGGATTGTCCGGCTTGAGGTGAATTTTCTGCCCCACAATGCGGCAATGCGCCGTCTTGCCTGGAAGTTCGGTGCCGGTTTCTCCCACCAGACAGGTCTGACAAAGGGTGTTTTCATCCTGCCGGACCCGACCTTTGCGGTTGTCGCCGGGTCCAAGCGACCGCAATAGCTCTTGTCTGGTGACCCCGTCCGCCACTCAACCTGTCATCCCTTAGTAAAGGGTCGACTGCTGGCGGGCGGGGAGCCCGGCGTCATAGGTTTCCGCATCGAAACCGGGCTTGGCCGCCTTCGTCATCTGGCCTGCCGACGGCACGTCGCCCTTGGTAACGTTGGCAGTCGGATCCCAGAGTTTCGCGCGTTTCAGCGCCCGCGCGCACTGGAAATAGACGGCGTCGATCTCCATCCGCAGGACTGAGCGTGGCACCGTGACGTCAACCTTAAAGCTTTGAACTAATTCAGGTTCTGTTGTGATGAGCGCGCGGCCGTTAATCCGCAGGCATTCCTCGATCCCGGGGATCAGGAAGAGAAGCGCGACACGCGGGTCAGCAACGATATTGCGCAAGGTATCGATACGGTTATTGCCGCGCCGGTCTGGAATGGCGATATGCCGGTCATCGAGAATACGAAAAAGCTGACCGTGCAGATCGCCGCGCGGGGAGCAATCAAGCCCGTCCGGCCCGCAGCTTGCGAGCGCGAAAAAAGGCGCCCGCTCGATCCATTG
>NZ_JARGOQ010000110.1 GCF_029233945.1 Sneathiella sp. | reverse complement strand
CATCAGCGCGGATGCCGTCACGATCACCCAGCGATATGGGGATTGTTCGCCCGTCATGTTATTCATTATTCTGCCTCCGGCCTGTGAGGGCGCACACCCTGCCCTTCAGCATGACCTTCCGCCCGGCGAAAAGCAATGATGAAAATCTCCTCCACCGGGTAGAGCCAACCTTACGCCGGTGCCAGCTTTGCCTTCACGGGTTGCTCGACAATGAACATATGGATGGCCGCCGACATCACCCCCAAGAGGACGCAGAACCACCAGATCGCGTCATAGGATCCGAAGGCGTCGAACGACCGACCCCCGAGCCAGGAGCCCAGAAATGCCCCGATCTGATGTCCGAAGAAGACAATCCCGAACAACATGGACATATAGCGTGTGCCGAAAATATAACCGACAAGTCCGCTAGTCAGCGGTACGGTGCCGAGCCAGAGAAAGCCGATGGCGACGCTGAAGACCAGCACCGTCACTTCAGTGATAGGAATGATGATGAACAGGAAGAATATCAGCGCCCGCGCGAGATAGAGCAGACTAAGGACAGACTTTTTTGAATAAACGCCCCCAAGATAACCGAAGATATAGACCCCGACAATATTGGCAAGGCCGACGAGCGTAAGACCCGTCGTCGCCAACCACGGCTCAAACCCCTTGTCGGCGAGAAAGGCCGGCAGATGCACCGCGACAAAGGCGAGATGAAAACCACAGACCAGAAAGCCGAGATTGAGCAACCAGAAACTGGGAATACGGCAGGCATCGCGAAAAGCCTCCCCCAGCCCCTGACCGATGTCGCCTTGGGGAGCTGGCGCGGCGCTTCTCAATCCCGCTGCGAGCGGCACGATCAGCAACGCCGTCACCGCCAGGACACCAAGGGCAATCACCCAGCCAAAGCCGCTGATCAATACATGAGAGAAGGGCAAGGCAAGAAACTGGCCGACGGAGCCGCCAACGGAGGCAATGCCGAGCGCGCGGCTGCGATCCTTCTCCGCCACCAGACGGCCGACAGTCCCGAGGACAACGGTAAAGCCGCTACCACTGAGACCGAGGCCAATCAACGTACCGCTGACCATCATCTGCATGCTGCTGCCCGCAGTCATCATGACAACCAGCCCGATGGCATAGAACAGCCCGCCCGCCGCCGCAACCCGACCGGCGCCGTATTTATCCGCGATCCCGCCGGCAAAAGGAGCGGCCACACCCCAGACAAGATTCAGAAGGCCCATGCCGAACGCAAAGCTTTCGCGTCCGACACCAAGCTCCGTCGTCATCGGGGTAAGAAACAGCCCCATGGCCTGACGATAGCCGATCGATAATCCCAAAATCGTCGCGGCGCAGAGAAGCAGTATCCAGAGTGAATGTTTCATGGCAGGCCATACCTTACTAACTGGTGATATTTCCTTGCATGATATCTCCGTTTATTTCATCATATAAATGAATTAATATGATAGTATAATCACATATTGAGATAACAATGAATCCGCAGAACTTCAGCCTGGACTTGCTCCGCGCCTTTGTCGCCGTCGCCGACACAAAGCATTTCACCCGCGCGGCGGAACGGCTCAACTGCGTGCAATCCGCCGTCAGTATGCAAATACAACGGCTCGAAGACTCTCTCGATACCCGCCTGCTGGAGCGTAGCAAGCGGCAGGTGCGGCTGACCGAGGAAGGAAAAATCCTCCTCCGCTATGCCGAACGGATATTACAGCTAAAAGAACAGGCCGTGGCAGAGATCGGTCATCAGAGCCTGCCTGGCCGGGTCCGCATCGGGGCAACCGACTGGTCGATGCCCTATCTGCCCGAAGTGTTGAAACGGCTTGGCCAGAAATACCCGAAACTTGATGTGGAACTGCAATGCGGCCGAAGCTGGGATGCGCTCGACGCGCTGGAGGCGGGCAAGCTGGACCTCGCCTTCGTCACCCAGAAATGCGGGCGCAAGGGTGGCAAGCGGATCAGCCATTCCCCGCTCACCTGGGCCGTCGTCTCATCAAGTAATGTGGAAGAACTGGATCCTGTTCCTCTCGCCCTTTTTGGTCCGGGCTGTATTTATCGCACAGCAGCGATAGACGCGCTGGAAACGGCGGGCAAGCCCTATCGTTTTGCTTACGAAAGTCCGGATCGCGCCGGTTTGGAATGCGCGGTCTCCGCCGGGCTCGCGGTCACTGTCGTGCCGGAGGATTGCCTGACGGAAAATTTACGCGTTCTCCCTCCGTCCGCTGGCGGCTTTCCGCCCCTGCCGACCTTTAACACCTTCCTGTTCGGAGCCACCCCCCGGCAACCCGCCGCCGTCAAAGCCTTCGCCGATCTGCTCACCGAAACCGTGGGGAACGGCTGAGCGGTCTTTTCGGTTGACGGTATGGCGGACTGGCCCTAGCCTGCTTCTCATGGAACAAAGATATCACATCAGACCCTTGGTA
>NZ_JARGOQ010000006.1:83651-91679 GCF_029233945.1 Sneathiella sp. | reverse complement strand
GCCCCTGGCCTGACTCGAACAGGCACGCCCTAAGGACAACAGATTTTGAATCTGTTTTATTGCCTTTCCATAGGGATTATTAGCATACCGGTACATTGACAAAACCCCCGTAAAACAGCATATTATCATGGATCAACAGTCTGTTGTATTCCTCAAGCTGGCATTATCCGTGCTTACTATGTGATTACTGGACTGATATCCGAGGATTGGAACGGGGCAATGGCAAGCGGCAAAATTCAGAAGCGAACCGTAGACGCGGCACAAGTTGGAGATAAAGAATATTATCTTTGGGACACGTCGCTAAAGGGCTTCGGGCTCAAGGTCATGCCGTCAGGTCGGAAGGTTTATCTTGTGCAATATCGAATTGGTGGACGTGGCGGCAAGACGCGGCGTGTTACCATAGGCGTTCACGGCTCCCCCTTCACACCGGAGAAAGCACGGGCAGAAGCCGGTAAGATACTTTCCGCCGTCAAGCTGGGGGAAGATGTAGCGGAGAGGAAAACCCGCCGCAGTCGGGAATATACAATCGATGGTCTGGCAGATCGGTATGTTGCCGAGCATGTAGAGGTCCACAACAAGCCAAGCACCCTGAAAGAAATCAAGCGTATCGTAGAAAAGCGGATCAAGCCGACATTCGGGAGCCTGAAAATCTCGGAGCTTTCAAAAAGCAGGGTTAAGGCGTGGCACCTGTCAATGAAAGGGACGCCCTATGAAGCAAACAGGGCCTTGGCCTATCTCTCAAAGATGTTGAGTCTTGCGGTGAATGAATGGGAACTATTGCCGCACAATGTCTGCACCGGCATTAAGAAGTACCGGGAGGATAAGCGCGAACGGTTTCTTACGGAGGTGGAGCTAAAAAGGATTGGCGGCGCTCTCCGGGAACTTGAGGAAGCAAATTCTGCTCCGATGGGATGCGTTGACGCTATAAGACTGTTGGCATTGACGGGAATGCGAATTAGCGAAGTACTTTCATTGAAATGGCAGTATGTGAACCTGACGGACGGAATTATAGAACTGCCGGACGCCAAGGCGGGAGCACGGATAGTCCCGCTTGGTGCGCCTGGACAAGTCTTACTGCAAAGCCTGACGGGCGGGGAATATGTGATTAAGGGGCCTTCGTCTCCTAAACCGCTATCAACCCACACCCTCCATAAATTTTGGGAGAAAGTGCGAATAGCGGCGGTGATACTGGACGCAAGATTACATGACTTTCGCCACACGGCGGGCACCTATGCCGCTCAGGCCGGTTTCAATGCGTTTATCGTGCGCGATTTACTTGGTCATAAAACCATGTCGATGGCGGGCCGGTATGTCGAGCGGTCTGCCGATCCCATGAGAAAGGCGGCGGATTCTGTGGCGGGGCGGATAAGCGCGGCCATGGATGACATGCAGAAAGACAATGTTGTGAAAATAGAGGGCAGCAAACCATGAGCGGCAGGTATTTCAATATCATCGAGGCACTCACATGGATAGCTTTCGGCAAGGCGTTTGAGGAGGAGCTTTACAAGGAGGACTATCCGGCTCACATAAAACCGGGATGGCATGGCA
This sequence comes from Sneathiella sp., assembly GCF_029233945.1. Taxonomy (GTDB): domain Bacteria; phylum Pseudomonadota; class Alphaproteobacteria; order Sneathiellales; family Sneathiellaceae; genus Sneathiella. The sequence goes on along the minus strand of NZ_JARGOQ010000006.1, from coordinate 90,131 downwards.
AAGAAAGCATGAAAGAGTTTTATTGCCGGATATGGGGCATGTCGCCGGAAAAATATGACGCAAGATTTATCGACTTTGGCCTGACGAGAGAGGAAGCCGAAGCAAAAATAGCGGCGGCGGAAAAAGAATTAATCGCAGCACTTTCTGACAAGCACTCAAATATCCGGGTAGAGGGCAGGGAAGACGATATGGCAAATGGCATCCCCAAGGAAATACCGCCGAACTATTTCCGGGCGAAAATAACCCTCCTTCGCGGTGGAGGCGAAATAGGGGAGGACGATTCTGCTTTAGAGGATATGTTTCCCGGTCCACATGTCCGACGCGCCGAAATACCGACATGGTATGGTGCCGAGTTTGAAAAAGAAGCCGTTATGAAACGCTGGCCGCGAGGCGTAACTGCCGCCAAGGCGTCAATCAAGACACAGAATGAATGCGGTGATTGGCTAGTAGAGTTGATGAAAAAGCCAAAAACCAAAGAATTTTCCAATCAAGGGAAGGTTCGAGACATCGCAATTGAGAAGTTTAAGATTTCGAAGGAATCGTTTAAAACCTTGTGGACTAATGCCAAACTTTACGATGGCATTCATGATAGCTGGTTAAAAAGGGGGCCAGTTGATAAGGCAACAAACAATTCCCCCGAATAGTTCGATCTATAAATAAATCCCCCCGGTCTAATTATCTTCCCTGAAATCCGTACCTTTGATTGCAGAGGAACAGTTGTTCCCAATCAATTGAAGGACAGATTTAAATGGAAGCACTTACCAGTAAGAAACTCAGAGCACCCGCCGCCGCTGATTATGTCGGACTGGCGGAATCTACTCTAGCAAAAATGCGGTGGCGTGGCGATGGCCCACCGTACTCAAAAGCAGGACCGCGCATTGTCGTTTATGACATTGCCGACCTAGACGCATGGCTTTCTCAAGGAAAGAGAACATCAACTTCGGACACTGGCGAGGCCGCATAATGACGGCCCCCCTTTCCACGAAAAAGCCCGCCTCCGCATCGGTCACCAAACGTAGCGGGGCAGGCTTTAATTTCAATCCCATACCACAGGACCAAGATAATGAAAATTGTACATCAAAACGAGATTAAAGACAAACCCTATCTCATCAATGAGGCCGCCCCGGACATCTCCTTAACGGCTTCGCTAATCCATCATCGCTACGGCGTATCCCCCAACCTAGCCCGCCTCATCGTTCGGGAGAATTTTGGGGGTGTAGCATGAGCCGGCTAGCCGTTACAGCAATCAACAAAGAGTATGATGCGCCCGTACCCGTCACCGTGCACGGCCAGACAGCGAAATGCCTGTTAGCGCTTGTCGAGGCAGGGGAGAAGGGAACAACGGCCCTTGAAACATCGACCTGGGCTTTGCGGTTTAGCGCCTATTGCTTTGACCTTCGCCATAATCACGGTCTTTCGATCCGAACCGACCGTGAGAACCACGAGGGTGGCTGGCATGGTAGGCATGTTCTGGAAACACCGGTTGAGATCATCGAGATCAAACGTCCCTCCAATGACAATGGAGGCGGCAATGGGTGAGATCGTCAATTTCCCTCTCAGAGCGCCGACAGCGTCATCAACGCTTGAATACCACACTTGGGAAGCCATTCTGCAAGACCTCCCGCCAGTGAAGCGGAAACATGCCCTGATAACGGCTTACAGAGGCGGCAAGATGCATGCCCGCGTCGTTTCGCACTTCATGGACCAATGGAGGCTAAAGAGCGTCTGATGGCAGACTATCCATATATGCCGTTCTGGACAGACGCCTACCTTGGCGACACGTCGCACCTCAAGACGATAGAGCACGGGGCTTATATGCTCCTGCTCATCGCCTGCTGGCGGACCAAGGATTGCACCCTGCCAAACGATGATAATTTGCTGGCCCGGTATGCCGGACTTGGAGACAAGCAATGGCAGCGGATAAAGCCCATAATCTTGAAGTTTTTCGAGGTCGATGAAAACACCATTTCGCAACGCCGTTTGACGAAAGAACGAGTTGCTGTAGAACAGCGTTCAAATCAAGCGCGCAAAGCGGCCAATGCTAAGTGGTTGAAAACTAAAGAAACGGGGGATGCGTCGGCATCCTCCGGGCAATGCTCGGGCGATGCCATCCATAACCATATCCATAACCATACCCATAAAGAGAATAATAATAAGGGGAAATGGATTTTTGAGGGTAAGACAATCCGGCTTAACCAACGGGATTATGACGACTGGAAAAAAGCCTATAGCGCCATACCGGATTTAAGGGCGGAGCTTACAAGCCTCGATGATTATTACACGTCCGAGAAGGTAGATAAATGGTTTCCGAGAGCGTCGGCGGCGCTCGCCAAAAAGAACGCACAATATCTGGCCGGTAAAAAGACACCAGCCCACAAGATGACGGATGCTGAATATAATCGCTTGCATAGCGACCTTGTGACCGCCAACCCCATGGGAGGTGCACAATGAGCAGGGACGTGAAAGAAAAGCTGGCGGACCACGGCATAAGGCTTAGTGATTACGCACCCGGCGAACATGTTACGACCTGCCCGGAATGCTCCAAGGACCGGAAGAAGAAAAACGCCCCGTGTCTGGGCGTGAAGATCGACAGCGAAGGAGGGGCGGCCTGGTGTTGTCATCATTGCGGAATGACCGGGAATGTTCCTTGCTTCGAGAAGGCGGAGAAATGGACGCGGCCAACCCTGCCGGAGAAGCCAAAGAAATCAGAGGCCATGTATGAATGGTTTCAGGGGCGAGGTATATCGCGGGCGACCGTTGACGCGGCAGGATGCTACGCCACAGAGGAATATTACGGGTCAGACAAGAAAAGCTGCATAGCCTTTCCCTACCGCCTGGACGGTAAGCCGGTCAATGTGAAGTATCGGACGCGGGATAAGCAATTCAAGCAGACAGCGGGGGCAATGCGGTCCCTCTTCAATATCGACAATATGACCGGTGACGGGGTTATTTTTGTCGAGGGCGAAATGGATGTGCTGGCGCTCAATGAGTGCGGGATCATGAATGCGGTAAGCCTCCCAGATGGCGCACCTAAAGAGGCCAAGTTTCGAGATGACGATAAACGCTTTGACGCACTCCGTAACTGCCTGCCAAAACTGAATGACGTGACAAAGGTGATTATCGCCACGGATTCGGACAAGCCCGGTCAGGCGTTGGCGGATGAACTGGCGCACCGGTTCGGTAAAGACCGTTGTTGGCGGGTCCGTTGGGAAAACGGGATTAAAGACGCAAACATGATGTTGCAGATAGGCGGCGGAAAAGACGCACTTATATCTGCCATTGAAGGCGCAGAACCTTGGCCGATAGATGGGGTTTACAGGTTCGAGGATTTTGGCGATGCCGTTCTCGACATGTACCACGGTCGCGGGCCGCAGCCTATCAGCATCGGCATAGATGGGCTGGACGATTTTTACAAAGTCATGCCGGGAACATTTCATGTTGTTACGGGTATCCCCAACCACGGGAAATCAAATTTTCTTGAGCAGATCACGATGGCGCTGGCTGAAAAGCACGGCTGGAAATTTGGGATCTTCTCGCCAGAACACAAGCCCGCGCAGTACGCAAGCCGCTTGCTTGAGAAGCATTTGAAGAAACCGTTTTATGACGGGCCGAACCCAAGAATGACGCCGGAGGAAATCACGGCGGGGCTGGAATATGTGAACCAGCATTTCTACTACATCACGAGCAACGACCATACGCCAACAGTTGACTGGATACTTGAGAAGGCGCGGTTGTCATGCCTCAAGTACGGCATCAAGGGGCTGGTCATCGACCCGTACAACGAGATCGAGGCCGGACGGGAGAAGAACCAGACGGAGACCGAGTTTGTTTCTCAACTGATATCGAAGATTAAAAGGTTCTGCCGAACGCACGACGTAACGGTTTGGGTGGTCGCACACCCGGCGAAGATGCAGAGGGACCAGAATGGCGACCAGCCAATGCCGGACCTCTACAGCATTTCAGGGTCCGCGCATTGGTTCAACAAGGCCGATATGGGGCTGGTTGTTCATCGGAGCTTTGAGGAAAAGACAACAGCCGTCGCCATAAGCAAGGTGAAAGAGCAACCAGCGTGGGGCAGCACCGGAAAACTGACATTCTGGTTTGATGGTGCGCACAGAATTTACAAGCCATTAGGCGAGTTTTGAAAGAGGGCAGCATGACGAAAGAAAAGACAGCCGAGAACACCGAGGCCATGTTTGGGGGTTTGAAAGAGGAAACTATCAGCCCCCCGGCAGAAACCGAGAAGCCCGCAGGCCCGGAAGTTATGATAAGGCGCGACCGCATAGACGAAATGCCCGAGCCGGTACGGGAGCGGTTACATACAATACTAGATGAAACGTCGAGCGTTGCCGCGAGCCTGAAAGACGGCGGCGATGGATATGGGCTAAATTACTATTACAACGATGATGCGGAGTTAGGATTGCTTGCCCTGATTTCGGCCCTTGGTGTTGATAATGGCGGCATCCTAAATATGCAATGCAATGCCTTGTTGCAGGCCAGCGGGTCAAAGGATGACGACACGGACACCATCGCCAAGAAAGTAACAGCAGATATAGGGCTGGTGGCAAGCATAGCGCCGATGGATGGTGTTGAGGGTATGTTAGCTGTCCAGATGGCCGCAACACACCGGGCGATAATGAAGGCCACAATGCAGCTCAACCACGCGGAAACGATACCACAAAGCGACAGTGCCGCAAACCGAATGACAAAGCTGATGAACGTCTATACCCGGCAGGTTGAAACCCTGAATAAGCACCGGGGAAAGGGGCAACAGAAAATGACGGTCGAGCATGTCCATGTCAACGAAGGCGGTCAGGCCATCATTGGAACGGTAGAAGGGGGTGGGGGTAAAACGGAAAAGGGAGGGCAACCCCATGCACTGCGGGGCAAGGACTAGGTCCGGAGCGCCCTGTAAGTCCAGGGCGATGAAAAACGGTAGATGCCGGATGCACGGCGGCACATCGCCCGGAGCGCCGAAAGGGCCGCGCAACGGGAGTTACAAACATGGATATTACACCAATGAAGCAATTGCCGAACGGCGGCAAATGTCAGCATTCATCCGAGATATGCGCGAGGCCCTAGATGGCACGTCCTACGAAGTATAGGCCGGAAATGAAGAATGAAGTTCTTTCCATGATGCAGGAGGGTGCGAGCATTCAAGAAGTATCGGCGGCACTCGGTATATGTCGGGCAAGTCTGTATAACTGGAAGCGTCAATATCCTGAGTTTTTAGACACCATAAAAAGGGGAGAATCCTGTTCGCAGGCTTGGTGGGAGAGGCAGGGGCGTCAGAACCTTAAAAACCGCAACTTCAATAATCATCACTGGTTCCGGCAGATGTGTAACCGCTTTGGCTGGCGGAATTATATCCGCAGGCATAACAGCGAGCAGCACCGGTTTGCCTTAATCCACAAAAAGCCGATGACTGAGAAAGAGTGGATTGCCAGATATTCAGGGCATAATGGCGGACCTTCCCTTTAAATTGGCTGAGTTTTCCTTATTGTTCAAGGTCTGACCGATCCGCCCGCCAGTTGATAAACTTCTAATATACATTATGATGTGAGCGCATTTTGAATACCGGAGGAATATCATGCGGCTTTCAAATTCTTACAGTTTCTACTTGGTTCTTTTTACAGCGTTATACTGGCTTCCCAGTGCAGCCGCGCAATCGTCGACTGTAACACTCGCAGACTTGGTTGCGGCCTGCAAAGTGGATGCCCGACCAGCAACAGGTCAATTTGTTTGTGATGACTCAGTTGGAGCGGTGGGTGACGCCATTGAATCAACGTGCATCACAATTCGAATGACTGGGAAAATCAATTGCGACGCTACCGGCCTATATGCCGAAACCCTCGCTGAATTTATGACCAGTTGCAAGTGGGCAGATGATCCTGTTTTCAAGGACAGACTGGGCAATCCCATGAAGGGTAAGGGTATTGAGTGCAGCTAACCAAGCCGGTAATCCCCAACTGACCTTCTGATAATCCGGGCTACCCTGCCCGCTTCCATTTGCCTCAAGCCGGGGTTTGGCTCCGATAATGCCCTCATAAACCGCCGTGTCAGTTGCGGCCCCTTCTCGATGGTCAGGCTTATCTCTTCCAGCGCCTTTTCAAGCGGGCGGCTGCGGACATCCCGGCTGGCGCACTCCCTCGCGGCCCGCTCGATGATAGATAGCATTCTTTTAAGCTGGTCTTTATCCACCAGTTCTTCCGACCAGTTGCCACCAAAGGCGACATTTCCAAGTTGCTTTTTCTTTTCCGTCATGGGAACAAAGAGAGAACATTTGCTTTCATTTTGCAAGACGGATTTTTATGACATGACGCCCATGCGCAGCTTGTACATTGATATGAATGCCTTTTTTGCGAGTGTGGAACAGCAGGCAGACCCAAGCTTGCGGGGGAAGCCCGTCGCGATAGCGGCAATCGACAATGAATCAGGGGCCTGCGTTGCCGCGTCCTATGAGGCGAAGGCTTTCGGCAT
>NZ_JARGOQ010000006.1:75211-83551 GCF_029233945.1 Sneathiella sp. | reverse complement strand
ACAATGAATCAGGGGCCTGCGTTGCCGCGTCCTATGAGGCGAAGGCTTTCGGCATTAAAACCGGTACTCGTATCTATGCAGCAAGGGAGCTTTGCCCCGGTATTATCTTCCGTCCTTCCCGGCATCGGCTGTATGTCCGGGTAAATCAGAAAATCGCCCGTGTCATTGATGAGATTGCGGAGCTGGAGTTTGTCCGCTCCATTGATGAATTCCAGGTGGCGCTGGGCGGCGATAGTACCAAGCTGGACCGGGCGCTGGATCTTGCCCGAGACATCAAGGACGCGATACGGGAAAAGGTTGGCTCGGAGCTTCGCAGTTCCATCGGCATCGGCCCGAACCATCTGCTGGCGAAAATAGCGGGCAAGCTGGAGAAGCCGGACGGGCTGCAATGGCTTGCCCCTGAGAACATGCCGGAGGCTATCAGGCATCTCTCCCTAGATGACCTGCCAGGCATTTCGCGGGGTATTCGGGTAAGGCTTTATGATGCCCGGATTTATGACGTTACGGCGCTCTACAGGCTCGATCCGCGTCATGCCCGGATGATTTGGCATTCGGTGGAGGGAGAGCGGTTTGTAAGAGCCTTGCAGGGGATGGATATCCCGCTGATGCCGACCAAGCGGAACGGGTACGGTAACTCGAAGGTGCTGGCCCCGGTGCACCGTCCACCGCACAAGGCGAAAATGGTCGGGCGCTGGCTGGTGGAGAAGGCGTCGGAGCGCATGCGGAGGGATGGCTATTGCACCCGGCAGTTTCATTTGTCGCTACGCTTGACCGACGGTGGACGCCATGCGGGCAAGAAGATTACGGCAACGCGGGATACGCGGTTTTTACTCTCGCTGTATGAGGGACTTTGGCGGGATATCCGCCGTCGCAGCAACGGAGATGTTTTATCGATAAGCGTTCACCTTGGCGACTTGATCCTGCTAACGGAGCGCAACGGCGACCTGTTCGCGCCCCTCTCACCCGGAATGCCAAACAAGCCCGAAAAGCTCGCAGTCGTCATCGACCATATCAACCGCCGCTTTGGGGAGCGCATGGTGAAGTATGGAGAGCATCAGGACCATCCGGGCTTTTTTGAGAAGGGGTAAGGCAGGCGGCTCTCAGGGCAATTTTTAGACGGTTTACCCGGACGGGCATACCCTTGACTGTATTTCGTGCCCATTACGCGCGCGAACTCTGACCCGAAAAATTGCCGCAAAAACCCCGCGCAAAAACACAATATTACCTTATTTCAGGGGGGGTTAGTGCTTGTTAACGCGCCCTTTTTCTGATATGATGTTCCTGTTGTGTTCCGCCTGTGAAGGCCGACAAAGCCGAAAGGTCTCTTAGTTAGATGGATATTTTTTACTTACCGCGACAGGTGGCCCTTGATGCCACCGTCGCACCCCTTTCGGGGGCAAAACTCCAATTCTATCGGAAAAGTACCACAACGTCGGAGGATGTCTATACAACCTCCGCCCGCGACGTTGTGCATACCAACCCCGCGGTTGCCGACAGCGAGGCGACCGAGAACCTTCAAAAGCCGAAAACCGCCATTGACAGGAAAGATTCACCAGAGAGGAATTAGACCAATGGAAAAAGCAACCTTTGACCGGCATATGCATTTGCGCTTTACGCCGCAGCTTGCGGAACGGGCGCAGCGCCATGCAGCACAGCGCGACATGAGCCTTTCAGAATTTATCAGGCAGGCTATCCGGGAGCACCTGGACACGACGGAACAGGCCGCATAATGGGCAAGTATGACAAGCCCGGAACACTCCCGCTATTTATCAAGCGGATAGTGGAGGAAGAGCCAACGCCGGAGGCAGCTATCAGCCGCATCACGTCGGCGCTTCCTTACTGGTCTGTCAATGCCTTGCGCGAGGGGGCACTTGCCGACCGGGGCGCTTATCAGGACCGGAAATATCAAACGAGACTGGATAATTTAATTCAGTACACAGGGGAACAGCATGGCTAATCAATACGGAATCGACATGGGCGCGGTAATGCAAGCCCGGAACCGCAATGCACTAAACGACCTTCAAATGCAGACGGGGCAACGGAAGTTGCGGGCATATGACAACGAACTCGCCAAAAGCATGAGGGGAGACGAAGCGTTGCGGGGATACGGGGCCGCTGACAGTGCGGGGCGGCAGGAGAAAGTTAACAGCCTTTATGACATCGATCCCGAACGCGCGGCCAAGTTTGAAGAACAGGTCAGGAGTATGAAGGCAGACGAAGCCGCCGCCCTTGAAAAGCAAACAGATTACATCGGCAAAGTAGCCTTGGGATTACTCGATGTTCCCGACAACCAGTTTGACGATATATACAAACAAACCCTGATGTTTGCCAACCAGACGATGCCGGGAATTGCCGACGACGCACCGCCTATGAATGCCTCTCTTCCTGAAAAAAAGGCATGGGTGCAATTGCAGGCGACCGAGGCAATGGAAATAACGGATATTCTTAAGCGCAGCCAGCCGGGAAAGCCGACAAAAGCCGCTGACGGGTATCTCTATAATTCGGACGGCTCCCGAACATTCCCAAATGTGAAGGCCCCTGCCAAGCCGCCGACCATGCGGGAATTTAAAACGGGTGACAAAATAGACCTGAAAGAATTCGACACATCGACCGGCCAATGGGAGACAAGGGCCACCGCCCCGCGCTTCAAGGACGAAAACACGGCCACGTCAGAGCGTGAGAACTTCATGATTGATAACGACCGCAAGATATTGCTGCAAAAACTCGAAGGGATGACCCCGGAGGAATTGTTAAAGCGAACACAAAGCAGCTTGGCAACGGGACGGGATAACCCCGATTATGACGCTCAACTAACCGCGCAGATTAAGAACGCCCTCAAGAAGAAGCGCGGCGACGACCCGGACTTTGATAGGTTCCAGCAGCTATTTGCCGGAGCCAGAGGACCGGAGCAGCCGACCGCTCAGGCCCCGCAGGCGGCCATGGACTATCTGAAGGCCAACCCGAACCTTGCCGGAGAGTTTGACGCCAAATATGGACAAGGGGCAGCGCAGGCCATCTTGCAGGGCAACTAATGTCCAACGCCTTCGACCAGTTCGACACGCCCAAAAATCCTTTTGACCAGTTCGACAAGGCCAACGCCTTTGACCAGTTTGATGCGCCGGTAAAGAAGGTCGCGCCTGAAAAATCTTCCCTGTTTGTCCGGGGCATGAAAAGCGGCTTCATGGATGAAACACTTGCCGGGCAGGTTATCCAGCACATTACGGCGGGGGAGCCTTACAATCTGGAACGGTTGAAGCAGACCCCGCAAATCGACCGCTCCCCGAAAGACGCCTATAATTTCGAGCAGAAGCGCCCGGAGTTGTTCGACCCTGATTTCGAGGCCATGACGGGAGAGGATGCCCCTATTACCGGCATGACCCCGGCCATGCAGAAACGCTTTCAATCGAAATATGAAGCACTCACCCCGGAGCAAAAGGAACGCTTTGCCAAGGAATATCAGGACCGGCAGGCAGACTATAAGAAATGGCGGGAAGGTTTCGAGAAAGATACCGCTGTTAGCCCGGAAGACTTTGAGGGTGTTGGGGATTATCTCGCCTATGGCGCAGGCACCCTTGCGGGCACGGCGGCGTCTCCTGAATCCCTCATAGGCCCGGCGGGCGTTCGCACGGCAGGCAAGGGTCTCGCGGCAGCAACAAAGGCTATCGGCAAGGCAGCGGCGGGCAACGTCGCAGCGGAGGCAGCAATAGACCCTGTTGTCCAGGGGATGCAGATAGAACACGGCCAGCGGGAGGGTTATAGCTTCTCCGATACCGTCTTGTCGGCCTTGGGCGCGGGCGTGGTAGGTGGAACGCTTCACGGCGGCGGAATCCTTGCCAAGAAGGTTATCAGCGCCGTGCGAGGCTCTAAGGCGGTCCCTGACAGTATGACAGACGCTGAAATACTGGCGAAGGCACAAGAGGAGGTCCCGGAATTTGCTGCCGCCATGGATGAAGGCAACCCCTTCGACCAGTTCGACAATGAAGGATCTTCACCGGCATTCTCTGACCAGTACGCGCGCGAGGCAACCGTTAATCAGACAAGCCCACAAGCGCAGGAACCTAATCCGTTTGATGTATTCGACGAGGGCACGGGAAGGCCGGAGAACCTGAAGAAACCTGAGATTCAGAACGACGCCCCGCAAACAGGCATTGACGGGGACAACCTTATAAAACCTAATATTCAGGAAAAGATTTCAGAGCAAGAGAACTTAGTAAAACTTAGTATTCAAAAAAAGATTTCAGATCCCGACAACCTGACAAAACCCGACCTTCAAAAAGCCGACAGCCTGTTAAGAAATGTTAAGGTTGAGGAAGACCTCCCCGCCACGGCCAACAGCGCGGAGCCGGGAGAAAACCACATCGGCATGAGGCAGGACACCCCCGGCAGCGGGAGCCGTGACCTGAATGACCCGATACGCCGGGAGCATATCGTCAGGGACTTCTCAAAAGCTATTGGCGTCCCGATTTACGAAGGCCGCATTCCTGAACAATCCAAGGCGCTTGGCTTCTATCGCAAGGGCATTGAGGAAGTTCGCCTGCGCCATGCTAATGATATCGAGGTTGCCGCGCATGAGGTTGCGCATTTGCTCGATGACCGTATCCCGGAACTATCGCAGCAATGGAAGAACAACAAAACATTCAAGGCCGAATTGCGGGGCGTCTCCTATGACAAAACGAAACTCTTTGAAGGCTTTGCCGAGTTTGTCAGACTGTGGGCTACGCAGCCGGATAAGGCCGCGCAGCTCGCCCCCAGATTCAATGGCTGGTTTGAGGATTTTGTTGCCCGCAATGAATACGGCCCCGCGCTCCTGAAGGCACGGCAGGATATGACGGCTTGGTTTAATCAGGACGCCTTGAAACGTGCCCGCTCAAAGATAGGTGAGGCGAAAGAGAAGGGCTTGCCGAGTAACTTTGCAGGACGCTTGCGACAGGCGACGGTTGACGATACGCACGGGTTTAAGCTGTTTGAAGAAGCAGTAACCGGCGAAATATCCCCGGCGGGCTTACTTGAAACCGCCAGACTAAGCAGGGCAAAGAATTCCATCACAGAGGGAGCCATGACAATCGGCGCGCCTGTTGTGAAAGATGATGGCTCGCATAGTTTTGTTGGCAAGGGCCTTAAACAGATTCTTGAGCCCGCAGCCAACCGGCAAGACGAGTTCTGGACTTATGCCGTCGGACGGTCAGCGAAAGAACTGGCAGGGCAGGGCCGGGAACGTCTGTTCACCAAGAATGAGATTGACGCCATGCTCAAGCTGGAAACCCCGGCATTCAAACAGGCATTCGCAGATTATCAGGTGTGGAATAACAAGATACTGGATTTTGCACAGGCCAAGGGTGTGATTGACCCGACAACGCGCAAGCTATGGAAGCGGGCGGCGTATCTCCCGTTCTATCGCGTCGGCACGACCGGGGCACAGGGCAACAAAGGAACACAAGGCAACTGGAAGGGCGTTCAGGCTCTAACAGGGGGCACCGAAAACTTGCAGGACATTGCAAAGAATGTGGTCCAGAACGCGGCCACCCTGATAGGCGTTGCGCTCGATAACGAGGTACGGTTGAAAGCGGCGAAGCTATCACAGGGCAAGGGCGGCGCTAAATTCATGGCGCGGATTCCAAAAGAACAAATCCCGATTGATATAGACAGCCGACAGGTTGAGGATGCGATTGTAAAGGCGTTTGGAGCCGACAAGAAAAAGCAGCTCCCCATTGAAGTGCAAAGCATCATTGACGATATAGCGCACGGCCTTGGCCCGCTAACCACCTTTATCTTGCGCGGACAGGCCCCACAGGGCGGCAATGTGGTCGCGGCACTGCATAAGGGCAAGCCGCAATTCTATGAGGTTGCCGATCCTATCTTGCTGCGCTCCCTGACCAACCTCAACCGGACGGGGCAAAACTGGATTACCCGCGTTCTCGCCGTGCCCAAGAGAATAGGGCAGGCGTCCATCACTTTGACCCCTGATTTTATGGTGGCGAACCTTGCCCGCGATACCCTGCTAGGCAGCATTGTTTCGCGCACCGGATTCAAGCCCGTTGTGGATAGTATCCGGGGCATGAAATCCCGCGTAATGCAGGACCAGAATTATAAGGACTTTATTGCCAATGGGGGCGGCTTTTCCTCTTACCTTGTCGATGAGGAAGCCTTTGCCAAGCATCTTGAGAAGTTCTACACCAAGAAGGGTATTAACCCCCATAACGTCCTGAACACCCCGGCCAAGTTGTTATATGGGCTTGAGACGATTGCAGACGCCTTCGAAATGTCCACCCGGTTAGGTGAGTTCCGCAGGGCACAGGCGCAAGGCGACCACCCCCGACACGCGGCCTATCTGGCGCGGGAAGTCTCTACCGACTTCGCCATGAGGGGCGGCGGATTAAAGCGCGGCCATGAACTGCATGATAAGTTTGATGACGTGGCCGAGGCTTTGGGCTTTATGTATGACACGGTTATTTTCCTGAAAGCGGCGATGAACGGTCTTGACCGGACCTATCGCGGATTCGTGCATGACCCGAACAAGGGCGCGATTGCCGCCAAGACCGGCCTGCTTGCCCTGTCCAGCACGGGGCTTTACCTGCTGAATAAGGATAACCCGCTTTATCAGGACTTGGAGGACTGGGACAAAGACACCAATTGGCATTTCTTTGTTCCCAAATTCGACGCGCCGGAGGACGCCAGACCGGAGGATAAATTCATTCATTTGCGCTTCCCGAAAATATGGGAGGTCGGCGCGATTTCATCCATTGCCGAGCGAACCCTTGAGGGCATTGAGAAGGGAACGCCAAAGGAAACATTCAAGAATATCGCCAGCGTTCTGTCACAGACCTTCGGCATTGAGTATATCCCGCAGGCCTTCGCCCCGCTCTATGAGGTTTACGCCAACCACAACCGCTTTACCGGCAGGCCGATTGAGGGCATGGCACAAGAGGGCGTACAGCCTTGGGCGCGGGCCAATAACGGCACGTCACAGACATTGCGGGCAGCGGGTGAGGCGGCGCGAGACATTCCCGGATTGAACAGGATTTCCCCTGTCCAGGCGCAGCATTTACTAAGAGGCTATTTCAACACCTGGGCGGCTTACGGACTGTCCCTCGCTGATGCCGCTATCTTTGACGATGCACCGGACTTGCGGGCCGACCAGTACCCTGTATTGAAGCGGTTTTATCGGCAATCCCCGTCCCGTTCTTCAAAGGCAGTCGGCGATTTTTACGACACGCTCAGAGACGCAACCGAGATGCGCCGCACCATGAACTTGATGGACAGAACCAACCGGCCCGACATTGCGGGCGAGTTGGAGAACACCGAGGAAAATCTGAAATACAAGCAATTCACCAGAGCCAATAAGCAGATGCGGGCGTTTAGTGCGGAAACCAAGCGGGTATACAACGCCAAGGGCTTGGCAGAGACGCAGGAGATAGCCAAGGAGCAGGAAAGCATAGGCCGGGGCAAGTTACGGTCCCGCGCCATGAAAGAAGGCGTCTGGGGCGATGTGGGGGCGCTTAAGGGCTTTCTGCTTGAAAACATACTTGAAGCCCGCAACGACTTTGCCAAGGAAGTTATGAAAGAGGTCGAAAATGACAAGAAAAATTAATTGCTATCGGGATCTGATTGAAACCCCGTTTCATGAGGCGGTCGAACTTATGAGAGATATGCCGGAGGACGGGCGCAAGCTATTTGAAAATATTTGCGAAGGGGGGCTTTCGCATAACACCAAGGCGCTTAATGCTTCGCCTGAAGAATTGAAGGAAATCTATTTTCAGGGATGGACGGCGCTATTCGTATCTAATCCATTCCGCGCAGCGGAAGAGCCGCACCCTAATGAAGTTACAGCCGAGCAAATACGGGAGTATTTTAACGCGCAGATTAATAGCGGTTTAATTGTCCGGGAAATTCTGTCCCGGTCACAGAAAGAGCGGACAAATGAATAGTTTAACACCTTTTAAAACACCAACATTATACACCCCCAAGACTGGGGCTAACCTGCCCGTGAATAATGCGCTTACAAGGACGGCCTCAACGCCAAGCGGGCCAAAGTTCTACACGCCGAACAATCTCAGGAATGCGCTAAATCCGAACAATCTGGCACCAAGGAAAGTTGACCCGAACCGCACACAAAATGCGCTTGCCAAGCTCTTTAATCTGGACTTGTCGGGACAATCGCCGGGAGACACCCCAAGTACAGGCGGAGACCCCAATCAGGGGGCGGGCGTTGCGCAGAATCCCAGCGATATGAGTATGGAGGGGCTTATGTCGGAGAACGAATCCTTGGCGGCATTTGGTGACGTGGTTGATGTTGGTACGGGACTAGGCGCAACCGAAAAACGTAAGCCAAAACAATCGATT
>NZ_JARGOQ010000006.1:0-75201 GCF_029233945.1 Sneathiella sp. | reverse complement strand
ATTCTGGCGGGAAAAGCAAACTAAATCAGGAAGAAATCGACCGGCGAAATCTACAGGTGACAAAGAACGGCACGCTTGGAGCGCACGAAACGCCATCTGTAGCTGATTTCAGCTTCGATCCCAACATGACGGCCCAACAGATTGCCGACCAGAACAAAAACCTGCAACGCAGCGTATCCGGGACAGATCAAGGCATATCGAGGAACGATCCCAACCCCGCACCATCCGGCGACCCCGGAGACGGGCAGGGCGGTAAGGTAATCTGTACGGAGCTTCACAGACAGGGCATTATGCCGTTCCATATCTGGCAAGCCGATGAACGGTTCGGCGATACGCTCGATGAAGGCACCTTAAGAGGCTATCACAAGTGGGCTGGCCCTTGGGTAAGGGTCATGCAGCGTTCACCCCTTGCAACGCGCCTGACGTGGCTTGTGGCTCGTCCATGGGCCTACCACATGGCCTATACGATGAAGGCGGTGGAGGAAGACAACCCGACAGGGCGGGTAATGATGAAAATTGGCCTTCCATTGTGCCGGTTGTTGGGATTTCGCTTTAAGAAATTGCTTGGCGACAGGTGTTATAATCCACCGGCAAAGTGAGCGGAGCATCTTTGTTTAAGAAAAGCATATGAATTGAATATCCGTCGGCAAGCAGGTTAAGGGCTCCGTGCCGTGAGCAAATGCTTTTCAGCTCTTCCTTAAACCTTTTCTTGCTTATCTCGGGCTGCGCTTCTGATTTTAACAATTCTTCCATGGATATTTCGGCCCCCCGGTATTCATACCGAAAGGTTATGTCCTCGCCAATCAATGAGGCCCCCGTAGCCCGGTATACGTCCATTACATAAGGCGTTCTGGCGTTAGCGTCAGCTACATACTGGCGGGCGAGGATATCGCTATCAGGCGAGGCACACGCGGCCATGACAAGCAAGAGCGGGAGAATTAAAAGGCGTTTCATACTGTCACCCGTCTTTGTGGATACTTCTCTAATATAATACATACCAGCGGGGATTGCTTGTGGAAAACGGAGGTTGTTTTTCATCTGATATGTGTTCTATTCTTAGATGCGAGGAAGGAAATGGCATGAGATATCTTGCAATTACTGTGTTGGCGGCACTCTTGACAGCATGTACAGCACCGTATGGTTCAGACAGCATTTGGTTTAATGGTTATAAGGATCAAAGGCTTTCCGAAGATCGATATATGATATCGACTGAGACGTCAGCATTAATTGATATTAATCGCGCAAATCAATTCAATCTTCGCAGGGCGGCTGAGGTAACCATTCAGAGTGGCTATACGCATTTCGCTATTATTGATGAAGACAAGAATGAAACAGTTACACAGCGCACTGTGCCGGGCACCGTTGTTAGCAACACGTACGGGTCGGCATATGGATATGGCACAGGCGCCCAATATGGGTCTGTCTATAATTACAGCGGCTCAGCATACGGCAGCTCCAATACATCCACGACCTATACACCGCCCCGGACGGTGACCAGAAAAAAATCTAATCCGACCATCACAATTATTATGCTTAGGAATCCGAAGGAGCAGGCTCCGAACATTTTCATTGCCCGCGACGTCTTAATGTATACAAAAGATTTATAGGGTTGGGCGCGCCGATATCGCAAGTGAGTAAGGAGCGGTGGAATCATAATCCATGTGACCGCTACTTCTATAGCCATGAATTGTGGATACAAAAAAGGGAGAGCCGAAGCCCTCCCCAGTTTGGTTGCTCGCTTGTCAGGTCGTGCTATATCCGCCCCATGCACCTATGACCTTGCGCTGATCTATGCCGTATACCGGCTCATAAGCGGCGTGACGGTCTTCCTCCCTGTCATGGTTGTCCTCAATATCCACGTCGCCTTCTATACGGTCCAGCATCGATATAAGAACCTCTGACAGGTCTCCAAGCGCCTCGGTGAGCCTTAGAGTGGCCTCTGCGGCGCCTTTGATGGTATCTGCGTTCATGTCGTTCTCAAGCGCACAAAGTGAGCTGTGAAGATTGCCGATTTTGCTTAATGCCTGTGTTTCATAGCTTTCGATAAGGTCAGCCATATCACACCAGCCTTTGTATGTCGGCGAAGACGCTCAGAAGAACCTTGCGGTTAAACGAACCCTCCCCTTCAAAGCAGCCGCTGTTGAAGTTTTCGGGCCTTTGCAACCACCGGACTTTTTCACGAACACCGATAAAGCTATCGGCAGGCGTATCTGGCAGGGGGTCAGACGCTTTGTTTGCGGCTTCCATTCCCGCGTCTAAATCTTCGTCAGTGATGCAAGCGGGGCTATCTACCCAGTCAGAATATCGGGCATGTTCCGCCACCATTTGAATGATGGCTCGGTCATTGTCACCGGCAACGCTTGCCGATGGAATGAAAGGAACAGCGACAGCGGGAAGCATTGCAGCGCCCTTTAATGCAGAACGCCTATCGAACTTGGCGGGAACTGTGCTTATATTGGATTTAGTCATAGCCTGAAACTCCTTTTTAGTTTCGGTTGTGATTAGGGCTGGGATGGTGGTGAGACACCTTCTCGGCCTGCTTTGTTGCAAAGCATTTCTTGCAATGCCCCTATTATAAGTTCATAATGGCTACTATGTCAACATACAATCAAATTATTATAACACCGGTTCAGCTTCGAATGGCCCGTGCCGCGCTCAAAATGACGGTGCGGGAGCTTGGAGAGCTATCTGGCATAGCACCCAACACCGTTACCCGGATAGAGAACGGGCGCACGAAAGCGCAGGCAGGATCAATGCAAGCCTTCGCCAAGGTATTTAGGGAGCGGGGATTACTGTTTGTTGCCGGGGATGATCTGGCGGGGCCGGGGGTGAGGCTGGCACATTGAAAAATCGCGATATAATTTTTATTTTTGTTCTCGGAGTTCTAGTTGGGGCTCTCAGCTTTGGAGTATTGAACGTTTTTGGGCACTACGAGGCGATTTTCTCGCTTTCCGCTATCGAATGGAGTGCCGTAGCAACCGCAGGCGCTACAATTGGACTTGCAATATTGACATTTCTTTACGTGCGTCTGACTGGCAGGGTATTGTCCTCTCAAACGGATCCATATATCACTATTACAGTCGCATCAGCGCCTCACGGCCCTTATTTACTTCAGCTACTAATACAGAATGCAGGTCGGGGACTGGCGAGAGACATACGTTTCGAAATTTACTGGCACGAGTCTGTGGAAAAATCAGAAATTACGGATGCATCTGCAAAATTCATGGAAAATTTGAAAGAAGGGCCGATACGAGACGGTATTCCGGCGCTAGCGTCTGGAGAAACGAGAAGAGTGAATTTGAATATTTTCCCGGAAGTGAAACGTGCGTTGGATGGGCGAAAAATCACTGCGATATGTCGTTTTAGGAGCAATCAACGAGATATGCCAGCCGTCGAAAGTGTGCTTGAAGTAGATTCATTTGCGCATACAAGTGTGGCTGACTCCCCGTTACTAAAGGTTGCAAATGAATTGGAGAAGATTGGGAAGTTGATTGGTGTCTTGGCAACCGGATCAAAAAAATTGAAAATTGATGTTGAGACGATGCCAGATAACGAGTCGAGCGACAAAAAGTGAAATTGAGCGGTTCTACGATTGGCTGCCGGTAAAAACTGAAAAAGAACAAAACCTAGTGCCGGGGAAAAGACATTCAAAGTTACAAGGCCCAAAAAAGCAAAGGCCCCACCGAGGCGGGGCCTATATAGACACTATACCGGATTGCAATCTCACATGTATAGCGGCCTCTTCCGAGGACTCTTGCCCGATACCGAAGCAGAGCGGGTACAACAACAATATAAAGATCAATCCATAAATTTTCAATTAATAATTTAAAGACCAAGCGCTGCACGAGTGCAATTTTGTATTGCCGCAAAGTCTTTTGCGCTCAATATGCGGGTATCATAAATTCTTTTTCCTTCATCATCTTTACCTAAATATGGCATCATTAGGCGGTGTAAAGATACTGTTACCACCATATCTGCCTTAACCCATTGGACTGTCGAATTGTAAGGAGCGGGAAGGGGGTCATTAAGTTCTAGTTTATAGTGATACGGCATTTGCGGATCAGGGGCCGTTGTGCTCATGGGAACGACAGTACAGAGACTCTCCCGCTCCCGAAATCTTGGCGATACGACAATCGCCGGCCTTCTTTTGACCATCTCGGGAGGTACGAAAGCTCGTGTAAAATCGCATATTACTATTGTCCCTGGTGAAGGGTGGATATGAAGCGCCATGATTCCTCGCAGTAAGGACTTAAAGTGGTCCAGTATCCAACATTTGCTAGGATAAAACAGAACACTATGCAATCATCTTTTACAGAAAAGTCGGCACTTTGCGCATTATGTCACACCCTATATGTTGGGAAGATACACAGCACATAGATTCTGAGATGCTCGGGCTTGAATGATAAAATGTAAACCATGGCGGGAAATAAAACACTTAGTCGGAAAGAGCTTTATAACCTCGTCTGGTCCGAACCGATGAAGAAGGTGGCCGGACAATTTGGTTTGTCTGACGTCAGTATGGCCAAGGCTTGTAAGTATGCAAATATACCTAGGCCCCCCGTCGGATATTGGGTGAAGCTTGCGGCAGGCAAGAGTATTCGACGACAGCCATTACCGGATCGAGGGGCCGGAATGTCAGATATCGTCAAGATAGGTGGTTTCCAACACGGCTTTAACCTTTACCATAGGACAGATGAAGATATCCTCGCAACAGACCCGACGCCATACATTTTCGAAGAGTCAATAGAGGAAGTTAAAGCCGGTGTAGAGGCACGTATCAAGAGTGTTACGATGCCGAAATTTCCTGAAAAAGCTCATCGTATTATCCGTAAGATTCTTGAGAAAGACGGGGAAAGGCGGAAGAAGCATCTAAAATCACCCTACTCGTACATGTTTGACGAGCAGAAATTCAACAACCCTTTTGAAATAAGACGACTGAAAATTATAAATGCTGTTTTTACTGCTCTTGAGCGCGCAGGAATGAAGCCAAATATTCGAGATCAGAACGCGCATGAACTTTCTGTTCAAGTGAATAATGCCAGTGTTGAAATTTCACTGGAAAGCGCTTCGGTAAAACCAGAGCGAATTCGAAGTCAGAGGCATAAAACACGTTCGACAAATGGCCGCTTACGCCTTTCAATCTTTTGTGGCGGTATGACGGGGGATGTTCGGCAGTCTTGGGCCGACGGAGAAGATGGGGGGCGATTGGAAGAACATCTGCGGGAAATGGTCATTGCCGTTATAGTCGCTGGTGAGGTTCAGTATCGTGAAACATGCCAGTGGTTATATGAAGATGAAATCGCGCGGAAAAAAAATCTCGTCGCAGAAGCAAAAAGGAATAAAGAAGAGGCAGAGCGAAAAGAGATTGAGCGTCGGGCTGCCATTGAAAAATCCAGATTAACTCGCTTGCTGGACGACGTGCGCGCAATGCGTGAGGCAACAGATATCAGAGAATTTGCTGAAACAGTTTTGGCTCTTTGGAAAGAGGGTAATATAGAGACGTCATCGGAAGAAATTATGCGCTGGTTAGATTGGGTAAAAGTACAAGCAGACAAAGTCGATCCCATCAAATCAAGGCGTTTTCTTGATTATACTTTAGATAGCGACAAATGATTTGTGGCTCGAGAGGTTAAACCAGCTTTGAGAGGAAGTAGCTTTGAACGATGAGCTAAAGCGGCCAGACACATCGGACTCCGTGTTCCCACTATTTGACTATATAGTATTTTATGGTTGGGGATTTGCAGAGCCTTTTTTCAAGCTTATTGGGTGGCTTTTTCTCGTCGCAGCTTTGATTGCCGCATCTGATATTGTTGACAATTATTTTCTAACTGTCATTGCAATTACGTCGGGAATTGTGTGGTGTTGTGCGTCCTTTGCAAAATGTATTCATCTTGCAGACATTGTTTCGGATATTATCGATGATTGGATCGACAGCAAAAATCTCGGGAAAACCAAGAGCAAATTTGCACATACGGCGGTCAATATTCTCAAGATATCTTTGCGCTTGTTCGTTGGTTATGCATTGATTTCCCTTTTGTTGAGTGTCTACGCATTCGTTCCGGAAATGCTATTGGCAATAGCATTCAAACCATGAATATAACTATAAAAAATAATTCCTTAGGATAGAAAATTGTCCGAAAATCAACCTCAACCACTCGACCGATTTGACCTTTATACACGTATCGCGGATGCCATGGGGGTTGCAGACTATTCAACCCAAATTATTCATTATACGAGTTCCGAGACGCTTGAAAGAATCCTGGAAACGCAGTCTTTGTGGTTCGGCAGTACCGTCCAAATGAACGATACTACAGAGTGTGACCATTTTATAAATGAGATATTGGCTCAGGCTCCTGCATTGCTTAGTGACGCGGGTCAACTACTGCTCCAGCGTTTTATCGAGCAACTTCGCCCGGCTATACGCCAAGAAACCTACATCTCATCGTGGTGCGAATATTTTGATGAGTATCCAGACGGAAGATTGAGTATGTGGCGCGGATATGCAGACGAGGGCAAGGGGGTTGCACTTGTGGTTGATAGCTCGCCGCTACAACATAGTAGAATGACGCCGCAAAAAATTGATTTTCACGTTTACTCATCAAAAGTCGAGTATGTAAGGGAAGGCCACGCAGCAGCCTTGGCGCACGACTACCTGCAAAGAATATCCGCTTTGCCTGAGGTTAATGCAGCGCTTTTAAACCGAATGAATATGGCCGTAATGCTTTTGGCAAAAGCTCCTTGCGTAAAACATAACGGTTTTGATGAAGAAGCGGAAGTTCGTTTTATCTATATGAAAGGCTTACGGAGGATCATCGGACAAACTCTAAGTGAAGAAACTATCCACACACTCGATCCAGGACCAAATGAGAAAGCATTCTTTGTTTTACCACTAACTAATTATCCGGAATATGGATTTGATCTGCGTATTGAAACAGTTCTTAAAAAGGTCATAGTCGGCCCTTCAGCTGATAAAGAAGCCCGTGCAGAGGCCACCCGTAAACTTCTGGATCACTACGGCCTCGAACATGTGCCCGTCGATATTAGCCGAATTCCTCTAAGATAAAGCGACGCTATCGCTATTGCCGCATATGGACGACAAAAAGCGCACACTTCCTTTAACTATTAGTTCCGTTGGTTATGTCGGCAAGTTCGTTGGGTTCAAGATATTCCCAGCCATCCTCCAAAAAAATATCTTCGTCGTACTTCAGTCGCCAAAGTGCCCATATGCTGGTCGAGGTATCTACTAAATAAATCTCGTCTGGTAGGTCTTCACGTCCCGCCATCACCTCGGACAACGCCTCCCAAATTAGGATATGGTTTGATAGCGCAACGTCGTTATCCTCCAAAATTAACACCGTTCTTGCCCCCTCCGCTGCGCAGAGGTGAAGTTTCGGACATTTATTGTCGAGCGCAATACCTAATCGCTTCGCTCGATGAATTTCAACATCTTCTGGAGCGTAGCGCGATACCAAGAGCTTGCCCCGTTGGCGATCCGCAATTCTCCAATGTTCTCTGCGCGTCATTACGACTTCATAATTAAACCCACGCGGCCTTTCTCGAAGGGTATCTGTGACCCCGAATGGGCTTTTTTCACGCGAAGGTCCTTCCGGATAGCGTTCATTTAAGCGTCGAGCGGCATCGAGAACCCATTCAGTAAAATCACGTTTCATACCTTCAAGATGCCGAGCTTTGATGTTAGGTCGCGCATTCGTGGGAAAGTTTAAATAGTACACCGCCGATCCAGGTAAATTCCCGGATAGCTCATCCCGAATGGGCAGAATAAACTGTCCAAATTCTTTCTCTCCCTGAATCTGACCTGAAAATGCTTCTATCCGAGTGTGCTCGAATGCATAATTTTTGGGGCCGAGATCCAAGCGCAGCTCAACTGGCGGGTCTTCGTTAGTTTTTTCCGGACGCTTGAGATTGGCGCGGTTCTCGCCGGTTTCCTTTTCAAGGAATCGGACGACCGCATCGCACGCTTTGCCTTCGTTGGAAATCGCCATATCGTCTCACGGTGTCAACTGGCTGAACTGTTGTTTTCGGACAAGAAACTAGCATGGCTATTGCACCTAAAACAGCTTTTGCGCTCACTCACATATAGAAATAGGCTTAAATCTTCGCCGCTGTTTAGAGGCGAGGGGATTCCACTTGGGTTCCGCCTTGGCGGGCTCCACAGCGAATATCTTCACATTCTTTGATCCGCAGCCGCAAACCATATAGGCGGCAATAGCCGCAACTGGAATGGCGCAAATATCGTTTGTCGGCTTCCGCAAGCGTTTTTCCAGCCGTTTGACAATCTCCACCGTGACAGGGAGAGCTGTCCGCGCGCAATCGTTGCACCTAACCCCGATCCTGTGTCCCTTGATAATTGTTTCGCGGATTGTCGTCATGATTTTTCATAGCACAAGAATAAAAGCGCGAGTCAAGGTGCGATTCTGCCGTTGCTCTTCGAAGGTGAAAAATCGCCAATTTCTTGCGCGGTGCTTACTATGTGCTTACTGGACAAATATGGCCTCTATTCGTCGGCGCAGAAAAGAACGT
Source organism: Sneathiella sp. (assembly GCF_029233945.1). Classification (GTDB taxonomy): domain Bacteria; phylum Pseudomonadota; class Alphaproteobacteria; order Sneathiellales; family Sneathiellaceae; genus Sneathiella. The sequence continues at coordinate 66,660 of NZ_JARGOQ010000006.1, read as the reverse complement.
AACTTATTGTTATTAAATGGTGCCCCTGGCCTGACTCGAACAGGCACGCCCTAAGGACAACAGATTTTGAATCTGTCGCGTCTACCAATTCCGCCACAGGGGCTGCGTCGAAAATCCGCACTATAGCGATGAATGGAGGCGGGTCAATAGGCGTTCTGACCGGACGCGCATCAGCATGATAAATAATGATAAAGATTGAGGCGGCTTAAAAAAAAGGCTAAAAAGACCCGTCTTCTTTTTGGTTTATTCAGGTTCTGGCCCGCTCTATGCTGCGACGTTTGTATGATTTCACCATGGGACTAGCGGCAAAGCCGCGGGCAAAATGGTTTCTGGGGGGCATTTCCTTTGCTGAAAGCTCCTTTTTCCCCATTCCGCCGGATGTTCTGTTGATCCCGATGGTGCTGGCCAATCGTCGTGAGGCATGGCGGCTTGCGTTTATCTGCAGTCTGACTTCGATCGTCGGCGGGCTGTTCGGGTATCTTGTCGGATATCTTTTCTTTGACCTGATTGGCGCGCCGATCATAGATTTTTATGGTTATACGGAGAAATTTGACAATTTTACGGAGGCTTATAATGAATGGGGCGGGTGGATTGTCGCTTTTTTCGGGCTGACGCCGTTTCCCTATAAGGTCATCACCATCGCCAGCGGCGTAACCCATCTCGACCTCCTAGTTTTTATCCTAGCCTCGGCCCTGTCGCGAAGCCTGAGGTTCTTTCTGGTTGCTGGCCTGCTATGGAAGTTCGGCGCGCCGATCCAGTTATTTATCGAGAAATACCTCGGCCTGCTGACCGTTCTCTTCTTTGTCTTGTTGATTGGCGGATTTATAGCCATCAAATACATGCTCTAACGCATAGGGAAGGGCGGGATCGATGGCTTACCTAACGAAAAATGCGCTGTGGGGAGCTCTTTTGGCGAGTATTGCGGCGCTCGGCACGGCCTTTGTTGCGCAATATGTCTTTGATCTTTGGCCCTGCGTCCTCTGTCTTTATCAGCGCTGGCCTTATGCCGCGGTCATTGCGATATCTCTTGCCGGGCTTGCCTTGCATAAGCGCGTTGGAACGACCCCGTTTCTTTTGCTCTGTGCGCTCGGCTTTGCGGTCACCGCCGCCATTGCCGGATATCATGTGGGCGTCGAGCAGGGTTGGTGGGAAGGCACGGCAGAATGTGTCGGCGATACGGCAAAAGCCAGCAGTCTGCAGGATTTAAAGGCCAAGATCATGTCAACGCCCATTGTTCGCTGCGATGAGGTCGCATGGTCCCTTTTTGGCATTTCAATGGCGGGCTATAATGTCATTGCCGGTGCAGTTCTGGCTGTTTTTTCGCTGTTTGCTGCGCTAAGTTCTTCTAGGAACAACTAAGGAATGGCAATGTCGGACGAAAACCCCCTAGATGAAAAACCCGCCCTTGGCCGCCAGCCCGGTGATCTCAACCCCCGCGAACAGCTGGAAAGAATTATTCGTGTCGATCATGCAGGGGAATTTGGCGCGGTGCGGATATATGAAGGGCAGCTTGCCGTTCTGAAAGAAACGGAGTCCGCGAATACCCTGCAACATATGAAGGAGCAGGAAGAGGTTCATAGAAAGAAGTTTGAAGAGCTTCTTAGGGATCGACGTGTTCGCCCGACCTTGTTAAGCCCGCTTTGGCATGTCGCCGGATATGCGCTTGGCGCGGGAACGGCCATGCTCGGGAAAGAGGCGGCGATGGCCTGTACCGAAGCGGTGGAGGAAGTCATCGATGAGCATTATCGCGATCAGCTCGACACCCTTGGAGAGTACGAGCCGGAGCTGAAAGAGACGATTTCCAAGTTTCGCGATGAGGAAATCGAGCATCGCGACACCGCGCGTGAAGAAGGGGCTCGCGAGGCGCCCGGCTATGAACTGCTCACTACTGCCGTGAAAGCAGGCTCAAAAATGGCGATCTGGCTCTCTTCGCGTATTTGACCGGCGGGTATTTTACGGAAAATCACACCGCGTCGCGGAAATGGTGGCAAAACTCTGTTTGCCCGCAAGAATGCTGAAACGATATTCATTGGCACCAAACACTACGCTCTTGTGAAGAGGGAGAACGCCGGTCAGCAACTCTTTCTGCCCGCCAAGCTGGGTGAAGGTGATTTCCACCGGCTGCTCCGGATCGTACCAAGCCTCCACATTGCCTTCCGCATTAACGACCGATTTTCCATTTCCAGTTACCGTAATAGAGCCGTTTCCAAGGCTGACCGAGTTTCCGGGGCTGGAAAAAATCGGTGTATTGACGATGAAGCGCTTCGTTTCGGGTGCGGCGTCGCAATTCTGGCTGTTCTGGGCGAGTGTGATTAGCGAAAACAGCCGTTCCGGCTCCAGACCGTCGGCCATCCGGGTTTGCACCAGATCCAGGATTTCACGGGTTGGTCCGCTCGGGATTTCATTCTCGAACTTGTCGCGCCATTGGCGGGCTTCGGCGAGGGCGGCGCTCTGCTTATCAAGGGCGGCGCGGGCTTGATCGTTCAGGCGGTCGTTTTCACTGGTCAATACGATGACCTGCCCCTCAATATCGGCGATCCGCCGTTCGCCGTTGGCCTGACCTTCATAATAGCCATAAACACCAGCGCCAGCGACCACTGCAATATACAAAACGAACTTGAAAAAGCGATTGCGGCGTTGCCGCGCCTGCTTTTTCTCTGAAAGACCAAGGCCATAACTCATAGTGCGTCACATCTTTAGTGATAAGGGAAAAGATTACAAATTTGCTTCTATATAGACGCCGAAACGTCAGTAAGGCAAGTGGGGGCGGGGAATTTCGTTTATTCTTCGAGTTCGGTATCCCAATAAAGATAGTCGCGCCAGCTTTCGTGAAGATAGTTGGGCGGGAAGCCGCGGCCCTGATGATTAAGCATTTGCGGGGTCGGTATATAGGGGCGGATTTCCGGGAACATACTCACTTCCCGGGGAAGCCTGCCCCCTTTCTTCATGTTGCAGGGCGCACAAGCCGTCGTGATATTCTCCCAGCTTGTCTGTCCGCCGAGGCGGCGCGGCAGCACATGGTCGAATGTCAGCTCCTCCGGTGAGCCGCAATATTGGCAGCGAAAGCCATCGCGCAGGAACACATTAAATCGGGTGAAGGCGGGCTGCTTGCCTTGTTTGACATAGCGCTTCAGGCAGATCACGCTGGGCAAGCGCATCTCGAAGCTCGGCGATCGGACAATCCGATCATATTCCGAGACGATGTTGACCCGATCCAGAAAGACCGATTTAAGAGTGTCCTGCCAGGACCAAAGCGATAAGGGAAAGTAGCTTAAGGGCCTGTAATCGGCGTTCAGAACCAGGGCCGGGTATTTTTCCACAGACGTTTGCAAGGCTCTATCTGTCTCCAAACAGGATGGTACGATGGAAAGTTTGGCCTTTCCCTTTGCAAATTGCAAACCCTATTACAGTATTTTGTGTGAAATAATTATGAAGCCACCGCATCTAGGGGAGGCCATGGTGCCAAAAGATTTTACCGTATGAAATATAGGAGTGCATCCGCCTGTTTTCGTGAGTCCTCCCAAAAATTATAGTTATTCAGAGACTTTTTTGCGCGTCGGCGCCTGCACCACATCAGCATAATAGCGCCACAAAATGCGCGCGGCGACGGTGCGATAGGGACGGAGGGGTTCCGCAAGTTCATCCATCTTCGCCGCGTCAGGCCGAGTGGGAAGGTTTTTGAGATGTCCAAAGGCAGTCTGGAGCGCGACGTCGCCTGCGGGCCAGATATCTGCGCGACCGAGGCAGGAAATCATGTAAATTTCCGCCGTCCAGCGACCGATCCCCTTTACGCTGGTCAGCTGGGCGAGAACATTCTCGTCATCATGTTCATGAAGGATATCAAGCTGGAGGCGTTCGCTTAAGATTTCTTCGGCCAGGGCACGGCAATAACGCGCTTTCTGGCGGCTTAATCCAAGAGCGCGGAGCTCTTCTTCCGTATGGTCAAGCATTCTCTCCGGCAGGAAGGGAGTCACGGCGCTATAAAGTCGGCCCCAGATGGCTTCTGCGCTGGCGAGCGATACTTGTTGCTCAACAATGATTTTGGCGAGATGTTCAAACCCGGCAGGCCGACGCCGGGTCGGCAGCGGCTGGATCAGGGTGAGGGCGTGGGCGAAGTCCGGGTCCTGCGCGCCAATATGGTCAAGGGCAGCCGCAATATCCCCCTCATCCGTCATTGGGAGGTAACAAGCGCCGTCTTCATGTCCGAAGCACAATTCAGGCTTTTCGCCGCAAGGGCGATCTGCGCTTCATCGCTTTCGCCTTCGTGAACGACATGCGGAATATCCGGCGTTAGTCCAACCCCATGAAATGTCGGGCCTCCACCCGTTGTAAATCGGCCGGTCGTTAGCCGGAGGCCACCGCCATTCCGGAGCGGCATCAGCGACTGCATCAACCCCTTACCGTAACTCTTTTCCCCGAACAATTTGGCCCGCGCCTGATATTTAAGCGCACCGGCAACAATTTCCGAAGAGGACGCGGACTTCTTGTTCAGCATCACGATAATGGGGGCACCCTCGGTCTCGTCCCCCTGAACGGCGTCACGCGACACCAACTCGCGTCCGCGGTTTTTGACTGAATAGATATTTCCGCTATCGAGGAAGGCATCGGCGACAATCTCCGCGGCGGAAACGAGGCCACCCGGGTTATTCCGCATATCCAGAACGATGCCGCAGAGGCCTGAGCCGAGGGTATATTGGAAATCCTTCAGCGCAACGGCCACGCCGGGGCCGGTATTCCGAGTAAAGGAAAAGATACGGATATAGCCAATATTTCCTTCAATACGGTGCTCCACTGCGGCAACTTCCACGTCGCGGCGCATGACATCAATCTGCAGCGGGGACGGTGCGCTTTCCCGGAGAATGGTCAGGGGCGCAAATGTATCTTCCGGTCCGCGCAGCTTGTCCCGCGCCTGAGAGAGCGTGAGGCCCTTGATCGGCTCGCCGTCAACATGGGTGATAATGTCTTTTTCAAGCAGCCCGGCCTCTTCCGCACCAGAACCGCGCAGCAGGCTCATAATGGTGAGATTGTCGTCAATCATTCTGATATGAATGCCGAGGCCGACGAAATGTCCTTCCAGACTTTCGCGGTAAGAGGAAAAGCGCTGTGGTGCCATATAGCCGGTATACCGGTCCATTGAAGCGAGCATCGCGTTCAGCGCGCGCGTTGTCGGATCACTTTCGCCTTCTCCGTCAACCGGAACGGCCTTCAATCCTTCAATCGCCTTATCAATCAGGGCGTCGGGGTTGACATTATCAACATATCGCTGATCCACCGTCTGCAGAACATCCGCCATGACGTTGATATTTTCCGCCATCATCGGGTCATTTCTAACGGTTTCGCGATAGGCAACTTCATATCGGTCCATCGCCGCATTGATATCATCGTTTCTGGTCATCGGAATGGCGCAAGCCGTTACCAGCATTAATATATTCAACGCGATCAATATTCTTTTAAACATTCGTCTCGCCCGTTGACAATTTTTATAATTAATAAAGTATTAACAAAGGCTAGCGCCGCCCCCGGCGGCTGACAAGAAAAACAGATAAAATTTTAAGCGTATTTGACTATTTTTTCGAAAGCACTCCGTTGTTAACTATATGGTAACTATAACGCGTTTTGCGCCGAGCCCAACCGGTTTTCTCCATCTTGGACATGTTTATTCCGCTTCTCTTGCCTGGAAGGCGGCCCGGGAAAGCGGTGGACGGTTCCTGCTTCGCATGGAAGATATCGACCAGACGAGATGCCGCCCGGAATTCGAAGATGCGATCTATGAAGACCTCGCCTGGCTGGGGCTGGATTGGGACCCGCCGGTGCGCCGCCAAAGCGATCATTTTGAAGATTATACGGCCCTGCTTGAGAAGCTCAGCGACCGGGATTTGATCTATCCCTGTTTTTGCACCCGGAAGGAGATCACGGCTGAAATCAACCGCAGCAACTCGGCACCCCATGGACCGGAAGGTCCCCAGTATCCGGGGATTTGCCGCGACTTGACGGAAGTTGAACGGCAGACGCGTTTCGCCCGCGGGGATGCTTATGCACTACGGCTAAATATGGTTAATGCGGTTGCGGGCGTAGAGTTATCGGCCCTTCAGTTTCAGGAAGTCGGCAAGGGGTGGGTACAATGTGATCCGGCCCCCTTCGGCGATGTCGTCCTGGCCCGGAAGGATACCCCGACCAGCTATCATCTGGCGGTGACATTTGATGATGCAATTCAGGGTGTTAACCATATTATACGGGGCCAGGACCTGTTTGCGTCAACGCATATTCACCGGCTCTTGCAGGCCTTGCTGGACCTGTCGACACCGACCTATTTTCATCATGGATTGATCTCGGATGCGAAAGGGCGTCGTCTCTCAAAACGTGACAAGGATGCAACAATCAAATCTTTACGCGAATATGGTTACCAGCCCGAAGAGGTGCGGAAAATGGTCGATTATGGTTAATTTTCGGCGCTTTTCCGCGAATCTCTCGCCCACGCTCTGATCAGGCGACATTCTCATATTTCATGATCATATCGACCATGTCGATGACGATGCCCGCCATGTCGAAATCCTTCGGTGTATAGATCTGACTGACGCCGGCTTTCCTGAGTGTCTCCGCATCCTCGAGCGGGATGATGCCCCCGACCACAACAGGAACATCGCCAAGGCCTGCGGCTTTCAATCTTTCACAGACTTCTGTCGCAAGCGGAATGTGGGAGCCGGAAAGAATGGACAGGCCGACAAGATCGACGGTCCCGGCCTTGGCCGCGGTGACAATCTGCTCCGGTGTCAGGCGGATCCCTTCATAAACCACCTGCATGCCGCTGTCGCGGGCGGACACGGCGATTTGCTCCGCACCATTGGAATGGCCATCAAGTCCCGGTTTGCCGACCAGAACCTTGAGCGGCCGTCCAAGTGCCGCCGCCGCCGCCGCAACCTTCTCTCGGGCGGGTTCCAAAATGTCGTTCTCTGCGTTGGAAACAGCCGAGCTCACGCCGGTTGGCGCGCGGTATTCCCCATATACGTGACGGAGTGCTTCCGACCATTCACCCGTCGTCACCCCTGCCTTGGCGGCGGCGATGGAGGCCGGCATGATATTCTGCCCGTCATTTGCTGCCTTTGACAAGGCGTCCAGTGCCTTCTTCACGGCGGCGTCATCCCGGCTCTCGCGCCATGCCTGCAACAGCTCGATCTGTTCGGCTTCCGCTGCGGGATCGACGGTCATGATCCCGCCGTCGGCCTCCTGCGTGAGCGGGGAAGGGGCGGATTCGGTAAATTTATTCACGCCGATGACGGGCAATTCGCCAGCGATGACCGACTGAACGCGGTTTGTATTGGAATTCACCAGGCTTTCTTTTAAATAGCCGGTATCGACGGCAGTGACGGCACCGCCCATTTCCTCAATGAGTTTCAGCTCCTCGCGTGCAGCGGCTTTTAACTCCTCAACCTTGCGGTCAATTTCGGTCGAACCTTCGAAGATATCGCCAAATTCCAGCAGGTCGGTCTCAAAAGCGACAATCTGCTGCAGGCGAAGCGACCACTGCTGATCCCATGGCCGGGGCAGCCCTAATGCCTCGTTCCAGGCGGGGAGCTGAACGGCCCGTGCGCGCGCTTTCTTGGAAAGCACGACGGCCAGCATTTCAAGGAGAATGCGATAGACGTTGTTTTCCGGCTGTTGTTCCGTCAGGCCGAGGGAGTTTACCTGCACGCCATAGCGAAAGCGTCGAAATTTCTCATCCTCGACACCGTAGCGATCCCGCAGGATCTCATCCCAAAGATCGACAAAAGCGCGCATTTTGCACATTTCGGTGATAAAACGGATGCCAGCATTGACGAAGAAACTTATCCGCCCCGTCGCAGAGGGGAAATCCTCGGCGCTGATCTGCCCGCCTTCTTTTACCGCATCCAGAACCGCAATGGCTGTTGCCAACGCAAAGGACAGTTCCTGCACCGGTGTCGCTCCCGCTTCCTGCAGATGGTAGGAGCAGACGTTGGTCGGGTTCCATTTCGGCATATGCTGGTAGGTGTAGCTTACCACGTCGGTTATTAGCTTCATGCTTGGTTTTGGTGGAAAGATATAGGTTCCGCGTGAGAGATACTCTTTAATGATATCATTCTGGACGGTGCCCTGAAGGGTGGCCACATCGGCGCCTTGTTCCTCGGCGACCGCAACATAAAGTGCCAACAACCAGGCGGATGTCGCGTTGATGGTCATCGAGGTGTTCATTTTCTCGAGCGGGATATCATCAAACAGGGCGCGCATATCCCCGATATGGCATATTGGTACACCGACCTTGCCCACTTCGCCCCGGGCGAGGACATGATCCGAATCATAGCCGGTTTGGGTCGGCAGATCGAAGGCAACGGACAAGCCGGTCTGGCCACGCGCAAGGTTTGTTTTATAAAGCTCATTTGAGGCTTTGGCGGACGAATGACCGGAATAGGTGCGGAACAACCAGGGGCGATCTTTCTTTGGGGTGCCGGATTTTACGGCGTCCGTCTTGTCTTGTGCCATAATTATCTTTCGTATTCATAGTCGTTTAAGTTCGGTTATTACGTGTTTTTGATGTCGCACGTAATAACATAACTTTGTGTTGCAGCGCAAAAAAAACTTGTTATCTGAACAAAGGTCAGTAATCTTCTCATAAACCGGGCTAATGTAAAGGTCCCCATTTCGTTTTTTGATGCAATGCGATATATCAAGGCGGGAAAAGGAATTTGTGATTTGTAAAGACTACCGCCCTATAAATGAGACTACACACAAAATATGAGGGATGATTTTGATGTCAAATACGCAAGCTTCTGCGAAATCTGAAGCGGAAAATGAAATGCCGACTGGCGAGATTAAGGATCTCTATGAAGTAGGAGAAATTCCGCCGCTCGGCCATGTCCCCTCCAAAATGTATGCCTGGGCGATCCGTCGCGAACGCCACGGGGAACCTGAAAAAGCCATGCAGGTCGAAGTCGTCGATACGCCGGAGCTGGACAGCCATGATGTGCTGATCCTCGTGATGGCGGCGGGCGTCAATTATAATGGCGTCTGGGCAGCTCTTGGCGAACCGATTTCCCCATTCGATTACCATAAGCAGCCCTACCATATCGCGGGGTCGGATGCGTCCGGCGTTGTCTATGCCGTGGGCAACAAGGTGAAGCGCTTCAAGATCGGTGATGAAATCGTCGTTCATTGTAATCAGGACGATGGTGACGATGAGGAATGTAACGGCGGAGATCCCATGTTCTCGCCGAGCCAGCGCATCTGGGGTTATGAAACGCCGGATGGTTCTTTCGCCCAGTTTGCCCGTGTGCAGGACCGTCAGTTGATGCCACGTCCCAAACATCTGACTTGGGAAGAAAGCGCCTGTTATACGCTGACCCTCGCAACCGCATATCGTATGTTGTTCGGTCATCGGCCGCATATCCTGCGCCCTGGCCATAACGTCCTGATCTGGGGTGCTTCGGGCGGTCTTGGGTCCATGGCCATCCAGATTTGCGCGGCGGCGGGCGCCAATGCCATTGGCGTTATTTCCGATGAAAGCAAACGGGAATTCGTGATGTCGCTCGGCGCGAAAGGCGTTCTCAATCGTAAGGATTTTGATTGCTGGGGCCAGCTGCCGACAGTGAACGGCGAAGGGTTTGGTGACTATATGAAGAAAACCCGTGAATTCGGTAAGGCCATCTGGGAAATTACCGGCAAAGGCAATGACGTTGATTTCGTATTTGAGCATCCCGGCGAACAGACCTTCCCGGTTTCCTGTAATGTGGTCAAGCGTGGCGGTATGGTCGTTTTCTGCGCCGGCACGACGGGCTTTAACCTGACCATGGATGCACGTTTTGTCTGGATGCGTCAGAAACGTATTCAGGGCAGCCATTTTGCGAACCTGAAGCAGGCGTCTCAGGCAAATAATTTGGTTGTGGAGCGTCGTATCGATCCTTGCATGTCAGAGGTTTTCTCCTGGGATGATATTCCGCGCGCTCATACAAAAATGATGAATAATGAGCATAAACCCGGCAATATGGCCGTATTGGTATCGTCGAAATATCCAGGCCTGAGAACGATCGAGGATGCGATTGAAGCCGGCAACGAGTAAGCGAAAGCCGTAATCAAAAGGAAAAATAATAATGACAATGTCTGAAATGACCGAAACGCCCGACACACTTCTGTTGGACGGGCTGGATGGTCTGTGCGAATCTGCGCTTGGCGCAGCCGAATCATTCAAGCAGCAGGCGATCATGGCTGTCGCGGATATGACCCGGGGCAGCAATGGCCGGATCAGCGCGGAGCTGGTTGAGGCTAACCAGTATGCGACTCATGGCCTTGCCTGGCTTGCGACCTATGTGGAGGCTCTGCGCGAAACCCTGAACTGGTCACGTCATCTCACCGCCGAAGGTAAATATGGTGAGTTGGAACAACTCACCCTGCAGGCGGGCTTCGGCGAGTATCTGAGCCAGATCACCGGCGGTATTCCCATGTCCCTCGGAGAGATTATTCGCCCGCAGGACCTCGGGCTGGATGATGCTGCGATCGCGAAATTCAAGACGCCAGATGTCGTGACCCTGATTGAGTCGGGCTATAGCGCGGCGGTTAAAGAAAGAATTGCTGAACTGGTTGCCGAGGGAATGGACACCGGCCATTTCGGTGATTCGGGACTGGATGAAACCTTCTCGATGATTCGTGACCAGTTTCGCCGCTTCGCAAACGAAGAGGTCATGCCCTACGCTCACGAGTGGCATCTGAAGGATGAATTGATCCCAATGCCGGTTGTGAACAAAATGTCGGAACTCGGTGTTTTCGGCCTGACGGTGCCGGAGAAATATGACGGTCTCGGCCTCGGCAAGATGTCCATGTGTGTCGTATCAGAGGAACTCTCCCGTGGGTATATCGGGGTGGGCTCGCTCGGCACGCGTTCCGAAATTGCGGCGGAGTTGATCCTGACCGGCGGCACGGAGGCGCAGAAGGATAAATGGCTGTCGTCGATTGCGACGGGTGAGATACTGCCGACGGCGGTTTTCACGGAACCCAACACCGGTTCCGACCTTGCATCACTTAAAACCCGCGCGGTGAAGGACGGTGATGTTTATAAGGTGACGGGCAACAAGACATGGATTACCCATGCGGCGCGCGCCGATGTCATGACGATGCTGGTGCGTACCAATCCGGAGGAGCCGGGCTATAAAGGCCTTTCCATGTTCCTCGCGGAAAAGCCGCATATGACCGAAGAGGAGGATTTCCCGGCGGAAGGTATGACCGGCGGCGAGATCGAGGTTCTCGGTTATCGCGGGATGAAGGAATATGAGCTTGGCTTTGATAACTTCGAAATCAAGGCGGAAAATCTTCTTGGTGAAGAAGAAGGCAACGGCTTCAAGCAGTTGATGCAGACGTTCGAAAGCGCCCGCATCCAGACGGCGGCCCGCGCGCTCGGTGTGGCGCAGAATGCCATGGAACTCGGCCTGCGCTATGCGCTGGATCGTGTTCAGTTTGCCCGCCCGATCATCAAGTTTCCGCGTGTTGCTGGCAAGCTTGCCTGGATGGCTGTGGAAATCATGATGGCGCGTCAGCTCACCTATGCGTCCGCCCGCGCGAAGGACGAAGGTCGCCGCTGTGACCTGGAGGCAGGCATGGCCAAGCTTCTCGGTGCCCGCGTTGCCTGGAGCACGGCGGACAACGCCCTTCAAATCCATGGCGGCAATGGTTTCGCCCTTGAATACCCGATCAGCCGGGTGCTGTGCGATGCGCGTATTCTTAATATATTCGAGGGTGCAGGTGAAATTCAGGCGCAGGTCATTGCCCGTCGGTTGCTTGAAGGGGCAAATTAACAAGAGGCTAGAAGGTGGAACAGCGGATTTCGCTTGTCACGCTGGGCGTTAAAGATCTCCCACGGAGCACCGCTTTCTTTGAGGCCCTCGGCTGGAAGCGTTCTGTAAAGAACGCTCCCGGCGTTTCCTTCTTTCAATGCGGTTCCATGGCCTTTGGCCTTTTCCCTCGCAACGAGCTTGCAAAAGATGCGGGCGTCCCTGATGACGGTTCCGGGTTCGAGGGATTTTCCATTGCTTATAACACCCGGAGCAAAGACGAGGTCGATCAGGTCCTGAAGAAGATCCAATCCCTTGGGGCAAAAATTGTTAAACCGGCAGAAGAAGTCTTTTGGGGCGGTTATTCGGGTTATTTCCGTGACCTTGACGGTCATCTTTGGGAAGTGGCTTGGAACCCGGGATTTGAAATAGATGAGTCGGGTGCCGTTAAGCTCCCCGACTGATCATTTTTAATCCTGCCTAGCGTTTTTCCATATCAGCAGTGAATTCAAAGCCGAGCACGGCGGCGATGGTTGCGCCGAACAGGACGATCCCCCAACTGACGTAAAGCCAGATCAGAAAGAGTGGGATGGCCGCCATGGCGCCATAGACGACCTCATAGGACGGGAAGAATTCCAGATAAAGCTTGAACATAAATTTTCCAAACAGGAAAAGGGCCGTCGCAATGCCCGCGCCGATGGCGGCATGGCGCCACTTCACATCACAGGCCGGGACGATGCGAAACAGGACAAAAAGTATGACAAAGGGCAGCAGCATGGGCATTACCGCGCTGAGCAGGGAATAGGCTCCTTTCACCTCAAATCCCGTCGCTTCCTCGCTGATATCTATCACCCAGTTTACCAAGGTCAGGCTGGTGCCGACGGCAATCGGCCCGATCAGTGTTATCATGATATAGGTGATCAGCCGCTTAAACGGATTGCGTGTCGCCGCGACCTGCCAGATCTGGCTGAAAATCTCTTCGATGCTGGACATCAACATAAGCGCGGTAATTGCGATACCCGCAAGACCGAAATAGGTTAGCTGACTCGCATTGACGGCAAAGTCATTCAGGGCAGCATCAACAGTTGATATTTTGGACGGAAGTAGATTGTCGAATAAAAGCGTGGTGAGCTTTTGTTTCAAATGGGTGAATGCTGGAATGGCGGTAAAGAGGGCAAACACCACCGCTGCCAGCGGGACAATCGCCAGCAGGGTTTGATAGCTGAGCGCGGTCGCCATACGCAGGCAATGCTGCTCCTTGAAATGCCGCCAGATGCGGCCCAGAAGAGCGACAATGAATAAATTTTGCAACTCGCCTCCTCAGTCGGACGTTCTAACCTGGAAACTTTGTGACCGCAAGCTCACCGCCAACTCCCCAATCCTCCTTGGAGATATCACTGATGACCACATGGACGCTTCCCTCGCTGCAACCAGTGATGCGCGCCATTTCCGTGGTCAGTGATTTGACCAACTCCTGCTTGGTTTCCCGGTCCCGTCCTTCGAACATTTCTACTCTTATTATCGGCATTGCCTGTCCTTTTAAGTTGGTTAAACGATATTATGCTCCGATATGGCCTCCCCTGTCATCAACCGTTCGAAAGAGAAGCGGTTTAGATCAAGGCTGCGGTATTCGCCGAATGTGATCAACTCAGCGATGGCGCGCCCGACGGCCGGGGACTGCTGCAGCCCATGGCCGGAGAAACCATTGGCAAAATAGAAGTTGGTGACTTCCGGGTGCGACCCCAGAATGGCGTTCTGATCTATGGTGTTATAGGCATAGTGACCGGCCCATGCGCTTTCGAGTTTAATGGCCTCGAAGGCGGGAACGCGATGTGCTAGGATTGGCCAGATATGTTCCTCGAACCATCCGTAATCAACGTCGAAATCCGTGCAATCTGGATCATTCTCTGGCGGAGGGGAACAGCCCGCCAGAAACTGTTTCCCTTCAGGGCGCATATGAACGCCACTCGGATCGATAAGGAGGGGACAGCCCGTGATCTCCGTGCGGCAGCTGAAAGAATAGGCAAATCGTTTTCGTGATCGGACTGGCAGATCAACCCCTGCCCATTTCGCGATTGTCGCGGCGGCAGGACCGGCTGCATTGACGATATGTCCGCCAGGAAGGCGTGTGCCATCTGCAAGCCGGACGGCGGAAATCCTGTTCGCGTCCACATCAAGGCTCACCGCCTCTTGCGCAATATAGGTGACACCAAGGGATATCGCTTTTTTCCGGAACGCCTGATTGAGGCTATAGGCATCGAGCCACCCCTCCCCGGAGAGACCCAGTGATCCTCCGGCAAGATCGGAGACGTTCATCCAGGGAAATCCCCGGGCAAGATCATCCGCATCCAGCAGGCCGACATTGACGCCAAGGCCCTTTTGAATGGCGTTATTGCTGTAGAGGCGTGGGATGTGGCGATCTTCCGCCAGAAAAAGATAGCCCTGTTCATGATAGCTGACGTCAACCGGCGTATCATCTATCCCAAGTAATCTTGATATCTGCCCCAGAAATTCCTGAGTGTATTGAGACATCTGGATATTTTCCGGCGTTGAAAACTGTTGCCGGACACCGCCCCAGGAGCGGGCCGTGGAGCCAAACTCATAACTTGGGTCTTTCTCAATTACGGTGACAGTCCCGGAGAAAGCGGGTGCGGCCTTCAGGAAGTAGGCGATGGCGGAACCAATGACACCGCCGCCGACAATCACAACATCCCGGGTTGCTTCCATGAAAATTCCTGTCCATATAAGATGTAACGATGTAGTTTTGAATGCTGCATTCCTATATGACAGATCGGACCGTTCATGATCAATTATTTCATTATCGCCGCCGTCGTCGCAACAGCCTTGGTACTGTTATTCGGCGTGCTGACTTTCGCCCGGGGCGGCGACTTCAACCGCCGATATGGAAACAAACTGATGCGTTTACGCATCCTGATGCAGGCGGTTGCCGTTGTCCTCATGCTGATCGGGTTTTGGATCGCGAGTTCCAGTAGTTAGACGTAAGGGTGAAGGCGGCACATGGTAAAATTGACCAAAATCTATACACGCGGTGGAGATAAGGGAAAAACTTCTCTAGGTGATGGCGCCCGGGTGAGCAAGACGGATGCGCGGGTTGAGGCTTATGGCGATGTGGATGAAGCCAACGCAGTGATTGGCCTTGTCCGGCTTCATGTAACGGGGCAAGCGGACGAGATGCTGGCGCGCATCCAGAACGACCTGTTCGACCTTGGCGCTGATCTTTGTACGCCGGAACAGGAAAATCCGAAATACCCTCCACTTCGGATTGCAGGAGAACAGGTTGAACGCCTGGAGAATGAGATTGACCGCCTCAATGCGGAACTGTCGCCGCTCAATTCGTTTATCCTGCCGGGCGGTTCTGATGCGTCCGCTTATCTGCATCTTGCGCGAACCGTTTGCCGGCGCGCGGAGCGAAGGATGATTGCCCTTGGTGATTCGGAAAACATTAACCCCGTTGCCATTGCTTATATCAATCGGCTCTCGGATTTTCTGTTTGTTTTGGGCCGCTATCTCAATAACAAGGGAGAGGAGGACATTCTGTGGGTGCCGGGAGCCAACAGATAACCAAATCGGGCCAGTTTTGGCCGAAAATCAACGTCTTGGAACTGCGGTAAAATGTCCTGCTTGGGCGAATTGACAGATAGTCATTAGCTATTTATTGTGCACTGCCGAATTCAAGTGATTTATAAGCTGAAATTCACGCCGTCGGAAAACGGGTTTTTGGCGGATGTGGAAGAATTATAACCCCAGGAGTAGACCGATCCATGAAAGTTCTCGTCGCTGTTAAACGTGTCGTGGACTACAACGTTAAGATCCGTGTTAAAGCGGACAAGACTGGTGTAGACCTCGCAAATGTTAAGATGTCCATGAACCCCTTTGATGAAATCGCCGTCGAGGAAGGGCTTCGCTTGCGCGAGGCCGGTGTAGCAACGGAAGTTGTCGCCTTTTCCGTCGGCCCGCAAGCCGCGCAGGAAACCTTGCGGACCGCGCTCGCGATGGGGGCGGATCGGGGCATCCTTGTCAAAACAGATGAAACGGTTGAACCGCTTGGCGTTGCGAAGCTGATGAAGGCCGTGGCTGAAGAAGAAAAGCCCGATCTTATCATCGTCGGTAAACAGGCCATTGATGATGACTCCAACCAGACGGGCCAGATGCTGGCTGCGCTTCTGGGTTGGTCGCAGGGTACGTTTGCCTCCAAGGTCAGCCTAGAGGACGGCACCGCGAAAGTAACCCGCGAAGTTGACGGTGGCTTGCAGACGATTGACTTGAAAATGCCGGTTGTGGTCACAACGGACCTTCGCCTGAACGAGCCCCGCTATGCGTCCCTGCCGAACATCATGAAAGCGAAGAAAAAGCCGATTGATGAAAAAACACCGGAAGATCTTGGCGTTGATATCGCGCCACGTCTGACGACGTTGAAAGTGGAAGAACCGGCAAAACGTGAAGCCGGCGTAATGGTAGAAACTGTCGCGGAACTGGTCGACAAGTTGAAAAATGAAGCGGGGGTTATCTGATGACTGTTCTTGTTCTTGCCGATCATGACAATGAAGCGTTGGGCGCCGCAACCTTAAACGCGGTTACCGCCGCAACCAAGCTGGGCGGCGACGTCCATGTTCTGGTCGCCGGAAATGGCTGTGCGGCTGTTGCGGACGAGGCGGCGAAAGTCGCTGGTGTTGCCAAGGTCCTGCTGGCTGAAGACGCGCTTTATGCAAATGCCCTTGCCGAGAATATGTCGGCACTGATCGTTTCGCTCGCGGATGGATATGATGGCATTCTCGGCGCGGCGACGACGTCGGGTAAAAATATCCTGCCTCGCGTGGCCGCGCTTCTTGATGTGGCGCAGATTTCCGAAATTGTCGAGGTTGTCTCCCCCGATACATTCGTTCGCCCGATTTATGCCGGTAACGCCATGGCGACGGTGCAGTCCGGCGATGCCAAGAAGGTGATTACCGTTCGCTCCACAAACTTCCCCGCAGCCGAAGCCTCGGGCGGCTCAGCCACCGTTGAGGCGGTTAGTGCCGCAGCAGACAGCGGACTGTCGACCTTTGTTGGAGATGAACTTTCTGAATCGGAACGTCCCGAACTGACATCGGCGAAGATTGTCATCTCCGGTGGTCGCGGTATGCAGTCCGGTGATAACTTCCATCTTCTGGAAAAAGTGGCTGACAAGCTCGGCGCCGCTGTTGGTGCAAGTCGTGCCGCCGTTGATGCGGGCTTTGTTCCCAATGATTATCAGGTGGGACAGACCGGTAAGGTCGTTGCGCCGCAGCTCTATATTGCTGTCGGTATTTCCGGTGCCATTCAGCATCTTGCCGGGATGAAAGACAGCAAGGTGATCGTGGCGATTAACAAGGATGAGGAGGCACCGATCTTTCAGGTTGCCGACTACGGACTTGTCGCGGATCTGTTCAAGGCCTTACCAGAGCTCGATGAAGCTCTGTAGTGCTGCGAAAGGGTCAGGTTTTCGGCGTAATGATCGCGCTCACCCATATGCTTGGAATTAGGCAATGATAAATAAAGTAAGTGTGATTGGTGCCGGCCAGATGGGCAATGGTATTGCCCATGTTCTGGCGGTTGCAGGTGTCGATGTGTTCCTTAAGGATATTTCCAAGGAACAACTTGATAAGGCCCTGAAGACGATTGAACGCAACCTGAGGCGCCAAGTCGGCAGGGGCGCTCTTTCCGAGGGCGATATCACAAAAGCCCTGGCCCATATTCAGACGGTGACCGATGACGATCATTTGTCTGAAGTGGATCTGGTGATCGAGGCTGCGACCGAGAATGAGGAAATCAAGAAGAAGATTCTCTCCGCTCTCTGTCCGCAGCTCAAACCTGAAGCGATCATCGCTACCAATACCTCCTCCATTTCCGTAACCCGTCTTGCAGCAATTACGGATCGGCCGGAAAAATTCATTGGTATGCATTTCATGAATCCGGTGCCCGTGATGCAGCTTGTCGAGTTGATCCGCGGGATTGCGACGAATGAGGAAACGTTCGAGACGATCAAGGAATTGACCGTCCGGTTGGATAAGACGCCAACTCCAGCGGAAGATTTCCCGGCCTTTATCGTCAATCGGATACTCCTGCCCATGATTAATGAGGCGGTATATACGCTGTATGAAGGCGTCGGATCAGTACGGGCGATTGATACGGCCATGCGTCTTGGTGCCAACCATCCAATGGGGCCGCTTCAGCTCGCGGACTTTATTGGACTGGATGTCTGCCTGGCGATCATGCAGGTGCTGTATGAGGGTCTCGCGGATACCAAGTACCGCCCCTGTCCGCTTCTGGTTAAATATGTCGAGGCGGGTTGGCTCGGGCGGAAGTCCGGCCGTGGCTTTTATGATTACACAGGGGATGAGCCTATCCCCACGCGCTAGATTAAATGCCGCATATCAAATAAAAACCCCGGAAATCTGCTGAGACTTCCGGGGTTTTCTTAATTACGGGGCTGGGCTTAGTTGACTTCGAAAAGTCCCGCTGCACCCATGCCGCCACCGATGCACATGGTGACGACAACATATTTTGCACCGCGACGCTTGCCTTCGATCAGCGCATGGCCGGTCAGACGGGCACCGGACATGCCGTAAGGATGGCCGATGGAAATGGCGCCACCATCCACATTGAGCAAGTCGTTCGGGATACCCAGCTTGTCGCGGCAGTACAGTACCTGCACAGCGAAGGCTTCATTGAGTTCCCAAAGACCGATATCATCCATTTTGAGGCCATTACGCTCCAGCAATTTCGGTATGGCATATACCGGGCCGATACCCATTTCATCAGGCTCGCAACCGGCGACTACAAGGCCGCGATAGATACCAAGCGGCTCGATATTACGCTGCTCGGCGAGTTTGCTGTCCATGACAACACAGGCCGATGCCCCGTCTGAGAGCTGGCTTGCGTTCCCTGCTGTGATGAAGCAATCTTCACCCAATACCGGTTTCAGGCTGGAAAGCCCTTCCAATGTTGTGCTGGGACGATTGCCTTCATCCTGCATGAGCGTAACTTCTTCATGCAGGATTTCGCCGGTTTCTTTGTTTTCCATCACCTTGATGGTGGTCATGGGAACAATTTCCTTATCGAACCGGCCTGCTTCCTGACCTGCGGCGGTCCGCATCTGGCTCTGGAAGCTGTATTCGTCCATCGCTTCGCGCGTGATGCCGTAGCGCGTTGCCACGGTTTCCGCAGTTTTCAGCATGGGATCATAAATGGCAGGCTTGTTTTCCATAAGCCATTCGTTCTGCGCGCGGTAACGGTTCATATGTTCGTTCTGGACAAGACTAATGCTGTCCATTCCGCCGGCGGCCATGACGGGGACTTTATCAACGATAACCCGTTGCGCCGCCATGGAAATAGTCTGTAGACCAGAAGAGCAAAAGCGGTTGACCGTTGTGCCCGATGAAGTGATGGGCAGGCCAGCCCGGAGCAATGCTTGGCGGGCAATATTGCCGCCGGTTGCCCCTTCCGGGTTTGCGACGCCAAAGATCACATCTTCAACCTCTGCCGGATCCACTCCGGCGCGTTCAACCGCGTGCTTGATAACATGACCTCCCAGATCAGCACCATGGGTATTATTGAAAGCACCGCGATAGGCCTTGCCAATGGGGGTTCGGGCGGTGGATACGATAACGGCGTCTGCCATAAGATTTCTCCTCACTGTTATTTTTTATGCGCCCCGGCGTATCAGACTGAGACGGGAATTGCCGCCAATTCTATATATAGAGTTTCCTGATGGAAAGGCTGAATCTGCACAGGATCGTGACGATGGCAACATTTCGATCAAACTATCAGGGCATATCTCGACTTAAAGGATTTCAAGAACCGATTCTGGCGGTCTGCCAATGCACGCCTTGCCATTGGCGAAGACGATGGGGCGCTCAATCAGTTTCGGATGATTGATCATCGCCTCAATAAGGGCGTCATCGCTGAGGGACGGATCGCTGAGGTTGTTGTCTTTATATTCTGCCTCTCCTTTTCGCATAAGATCGCGGGGTTTCATATCCAGCAGCTTCAGCACATCGACAAGGCGTTCTTTCGTCGGGGGTGACGAAAGATATTCGACGATGATAGGCTCAACGCCGTTTTCCTGCAGAAGCGCCAGGGTTTGTCTGGACTTGCTACAGCGTGGGTTATGGAAAATCTCGACCGACATTTTAATATTCTCCGGAATTCATTAGGGTCTTATACTTACTGATATATGTAGCGCAGCGACGGCCGGGAGGCTAGCGGTTGATTGTATGACGGCGGATTCACAATTGAAAGCTTGCCTGCTGGCGGGCAATTGCATATTTAAGCCCCATGACATTTCAAACGACAGCCCGCAGCAATATGCAGAAACCGCGCGTTTCATCACGCGTCGGCTCCAGAATTGGATTTGTAAACTGGCAGGGGCTTTTCACCTTGCTCTCGAAAGAAGTGCGACGCTTTCTGAAGGTGCCGTTGCAGACCGTGCTGGCGCCGATGATGACGACAATCCTGTTTCTGGCGATATTCACCCTCGCTTTCGGAGGGAGTGAGCGTTATGTGGGCGAAGTATCCTATGCAAGCTTTCTGGCACCCGGCTTGATCATGATGGCTGTGATACAGAATTCATTCGCCAATACATCTTCCTCCATCCTGATTTCAAAGATTCAGGGAAATATTGTCGATATCCTGATGCCGCCGCTCTCCGCCTCGGAACTGACATTGGCCTTTGTTCTCTCAGGTCTCGCGCGGGGATTAACAGTGGCGCTGGCGGTTGGCCTT
This sequence comes from Sneathiella sp., assembly GCF_029233945.1. GTDB lineage: Bacteria > Pseudomonadota > Alphaproteobacteria > Sneathiellales > Sneathiellaceae > Sneathiella. The sequence continues at coordinate 46,126 of NZ_JARGOQ010000006.1, read as the reverse complement.
GTGATGTGGTTCGTTATCGATATTTCGATCTATTCCTGGATAGCTGTTATTTATTATGTGATCGGGGCGGGCCTGATGCTCTCCCTGCTCGGAATGATCGCCGGCATCCTGTCGGAGAAATTCGATCACATGGCGGCAATGACAAACTTTATCATTATGCCGCTATCGTTTCTTTCAGGCACTTTCTACTCCATCGACCGGCTGACCGGTGTCTGGTATCAGATCAGCCACCTCAACCCATTCTTTTACATGATCGATGGTTTCCGATATGGCTTTATTGGAACCTCCGACAGCAGTATTTGGGTCGGTGCCGTATCGATCGCGGTGCTTGATATTCTTCTTTATGTGACCGTCTGGGCCTTGATAAAAAGCGGATATCGCCTGAAAGCCTGAAAATTTTGTCCTAAGCACAAGAGTTTGATTGACAGGAACCGGTCTCCTGTCAATACTTCCGCGCTTTCTGGCAGCGGAAATTGGCCGTATGTCCTGTTATTTCGTGGAGAAAGCATATGATTCCTGCGTTGTTATCTAATTATGCTCCTGCTGATCTTTCCTTTGAAAAAGGGGAAGGCATGTATCTCTATGGGAATGACGGACGACGATACCTGGATTTTATGGCCGGTATCGCGGTAAGCGCGCTTGGACATGCGCATCCGAAGATGATTGGCGCGCTGACGGAGCAGGCCCAGAAGGTCTGGCATGTCTCTAATATTTTCCGTATCCCGGGACAGGAAGAACTGGCGCAGAAGCTGGTTGACGCCACCTTTGCGGATGCCGCTTATTTCTGCAACTCAGGGGCGGAAGCGAATGAGTGCGGTCTCAAGATGGTGCGGAAGTATTTCTCCGCGAATGGGCATCCGGAAAAATACCGGGTCATCGCTTTTGAAAACTCCTTTCACGGACGGACGCTTGCAACTATTGCTGCGGCTGGCCAGCAAAAACTGCTGGAAGGATTTGGTCCGACTGTCGAAGGTTTCGATCACGTCCCTGTTGGCGATATCGAGAAGGTTAAGGCGGCGATCACCGATGAAACCGCCGCCATCCTGATTGAACCGGTCCTCGGTGAGGGGGGTATTCAGGTTGTGGAAGTCGAGTTCATGCGCGCCCTTCGTGAGCTCTGTGACGAGCGTGGCCTGCTGTTGATGCTGGATGAAATCCAGACCGGCATGGGGCGGACAGGCAAGTTGTTCGCCTATGAACATGCGGGAATTACACCGGATATCCTGACATCCGCCAAGGCGCTGGGGGGCGGGTTTCCTGTTGGGGCTTGCCTCGCGGTCGAAAAGGTCGCGAAAACCATGACCGCCGGCAGTCATGGCTCCACCTATGGCGGCAATCCGCTTGCCATGGCCGTGGCGGGTGCTGTCGTTGATGTGATAACGGAAGATGGCTTCCTTGATCATGTGACCCAAATGGGAAATCATCTCAAGCAGGGGCTTGCCGGGGTTGTTGACCGTCACCCTGAAATTCTGGAAGAGATCCGCGGTGTCGGTCTGCATATCGGGCTGAAATGCAAGGTGGAGAATACACAGGTTATTAATAAGTTGCTGGAGCTTGGCGTCCTGACGGCGAAGGGCGGCGATAATGTGGTTCGCCTGCTGCCACCGCTCATTGTTGAGGATACACAGATATCTGAATTTATTAATCTTCTGGATGAGGCCTGCACGGAGCTTGAAAATGTCTAAGCCGCTTCATTTCCTTGATGTGAATGACCTGTCGAAGTCGGAGCTTCGGCGCATTATCGACGATGGCATTGCGCTTAAAAAAGCACGTAAGGGCCTGCCGAAGGGAACAGAAGATAAAGATACGCCGCTCGCCGGATTGGCGCTCGCAGCGATTTTTGAGTTTCCCTCCACCCGGACGCGCGTATCGTTCGATATGGCAATGCGCCAACTCGGCGGCCATACGATCGTTCTCAATGGCAATGATATGCAGCTCGGGCGCGGGGAGACGATCGCCGACACGGCTCGTGTGCTGTCGCGCTATGTTGATGCCATCATGATCCGCACGGATGACCATGCCAAATTGCTGGAGTTGGCGGAAAATGCGACCGTGCCGGTGATCAACGGCCTCACCAATGATAGTCATCCCTGCCAACTGATGGCGGATGTCATGACGTTTGAAGAAACGCGCGGGCCGATCAAGGACAAGATCGTAACATGGTGTGGCGACGGCAATAATATGGTGACCTCCTGGATTCATGCCTCCGGCCTGTTTGATTTTGAGTTTCGCATTGCCTGTCCGGAAGAACTATCGCCCGATCCAAAGGCGCTTGCCTGGGCAAAGGACGTTGGCGCAAAGGTTCATGTCACCCGGGATGCAGCAGAGGCTGCGGCGGGCGCCCACTGCGTTGTCGCGGACACCTGGGTGTCCATGGGGGATGATGTTGCCAATCGCCATAACTTGTTGATGCCTTATCAGGTGGATGAAAGGTTAATGGCGCGTGCCGCGCCCGATGCCGTCTTTATGCATTGCCTGCCCGCTCATCGCGGGGAGGAGGCAACGGCGGAGGTAATGGATGGCCCTCAGTCGGTGATTTTCGATGAGGCGGAAAACCGATTGCATGCCCAAAAAGCTGTCCTTCGCTGGTGCCTCGGCGCCTGAACTCTTGTGAATTTGTGAGAGAAGACACATGGCCCAAGACGGTCAAAAAATAATCATCGACGATCTTATTCAGCCTTTCCAGATGGCGAAGGCCGGCGTGCGCGGACGGATCGTTCGGATGGGAAGTGTCGTCGACACAATCCTGAACCGGCATGGTTACCCGGATGCGGTGGCGCAGTTTTTGGGAGAGGGCATTGTGCTTGCCGCAATGCTCGGTGGCGCGCTCAAGTTTGACGGCATATTCACGGTTCAGACCAAGGGGGATGGCGCTATTTCCATGATTGCGTCGGATATGACGACGCCGGGAAATATGCGCGGCTATGCGTCCTTCGATCAGGAGAAGCTCGATCTTGTCGCCTCTTCAAACGTGACGATGAATGTCGAAAATTATCTGGGGAAGGGCTATGCCGCCTTTACCATCGACGCAGGCGAGGAGCATAGAAGATATCAGGGCATTGTCGATCTGGAGGGGGAGAGCCTTGCTGACTGCATGGAAAACTATTTCGACAAGTCGGAACAGATTGACACGCTCTTGCGCGTTGCGGTCGATAAGGTTAATGGGAAATGGCGGGCTGGCGGCCTGATGATCCAGCGTTTGCCGGACGAAAACGCAACGGAATTCAATCAGGATCAGGAAGAAGAAAATTGGCGAAATGCCCAGGCCCTTGCAGGCACGATCACGCCTGAAGAGCTGACAAGCTCACGCCTTAAATCGGCGGAATTGCTGTATAAGCTGTTTCATGAAGACGGGGTATGGCTCTATGATCCGCAGGAGCTTGCCGATCAGTGCAGTTGCAGCGCGGAGCGGGTGATGAATACTCTTAAAACCTTCGCCGGGGCAGACCTTGAGGATATGGCGGATGATGGTGTCATCACCGCGGATTGCCAGTTCTGCTCCAGCAAATATGAAATCCGTATTGAGGATATCAGCTAACGGCCGCAGACGCGGGCTGCGCAAAACAGAGGGTTGAATTTCGTCCATGGACCGTAATAGAGTGGGGCCGGTTCAATCCTTCGCAAAGGTGAGAGTAACATGGCAGGCCTTCGTCGTTTTTTGACTACCCTATCTCTTCTCATGACAACCGCTCTTCTGGGTTGCGTGGAGGCGCCGCCCAATCCGGTATATCCGGAAATCACCTTTCAGCATTTGAATCCGCTTTACCTGAATGTCGGTGAGATCAAGATTGTCGACGAGTTTACGCCGCCGCTGAAACATCCGCATGTGGAGCATGAACTGCCTGTCTCCATCAATCAATCGGTGCGCAACTGGGTACGGGACAGGTTGCGGACAACGGGCAACAGCGGCGCGGTTGCCACGGTTACCATCAAGGACGCCAGCGCGGTTGAAAAGGGCCTGGAAAAGGAAACCGGCCTGAAAGGTATGATCACAAAGGATCAATCTGAGCTTTATGTCTTTCATGTTCTGGTGGAGCTTAAAATCACCGAAATTTCTGGCTCATCTGCCTTCGTGACAGCGGAGGCAACGCGGTCGAAATCGGTGCCGGAAGGGATTACGCTCAATCAGCGGGAAAAAACCTATTTCACACAGGTCGAGGCCCTGATGCAGGCGTTCGATAAGGAAATGGAAAAGAATATTCGAACCTTCATGGGGGAGTATTTGCGCTAAGACGCTTATTCTTCTGCCTTTGACGCTCCGTTGAATTTAAGTATCACCGTCGGACGCCCTTGCGCTTTCGCTTAATTTGTCTTAGCTTTGCGAACAGTTCAAACGATTGACCTAAACCTATGCCTGAAACAAAACAAAAAGCTTCCGACCGGATGATAGAAGCCGCGGGCCGGCTCTTTGCGGAACGGCCGTTCGATGCGGTTTCGACGCGGGAAATTGCGTCTGCGGCGGGGGTTAATTTATCCGCAATTTCCTATCATTTCCAGAATAAGGAAGGGCTTTATCGCGCAATCTTCAAAAAAATTATCCAGGACTTGAAGCCTTCCCGGGTTGGGCTGGCCGTCCTGCTGGAGAACCAACTGACAGCGGCCCGTGATGATCGAAAGGCCTATGCCGACTTTATAGCTATTTTTGTTTCCCGCGTTGTCGACAGTGCGTTTTCCTCGTCCACAAGATGGAAAATGCGATTGCTTAAGCGGGAGACGGAAATGCCGACGGAGTGCTTCCCCATGCTTATGGAAGGACATGTCGATATTATCCACGACCTGCTGGGGATTCTGATCGCCAAGATTTCCGGGGACTCGCCCACAAGTGAAAAAATCAAGCTTGAAGCCAATGCAATTCTGTCTCTGTGCTTGCGATATGCGCTGAACGAAGAGCTGGTGAAGGCCCGTATGGGCTGGGACTCCATTGGCCCGTCAGAAATAGAAAAAATTAAAATCATAACGACGGAAATGATACTGCGATCCGTTAATCTTGGGGAATACTGTGGCCGGACAAAAGAAGGATAATAGGCGTGAAGCTCGTACTCAAGATACTGCTACCTCTTGTTATTCTGGGGGCGGGAGTTGCGTTGGCGGCCTACATGGTAACGACAAAGCCGGTAATCGAGCCGGAGGTCGTGGAGGAACGAGTCTGGACCGTTGCGGCGGTTCCGATTGAGTTTAAGGATCAATCCGTTGATCTAAACCTTTTTGGCTCCTTGAAGGCCGTGCGAGATGTCGAGTTAAGATCACTCGTCGGTGGCGAGGTGATTGAGGTTGGCGATAATTTTCGTGAAGGCGGACTTTTGGACGAGGGTGATTTGCTGGTCCGCGTTGATCCTTTTGAATTCGAGGCCCAACTCAATGAGGACAAGGCGTCCTTGCTCGAAGCGCGTGCGCGACTGAATGAACTGGTGGCGACGCAAAAATCAGAAGGGGTGGCACTGGAGCGTGAACGCGAGGTGCAGGAGCGGGAAATCAGCAACGTCGAAAGATCTGAAAGTCTCGCCACACGGGGCAATATCTCGGTTAAATCCCTCGATGATGCCAGATCGGCTCTCAGCCGACAGCGGCAGACAGTTGAGCTGCGGGAAGCGCAGCTTGATATTCTGAAAACCCGCATTGGCCAGCAGCGGGCCGTCATTGACCGGCTTGAAGTGGGGGTCAGCCGGGCGGAGCGCGATCTGGAAAACACCAGCCTTCAGGCACCGTTCAGGGGCTATGTGACGGAAGTTAGCGCGGAGTTTGGCAAGAATATTGGCGCGAGCGACAAGGTTGCCCGGCTGATTGACGCCACGCAGATGGAAGCGCGATTTCTCCTCTCTGACAGTCAGTACGGCCTCTTGCTCGGCAGTAGTGTGGGCATTGTTGGGCGCCCGGTTATTGTTAGCTGGCAATCCGGCGATACTGAGCTTGTCTTCAACGGCCGTGTGGCCCGCCTGAGCCCGGAAATCAGCTCCGAGACCGGCGGTGTCGAGGTTTTTGCCGTTCTGGACGCAAGCGAATATATCCCGCTTTTGCGGCCGGGCGCCTTCGTAGAGGTCATTCTTTCGGGCAATCGATATTCCGATGTGGCCAAGCTTCCGGATAGCAGCATTTATGAGAACTCAAAAGTTTATGTTGTGACGGAAGGACGATTAGAGCCCCGCATGGTCGAGATCGCAGCGCGAAACGGCGGAGAGATATTCGTCCGCGGGAATATCAAGGAAGGTGAGCTGGTTGTAACGAGCCGGCTTCCCGAGATCGGCCCTAACCTGAAGGTAGACATACGCTGATGGATATCAGCCGCCTCGTTAAGATATTTGTCCGGCACAAAAACGCGGCCAATCTCCTGATGATCATGATGATTGTCATCGGGGTCGCGTCGATCTATCGGCTCAATACTCAGTTCTTTCCGGACTTTGGAACTGAGGTGATAACCACCAGCATCATCTGGCCGGGCGCAAGCGCAGAGGATGTCGATAGCAACATCACGACGGCGATCCTGCCGGAGGTGCGATTCCTCAATGGAGTCAAGCGCGTCACCTCCTATTCGGTGGAGGGCAGCAGCGCGATTGTTGTGGAGTTTGAGCCCGGAACCGACATGCAGGCCGCGCTTTCGGATGTCGAGCAGGGGGTCTCGCAAATTACGACCTTCCCCGATACCATCGAGACTCCCATCATAAAGCGGGTCGTGATCTATGATCCCATTGCCCGCCTTTCGGTTTCGGGTCCTTATTCGGAGGAAGCTCTCAAGCAGATTGCCAAAACAATGCGTGACGATCTGCTGAATCTCGGGATCGACAAGATTACCCTCTTTGGTGCGCGGGATGAGGAAATCTGGGTGGATGTCGACAAGCGGGACTTGCGACGGCTAAATCTCAGTCTTACCGATATTGCCACGATCATTCGCAATAATTCCCAGGACGTGCCGCTCGGGACTGTCTCCGGCAGTTTTGAGCGCCAGCTGCGATCGCTTGAACAAAAGACCAATGCGAAGTCTCTTGGGGAGCTGGAGATCAAGTCATTTGACGACGGACAGAAAATATATCTGCGCGACATAGCCAACGTCCGCGACCAGTTTGTCGAAAAGGGATCGACAGGATTGCATCATGGTCGCGCGGCGGTCGAGATTAGTATTCAGCGGGCCCAGTCAACGGATGCCCTGAAAGCGGCAAAGATAGTTTCCGGTTATTTCGAGCGGGAAAAGAGCCGTTGGCCAGCCGAGCTTGAAATCAGGCAATATGACGTACAGGCGAGCCTCATAGAGGACCGTATCCGCCTGCTGCTGAATAATGGCGTGAGCGGCCTGGTGTTAGTTCTGATTATCCTGTTTATCTTTCTCAATGTCCGTGTCGCCTTTTGGGTGGCGGCGGGCATACCGGTGGCGATTTTTGCGACGGCCGGGGTCATGCTCCTGACCGGACAGTCGATCAATATGATCAGCCTGTTCGCGATTATCATGTCCCTTGGTATTATTGTCGATGATGCGATTGTCGTCGGAGAACATGCGTCATATCTGCGCTCAACTGGATTGTCCGCGGCCGAGGCGGCGGAGAGGGGCGCCCTTCGGATGCTGGCGCCGGTGTTTGCGTCCAGTCTGACAACCATTGCCGCCTTTCTTCCGATTTTCCTGATCGGGGATATCATTGGACAAATTATTCGTGCCATCCCGTCAGTCGTCGTTGCGGTATTGGTCGCCAGCTTGATCGAGTGCTTCCTGATATTGCCGGGCCATATGCGTCATGCGCTTCGCTTTCAGGGAAACGGAGCGAGTCGGCTGCGCCAGAGCTTCGATGAAAAATTTCACTATTTCCAGACCCATCTGTTCAAGCGGCTGGTGGAGCTTGCGGTGAGCTGGCGGTATGCGACGCTTGCGACCGCTGTTGCCATGCTGATCATTTCTTTCGGCTTCTTCATGGGCGGTCGGATCGGATTTAACTTTTTCCCCTCCCCTGAGGCCAATGTGATTAATGCCAATGTTGTTTTTGCGCCCGGTAGTGCTCGCAGCGAGACGGAAACCATGGTCAAGGAGCTGGAGCGTGCACTCTACAAGGCCGAGAACGACCTCACGAATGGAGACGGCGGCCTGATTATTATGGCGCTGGGAAAGATTGGCATCAGTACCGGCGATCAGTTCAGCTCTGTTTCCGGAGATAATCGCGGCGGCATGATGGTGGAGCTTATTTCTGCCGATCTTCGGGATGTTCGAACGGCGGATTTCGTCAAGGCCTGGCGAGAGGAGATTACGGAAATGCCGGGCCTTCAACGGATTGCATTGACTGAGAGGATTGGCGGCCCGCCAGGCCGGGAACTGGACATTCGGCTGAAGGGCGATGATGTAAATACGCTGAAAGAGGCAGCGGAGGAGGTGAAGGATCTCCTTAAAAAATTCCGAGGTGTCTCGGATATCGAGGATGATCTGCCGCATGGCAAACAGGAAATAATCCTTGAGCTCACTCCGCGTGGCCGGGCGCTCGGCTTCACGACCGAGGATATCGCCTCTCAAGTGCGGGCCGGGTTTGAAGGCGTGATCGCGCGAAAATTTGCTCGAGGAGATGAGGAGGTGACGGTGCGGGTGCAGTTGCCGCGTGACCAGATTGCCATGGAAGCCCTGCGGGACTTTTACCTGAAAAGCTCATCCGGGATTGAAGTGCCGCTATCGGCGGTTGTTACCGAGCGCAATCAGGTCGGCTACGCCCGGATCAAGCGCGAGGACGGCGTGCGTGAAGTCGCCATTGCGGCGGAAATAGATGAAAATTTGACGTCATCGGACCAGGTGCTGGCGGCCCTGCCTGGCGGCGGACTTGACGCGATCGCCGCGACATATGATCTGAAATACCGCTTTGCCGGTAAATCGGAGGAACAGGCGGAAACGATTGCGGATATGCAGTTTGGCGCCACAATCGGGCTTTCCGCGATTTATCTTATTCTGGCCTGGGTGTTTTCATCCTATTGGCGGCCTGTCGTGGTGATGTCGATTATCCCGTTTGGTTTGGTCGGGGCAATCTTTGGTCACTATCTGCTAGGATTTGATCTTACGATCCTCTCGATGATTGCACTGTTGGGGCTGTCGGGGATATTGGTCAATAACTCCATTATTCTGGTCAGCGTGATTGATGAGCGGCTGACCAAGGGGCAAGCCTATTTGGAGGCGGTAGTCGGCGGCACCTGTGATCGTTTGCGGGCGGTCCTGCTCACGTCCCTCACAACAATAGGCGGCCTGACCCCGTTGCTTTTTGAAACCAGCCTCCAGGCACAGTTCCTGATCCCCATGGCCATTACATTGGTGTTCGGATTGATGGCGGCGACATTCCTGGTTCTTTTCCTGGTGCCGGCATTGTTGGTCATTCAGGAGGATTTTGGTCGTATGACGGGCTGGATAAAGGCGCTCTATTTCCCGAAAGCACAGGGCTAACGAACGATTAGCGCTGCCAGAAGCGGCGGGAGAAAAGCACCAGAACGGTAAAAAGCTCAAGGCGACCCAGCAGCATGCCAAGGGACATCAGCCATTTCGCGGGATCAGAGAGCGATTTAAAGGTTCCGGAGGGGCCGACGGTATCCCCGAGGCCCGGTCCGACATTGGTAATGGATGTTGCCGCACTTGAAATAGCGGTCAGGAAATCCAGACCGGTAAGGCCAAGCGCGATTGTGAGCAGGGCGAAGATAACAAGAAAGAGAAAGACAAAGCTGGTGACCGATCCGATGGTTTCTTCGGCAAGCGGCTGGCCATTGTAGCGGGGCTTATAGATTGCGCTTGGCCGGATCATCTGCATCAATTGACAGCGCGCGGTTTCAACAAGAATTTGTATGCGAAAGATCTTGATGCTGCAGGAGGCCGAGCCCGCGCAGCCGCCGACAAACATAAAAAAGAAGAACGCGGCCGTACCAAATCCGCCCCAGCGGCTGTAATCGGCGGTGGCGTAGCCTGTGCCGGTAATAATGGAGGTCACATTGAAGGTGGCATGCCTCAAGGCAACCCAGAAAGAGATACCCTCATGCCGTATTTGCCAGATGGTAATCGCCAAAATCCCGATCAGGACGATCGAGAGAAACCATCTGACCTGGCTGTCCGTCAGAAAGCTGCCCGGCTTTCCCTTAACAATATGCAGATACATTAGAAAGGGAAGCGCCCCCATGATCATGAAAACGACCATGATGCTCTCGACAAGGGGACTTTCGAAATCACCGGCGGATTTATCGGATGTTGAAAACCCGCCCGTTGAGATCGTCGTCATTGCATGGGTAATCGCATCGAACAGGCTCATCCCCGTCATCCAGAGGGCAAGCGTGCAAATCAGGCTCAGGACAAGGTAGATATAGCAGATTGCCTTGACGATATCCGCAACGCGCGGCAATGCCTTTTCTGATGTCGCCTCAGAGGCTTCCATACGGAAAAGCTGCATGCCACCAATCCTGAGCAGGGGCATGATGGCAATGGCGGTCACAATAATCCCGATGCCGCCGGTCCATTGCAGCAATGCGCGCCACATCAGGATGCCCGGCGGCGCTGTATCAAGACCAGTCAAAACCGTTGAGCCAGTGGTTGTCAGGCCGCTCATCGCCTCGAAGAAGGCGTCCGTATAGGGGATGTTCATCTCGCTGAAAGCGAAGGGCAGCGCCGCAGTTGCCGGCAGGATGATCCAGACAGCTGTTGTCAGCAGAAACGCCTGACGCCGTCCAAGTTCCAGGCCGCTCCCGCGATTTGACAGAAACAATCCACCGCCAACGAAAATCGACACCGCCGCTGAAACTAAGAACACCTGCCAGTCCCTGTTGCCAACCGCAAGGTCAACAGCGGCGGGCACAAGCATGGCAAGTCCGATAAAGACTAGGAGAATTCCATTGATTGCGAAAATCAGGCGAAAGTTATTCACGGCCCCGCCGCACTCAGCCTTTATTGATGAATGAGAGCAACTCGCGCCGCGTGATGTCGGACCGGCGGAAGATGCCGAGCATCGTACTCGTCACCATGGTGACGCCGTCTTTATGAACTCCGCGGGTTGTCATGCATTGATGCGCGCTTTCGATAATGACGGCGACCCCTTTCGGTTGCAGCGTCCTCTCGATCGTTTCCGCTATCTGCCGGGTCAGCTTTTCCTGTATTTGCAGTCGCTTGGCGTAGGCATCGACAACCCGCGCGAGTTTTGATATGCCGACGACCCGATTGCTGGGCATATAGGCGACATGGGCGACACCGATAATCGGCACCATATGATGCTCGCAATAGCTTTCAACCCGGATGTCCTTCAGGACCACCATCTCGTCATAACCGTTGACTTCCTCGAAGGTGCGGGACAGATAGGCGTCAGGGTCCTCGTTATAACCCGCAAAAAATTCCAGATATGATCGCGCTACCCGGTCCGGCGTTCCGACCAGTCCCTCGCGTTCCGGGTCATCCCCTGCCCAGCGGATCAGGGTCCGTACGGCCTCTTCGGCCTGATCTTTCGTTGGCTTTTTTGGATGGCAATGTTTGTTCATATCTGAATTATTTCCTGGGATGGGCTGCGCCGCCTTTTAGTGAAGGGACGACATGGCGTCCGGGCTATCCAGTGAGAACGCCGGAATATCGACTGCGAACATATTTCCTTCTTCCGATTCCATATCATAGGAGCCGACCATGATGCCCGATGGCGTCGAAAGCGGCGTTCCGCTGGTATATTCATAAATATCACCCGGCGCAAGAACGGGTTGCTCCCCGACGACGCCTTCGCCATCTACCGTTTCTGTATGTCCCTCGGCATTGGTGATGCGCCAATGACGGTTTTTGAGGGTTATTGTGTGCGTTCCCTGATTCTCTATCCTGACCTGATAGGCCCAGACATAGAAGCCATCTTCGGGGCGCGAGCGGTCTTGCAGAAAGACGGGTGTCACCGAGACCTGAATATTTTCCGTGATCTTGCTATAGGCGGCCGTCTCCGTCATATCCTGCACCGTCTGCTTCAATTACCTGATTGGCTTAATTCCCCTGAATATTGCGCCATAGGGGCGCTTTGTCCAGTAAATCGGTAAAAGAGCAGGGCGGAGCGGCGGAAATGTGAAGCCCGCCGCCCCATATCTCAATCTTTTTGGCGGCTCAAGGCGTAGCCCAGATCCTCAATAAGATCATCCACATCTTCCAGCCCGACGGATAGGCGCACCATGCTTTCCGTAATGCCAAGTTCTTGCTTAATGGCGTCATCGACGCTGGAATGGGTCGTCGTTGTCGGATGGGTAATCAGCGATTTTGCATCGCCGAGATTATTACTGATATCGATCAGAGACAGCCGGTTAAGGGCTGCGAAGGCCGCTTCCTGACCGCCCGCGACTTCAAAGGTGACAAGCGTGCCGCCGCGCGCCATCTGTTGCTTGGCAAGGGCATGCTGTGGATGCGTTTCGCTACCCGGGAAAATAACGCGGCTGACCGCCGGATGATCTTCCAGGAAGGCGGCAACCTTCTCCGCATTGTCGCATTGCTTTTCGACGCGCAGCTCCAGTGTTTCAAGGCCTTTCAGCATGTTCCAGGCGTTAAATGGGCTGAGTGCGGGACCGGTATGCTTGAGATAGGGGGCGAGGGTGTCCTCGACAAATTCCTCCGACCCCAGAACGACCCCGCCAAGGCAACGCCCCTGCCCATCGATATGCTTGGTTGCGGAGTAAACAACGATATCTGCGCCCAGGGTGAGGGGATGCTGCAAAACCGGCGTTGCAAAGACGTTATCGACTATGACCTTCGCGCCGGCCTTGTGGGCAAGGTCGGAAATAGCGGCAATATCCATGATCTCAAGCGCCGGGTTGGACGGCGTTTCAAAAAATACACAGGCCGTCTTCTCATTGAGGGCGTCTTTCCATTGATCGATGTCGGTCCCGTCAATCAAGGTGACATTAACACCGAACCTCGGCAGGATCGTCTCGATAATATAAAGGCAGGAGCCAAAGAGCGCCTTTGGGGCAACTACATGATCCCCGGCTTTCAGCAAAGACATCAGCGCACCATTCACGGCGGCCATGCCGCTCGCGGTTGCGCGGGCTGCTTCTGCGCCGTCTTCGAGAAGGATCATCCGCTCTTCGAACATGGAAAGGGTCGGGTTGGCGTAGCGGGAGTAGATAAATCCCTCATTCTCGCCCTTGAAACGCCCCGCCGCCTGCTCGGCGCTGTCATAAACGAAGCCGGAATTGATAAAAATGGCTTCGCTTGTTTCGTTAAACTGGGAGCGTTTTGTCCCGCCGCGTACAAGTTTTGTGGCGGTTCGGTAGCTTTTGGCGCGGGCTTGCGCCGTCTCTTTTTCGTTTGTCATATTATCCTCGAGGCATAAAAAAACCCCGACCATCGATCAGGGTTCCTACGAGCCCCGACCTTTTAGCGTTTCTTTTATGTGGCCGCAAGCCGGTCGGCACAAATCACCACATCGAAATAATTATCGCTATGGTTATGGGCTGTCAAGAATTTCTATTGCAGAAAAAAGCGTCTTTCTGTACTTACAAGGGAAATTGCGGGCGTAGCTCAATGGCAGAGCAGAAGCTTCCCAAGCTTACGACGAGGGTTCGATCCCCTTCGCCCGCTCCATTTCTCTGTTTTTCTTTTACTTCCCCACCATATCTTCGGGGCGGACCCAGTCGTTGAACTGTTCCTCGGTGAGAAGGTTCAGCGCGAGCGCGGCTTCTTTCAGGCTGCTGTTATCCGCATAGGCTTTCTTGGCAATTTTGGCGGCGTTATCATAGCCGATATGCGGGTTGAGCGCGGTCACCAGCATCAGTGATTGCGCCATCAACTCGTCAATCCGGCCTTTGTTCGCCTCGATCCCGGTGACACAATTATCCGTAAAGCTCCGAAGGGCATCGCCGAGGAGCCGGATCGATTGCAGGACGTTATAGATGATCACCGGCTTAAATGCATTCAGCTCGAAATGCCCATTGGAGCCGGCGACGGTGACCGTCACATGATTGCCCATGATTTGCGCCGAGACCTGCGTTACCGCCTCGCATTGTGTCGGGTTGATTTTCCCCGGCATGATCGAGGAGCCGGGTTCGTTCGCCGGGAGGATCAACTCACCGAGACCGCTTCTCGGGCCGCTCGCGAGAAAGCGGATATCATTGGCAATTTTCATGGCACTCGTCGCGATCACATTCAGAACGCCGGAAAGCTCGACCAGTGCATCATGGGCGGCAATTGCCTCGAACTTATTCTCCGCGCTGGTAAAGGGAAGGCCGGTCAAATCGGAAAGGTTTGAGACGAACATTTCCGCAAAACCCGGTGCGGCATTCAGCCCCGTGCCGACGGCGGTGCCGCCCTGTGCGAGTTCCATCACCCGGGGGAGGGCATCCTTCAGGCGTGCCATGCCGAGTTCCATCTGCCGGGCATAGGCCGAAAACTCCTGACCGAGGGTGATGGGCACCGCATCCTGCGTATGCGTGCGGCCGATTTTGATGATATCGGCAAAGGTTTTGCTTTTTTGCTGCAGGGCCTGATGAAAATGCGCAAGAGCGGGGAGCAAGTGATGCGTGACCTGCTCCGTTGCGGCGATGGACATGGCGGTTGGAAAGCTGTCGTTGGAGCTTTGCCCCAAATTGACATGATCATTGGGATGGACCGGGCTTTTTTGCCCGAGCGGGGCACCTAGAATTTCATTGGCACGGTTCGCAATCACCTCATTGGCGTTCATGTTACTTTGGGTGCCGGACCCTGTCTGCCAGATAACCAGCGGAAAATGATCAAGAAGTTTATCCGTAATAACCTCATCCGCCGCCATGATGATGGCATCGGCGAGTTGGATTTCGAGGTGTCCCAGCATCTGGTTACTGAGTGCCGCCGCCTTTTTTTGCAGACCAAGAGCACGAACGAGGGGAGCGGGCAGGCGCTCCGTGCCGATTTTGAAATTCTCAAGTGATCGTTCGGTCTGCGCGCCCCAGTAGCGATCTGCGGGGACAGAGATTTCTCCCATCGTATCCGTTTCAATTCGTGTGGCGGACATAAACGATCTCCTATGAAGCAGCAGCCTGTCTCACTATCTGGTATCACGCCATCGCATATACAATGAGCGCCTGTAGGCAGAGATAAATCGCGATGGCGATCAGAAAAAGATTAAGGGTGCGGTCGGCAGCCTTGCCCATTTCCTTTAGCTTTCGGGCGAACAGAATACGCGCAACAAACAGAACGACAAAGACAACCGAGAGAATCTTGAGGATCATTCGGCCGCTGCCAGATCATCGGTTTCGGCTTCTGCCTCAGCATCAACCGCCGGATCATATACGGCTATGTCATTCCCGCCCCGCGACTTGACGTCATACATCTGGTTATCCGCAATATCGACAAGCGAGGACCAGTCGCCGACATTGGCATTTTGTCGATCGACGATACCGAAGCTGGCGGTCATCATCTTGCCGTCCGGACGCGCGCCAAGGCCAATATTGCGAAGCCTGCGTATGGATTTGAGCGCTCCTTCCGCATCGGTATTGGGCAAAAGAATTACAAATTCCTCGCCTCCCCAACGGACAATAACATCCGATCCGCGTGCGTTGCGGCGGATGCTCGCGGCGGCGTTGGCAAGAACCCGGTCACCGGCCTCATGGCCGTAGCGATCATTTATGGCCTTGAAATTGTCCAGATCGACAAACACGAGAGAAAAAGGCATGTTCTGGCGTTTGGCTATCTTGAACTGCACATCGATAATTTCCTCCCCGCTGTTACGGCTATAGCATTGAGTTAGCGAGTCGATGGACGCCTGGTCGATCAGCAGAGATATGTACAGAAGCTGGCTGATGGCGGCGAATACACAGAGTAAACCCGTCACCATAAGGGTCAGCAGAATGCCGAGACGCTGATGCGGATCCGCATGTTCCGGCATGAGGATAAGGATAAACATCTGCACGACAAAGAAGAGGATCAACGTGAGAACTGCTTCTTTAACCGTAAACGGAAAGATGGCGATACATCCAACGATCAGGAAGGGAAATAACAGATACCCGGCGGCGGCAAGGCTGGTGATTGCGAAAATGTCCGTGATATCGAGCAAAGGCTGATACATCGTCTGAAAGGTCAGCAGGATCGCGAAAAAGATGCCGAGAGCCCGATATGCATCCCGCAGGGTTTCCCCGCTGCTTATTCCAAAGAAAAGCGACAGAAACAGGATGGCCATCAGGGCCCGCGTAATCCCGAGGGTGACATAGCTTTCAACATCGAATGTTGCAAAATCCAGCAAGAAACCGATGGGAAAGGCTACTACGCAGAGGAGGCTTAAAAAGCGGACCCGCGACAGGATAACGCGGGCCCGGCGGCGTTTTAGGAGGGGGGAATGGCTGTCATTGGAAAAAAGGCGGTCTACCGCCTCAACCGACAGCGACTGGCGGCTACCCCCCGAAAACACATTGTATAAGTAAACCAACACTGGCTGCCCACCCCCGACGCGGCAAAAATCATGGCCCCTTCATAACAAAAATTTGCCGTTAAAGGTAATGAATTTGCGTGGCGTCGGCTGGCAGGACCCAAATGCTAGCGTGGTCGGTTCAGGAATTTTTCCATCATCTTGTGGGGCTCGTCGCTTTCATAGGAATGTGAGAAGGCCTCGATCCCCAGCTGAATGCCATCACGCAGCGTATTATTTTCCCAATCGTTGCAGAGCTGCTTTTGAATGGCCATTGCGTTGCGGCCGCCATCAAGAATCTCTGCAATCACCTTATCAACTTCCGCATCAAGCGCATCATCCTCGACTAGGCGCTGGACAAGGCCTGCGTCGCGCGCTTCCGTTGCACTCAGGCTCCTGCCCGTCAGCACAAGATCGCGGGCAAGGTTGAAGCCCAGTATCTGCGGCAAAAGCGCGGCGTCAATGACCGATGGGATGCCAACCCGCACTTCCGGCATTGCAAACTGCGCGCTCTCGCACGCGACGATCATATCGCAGGCGGCCGCCAGTTCCATCCCGGCACCAAGCGAAAAGCCGTTCACGCGGGCGACAACCGGGGCATGGAAGTACCGCACCTTGTGGCAGGCATGATGCATGTTGGTGATGAAAGTCCGCGCAGTATCGGGGTTCAGTCTCGCCATTTCGGAAATATCCGCTCCGCCGATAAAACTCTTGTTTCCGGCGCCGGTCAGGATGAGAATGGCGATATCCGTGTCTTTGTCGAGGTGAGTGAGTGTTTCGTTCAACTCTCCGATCACGACGGAATTCAGCGTATTGAGTTTTCGCTGATTATCGATGGTTACACGCGCGATCTTACCATCGGGAGTGTCCTCCAGATCGGTCCTGACAAACTTCGCCATTGTTTTCTCCGTTTTTTTTATTAGTTTAAGACTGTGAATGCGGCCTTTATGGCATTTTCACAATGTTCAGTCTTCACATAAGTGACAATAGAGACGAAAAGATGTTTATCCAGACGAAGCCAGGCGATACGGCAACCGAACTTGAATTTTTCCCTGCGGAACAGGTCCTGGAAAACGGCCCGCTTGCCGTTACGCGCGAGGAGGCCGCGGAAAAATCGCCCCTAGCAGCTCGCCTTTATGCCATTGACGGCGTCACAGCCATTACCCTGAAGGAAGAAAGCATCGTTGTCGCGAAGGCGGACGCGAGTGACTGGTCATCGCTCCGGACGGAAATATTTGGCGCGATTGTAGCGCATTTTCAAAGCGGCGATCCGTCTGTCACGACGACTGCTGACGAAGACGCACCCGGTGAATTCGATGCGGAAATTGTTGAACAGATCAAGGATCTGCTCTCAACGCGGATTGTGCCGGCGGTAACGCAATCGGGCGGCGATGTCTCTTTTCACAGCTATAAGAGCGGCAAGCTTTATCTGAAGTTTCAGGGGCCTGCCTTCTCAATGCTGACCGGTATTCAGAATATGCTCCGTCATTATATTCCGGAGATTACGGCCGTTCTGGATTATCGCGAATCATTGCCGAAGCCGGGGCTGAAAACGGCGGAAGGTCTTGCTATCCAAAATCTGCTGGAAGAGAAGGTCAATCCCTCTATCGCGGCCCATGGTGGACGAATTACTCTTGTCGATTTGCAAAAAGACCGTGCCTATGTCCGTCTTGATGGCGGCTGTCAGGGTTGCGGCATGGCGGATGTGACATTGAAGCAGGGCGTTGCCGTGGAAATTCAGAATCTGGTGCCATCCATCACTGAAGTGCTGGATGTGACCGATCATGCAGACGGAACCAACCCCTATTATCAGCCCTCGTGACGGTAATTATTCGTTCATCCGGTAGATCGTGACCGGATCATGGCGGCCTTTTAACTGAGTGTCGCCAATTTTCTCAGCAAGGACATTTGGGCTGGCGTCAAACGTGGCGCCTGTCATCAGGATAAATACTTCATCTGTTTGATCGGGAGACACTGTCTTGCCGTGTTGTTCCATTCGCTGGGCGATATTAACGGTATCACCAACAACCGTATAGTTGAGCCGCCCGGTGGAGCCGATATTCCCGACAATTAGCGGCCCGGTATGAATGCCAATGCGCATATGAACCTCGCTGAGGCCAGTATTACGCCGTTTTTCATTATCTGCGGTTATGGCCATCCTGATTGCACTTGCTGCCCGGCAGGCGCGATCGGCATGATCCTCCTGTCGTTCGGGGGCCCCCCAGAAGGCCATCACTGCATCGCCGATAAATTTATCGACAGTGCCGCCCTCCGCCTCGATGCAGGCGGTGACAAGCTCAAAATGACGATTGAGAAAGTTCGCAACCTCCTCGGTCTTCATGCCTTCGGCCTGCGGAGTGAAGCCCACAATATCCGTAAACATAACGGTCACGACCCGCTCTTCTGATTTCGCTTCCCCACTTTCCATGAGCTTGCGAACCAGTGATTTAGGGACATAGGTCTCAAACCAGGATAGACCGCGGAGCATGCTGTTATACGCGTTATTGGCTTCGTTCACCTCGGTGAAGCGACTTGGAGGGAGTGCTTTGACAGCATTGAAATCAAGCTTGGATATTTGCCGTGATGCCTTTGATAGGGCAAGAACGGGCCGTGATATTTTTCGCCCGATTATAATGGAAACGACGATGCTTAAGAACATGACTCCAAGTCCGGCCAGCCCTGCTATTAGTAGTCGGCGTAGTTCAACGGAACCCACGTCATTCAGAATCCAGTATCCGATGGTGAAAGGTTTGTCGGCGTATCCGGTAAGCTCTTTGTAAAAATAGATATATCCCTCTCCGTTCACTTCCAGATAATGGCTGTTGAAGGCGGCTTCCCCGTTTATCAGCTTCAATGGCTCTGCCTCGTCTGACCAGATTGCACGCAACACCGGATCCTCTATTTCATCCAGTTTGGGAACCGCGTCCGTTATATCCAGGCCCGTTGAGGAGTGACTACCCTCTTGCTCCGTTATCACACGGTCATTGCCATACAGAATAAACCGCTTGCTCTTTGCCAGCGAGGGCGCGGCGTTCATTCGGGTATTCACCGTCGATACGGTAATAGTTGCGATCAGTGCGCCAACAAACTTCCCATTCTGGAATACGGGCTCCCTGAAATTCAGAACTGTCTGCCGCAGCGTCGGTACATAAACAAGGGGTCCCCAACTGCCTTTCCTGCGGGTTGCGAGATCGGCAATGCTTTGTTTTGCGACAGGATCTTTGCTTTCATCGAACCTCAGGATCTCCTTGCTCTGCCGGTGAGAGGACGTTACCTGCAAGTCCGGCGTCACGAAGGTGAGGGTGTTGATCTGCGGCGTGCCGGCGATGGCGCCCAGGAGAAAATCAGCAAGCTGTTCGCGATTATGAACATCGATCCGGTCTGCATTGATCAATTCCGCAATATATACAGCTTCATACGCAACAGGATTGAGAAGCTCAATAAAATCATTTTGTGTCGCAGCCATGGCGGCGTTGGCTTTGTCTACTAGTAGGTCTCTGGTATTCGTAAGGCCTGATCTCAGACTGATACCGAGAACGATGACAACGGTAATGACGACCAGTGTGCCGAAACTAAACGCCAAAACGGTGGCAATTGGCAGGGATTTATTTGATTTTCTCGGCGGGTTGGTAATCGGGTCTCTCCTGATTTTGCGGCTGTTTCCGATAGCATGAAGCGGGAAAATGATCAAAGACTAACGCTATATGGGTTTGTAGACAAAGTCGTGCAAGAGGGTATACTCCTCATATGAATCTGGTTGTCGCGTTTGAAGCAATTCTGGTTGTATGTTGCCTGATTTCATTAAATCTGGCGCGACAGGCCTTTTTTCCCGCAAATCTTTTCTGGGCTTTTGGTGCGGTCTGCATTGGCGTGACGGCGGCGCTTGGCGGGTTTAAATTCGCCGGGTTTAGCGCGGTGGAGCCATATCATACGACGGCGAAATATTTCGCTGGATCAATCGGCATGGCGGCTTTTGCGCTTGGGGCATTGGCCGGGCTCTTTGCTGATTTTTTCATCCGTTTTTATTGGTGGATATTGCTAATGCTCCTTGTTGTTCTGTGCGGTGCGTTGCTGCTGGGACAATGGCGGTTTTCGACAAATGTTCAGATGGGGCTCGTTGGTATCATCTTCCTGATCGGATTGGTTCGGCTCCTTTCTTCCGGAATGCTGGCCATGTATCTGATCTTGGGTGTGATTTGTCTCGTCCTGTCGGATGTTGCGGTAAAATGGCTGGCGCTCAATACCGGCATGGATCCGCTGAATATTTATCACGTACTGGTTTCTCTCGCGGTGGTTTCCTTTGGGTTGTCGGCGTCGCGTGATAATTGGGAATAATTATTTTCTTAATATTTTCCGCAGTATATTGCTTCTTTTGGCAATCTCTCTATAACCGGCTCGCATTCATGAAACGCAGCCAGCATTTTGGTAAAGGAATGTTATGTCAGAGGCGAATTCAAAGGTAGCGAAGGGCTTATTTGTTGTCTTCGGTGGCAAGGTAACAGATACCAGGGGCAAGGACTTCGCTGATCCAGGCGACATGGATGTACGCGGGTTTTTCGACAGTTATGATGACGCGCTCGCCGCTTGGCGGGCCGCCAGCCAGATGAAGGTCGATGACGCTTTCACGAAATATGTGATTGTCCGTCTCTGGTAGAAAACTCTCCTCTTTCCACGTGGCGGAAAAAAGTCCGTTGTGAACCGTTGTGATTTTACACATCGGCTCGACATCGCGTACTATTGCTTTTTCCCAATCACGAATTAAAAAGAGGGTTTCCCGTGCGTAATTTCTATAAAGCTGGCCGCTCCGTAACCTATGGTTTGACAGGCGCAGTCGCGACGTCCAATACGCAAGCCTCTCAGGCGGCGCTGAGCATTCTGAAGTCGGGCGGGAACGCGATGGATGCTGCAATTGCGGCCTGTGCTATTCAATGCGTCGTCGATCCAATGCAGACCGGTATTGGCGGGGACTGTTTCGCCCTTGTCGCCATGGGCGGCGGCAGTGAGATCGAGGGGCTAAACGGCTCCGGTAAGGCGCCGATGGCTTTGACGGCTGATTACCTTCTGTCCAATGGCATGGATAAAATGGATCCGACAAATATCCATTCGGTCACAATCCCGGGAGCGATTGATGCCTGGACCAGATTGCATGAAAAATACGGCACCATGGATTTTGCCGATATTTTGCAACCGGCCATCGACTATGCGGAAAATGGTTTTGTGGTCACGCAACGCACGTCTGTTGATTGGGAAGGCGCGGTTGGGAAACTTCTGAAAAACAAGGCGGCAACTGATATTTACCTGAACAATGGCAAACCGCCGGCCGCGGGCACTGTCTGGCGCCTGCCGAAATTGGCTGCTACCTTGAAGGCGATCGCGAAACAGGGCCGGGCGGCCTTTTATGAGGGTGATCTTGCGGAGCAGATGGCGGATAGTTTGAAAGCGGCAGGGGGCCTGCATGAGGCGGATGATTTCGCCGCGACCGGTGCTGACTTTGTAACGCCTATCCATTCCGAGTATCAGGGGCATCGCATACATCAGATTCCGCCGAGTGGACAAGGCATCACGGCACTTATCATGCTCAATATCCTGAAGCGGTTCGATCTTGATGGGCTCGATCCAAATGGCGCAAAACGGCTACATCTGGAGGCGGAAGCAGCTCGGCTCGCCTATCTCGCCCGCAACAAATATATTGCGGACCCAACAAAAGCTGATGTTCCGACCGAAATGTTGCTGTCAGAGGAATTCGCGGAGCATCTTTGTGGCTATATCGAGGTTGGTAAAGCGGGTGACCCGACGGGTGCTGACGCGCTAGAGCGGCACCGCGATACGGTCTATCTGAGTGTTGTTGACAAAGACCGGAACGCGGTCTCCTTTATTAATTCCCTATTCCAGGATTTCGGATCGGGCATTGCCTGTCCGCAGACCGGCGTCATTTTCCAGAACAGAGGATACGGCTTTGTCGTCGATCCGGATCATCCGAACTGCGTTGCGCCGGGCAAGCGGCCCATGCATACGATCATTCCGGGCATGGTCACGAAAAATGGAAAAGCGGCAATCAGCTATGGCGTGATGGGCGGTGGGTATCAACCGGTCGGCCATGCCCATGTCCTCACCAATATCTGGGATTACGGTATGGACGTGCAGGAGGCCATTGATAGCCCGCGCGCATTTTATAACGCTGGCATCCTTGAGGTGGAAGAGGGCATACCTGCAAACGTTCGCGCAGAGCTAACCGCGATGGGTTACCAGCTTGCAGACACCACAATGCCGCTTGGGGGCGCACAGTTTATTGCAATCGATCCGGAAACCGGTGTTCTCTCCGGCGGATCTGAATCCCGGAAAGACGGTTGCGCGATCGCTTACTAAGATCGCCATTTAAGGATTCGCAAGCACTGCTCAGCAGGATATGATTATACTCTGGATGCTTTACGATTCATCCCGGGCGGAAATCAGGTTCTTCTTGACCTGGCCCAGTAACGTCAGCAGCTTTTCCGTGTCTTCTTTCGAGATACCTGAAAGGGCCTGCGCACGGACATCGTCCGCGACCTGCTCAAGCTCGGATAGTATCGGATAAGCAGTTTCGGCAATGAATATCCGAAAAACCCGCCTGTCATTGGGATCTTTTTCACGGCGGATAAACCCTCGCTCCTCGAGCCGGTCAAGAAGGCGGCCGATGCTCGATTTGTCGAGTTCGAGATAATCTGCAAGCTCCGTTTGTGTAATTCCTTCACGGCGATCAAGCACACCCAGCACGAGCCATTTTGCCCGTGTTAGGCTATAGGGTTCGACCCGCCGGTCAATATGGACCCTGAGCAGATGCGCCACTTCGTGAACCAGTGTGCCAAGCGTGTTATCCGTTTTGCTCAACATAACTAATGCGGCCTTTTTGTCAGAAGAGGTTAAGGCACGGCGATGGAATTACCTGTGGCGCCAAGTTCATTGCAGGCTTTCTGCACACGTTCCGCCATTGATTTCTCGCATTCGCGCAGCCATGCGCGTGGATCATATTGCTTCTTGAAGGGCGTGCCGTCTTCCGGGTCGATCTGGTACTTGAATGCCTTGGGGTTCGCCTCGACATAGGCGCCGATCGGCTTGGAGAAAGTGAACTGGGTGTCGGTGTCGACATTCATCTTGAACACGCCATAGCTGACGGCCTCGGCGATTTCATCTGGGCTGGAACCCGATCCGCCATGGAAGACAAAATCAAGCGGCTTGTCTTTCGTGTCGTAGATGCCCTGCACATGCTTTTGCGACGCCTGAAGGATCTCCGGGCGAAGCTGGACGTTCCCCGGTTTATAAACGCCATGAACATTGCCGAAGGCGGCCGCCACGGAAAAATGCCCGATTGGAGAGAGGCGCTCATAAGCTTGTAGCACTTCTTCGGGTTGGGTGTAGAGTTTGCTGTTATCCATAACATCCACATCGCTGCCGACGCCGTCTTCCTCGCCGCCGGTGACGCCAAGCTCAATTTCAAGGCTCATGTCGATTTTTGCAAGGCGATTTAGAATACGTTCGCATTCCGCAAGATTTTCCTCAATAGGCTCTTCGGAAAGATCAAGCATGTGAGAGCTGAAAAGTGGCTTGCCGGTTGCGTTAAACTCGTCTTCGCTGGCGTCGATCATGCTTTCCACCCAGGGGATAAGCCCCTTATTCGCATGGTCGGTATGTAGAACGACGCAAATTCCATAGGCTTTGGCAATCGTGTGTGCGTGGCGGGCAGCAGAGACGGCGCCGATAACCCGTGCTTCGTCCACATCCTTGATGCCCTTACCGGCAAAGAACTGCGCGCCGCCATTGGAGAGTTGAATGATAATGTCGGATTTGCTCAGCATCGCGCCTTCCAGCGCCGCATTGAGTGTATTGGTGCTGGTGACATTAATTGCGGGAAGGGCAAATCCTTGCGATTTGCAGTTTTTAACAAGGGCCAGATAGTCACTACCCGTAACGACACCCGGTTTCAGCTTCTTGATTTCCTCTTGCACGGTCTAATTCCTCTTAAGTGGCTATTTTCGTGTCCTGCGCGAAAAGATAGGAGACAAATATTTAAAATTCTTTACATCCGCTCCGGCACGTCAATACCCAGAATATAAAGCACCTGCTCCATCTGTCGAAGGGTTATGGTGCAAATCTGGAGACGGGACGCGCGGATTGCAGCGTCCGGCTCGCCCAACACTTGGCATTCATGATAGAAGGCGTTGAATTCCTGGCTCAGGCTATAGACATGGTCGCAGAGAATATTCGGTGCATTCTTTTCCGCGGCTCCTTTCACGGCTTCCGGTAGCGCCGCGAGTGCCAGCATCAAATTCCGCTCCGCATCATGCGTGGCAATCAGGCGGCCTTCGCTCATGCCCTGTTCCTTGGCCTTGCGGAGCATGGATTTAATACGCACGGCGGCATACATCTGATAGGGGCCGGTGCGCCCTTCAAACTTAGTGAACCTTTCCAAGTCGAAAACATAGTTCGACATGCGCTGATTGGACAGATCCGCATATTTGATGGCGGCAATCCCGACCTTCGTGGCGATATCGTCGAGCTCCGTGACGTCGAACCTTTCCGACATGCCCGATTCTGTCACGGTTTTTCGGGCTTCCTCTATCGCATCCTCGATCAGGCTGCGCAGGCGTACCACCCCGCCGTCCCGGGTTTTGAGCGGTTTGCCATCCTTGCCGTTGACCGTGCCGAAGCCAATATGCTCCAGATGACACTCAGGTTTTATGCTGTGGCACTTGCGAGCGGCGCGGAAGACCTGTTCGAAATGGAGACTTTGCCGGGCATCCACCACATAAAGAATGGCATCGGGGTCATGCTGCTCCCGCCGTATCTCGATGGTGGCGAGATCTGTCGTGCCATACATCACGGCGCCATCCGATTTTTCAAGAATAAGCGGTGGCATCGTTTTCTTGTCGTCCGCTTCCGCCACATCGACAACAACAGCTCCCTCGGAAATTTGTGCGTACCCTTCTTGCTTCAGTCGGACCATCATTTCCGGGATATGATCATTGGTATCCGCTTCGCCGTTCCATTCCGTGAACTGGGCGCCCAAAAGATCGAAGTCGGTGCGGGTTTCTGTGATTGAGATATCGCGCATATGCTGCCAGAGCGCATGATAGCCGACGCGGCCCTTCTGTAGATCGAAGGTGGCAATACGGGCGCTTTCAAGAAAGGCAGGGTCTTCCTTCGATCGGGCGGACGCAGCGGGATAGAGTTCCTGTAATTGTTCGACCGTGACGGGAGAGGTGTCCGGATAGGGGCCAGTGAAGCTGGCGTCGAAATAGGGGAGGCCCGGTTGCTCTAACTCAATCTCCTTGATGAGCAGTCCCATGGGGAGGCCCCAATCGCCAAAATGTACATCGCTAATCACATCGTCGCCCAGAAATTCGCGTAGGCGCCGGAGGCTCTCGCCAATGATGGTGGCGCGCAAATGGCCGACATGCATTGCCTTGGCGACATTCGGCCCCCCGTAATCAAGAATCACCTTCTGTGAGTCATGTTCGCTGCGGCAGCCGAAATGCGTATCCTCGGCCAGGTCGCTGATATGTCCAAGAAGGAAGTCATCGTTCAGACGCATATTAATAAAGCCAGGTCCGGCAAGGGTCAGCTCAATAAAAAGCCCGGTTTTCTCTAGCTCGGCAACGACTTCCTGCGCTATTTCCCGAGGATTGCGGCCGACCTGCTTTGCGGCGGCAAGGGCACCATTGCACTGAAACTGCCCAAGTTCCCGGCGCTGCGATGGGGACGCCTTGCCAAAAGAACTCTCTATGCCAATGTTTGAAAAGGCCTGCCCGACGATTTGACTTAGTTGATTGAGAAGTGATGTTGTCACAGAAATTTCCTGGCCCTATTTTGAATCTTCACTTGTATATACGTCGCCGCTTTCTTATCTGCGGGGCAAGCAATGACGCTCTATCTAATGGAAAATCAGGACGGGGCCAAGGAATTTGGGGAGTAAGAGCCGTTGAACGGTCGAAATATCCGTTTTGCACCTGAATTTCATAAGGAATTTTCTCCCCTCCCTTGACAATTGGCGGGTATTTCATTACATCCAAAACGAATTTGTTAGCACTCGTTAGGACAGAGTGCTAACAATGATTAAAACGTTACTTATCCAAAGATGAGGGAGACTTTAATGAAATTTCGTCCATTGCATGATCGCGTATTGGTCAAGCGCATCGAAGCTGAAGAAAAATCAGCTGGCGGCATTATTCTTGTAGACAGCGCACAGGAAAAACCTTCCGAAGGTGACGTTCTGGCCGTTGGCAATGGTGCCATCGCAGAAGACGGCACTGTCCGTCCGCTCGACGTAAAAGTCGGCGACAAGGTTGTTTTCGGTAAATGGTCCGGAACCGAGATCAAGGTTGACGGTGAAGACGTCTTGATCATGAAAGAATCAGACATCATGGGCATTTTGGCCTAATCAACACATTTGTGATTGAGGAATAAAGACATGGCAAAAGAAGTCAAATTTAATACAGACGCCCGTCGGCGTATGCTCAAGGGTGTCAACATCCTGGCAGATGCAGTGAAAGTAACACTCGGCCCCAAAGGCCGTAATGTCGTTATCGACAAATCTTTTGGTTCTCCGCGTATTACCAAGGATGGTGTAACTGTTGCCAAGGAAATCGAACTTGAAGACAAGTTTGAAAATATGGGCGCACAGATGGTCAAGGAAGTTGCTTCCAAGACCAACGACATCGCCGGTGATGGTACGACAACCGCAACCGTTCTGGCTCAGTCCATCATTCAGGAAGGCCTGAAGGCTGTTGCCGCCGCGATGAACCCAATGGACCTGAAACGCGGTATCGATCTTGCTGTCGCGAAGGCTGTTGAAT
The DNA here is from genome assembly GCF_029233945.1 of Sneathiella sp. GTDB lineage: Bacteria > Pseudomonadota > Alphaproteobacteria > Sneathiellales > Sneathiellaceae > Sneathiella. The sequence continues at coordinate 18,984 of NZ_JARGOQ010000006.1, read as the reverse complement.
CTATCAAAGAAATGTCAAAGCCGGTTTCTGGTCAGGAAGAAATTGCTCAGGTCGGCACGATTTCCGCAAACGGCGAAGCAGAAATCGGTAGCATCATTTCCGAAGCCATGCAGCGCGTCGGCAATGAAGGTGTCATCACTGTTGAAGAAGCCAAAGGCCTCGCAACCGAGCTTGACGTTGTTGAAGGTATGCAGTTCGACCGTGGTTACCTCTCTCCTTACTTCGTGACCAACGCGGAAAAAATGGTTGCCGATATGGACAACCCTTACATTCTGCTTCACGAAAAGAAACTGACCAACCTGCAGCCAATGCTGCCGCTTCTCGAAGCTGTTGTTCAGGCTGGTAAGCCGCTTCTCATCATTGCAGAAGACATCGAAGGCGAGGCTCTTGCAACTCTCGTTGTCAACAAGCTTCGTGGCGGCCTGAAAATCGCAGCTGTTAAGGCTCCGGGCTTTGGCGATCGCCGCAAGGCAATGCTTGAAGACATTGCAATCCTGACCGGTGGCCAGGTGATCTCTGATGATCTGGGCATCAAGCTGGAGAATGTTGGTCTTGATATGCTGGGTACGGCTAAATCCGTTTCCATCTCCAAGGAAGAAACCACCATCATTGATGGCGCTGGCGAAAAGGCCGATATCGAAGGCCGTTGCAACCAGATTCGCGCTCAGGTCGAAGAAACATCATCTGACTATGACCGCGAAAAACTTCAGGAACGTCTTGCCAAGCTGGCCGGTGGTGTTGCCGTGATCAAGGTTGGCGGTGCAACGGAAACAGAAGTGAAGGAACGTAAAGACCGCGTTGATGACGCGCTTCACGCAACCCGCGCGGCTGTTGAAGAAGGCATCGTTGCCGGTGGTGGTGTTGCGCTGCTTTACGCATCGCGCGCTCTGGAAGGCCTTACGGGTGACAATGAAGAGCAGAATGTTGGTATCAAGATCGTTCGTCGTGCTCTTCAGGCTCCTTGCCGTCAGATCGCTGAGAACGCGGGTTCCGATGGGGCCGTTGTTGTTGGCAAACTGCTGGAACAGAAAAGTGCAACCTTCGGATTTAATGCCCAGACAGGCAAATACACTGATTTGCCTAAAGACGGTGTTATCGATCCGGCCAAGGTTGTCCGCGCTGCATTGGAAGATGCTGCGTCGATCGCCAGCTTGCTGATCACGACGGAAGCGATGATTGCTGATCTGCCGGCAAAAGACTCCGGTGGCGCACCTGCTATGCCTGATATGGGTGGCATGGGCGGTATGGGTGGTATGGGCTTCTAAGTCCGGCCCTTCTCATACGACCAAAAAATTGGGCTGCCTTTCGGGGCAGCCCTTTTTTGTGGCCAGGTGATTTCAACAAGGATCGACCGTAGTCTTAGGATTCAGATCTTCTCAAACAGGTGAAAAAAGTTATTCGAGGGCATGGGCCTTGCGATGATATGCCGAAGGCCATTCTTTGAAGCTTCATCCAGCACAGCCTCCATGTCTCTTACGCCATATTCGGGATCGAGAGATTTAAGCCACTCGTCAAACCTTTCGTTGCTGATGGCCGTATGTTGCCCCTTGAATTTAAAAGGACCATAGAGAAAAAGGCGTCCGCTTGCAGGCAGTATCCGGCCTGCGCCCGCCATCAACCCTTCGCAGGTTTGCCAGGGGGAAATATGGATCATGTTGGCATTGAAAATGGCGGTGACAGGTGCGCTTTGATAGTTGGCCGCTTCAACTGGCCATTTGGTCTCCGTCACATCAAGCTTGACTGGCGGCACCAAGTTGTTCGACGGACTATGGGCAAGCCAGTCCATGGCGCTGTCGATCTGTTCGGCGTCATAATTGCTGGTTTGCCAGATAAGTGGTTTGACTTTGGGCGCGAAAAAGACGGCATGTTCGCCGCTCCCGCTCGCGACTTCCAGAACCGTCCCGCTTGCCGGTAACCAGCCTTTCAGCGTCTTCAGAATTGGTTCCCGGTTTCGCTCCGTTGCGGGTGAGAATTGCCGCCGATCTGTCATTTTTGATCTTCTTTTTCAGATTTGAATCTTTTCTTTTGCGATTGAAAACCTTCTTTGAAAAATGCGGCGCGTTTGTCATCAGGAAGTGATTTGGCAAGCTCCAGCATGGAGGCCTGCATATAGCTCTCGATCTGAAGCTGCTTTGCGGTCATGTCGGCATAGGTTTGGTTTATGGCAACGAGATCCAGCTCCTCGGCGCTATACAGCTCCGCCAGCTTTTCGCGATAGTCGCGAAATTCCTTGAAGTAAGGGCGGATATTCTTCCGGCGTTCCTTCCATAAATCCTCAAGTTCTTCTTGCTGGCGTTCATCAAGGACGGTAACCGCCGCACGGCGGTCAAAATGGAATCTGTCGCCATGCCGCTTTCCCGGCCCGTGGTCGATCCACTGTGTGATGACAAAGCCGCCGATGATGATATTGATTGCCACCGACAGGATAAGCGCTGCGGAAAGGAGTTTCTGCCTAGAGGTTTTCATAATCAATTTCCAAATCACTCATGGTGCCGCCGCTGAAAAAAGTATCATTGAGCGCATAATCATCGCCGTTGGAGAGGATGTTAGGGCTCGCGAATCCGATCAGAATGCCAAGGCAGGCCGCAACCGCCATTCCGGCGGCCGGTTGCCAGATCGATCCGAAGGGCCAAAGGCTCTTGAGGAATGGGCCGGGATTAACTTCCTCGGCATTTACCAAGACACGGCCCAGCAAATCGGATGAATGATTCACAGGTTGTGAAAGATCCTGGAGGAGCTGATCGAATTTCTGCTCCTGGCGCAGCAGACTGCGGGCCACGTCCGAAGAAGAAAGCAATCTTTCCATCATGGGAAGGTCTTCCACCGGCCAGGCGGTTTCGCGGGCGCCATAGGTTTCCACCACTGCTTTGAACCGCTCAAGTTCTGCCGACAGGTCTTTACTCATTTCTCCTCTCCTTCCATCAACCGCCGGGCGGGTACCAGTAATTCTTTCAATTTGCGACGTCCCCGTGCGAGCAGTGATTCAAGCGCATCGACGGAAATTTTCATAGTGGCCGCCGCCTCTATATTTCCACATTCCTCATAATGTACCAGCGAAATTGCAATCCGTTGCCGGACCGGGAGCTTTTGCAGCGCTTCATTGACTTTGTCGCCAAGTTGCTGCTGAGCCTTCATTTGCAAAACATCTGGCTTTGGATCTTCCATATCCGGGACTTCTTCATCACTATACCGCTTTTGCGCGCGTAAATAATCGACACATAAATTATGTGTGACGCGATGTAGCCAGGTTTTGATCTGTGCTTTGGCTTGCCACTTCGGCGCTTGCTTCCAAAGCTTGATGAAGGCTTCCTGGGCCATATCTTCGGCAAGGCTTTTGTCCCCCAGGATGCGCAACGCCAGACGATATGACCGATCCAGATAAAGATCGGCAACCATTCGGCTTGCAGAAGCATTCCCGCCAGCGACTTCCTGCATAAGCTTTGCGTCTTTTTCAATCTCGCTCGATTTATGCATTATCACCTGACGGTTCCTCAGGAACGGCAGTCCGCCGCCCGCCACAACTATATGTTAAACGGAGGGCGGGACTAAATCCGTCGCAAGAAATTACACGAACGATTAAGTGTCGAAAAACAGGTTGGCGGCTAGACCGATTCTTTCTCGGCTTTGGTTTCGCTCTCTTCTGTTTTGCCTTTGTCTTTTTCCATTGCGGTCAGCAGATTCGGCTGCTCGCCAGCAATCTTCTGCATGCTGCCGCCGATCTCTCCGCCTGGCTCAATCTCAATCTCGCCGTAGCTGATTGTGCCGGTCACACAGCCGGTTTTGCGGATGACCAGACGTTTACGGGCCTTCATTGTGCCATCGAACTTGCCGGAAATGTCGGCTGTATCGATATCAACGGTGCCGTTGAACATTCCGCTTTCGCTGATTTCGATTTCCTTACTGGTCATCGATGCTTCGACTTTTCCTTCAACAATCAGGCGGTCACAGGCGGTAATCTCACCCTTTAAGTGAATATCTGCGCCGACATGAAGCTTGCTGCCCTCTTTCTTTGTCTCCGCTGCCGCGCCATAGGGGGCAGGTTTCGTGCGGGCGCTGTTATCAATGCCAAAGCTTCTTGTTCCACCAGTTGTCGTCATCGGTTTTACTCTGCTTTCAAGTTTCTGTTCAGAAGGAGTAGAAGTATCCTTATCGGTTTCAGGTGTATCGGTTAATTTCGGTTTCTTTTGAAACATATTTTTCCCCAATAGTACTAACGTCGTAATATGCCGGAGTTGGCCATAGAATAATGTCCGGCATGCGTTGGTATTTTGTCAAAAGTATGGCAATACCCATCTGTTCTTGGCTTATGCTGGATGCCATTGACTTTAACATATCCGGCGAAATGAAAACCGTAAATTTGTGGAATTATGACGTCTTCTCGAAAAATAATAGGTCTGGCCGGATTGCTATTCCTTTTAGGAATTTACTGCGTGATCTGCGTTTTTATTGCCACTCGATTTCTGCCGGAAAACAAGCTGGTGGAGTTGATCTTCTATCCGATTGCAGGCGTCATCTGGATTTTTCCCGCCGCGAAAATTATCAGATGGATGCAGACACCAGTGGATCCGGAAGAGTAGGCATAAAAAAAGCCGGATCGAGAGGGGGGATCGATCCGGCTTTACATTGCCTTTCAATGGGAGAGGGGGACTTTCCCAAGGATCAGCAAAAGTTTTGATAGCGTCTGTACTAAGCTATACACCCTATTTGGTGCTTTTTTTATTAATTTCCAGTGATGAATATCACTCTTTTTTCATGCTCGACTCTTGCCGTTCGGGCCGAATCGTCAGTAACTAAAAATATCATTACAATACAGTAAGTTAGCCATCGATTGATGACATGAACGATGGTTACCTAATAGCTGAAAAATATGACCGTTTTACGGCAGTTTGCGGTAATTTTCCGATAAATTACAACATATTGCCTATTCGCTCGGTTGCAAGGACCAGACGGGTAATATCGTCCGGCTCGGAGAGGCGATGATCGCCGTTTTTAATTAACGACACGGTGACATCTTCACTGACAAGCGCCTCCTGGATTTTGAGGGCGGTTTCCCAGGGCACGCTGTCATCCTTCATTCCCTGTAGCAGATGGACAGGACAGCTCACATCTATCGGGCCCTCCAGAAGAAAATTGCGCGGGCCGTCATCCAGCAGCTTCTTGGTGATGACATAGGGCTCGTCGGAATATTCGGACGGCTGTTCCCAGAACCCGTTCGCGCTGATCGCGTCCTTCCCCTCCTGCGGCATGTCGTCCCACATGCGGGCTGTGAAATCCGGTGCCGCGGCGATACCGACGAAGCCGGCAATGCGTTCCGGGCGCAGCAGCGCCATGCGCAAGCCGATCCATCCCCCCATGGACGACCCGACAATGATCTGCGGCCCCGCCGTGCAATCATCCAGTATCGCCAGCGCATCATCGGTCCAGCGGCTGATTGTGCCTTCGGTGAAGTTGCCGGTTGATTGCCCGTGCCCAAGATAATCAAATCGTGTATAGCTACGGTGGAGGGAGGTCATTGCTTTCTCGAGTGCGGTTGCCTTGGTCCCCTCCATATCGGACATAAATCCCGAACAAAATATCACACCGGGTGAGAAGCCTGCCGTGTGATGATACGCAAGGGATTGACCGTCGGGTCGGGCCAGCATACTAGGTGTGTCTGTCGTCGTCATTTGAGAGTAACAATAACCGTTGATGAGCAATATGGACCCTGAGCATAGCACTCCTTCATCGATGAACGAAAGCCGTCATCCGACAGTTTTACAAATCCTGCCAAGTTTAAACGGCGGCGGTGTGGAGCGCGGCACGATTGAGATGGCCTCGGCGTTGAAGGAGAAAGGCTGGACGCCGATTGTTGCCTCCTCTGGCGGTATTATGACTCATGAACTCAAGCGGATCGGCGTACGCCATATTACCCTTCCTGCGGCCTCCAAGAACCCCTTTGTAATGCAGCGAAATATTTCGCGGCTTGCGGCAATTGTCCGGGAGTTTGACGTTGATATCATCCACGCGCGCAGCCGGGCCCCGGCGTGGAGCGCTTATTTCGCGGCAAAAAAGACAGGCGCTCATTTTGTTACGACATTTCATGCGGCCTATAATCGCGGGGGCTTCCTGAAGAATGCCTATAATGCGATCATGACGAAGGGGGAGAAAGTAATCGCGATATCGGATTTTATCGCAGATCATATCCTTAAAAACTATGATATTGCGCCTGAGAAGGTCGTGATCATCCCGCGCGGGGTGGACTGTCGTAAATTCAATCCTGCTGCCATCCATGCGGAGCGCATCATCGATATGGCAAGAAGCTGGGGCCTGCCGGATGGGGTGCCTGTCGTCATGTTGCCGGGGCGCCTGACGCGGTTGAAGGGGCATAGAACCTTTATCGACGCCCTGGCACGGATCAAGGACCGCGAATTTCTGGCGCTTCTTGTGGGCAGCACGGACGGGCGGGAGGCCTATTGCGCTGAGCTGAATACCCTCGTGAGATCCCACGGCCTTGAAGGCAGGGTCCAGATCAAGGGCCATTGCGATGATATGGCGGTGGCGTTGATGCTGTCCGATGTGGTGGTGTCCGCGACGACAGTACCCGAAGGGTTCGGCCGTATCGCCGTGGAGGCGCAGGCCATGGGCCGGCCGGTCATCGCGACGGCGCATGGCGGCTCTATGGAGACGATTATCGATAGAGAAACGGGCTGGCTGGTGCCGGTCGGCGATATTGATGAAATGGCGGCGGCGCTGGCAGAGGCGATAGATCTGTCCTCGGAAGATAGAGAGGCGGTCGCGATCAAGGCGCGGGAGCATGTCATGGCTCATTTCGCCATTGAGCATATGTGTGGTGCCACGATAGCGCTATATGAAGATATTCTTGGCATCAGATAGCTTCTAAATACAACGCATGCCACGCTAATTCACCGCTGAGAGCGTCTATCGCTTGACATGACCCGCCAGTTTTCTACATTCCCGGCATGATCACGGACCCAGGGCAGGGTGTTGCTCGGGGCCGGTCATGGAATGGATGGTATTTAATGGGTAACGGACAAGTAGAAATTACGCTCCCCGATGGGAGCAAACGGGCTTTCGACAATCCGGTTTCAGGCGCAGAGTTGGCGCAGGATATCGGACCGGGTCTCGCAAAGGCGGCTCTCGCCCTAAGAATTAACGGCGAGATGAAGGACCTGAAAATGATTCTTGATCAGGATACAGCCGTTGAGATTGTCACCTCGCGCGATGAAGACAAGGAAGTGTTGGAACTTTTGCGTCATGACGCCGCACATGTGATGGCTGAGGCCGTGAAGGAGCTTTATCCGGAAACCCAGGTTACGATCGGCCCGTCGATTGAGGACGGATTTTACTATGATTTTGCCCGCAAGGAGCCGTTTACGCCGGACGATCTTGAAAAGATCGAAAAGCGGATGCATGAGATCGTCGACCGGGATGAGGAAATTACCCGGGAGGAATGGTCCCGCAGCGAGGCCGTCGATTTCTTCAAGAATGCTGGTGAGCATTACAAGGCGGACATCATCCACGCGATTCCCGAAGACCAGCCAATCGGCATTTATCGCCAGGGTGATTTTCAGGATTTATGCCGAGGGCCGCATCTGCCATCGACGAAGAAGCTTGGCCATGCCTTCAAGCTGATGAAGCTGGCGGGCGCCTACTGGCGCGGCGATTCCCGAAATGAGATGCTGCAGCGGATTTATGGCACCGCCTGGCGGAACGAGAAGGAACTCAAGGCTTACCTCCATCGGCTGGAAGAGGCTGAGCGACGTGATCACCGCAAGCTTGGCCGTGAAATGGATCTCTTTCATTTGCAGGAAGAGGCCGTTGGTATGGTATTCTGGCATGAAAAGGGCTGGACCCTCTACCGCACGCTGGAAAACTATATTCGCCATAAGTTGGAGATTGCCGACTACAAGGAAGTGAAGACGCCGCAGCTTGTCGATCGTAAGCTATGGGAAGCCTCGGGGCATTGGGAAAAATTCGGGGAGCATATGTATACCACCGAATCGGAAGAGCGGACTTTTGCTCTTAAACCGATGAACTGCCCCTGCCATGTCCAGATTTTCAATCAGGGGATCACCAGCTATCGGGATCTGCCGCTCCGGATGGCGGAGTTTGGTTCCTGCCACCGATATGAGCCGTCCGGAGCGCTGCATGGCATTATGCGCGTTCGTGGCTTTACGCAGGATGATGCGCACATCTTCTGCACCGAAGATCAGATCATGTCGGAAACCGAGATTTTCTGTGAACTGCTTCTGGAGATATACAAGGACTTCGGCTTCACCGAGGTGAAGGTCAAATTTTCTGATCGCCCGGAAGTCCGCGCCGGAGAGGACGCTATCTGGGATAAAGCGGAGGGCGCCCTTCGTGAGGCGATCGAGGCGACCAATATCGCTTACAGTATGAACCCCGGAGAAGGTGCTTTCTATGGCCCGAAGCTGGAATTTGTGCTGACCGACGCCATTGGTCGGGACTGGCAGTGTGGTACTTTGCAGGTCGATTTCGTGCTGCCTGAGCGGTTGAACGCCAACTATATTGGCGAGGACGGCGCGAAGCATCGCCCGGTTATGTTGCACCGGGCTATTTTTGGCTCGATGGAGCGGTTTATCGGTATTCTGATCGAGGAGTATGCGGGACGCTTCCCGCTTTGGCTCGCGCCGGAGCAGGTCGTGGTTGCCACTATTACTGACGATGCGGATGACTACGCACGCGAGGTTTTGGCGGCCCTTAAAGCGAATGGGATTCGCGCGAGCCTTGATCTTCGGAACGAGAAAATCAATTACAAAGTCCGTGAGCACAGCCTTGCGAAGGTGCCAGCCCTGCTGGTTGCCGGAAAACGCGAGGCAGAGGAGAAAACAATCTCGGTCCGTCGGTTGGGAGAAAAGCACCAAAAAGTGCTGCTGCTTGAAGAGGCGATTGCTGCGCTTGTCGAGGAAGCAAAGGTACCCGGACAATGATTTGCATCGGACACTAAAACTAGCTGTGGCAATAAAGCATTAAAAAATATAAAATATCATGTCTAAACCCTTCTAGGAGGAAGGGAATTGGATCAACTATTCAAGGAGAAAGTAAATAGCTCGCCCACAAAGAAATACGGTTCCGACAAAGGAAGGTCCGCGCACCAACGAAGATATCAATGTCTCCAATGTACGTTTGATCAACGACGAAGGTGATAATATCGGTTTGGTTTCCATTCAGGCTGCGATGGGTTTGGCCGACGAGGCAGGATTGGATCTGGTGGAGGTTTCCCCGGGAGAAACGCCCGTTTGCAAGCTTATGGATTTCGGACGCGCCCGGTTTGAGGCACAGAAAAAAGCCGCGAAGGCCCGCAAAAAGCAGAAAACCTTCGAAATCAAGGAAATCAAGATGCGACCGAACATCGACCAGCATGACTATGACGTCAAGATGCGGGCGGTGAACAAGTTTTTGGAAACTGGCGATAAGGTAAAGGTCACGATGCGCTTCCGTGGCCGGGAAATGGCCCATCAGGAGCTCGGCATGAAACTGCTGCATAAAGTTCGTGATGAGACGGAGGAGTTGGCGAAAGTCGAACAGCATCCGAAAATGGAAGGTCGTCAGATGACGATGGTTATCGCGCCGACGAAATAACACTGGCAAATCGCCTCTGGAATTATGTTCAAAAGCCTGCAATTCGTCAGAGGACGTTGCAGGCTTTTATTTTGGTGAGAATCTAGCAGCCGGATTTCGGAGCAATATTCTGCGTGAGGGATGTGAAGGAAAAGGGCGTTTTTGCATGTACGGGATCGACCGTGATTTTCGCTGCATCCACGAATGAGTAGTCTCCCGTCGAGTTAAAGCGCCAAAGCTTGGGGGCCGCGGACCCACCAAACCCCTTATCCAGACAATAGGGGTTGGTATCCCCATGCATCAGAAGAACGGGCTTTGCGAATTTCGCCGACAAATACCTCAGGCGTAGGCTGATTGCAGCGAAGGCGTTGCATTTCTGACGGACTTGCGTTGTGCAGGGCGCTTGATATTTATGACGAGTTACATCGGCCTGGGTTGCGATGACAATGGCGGCGGCCCCGATTCTTGCTGCCTCCGCGAAAGCGCTGTCCAGCCAGATCAGGTTCGCTCTGTCCCGTGCGTCGGTGAGTGTCAAGGCGAGATGAGCATCATCAAGCAGGATTTCATCACGTCCGTTGTTGGTGGAAACCAGATGCACTGTCGCAAACAGCACATTGTTGTATATCCAGCGCATATTCTCGGGGAAGAGCGATTGTCGTGCAAAAAGCCATTGCGGCGGCAGTTCCATTGGCTTGCTGTAGAAAAGGCGGCGCAGCAGGTCGAGGCGGTCCAACTCAGAAAATCGCTGGCGGATTTGCCGACGATCGCAGTCCGTCCAGTCATTGTCCCCCGGTGTGTAGAAGACGCGCCCCGGATGCAGCCCCAGAATTTGATCGCGCCGCCGGGTCAGAAGCGCGGCAGAGCAGGGAAGCTTGGCGTTCTTGAAATCCCCCATGAAGACAACAAAGGGAAGGTTGCTGGCCTCAATCGCGGGGCGCGTACGCTGACGCAGGGTGTAATCCTCCTGCGCCGTATAGGGCATGTCGGAAATGGCGAGGAACGAGAATGCCTCCGCCGATTGAGCGACCGCCTTGTTGCTGGTTGCGCCGACCAGCATAAGGAAGGCTAGCCCGACAATAGTCGCATGGAAGCTGAATTTCGCAATAATAGTCCTCATTTTCACCTCGCGTTGCTGTTAATTCTGTGGCCTTGAAAGACCGCCTGAACGCAAGGGAGACGATGGGGAAACTCATTTGTGACACTCGCGGAAATAAAGCCGTTCAAAGGGCTTGAATTTGGCACAAAGCAAAGGTATAACCCTCGCTTCGCTGAGCATTCCGGCCAATTGGGGCTGCCGAGTTTGCTCAATCGCTTCAACGGTAATTTAGAGGAAGCCAGAAATGCCCAAGTTAAAAACCAAGAGTAGCGTGAAAAAACGTTTCTCTCTCACCGCGTCCGGGAAGGTTCGCGCCAACCAGGCTGGCAAACAGCATGGTATGATCAAGCGAACCAACAAACAGATCCGTAATCAGCGTGGCACGACCATTCTTGCTGATCAGGATGCCCGCATCGTCAAAAAATTTATGCCTTACGGCTAAGGAGAGAGATCCATGGCACGTGTCAAACGCGGCGTCACGACGCACGCACGCCACAGAAAAGTTATCAAGGCAGCCAAAGGTTACTATGGCCGCCGTAAAAATACCTTCCGCGCGGCGGTACAGGCTGTTGAAAAAGCTGGTCAGTACGCTTACCGGGATCGCCGGACCAAGAAACGGAATTTCCGCAGCCTGTGGATCCAGCGTATCAACGCAGCCTCGCGCGAGCAGGGCATGACTTACGGAAACTTTATGCACGGCCTCAAGCTGGCTGGCATTGAAGTGGACCGCAAGGTTCTTGCTGATATTGCCGTACGCGAGCCTGAGGCCTTCAAGGCATTGGTTGATGCAGCACAGCAGGCTGCCGCCAAAGCCTGATAATCCGGGCCCTCGAAAACCTAGACATTTTCGTAGACCACTTTATTAAAAGGGGGCCCAGTTTGTGGCCCCTTTTTTATTGCGAGTTGTGATGCAGGATATTGAAAAGCTTGAACAGGAATTGCTGACGCAGATCGATGAAATGAGCGATCTGGACGCGTTGGAATCATTACGGATTTCCGCGCTTGGCAAGAAGGGCAGCGTCAGCCTGATGATGCGCGGCCTTGGGCAGATGGACCCGGCGGAGCGACAGACGGTTGCACCGAAGCTCAACAAGTTGAAGAATACGGTCGGTGAGGCGATTGAAAACGCCAAGGCGGCGCTTCATGCAGCGGCGCTGGATGCAAAGCTGGCGGAGGAACGGATCGATATCACCTTGCCTGTGCGACCGGAAACGACAGGCCGGATTCACCCGATTAGCCAGGTGATGGACGAGATTACCGAGATTTTCGCCGGTATGGGTTTCGATGTTGCAGAAGGCCCGGATATTGAAAATGATTTCAATAACTTTACGGCGCTGAATATCCCGCCGGAGCATCCGGCCCGGCAAATGCATGATACCTTCTATCTGCCGGAGAAAGAGGATGGCTCGCGACAGCTCCTCAGGACCCATACCTCCACAGTGCAAATTCGCACCATGATGTCGAAGAAACCACCGCATCGCATCGTCGTGCCGGGCAGGACCTTCCGCAGCGATTCCGATCAGACCCATACCCCCATGTTCCACCAGATCGAAGGACTGGTCATCGACAAGACGAGCCATATGGGACATCTGAAGGGCGTGTTGGCGGAATTCTGCAAGTCGTTTTTCGAGCTGGATGAAGTCACTATGCGGTTCCGCCCGTCCTATTTCCCCTTCACCGAGCCATCGGCGGAGATGGATATCCGCTGCACATTCGCCGGCGACCATGTGAAGGTCGGGGAGGGCGACGACTGGCTGGAAATTCTCGGTTGCGGCATGGTCAACCCGCGGGTGCTGGCGCATTGTGGCCTTGATCCGGCGGAGTATCAGGGGTTTGCCTGGGGCATGGGCATTGACCGGATTGCCATGCTGAAATACGGCATCCCGGATTTGCGGGCTTTCTTTGATTCAGATTTGCGCTGGCTTAAACATTATGGATTTGTCCCGCTGGATGTCCCGACGCTGGGGGGAGGGTTGTCACGATGAAATTCACGGTATCCTGGCTGAAAGAACATCTTGAATATGACGCCTCGTTGGAGGAGTTGTCCGACCGTTTGACGGCAATCGGCCTTGAAGTTGAGGAAATCACCGATCGCGCAAAAGAGCTGGCCGTTTTCCGGGTTGCCCATGTGATTGAGGCTGTTCAGCATCCCGATGCGGACCGCCTGCGTGTCTGCAAGGTCGATACGGGCGAAGAAGTGGTCCAGGTTGTCTGCGGCGCGCCGAATGCGCGTACCGGGATGAAGGGTGTGTTTGCCCCTTCCGGGTCCTATGTGCCGGGTACGGATCTCTGGCTGAAGCCGACAAAAATTCGCGGCGTCGAAAGCAATGGCATGCTGGTTTCCGAACGGGAAATGGGCCTCTCCGATGAGCATGACGGCATTATTGAAATGCCAGAGGATACGAAGGTTGGAGCGTCTTTCGCGGCGCTTGCCGGTCTGGATGATCCGGTTGTGGAAATCGCCATTACGCCCAATCATCAGGATGCACTTGGTGTCTATGGTATCGCACGCGATCTCGCCGCGAGTGGTTTCGGTACGCTCAAATCACTGGATACCAGTTCAATTGACGGAAAATTTAAAAGCCCGATTGGGGTTAACCTCAATTTTCAGAATGCTGATCCGCTACCTTGCTCCAAATTTGCGGGGCGGTATGTGCGCAGCGTCAAGAATGGCCCGAGCCCGAAATGGCTACAGGATAAATTGCGAGCAATTGGACTGCGGCCTATTTCGGCGCTGGTCGATATCACGAACCTTGTCACCTTCGATCTGGGCCGTCCGCTTCATGTGTTCGATGCGGACAAGGTGAAGGGTGATATTCAGGCGCGCCTCGCGACCGCTGGCGAAACCGTGCTCGCGCTCGACGGCGAGGAATACAAGCTGGACGGAGATGCCTGTGTCATTGCTGATGATGCAAACGCGTTAGGCATCGGCGGTATTATGGGCGGGGAGTTGAGCGGCTGCTCTGAAGAGACAACAAATGTCTTTATAGAGGCGGCGCTGTTTGATCCAATCAGTATCGCGACGACCGGGCGCAAGCTTGGCATTGAATCCGATGCGCGCTATCGCTTCGAACGCGGTGTCGACCCGGCCTTTGTCGAACCGGCAATGGAAATTGCGACGCGCCTCGTTATGGAATTGTGCGGCGGGGAACCCAGCGAAGTTGTAATCGCGGGTAACGGCCCGGATTGGCAGAAGTCAGTTGAGCTTCGTAAAGCCCGCGTCAAGGAACTTGGCGGAATTGAAATCCCTGTCGAGGAGATGGTGATGATCCTGGATAAGCTGGGGTTTGCGCCTGAAGAATCCGGTGAGGTGATCAAGACGACAGTGCCGTCCTGGCGCATGGATGTGGATGGTGAGGCTGATCTGGTGGAGGAAGTCCTCCGGATGCATGGCTATGACAATATCGAGCCAGTCGCCCTGCCGACGGAGAATGCGGTTGCAAAACCGGCGGTGAATGCACAACAGCGTCGGGTCCGGATCGCGAAGCGCGCGCTGGCGGATCGCGGTATGATGGAGGCGGTGACCTGGTCGTTCCTGCCACGGGTCCATGCGGACCTGTTCGGTGGCGTTCCGGATGAGATTGTTCTCGTCAACCCGATCAGTGCCGACCTGGATGCCATGCGACCATCCCTGCTGCCAAATCTGATTGCGGCAGCGGGACGTAACCATGCGCGCGGTTTCGCGGATATTTCCCTTTTCGAGGTGGGATCGGAGTATCATTCCGATCAGCCGGACGGGCAGATAATGGTTGCCGGCGGTATTCGCGGTGGGCAAACATCATCGCGCCACTGGGCTGGCAGTGGGCGCAAGTTTGATGCGTATGATGCGAAGGCGGATGCTCTTGCCCTGCTGGAGGCTGTGGGCGGACCGGCGGGCTCCGTTCAGGTCGTGACGGGTGCGCCGGAATGGTATCATCCCGGACGGTCCGGCGTGATGCAACTTGGTCCGAAGAACCGGCTTGCTTCTTTTGGGGAAATTCATCCCCGCGTTCTGGAGGCCATGAAGGTGAAGGGCCCCATCGTGGGCTTTGAGATTTATCTCGACAATATACCGCTTCCGAAGTCGATAGAAACGGCAAGGCCACCGTTGGTCGTTTCTGATTACCAGTTTGTCGAGCGTGATTTTGCCTTCGAAGTGGACGCGGATGTGTCTGCGGATGCGATTATCCGCGCAGCACGCGGCAGTGACAAGAAGCTGATCACAGAAGTGTCAATTTTCGATGTCTATCAAGGGGATCGGATTACAGCGGGCCGGAAATCCGTCGCCCTTTCCGTTCGCCTTCAGCCAACAGACAAAACGCTGACGGAAGAGGAAATCGATGCCGTGGCAGCGAAGGTTATCGGTAGTATTGAGAAAGCAACGGGTGGCAGCTTACGGCAATAGCTCGAACTAAGCTCGGATATAAAGGGGAGCATCATTTGCTCCCCTTGTTCTGTTTCTGGAGAAGAAGGAATGACACTAAAGATACCGGAAGGGTTTAAGAAATTCGAGGGGCATGTCGGCTTTGTCGAGCTAACCGGACCGTTGTGGATTAAAAGGACAGAAGACGCGGCCTATCTCGGCCTCCGGGTTGAGGAGAAACATTGTAACATCGGCGGCATTTGTCACGGCGGCCTATTGATGTATTTCGCCGATATGCAGCTTGGCGTCGGGGCGCAGGCGGCATCGGATGTGCGCAAATTTATCCCGACGATCCAGATGTCCTGCGATTTTGTGTCTCCGGTGTCAGAAGGTGCCTGGCTTGAAGGGCGCACCGAGCTTATCAAGCAAACCCGCAATTTGATGTTCGCTACCTGCATCCTGACCGCAGACGGCAAGAACGCTTTCAGTGGCTCCGGGATTATGAAAATCCCATCGGATAAGGGGAGTTATTCCGATGTCTTCCTGCCTCAGGAAAGTTAGCAATTGTATTTACCCGCAAACCTGCTAGTTGGAAGATCAGAACTCCAGAATTAAAAGTGCATCTATGACCGACCTCGATAAAATTCGTAATTTCTCGATCATCGCCCATATCGACCATGGGAAGTCGACTCTCGCGGATCGCTTGATCCAGATGTGCGGCGGGCTTGATGATCGCGAGATGCATCAGCAGGTGCTGGATAGCATGGATATCGAGCGCGAACGGGGCATCACCATCAAGGCGCAGACAGTGCGCCTTCTCTACAATGCCAAGGATGGTGAGACCTATACCCTCAACCTGATCGATACGCCGGGCCATGTGGACTTCGCCTATGAGGTGAACCGGTCGCTATCCGCCTGCGAAGGGTCGGTCCTTGTCGTCGATGCCAGCCAAGGGGTTGAGGCACAAACACTGGCAAATGTGTATCAGGCGATTGAAGTCAATCACGAGATTATCCCGGTTCTGAACAAGGTTGATTTGCCCGCCGCTGATGTTGACCGCGTGGTTGAGCAGATCGAGGAAGTCATTGGCATTGACGCCAGCGGCGCAATTCCGATTTCCGCGAAAACCGGCAAAGGCGTAGATGAAGTACTGGAGGCGGTGGTTGCCCATATTCCGCCGCCTATAGGTGATCGCAACGCGCCGCTGCGGGCCCTGCTGATTGATAGTTGGTATGATGCCTATCTTGGTGTTGTGGTCCTGTTCCGGGTGCGCGAAGGCGTCATCAAGAAGGGTCAGAAAATCCGCATGATGGAGACAGGCGCGAGCTATCTTGTCGACCGTGTCGGCGTTTTCACGCCGAAGGGCCTGGTGGTGGATGAACTCGGCCCCGGTGAAATCGGCTTCATGACGGCGGCGATCAAGGAAGTCGCAGATACGAAGGTCGGGGACACCATCACGGATGAACGGAAACCCGCGACAGAGCCGCTGCCCGGGTTCAAGCCGAACCAGCCGGTCGTTTTCTGCGGCCTTTTCCCGATTGATGCCGCAGACTTTACGGAGCTCAAGTCAAGCCTTGGTCGGCTGCGCCTGAATGACGCCAGCTTTTCATTCGAAGCGGAAACCTCCGCCGCCTTGGGGTTTGGTTTTCGTTGTGGCTTCCTTGGTCTCCTGCATCTTGAAATCATTCAGGAGCGGTTGGAGCGGGAGTTTGATCTTGATCTGATTACCACCGCTCCGTCCGTTGTCTACCATCTCTATATGCGCAACGGTACGCTGGTTGAAATGCATAACCCGGCAGATATGCCGGACGTGATGCAGATTGACCGGATTGAGGAACCCTGGATCAAGGCGACGATCATGGTGCCCGATGAATATCTCGGGCAGGTCCTGAAGCTTTGTGAGGACAAGCGCGGTGCGCAGGCCGATCTCACCTACGCGGGCAGTCGGGCAATGGTGGTCTATAAGCTACCCCTCAACGAGGTTGTGTTCGATTTCTATGACCGGCTTAAATCGGTAACGCGCGGGTATGCCAGCTTTGACTATGAAATGGACAGCTATATCGAGAGTGATCTTGTGAAGCTCTCCATTCTTGTGAACTCAGAGCCGGTTGATGCGCTTGCGATGATTGTGCATCGCGATCAGGCGGAGGCGCGCGGCCGGCAGCTCTGTGAGCGGTTGAAGGACCTTATCCCGCGCCAACTCTTCAAGATCGCACTGCAGGCAGCCATTGGCGGCAAGGTGGTGGCGCGCGAGACGATCTCTGCGCTCCGCAAAGATGTGACGGCGAAATGCTACGGTGGCGATATCACCCGCAAGAAAAAGCTTCTGGAAAAGCAGAAGAAGGGCAAGAAGCGGATGCGCTCCGTCGGCAATGTCGATATTCCGCAGGAAGCTTTTCTGGCCGCGCTTAAAATGGGTGACGACTAGGAAGGCAGAAAGCGTCCTTCCGCCTTCCGTCTTTTGCGGAAAAGCACAAGCAGTAACAGACCGGACACCAGAAAGACCAGCCAGGCGGGCCACAAAAGAAAGTTCAGGATCACCGGATCCCACAGCGTCGGGGATATATAACGCTGGATAATGGCCTGAGTCAGGTTCAGCCCTTCGGGGTTGATCATGAACCAGAGTTCCCCGAGCAGGATGGAATGCCAGGTTTCGCTATCCAGATATTGCAGAAGATCATGACCCAGCACCAGAAAGGCGCTGCCGGTCAGGATCCAGCCGAAAATACGTCCAATGATCACTTTATCGTCCACTCCATGTTTGACGGGGGTATGTTACGGATAAATTGTGGGGAGTTCAAAGCTTCTCTCAGCTCTTCACCGGAATGTCATCGCGGCGTAATTTAATTCGGTTTGATACAGTTTGCCCCCTTGCATTCTCTCGCCTCTCAAGTATATTCGCCGCGCGTCTTCGGTTGTACAGGGGGCGCATCCTGCGGAGGGGTGGCCGAGTGGCTGAAGGCGCACGCCTGGAAAGTGTGTATACGGGGAACCGTATCGGGGGTTCGAATCCCCCTCCCTCCGCCATTTATTTGTAAAATATACAGTAAAAACAATAATTTAGGTTGATTTAGTGGTCATCAGTCCCCCAATCAGCCCCCCAAAAAAAACTGCGATATAATACCTAAAGTTTTCTAATTCATTCTTTACGATTTGAGTTCTTTCCCCCCCATTCTTTTTTTGTTCTGGCGCGTGATTTTTTGGTGCATGCTATGACTTGGTCAGGCACTGTCAGAAGAAAATTACTTGATGGCTATTTGCACGTCGACTAATTTCCGCGCATGACAAAAAAGAACCCCTTCCGCTATTTCAAAACGTCACCTGAGATCATCCGCCTGGCTGTGATGATGTACGTCAGATTTCCGCTTTCTCTGCGAAATGTCGAAGACCTTCTTCATGAACGAGGCATCGATATTTGCCATGAAACAGTCCGCTATTGGTGGAATAGATTTGGCCCCCTGTTTGCGCGCGAGATCCGAAAGAAACGACTTCATCCTTCTTCCCGGAATCACTCCAACTGGCGATGGCACCTGGACGAAGTATTTGTGAAGACCAATGACAAGACACATTACCGGTGGCGAGCCGTCGATCATGAGGGTGAAGTACTGGAAGCCTATGTTTCTCGGCGCCGCGACCGCAAGGCAGCCCTGGTGTTTCTTAAGAAGCTTATGAAACGGTACGGAAATTCATAGGAAATAGCTACGGACAGATTGCGGTCTTACTGTGCTGCCATGAAAATCATTGGTAATGAAACAGTACAAGATGTCGGACGCTGGTTGAACAATCGTTGTGAAAACTCCTATCTCCCGTTCCGCTGACGAGAACAGGCGATGCTGAAATTCAGGCGCATGCGAAGTCTGCAGAAATTTGTCTCAATCCACGCATCAGTCCATAACCACTTCAACCATGAGCGCCACCTAACCAACCGAGAAACATTCAAGCTTCAGAGAAATGGGGCACTGGC
>NZ_JARGOQ010000005.1:83945-92537 GCF_029233945.1 Sneathiella sp. | reverse complement strand
CGCTGTTTGCATTTTCCGCGAACCACAATTCTCGGACAAGCTATCCCTTGTTGTGGCTGAGGGAACAACAGTAAAACTCGGAACTCTCGATCCAATAGGCTCTCAATTAAATCCGGGGCCCGGACTCTATCCGACCCTATTAGAAGAAATCGCGGGCGGCATGATTGATTGCTTGGAAAAGTGAATGTCTGGCGGGCGAAGCTCATCGGTTATGTAGAGAAAGCGCAATTAATACCGGCCTCAACCTACTCGTAAAAAGCTCACATTCGTATGTTGTTGAGACTCGTCCCCTATTCATCTCAGATAAATTGAAACTATTTGTAGTAAACTGTTCCGTTCCTAAATAACGCCTGAAAGATGATTTTATATCAAAATCACGATCACGGATAAAACCAGCGGTATCACACGACTTACTTCATCAGGAAAAGCTAATTACTCCATTTTGTGTAGTTGGCTCCTACTTCTTGCGAACTATGTCGCGCATGCATCGCGGTTTACTTTCCGGTCATGACCTGAGGCGAAGTGCCCAGGTAGACAATCAACCGGAGTGATCAAATGTTAAAGATTAAAAGCAGCCCGCTGATACAGCATTATGCTGTGCCCATCTTGCCGGGTAATACAGCGCCCATAAATAATACAATTCTCCTATTCAACGCAGCTTCCTTATTACGTTGCGGAAGCCAGTTCAATTTTGGGACGCACATCCTGAATGCATGGAAATATGCGGTCAAACGTGTTGCGACAGTCGGATGTCATCAGCGCGAGGAATACGTGATGCGTAACCTGTCTGAGCACGCATTGCGGGACATCGGAATGAACCGGATATTGAACACCCGCAGTTTTCAGGACGTTTAGACAATCACCACCACCTCACTCTCACATTGTTGAGCCGTCTCCTTGCTTGGCGGTATCGGACGCTAACGGCCGTAAAGGCCAAAAAAAGGAATTTTAGAAATGAAAATGGAAACACTCGCTACAGAAGCCTTTGCCGGACAAGTTGTCTCTGATGTCAGCGCTACACTTTCCGGTGTCATGACAAATATTGGGCACAAGCTGGGTCTCTACCGTGCCATGGCAGGCGCAGGAGCACTGAGTTCCACCGCATTGGCCAGTAAATGTGACCTGGCCGAGCGCTATGTCCGTGAGTGGCTCAACAATCAGGTGGCAGGCGGCTATCTGGTTTATGACAAAGACACAGGTACATACACACTTCCGGACGCCTATATACCGGTTCTCGCCGATCCGGAAAGCCCATTCTTCCTAGTTCCTGCGCTGGAAGTGGCATCATCATTATGGTTGGATGAAGATCGAATTACGGATGTATTTCGCACTGGCGAGGGGATTGCTTGGAGCGACCATCATCACGGGCTTTTTTGCGGCAGCGAATCACTGTTTCGACCGGGCTATAAAACCTTTCTGGTATCCAACTGGATATCTGCAATGGAAGGAGTGGCGGAAAAACTGACTGCAGGTGCCAAAGTTGCCGATGTGGGCTGTGGGCATGGGGCGTCAACAATAGTGATGGCGAAAGCTTTTCCTGCCTCGACTTTTGTCGGTTTCGATAATCATGCCGCGTCAATCAAGACTGCCCAGGATCGTGCAGTTGATGCCGATGCAACGATGAATACCCGTTTCGAGCTTATGGATGCAAAATCCTATCCTGCTGAAGGATTTGATCTGATCTGTTTCATGGATTGTTTGCACGACATGGGCGACCCTGTCGGCGCAGCCCGTCACGCGGCCAAGGCATTGAAACCGGGCGGTAGCTTGATGCTGGTTGAACCTGCGGCGGGTAATGCCGTTGAGGAAAATATCAATCCGGTCAGCCGCTTGTATTATGCGGCGTCAACGGCTGTGTGCACGCCATGCTCGCTATCGCAGGAGGTTGGACTAGCGCTTGGAGCGCAAGCAGGCGAGCGGCGCCTGTCAGAGGTGCTTGCCGAAGCCGGCTTTGCCCAGATACGTCGGGTGGCCGAGACACCATTCAACATTGTACTCGAAGCAAAATTAGGCTGAGAAATCCTCCCGGCGGTCTTTGTTGGCCGCCGGGAGGGTTAAATTTAGATCTACCGCCTCCGGCGCATTGCTATAGTATTCTGTCCGCAGAAATACCCAAAATCTCGTTAGGTGAAGGCATACCGACATACACACTGTCGGCCAGCCAGATCTTGATGTTGCGGGTCAATGCGGAAGGTCCTTGCACATCGAAATCACCTGAGGCTATTGCCTGCTGATAGGTCAAACGTCCCATCCAGGCATCGGCCATCGTTCTGACAGATGTGGTAATATAGACATCAACATCCTTGCCAGGATCTGTCGTACAAACGTCGACTGCATCGGTCCCGTTGACGACAATCCACCAGTTCGACATGCTTTTGAAATCAGAAAATTTGAATCGAATAACCGCTTTGGATCCAGGCAATTTTTCCGGTTGAACGCTGCGCTCCAGGTAGAGCATTAAGAGTTCTACATCGTAATCAGTTGCGGTCAAATAATTTCTGGACCAGTGCATTCCCCAACTGCCCAACGCGAGCAAAATTGGTTTCAACTGTTGACAGGCTTCTGTCGGAAAATACTCAAATCCGCGCTGCCCTTCGATGCGGCGGCGGTAGATAAGGCCATACTCATCCAGCGTCGCTAAACGCTTGGACAGAATAGTGGGCGATATCGAGGTAAGGCCGCGTTGCAGGTCGGTAAACCGCGTACCACCCATCAAAAGCTCACGAACAATCAGGAGCGTCCATTTCTCACCCAGGATCTCTGTTGCCTTTGCAATCGGGCAAAATTGACCATATTGCGTGGTCATGACATCTAACTCCATAAGTCATAGTTTGATGCTAAGATATATAACGCTTTGCAGCTATGCGCAAAGTGTCTTTATGCAGACCTTCTCCTCAGCCTTATAAGCTATTTTCCTCTGATAATGCGATCTCAAAAAGTATCCATAGATGGCAATGACCAACACCGCCAATCCACATGCCTTTGACAATTCCGTACATTGTAATTGGTGCTAAGTTAGCCAAAACCACGACATTACTCCCAAAATAGGTTTCACAATTGATGAGCTTTTAGTGGCACTTTTAGGTTCTAAAGGTAGGCGCGTTTTGGGTATTATTATTCGAACTGGTTTGATTTTCATGATGTTTTTCATCGGGCTAACCCTGATGTTTTTCATGGGATTAATATCACTTGCGCAGGCCCAGACTTCAGCAAATCCGAGCGGTGTGGACGAACGGTTACGCCCGCGTTCCTCCGTGCCTGAATTAAAGGCGCCTTTTGACCTGCCAGCGCTGCAGGAGGAAGGGCCAAGTAAGGGATCGGATAGTCAGAAATTTGAAATCAACGGTGTCCTGTTTGAAGGGTCTGAGGTGTTGCCGGACAGTCAATTGCAGGAGATCGCCCGGCCCTATATTGACCGGCAGATTACTCTGTCCGATGTTTATGATCTGGCTACGAGTGTCACGGCTCTTTATCGGAATGCGGGCTATATTCTGACGCAGGCTATTGTTCCGGCCCAAAAGATTTCGGACGGGGTTTTGCGACTCCGTATCGTGGAGGGATTCATCGAAAAAGTCTCTATTGAGGGGGATGTTGGTGGTGCTCTGCGGTTTTTGCAGGAACAGGCGCAACGGATAGTCGATAGCCGTCCCTTGACCGTGGAGGTTCTGGAACGAGAGCTTCTGATCGCGGGTGATCTGGCGGGCCTCACTGTAAGAAGCGTGCTGACGCCATCGAAAACAACTCTAGGCGCGACCGATCTAACGCTTGTGGTTGAAGAGGATACCTTCGAGGGGTATGCGGCCATCGACAATTATGGCAGCCGGTATCTCGGGCGGGAGGAGATTGTCGCGGCCGGTTTTGGCAATGATTTGTTCGGTTTGGCGGGACAAGCCGGTGTTACCGCCGTCGTGACACCGAACGAGGGGCCGGAGCTGGCCTATGGAGCGCTTAGCTACGAGGTGCCTCTTACGTCGAGCGGTCTATCTCTCTTCACATCTTACAGCTATTCCAGGACCCGCCCGGGGCTGGAACTGGCGGACCTTGATACAAAGGGCATGGCTCAGGCTGTGCGGCTGGAGCTGTCCTATCCATTTACACGCTCACGCGATCTCAATTTAATTGGGACGCTCGGCCTGTATGGCGCCAATATATCTTCCGAGAATTCGGTGATCCAGCCGGTATTCTACGACAAAGTCCGCAACATGTTTGCCCGTATTTATGTAAACGGGCTGGATAGTCTGGGGGCATCCAATACTGCCAGGTTCACATTTTATCAAAGCCTTCCGTTTCTCGGGAGTTTTGACAATAACGATACGGATTTGTCGCGAACCAATGTGGACAATGATTACCGCAGCTTCAATTTTGAATTATCACGCTGGCAACCACTGGGGGGGAACTTCGCCCTTCTGATGGGGGCGGCAGGCCAGACATCCTTCAATGATGACCTGCTGGCTTCTGAAGAATGGGGGATCGGCGGTAGCTTCTACGGCCGTGCGTTCGATCCTTCCGAAATTTCGGGCGATAAGGGCATTGCGGCTATGGCGGAACTTCAGTGGAACTCGCCATATCAGCCGTCCTGGTCGTCGAATACGCAGCTATACAGCTTTTTTGAAACGGGCGCGGTGTCACAAGTAACCGTCCTGCCCGGGGAACAGAAAACAGAAAAACTTATGTCATTTGGTATCGGTGTTCGCACGGTCATACAGGATCGGGTGAATGTCGATCTCTTTGTCGCAAAACCCTACAAGCGAGAAGTGGTTGCCGAAGGCAGCCGGTCTCCTCGCTTGTTTTTCTCGGTTAGCACATCTTTCTAACGCGCAGGCTTTCACCGGGCGCAGCGATACTCGGTGGCGGAAATGAAATTTTACACTGGCAGTAATGCCGATCGCTATGGAGATGGCCGCAACGTGGTCAGGACAGGTGGAAAAAATGAAAAAGCAGTGTCTTACAAGAAATTTGGCGTCATTGTGCAACTCGACAGCGTTGACCAGTCCTGTCACGGCCATAGGTGCTTTGGCAGCAATTGCGCTCAGCGGGGGCAATGCTTTTGCCTTGGACGCAAACAGCCTGCCGACCGACGGTGCGGTTGTGAGCGGCGCGGCGACCTTCACACAAAGTGGGTCGAAATTGAACGTCAATCAGTCCAGCAATCGAACCGTCATTGACTGGCGCAGCTTTGATATTGGTGAAAATGCCCATGTCAATTTTGACCAGCCGAACTCGGGATCGATTGCTGTGAACCGCGTGAATGCCTCCACAAATGCCTCCCAGATTAATGGTCAGCTTACAGCCAATGGACATGTCTGGGTGCTCAACCCCAACGGCGTGATGTTTGGCAAGTCGGCGCGGATTGATGTCGCGGGTCTGGTTGCCTCAACAGGCAAAATAGATACGGGTCGGTTTATGGCTGGCGATACGCGATTGACTGTATCCAGCGGCAACGATGGTTCTGTTGTCAATGAAGGCCAGATCACTATCCGGGAAGGTGGTCTTGCGGCCTTTGTTGCGCCGGCTGTGCGCAATAACGGGATCATTCAGGCGAAGCTTGGCAAGGTGGCCCTGGCCGCGGGAGAAACCTTCACCCTTGACCTTGCGGGCGACCAACTGGTGGAAATAGGCCTCGGATTGGACGGGGCGACGGCCGAGCAGTTCGGCAAGATTCTCGCTGACGGTGGGCGCATTGAAGTCTCCGCCAAGTCAGCGGGCGGTATGATTGACTCCCTGATCAATCTGGCTGGGGTGACGAGTGCTGCCTCAGCCGAGGTTAAGGGCGGTCAGATTATTCTTGGTGGTGATAACATAGAAATATCCGGTACGCTTGACGTTTCCGGTGTGGCCGGGGGCGGTTCTATCGACATCGAGGGAGAGAGGATTACGACGACGGAAACAGCCGATATTCGCGCAGACAGCCTGGATGAGGGCGACGGAGGTACGATTGTCGCCTACGCTAATATTGAGGGTCGGTATGACGGAACATTCTCGGCACAGGGCGGTCCTACTCGAGGGAATGGCGGTTTTGTGGAAACTTCGGGAAAAGCCGTCCGGATATCGGATGGAATTTCTGTGAATACACTGGCGCCGGAAGGAAAAACCGGGAACTGGTCTATTGATCCGGATGAACTCACCGTTATTGAGACGGGGGGCGACGGCACGTCAACCATTGGCGCCGATACCATTGTGACAAACTTGGAAACGACGGATGTCCGTATTGAGGCCAACGAGACAATCAATATAAATGCAGAAATCGACAGCTCCGGCCAGACCAATTCAAGCACATTGTCGCTTAATGATGAGAATGATGACGGGGCCCTTGTCGTTAATCTAAATGCGGCAATTACCATGGGGGTCAGCCAGACGCTCACAGGGGAAGCAAGTGAAGTTAACGTAACTGACGGCGCCTCAATTCAAAACGGCATTGATGTATCCGCCTCGGGAGCGATCGTCAATGTTGCCCCGGGTGAGTATGCTGAAACTGCGACTTATGGCGGGCAGACTCTTGGTCTCGTAATTAATAAGTCAGTCACCTTGCAGGGGATTTCAAGCACAGGTGACGTAATTGCTGATCGGGAGGATGTCGAGGCGACGGTGATCTCGGGCGGAGAGTCGAATTGGGGGACGAATTTCTATGTAACCGGATCAGATGTAACGATCACCGGCCTGGAATTTCAGGCGGTTTCGGCCAATACTGATGTTGAATCATCCGACGTCACAATCAACAAGGCATTTGAGGTTACTGCAGATAACTTTGTCATGGAGCATTCCATTGTCGCTGCGGCAGATGGATATGACTATGATGGTGATACCAGTACGGCCCTTTATTTCGGAGATGGCGGTGCCGATGACCTGAATAACTTCACTCTGAATGACAATCAGCTGCATGGCGGCATTACAATTACCAATGGTGCAGGTGATGGCGATGAACCGGTTGATTTCACAATCACCAACAACGAATTTTTAGGGACCCATTTCCTTCGCGTACGAGGTGCGGTGGACGGCGTCGGTTGGCTGAATGCCTCTGCGCACGCGCCGACAACTGTAACAGGCAACGATGTATCCGCTGTAACGAGCTATGTTGCGGAAATTTGGGGAAATGACGCGGCGGATCAGGTCGATGCGGGATTTATTTCCAATCTGGTCGAAAACAATACCATGGGCAATTATGCCTATGCGCTGGCCGAAGACGGAACGCTCAGCTTTTCCGACTATACTGAATATGGTGGTACTGCGCCGGCATTTTTCCTCGAAAAAACGATCCAGGGCGCTGTTGGTACTGCAAATAGCGGTGATACCGTGTTAGTCGGTGCCGGAACGTATGAGGAGGCCGTGACGATTGCTGCCGCGAATATCACCCTCTCCGGCGCGCAGGCCGGTGTTGATGCGCGAGACCGGAGCGGGGATGAAACGGTTCTCATAGGTAGTATCAAGGTTGAAGGGGCCGCGGATGACACGGTCATTGATGGCTTTACAATTGAAGAAGGAGCCGTCGTTGAAGGGTCCAAAGTCGGCATTTATATCAAGCGCGACGCGACAGATGTCACGATTCAAAACAACGTCTTTACCCGTTCCGGTGATGTGGATGGGGACGGTTATCGGGGTATTTTGACCGTTTCCAACGGGAACCAGACTGGTCTGTTGATTCAGAATAACAGTTTTTCCGGTTGGGCGACGGGGGCGTATCTGAACCCGGGTGCGATCGGTGCGCAGATTCTGAATAATGATTTCAATGGCAACTTTGTCGGAGTCTCGGTCGACGGCCCAGACGGTGCGATTATTTCCGGCAACAGCTTTACGAATAATGTATTTGAAGGGCTCGGACTTGGCCCCGGAGCGGACATCCTCTCCGCCGCGTTGACGAGCAACGAATTTACGGGAAATACCACCCATATCGGAGTCTATGACGACATCAAGGTGGACGCGACGTCCAACATTTTTGATGGCACCCTGGCGTCAGAGATGACAACGGCGCAGCTTTTGGCATTGGAAGACAAGATAGACCATGGCCTGGATGCCGATTATGAAGGATATGTCGTGACCCGGGAGGGCAATGTCTATGTCACCCAGGACAGCGGCAGCATTCAACGCGCCCATGATACCATTGGGGCCGGCAGTTCGCTGGCCAATCAGAATATTATCAATGTTGCGCCTGGCAATTATACGGAGGGCAATGCAGGGGTATCCATGGCGGGTGCTTCAGGCGGGCAGAATTTTGGGCTGCATTTGTATCATGATAATATCCTTGTTCAAGGTGTCGATAGCGCAGGAAATGTTATCACCGATGCAACGATGACCGGTGCCACGGTCACTGCGGAGTATCAGGCCGGTTTTGGCGCCCAGCATTTTGTTTATGGCGATGGCGTGTCCGTGACAGGTCTGACGTTCAAGCCGGTTGAGGGCGGGGACAATAAAACCTTCGAAGTTATCGGAGATAACTTCACTATGCGAAATTCCGTGATTGACAATTCAGGGAGCATTTCGGGTGTTGCGCTTTATATGAGCGAATTTGGGGATGTTGAAGGCAGCTATAAGGATGTCGAAACCTTCACCATCGAAGATAACATCTTTATGGCGGGACCAGAGACCTATTACACGATT
>NZ_JARGOQ010000005.1:57171-83845 GCF_029233945.1 Sneathiella sp. | reverse complement strand
GGGGTGGGTCTGCCGGATCTGGACTTTGATGCGATTTTCACCAACAACATATTTGAAGATGGCAGCGCGCTTGCGTATGTCGGGGATACAAATGTGGCCCGATCTCAGGAAATCACCTATCAGGGAGAGCTGGTTGACTATACGGTCATCACCCGAAGCATTACGGAGTCCCTCGACGTTGCCCAGGCCGGTGATACGGTTCTTGTCGGTGCCGGTACCTATGATTCCTTGAGGATAGATTATGACGACCCTGAAAACATCACCATCGATGGGCAGGGCGTGGCGACTATTTCTCTTGATGGGACGGAAAGCCTGCAACGAATTGTCGATTTGCGAGCAGACGGAACGACCTTTACAGGATTCAATATTGACGGTGGCGGCACTCATGTCGGGATTTCAATTTCTGGACAAAATGTGACGGCTTCTGAGAATAATATACAGAATGTCCTGACGGGCATTCAAACAACTACTCAATATACCGCTGGCAATAATACCATTACCGGCAATACCATAACGGAGTCCGGTTATGGTATAAGCCTTCAGAACAATTCAAACGTTGTGACGAACAACATTATCGATGTTGAAACAGAGGGTATGGGAATTGGTTCCGGTGATAATACTATCGCCGGCAATACTTTCACCGTCGGTAGTGAGGGTGTCCATATCCAGACGTATACGACAGAAGATTATGACGCGCTTCCCGGCGCCGATATTGATCTTCTGGCGGCGCTTGATGACAATAACTTCAGCAGTGCCACCTATGTCACCGATGGTACGGATATTACGGTTCAGACAATTTTTGGGAATATCCAGAGCGCGATCGATGTCGCGTCGAGCGGCAATACCGTCGAAATTATGGAGGGCGTCTATGAAGAGGATGTCGTCGATACCAAAAAGCTGGCTTTTGCATTCAGTAACGCCGTACTGGACGGCTTGACCCTGAATACCGACGGGTCCTCAATCAGCGGAACGGCATCCTCATCGGTCAACGGCTTCACCTTCAACGTAGATGTTGTTCTTGACGGGAATACCAGTCTGACGACGACGGGGGATGCCGGAATTACCACGGCGGCAATCGATGGAGCTTCAGCGGGCGGGCAAACGCTTAATATCAGTTCCAGCGGACCGGCGAGCATCGGCTCTGTCGGTAAAACGACACGCCTGGGCGCTACGGATATTGGAGGAACCGGTGCCAAAACCCTTACAGGAGATACCTATAAAGCGGACAGCCTTAATGTCGATGGTCCCGTGACACTGACCCAGAGTTTGACCAGTTTCAACACAACACAATCCGCAACAGCAGCTGGTGACATTACCTTTACCGGTGATTTGTTTGGAACAACCTCGGGCGAGCAGAATATTGTCTTGATTGCCGGAGACGGGGAGGGTGAGGCCTCAACAAACGGGGATATATCCCTGCAAAGTGCCGGCACTGAAACTGTAAAGCTTGGGCAGATGGAGGTTCTCGGGAATGACTTCTCCGCTGCAACGGTTTATCTCGCGGATAGTTTCGATGCACAGCAGACTGGCGATCAAACATTCACGCAGGAAACCCTGAATGCGGATGGGAATGTCACCAGCACTGTTGGTGGAAACGTGAACGGACCAATCAATTCAGGTGGCACCGCTACCGTTTCGGCGGGCAAGAGCGTTGTGGGATCCGTAACTGGGGCTGTTGTCGATGTGAAGGCGGTGACAACGGTATCGGGCACGGTTTCCGGAACGACGAGTGTGAAGGTCTCAGCCAACAACATTGACGCGACCGTAACCTCTCAGGGAACAGCAGAGATTGACGCCGTAGATAGTTATAACGGTACCGTGACGGCGGCGAAATCTACTATCAATGCGACTGTTGTGGACGCTGTGGTGAATGGTGGATCCTCAACAATCGTTGCCAATAGCGGTAACGTGACAGGCAATGCCAATGTTGATGTTGAAGGTGGCGGCGCGTTGGATGTTAATGGGCGGAAGGTTATCGGAAGCAGTGAGGCAGATTTCTACCAGATGGTTGTTGAAGATTATGTTCTTCCGGAAGGTGCCATTGTGACCACATCGGGCGAGATAGTCTTGCCAAAGGGGCTTGCGCTTGGTCTCATAAGCCCGCCCAGTGATGGCAGTATCGAGCCTAAAGTCATCCTTGTCCGGGATGTCCGGGCGTTGGGTTCGCTGCTGGAACAGGGGTATACTGCCATTGTAATTGATCTCAATGGAACCTCGGATGTGGATGAGGAAACACAACTGGTCATGGCTGAATAAGAGCATATTTTGATAAGTGCTCTTTTCAGGCTGATATCATTTGTCTATTAACCAGTATTTCTGCATCGTCAGAAGAAAGTCAGAAAGCGGAGGCTGAGCTTTTGTATTCGTCAAGTTTCAGTCGACAAGGACAGATTCTCGGCTGACTTGGGCGTTTCCATGACCGTTAGCGATGGATGGGCATCAGTGGTTTCATGTATTTCGGCGGTGCCGACGAAAACATATCCTCTGTTTCGCACCGTTTTAATATATGAGGGCATATCGTCATTTGGTTCAATGATTTTACGCACCTTGGCCACCAGATTATCTACTCGTCGGTCATCGTAATTCCACGGTGCCTTGAAAATGTTCCTGCATATATCGTCTCTTGATAAAGTTTCAAAGCAATGCCTTGCAAAGAAGGTCATCAATTGAAATTCATTCGTCGTCATTTTTAGAGGCTCTTGGTTCGGCCCATAGATATCCTTTTTTCCAATATGGATCACGAAAGGGGCTTCCTGAGCTTCTTCTCGAGGATAATAATATTTTCCTGGAGAAAGAAGCTTATCTTCCTCTATCCTATGCCGTATTCTTAAAAGCAATTCTCCAGAAGTTATTGGCTTTGAAAGGCAATCTGCCCCCGCTTCCAACGCCATAATTTTCAGTGCGACAAGCGATGCGTTATCAACGATAACGAATTTATGGACGGATTGATCCGATTTAATCGATCTAATTAAATGAATTCCGCTCCCATCGGGCAGATCGGCATTAGCTATGACAATATCATAAGAACAGGTCAGCCCCATGGACATGGCAGACTGCATATCATGTGCTACATGAACGATGGATTTATGCAATTTTAAATTTTTTGAGACTTCCTCTAAAAAAGCAGTATCCGCGTCTACAAGTAGAATTTTGGATTCTGGAGGTATAAGCTGATCAAATGTTGCCAAGCGTTCTGTTTGTTCCATCCGACTTTCATAGTCCCTTGTGCTACATTGTATAAATGCGTCGTGCAGCGCCTGCCTTGGTTTTTTAAGAATAGGCCAGCATCTTGTATGGTTTTACTATCGGAGATATAATTGAAATTTTTCCTATGTGAGGTGTGTTCGATGCTTTCTGCAGCTTTGATAACGTACACTCCTCCTAAGGCTAACTAACCCCTAAATATAGCCGTGCCATATAATAACATTGAAGTATAAGCTAGCATTATGATTGCTCCAACAGAAATTACAATTGGTTAAGTTGTAATCACCAAATGATATTTAATTAAGAAAAAAGCATTTTTATGGCAGGATCATGCTAAGCCCTTTTGACAATAGCGAGGCATCTGCTCGCACCTGATACCTACAGACCGCAAGCCTTGTGAGGCATGAAAGCTCGAACTCGAAAGATCTCTTTAGCATATTTTGCGAGATTTCTGATGTGGCCGCATCCATGCCCGCAATGAGAGATTATGAATTACATAACGTTACATTGCCGTACATGACGGCGCCCGCATAATTTCATTAAATGTCATTTGCCTAACGGTCGACAATTTATGAAAGGCGCTGTTTTATAAGGTAAGGTGATGTGGGATGAATGAATTTTTATCTGAACTGAAAAATTTTAAAGAAGATTCTTCAAATAGCACCCTGGTATGCGGCACTCGGAATGCGCAATATTATACTTCGTTTCTTGAAACTATTAATAACGCTGTCGTCCACTACCAGCCGATTATCGGTATTCGCGGAAATGCCTGTGTGGGTGTTGAGGCATTAATCCGGCCTAATCTGCATCACAAAAGCATGAGCTTTCAGCAATTCATCCAGTATGCCGAAGACATGGCTATTGTCCCCCGGATTACGGAAGTTGTCCTGAAGGATATTTTAGTACGGGTGCGCGCTCTGTCCTCCATTACGGCGCATGCTTCTCAAGCGCTTCTCAATACCTCTGCAGACCCGTTTTTTTATAGCGTCAACGTAAGTCCTTTCTGCCTCCGGGATCAGGCTTGCATAGATCTTGTCAATCAGTTTTTACATGTCGCTAACGATGATTTTAAGTTGGTGTTAGAGTTGTCTGAAAGAGATGTGTTCCCCGACAGCCTTCTCGAAGAATTCTATGACCGGGTAGGCTGCGATGATCGTATCGGATTTGCGCTGGATGATTTTGGTGTTGGGGAGGCTCGCTTTGAAAATCTCAGCTTATCTAAGCTGGATTATATAAAAATTGATAAGTCTTTTGTCCCGCATGAAAAGCAGGTCAATATGATGAAGACCTTGAGCGCTATTATTGGGTTTTCAAGCATATTTGCTAAAAACATTATTGTCGAAGGCATAGAAACAGAGGATCAGCTTGATATGGTTTCAAGCATCGACGGTGTGGGCTTCGTTCAAGGATTTCTTTTTGCCAGGCCGACGGCATGGGATAATTTTCTTGCCTGCATGGCTTCAACGCAAGCGGTGCTGTCGCACTAACCTCTGCCTTGCTACATTACCCTTCAATAGATGCGGATATTCCTCAGCTACAAACCCTCAGGCAACAACGCTGGCGTTGTGACATTAACTTGCAGGGGGGCGAAGAAGTCCAGCTAAAGGAGCGCTTGCAGTTAGCCAGGGCTAAAAGCTTCCGCGCGACATAGCTTAAGGTAAGGCCGATTGACGTTGAGCGTGAGGACTAAATGAAAGTTCCTGCAGCATCCACCCGGTGGCAGGCGACACTGTGTTCATCGCTGATTTCGCGAAGTGTTGGCGGGGTGTCCGCGCAGCTCTCGACGGCAAAGGGACAGCGGCTTGAGAAGCGGCAGCCCTTTGGCAGGGAAATCGGGCTGGGCGGGTCACCGTCCAGCATAATGCGGTCTGCCCGGGGTTTGCCGATTGAGTCAGTCGACGGCACTGCGGAGATGAGGGCTTTTGTATATGGGTGGCGGGGGTTGCGGAAAATATCCTTCTTCTTGCCCTGTTCAACAATCTGCCCGAGGTACATTACAGCAATTTCGTCACAGATATGCTGAACAACGGCGAGGTCGTGACTGATGAAAAGATACGTCAGCTCAAACTCTTTCTTGAGCTTGGCGAGCAGGTTGAGAATTTGCGCCTGAATGGCAACATCAAGAGCCGATACCGGCTCATCGCAGACAATCAGGTCCGGTTGCGTTGCTAGGGCGCGAGCAATTCCGACACGCTGCCGCTGACCACCGGAAAACTGATGCGGGAAAAGCTCGCTCTGCTCCGGTCGAAGACCCACAATCTCGAATAGTTCCTTTACCCTCGCGTCTTGTTCCTTTGCTGTCCCAATACTCATAAGCTTCAAAGGGCGTTTCACAATTGAACCGACACGTTCTCGCGGGTTAAGGGAGGCGTAGGGATCCTGAAAGACGATTTGCATCTTCTTTCGTGCGTCACGCAAGGACGTGCCTTGAATATTTGTGATGTCATCTCCGCCGAGTTTAATCTGCCCCGCCGTCGGATCGACCAGGCGAACGCAGGCGAGCGCAGTCGTTGTCTTGCCGGAGCCGCTTTCCCCGACGAGGCCAAAGGCAACTCCCCGCTTGATGGAAAAAGATACTCCGTCTACGGCATGAACGACAGCACCGTCACGGGTTGGAAAATGAACTTTTAGGTCGGAAACCTCGAGCAATGCCTCTCCAGAATTCATACGGTTTCCTCCTGTGCAAGCCAGCAGCTAACTGACCGATTGTTCTCTATCTGAGCGCTCGGAGGGAATTCCACCCGGCAACGGTCCATCACATTTTGGCAGCGCGGCGCAAAGGCGCAGCCGGGTTTCGCGAGTTCAACCGCGCTTGGAACCACGCCCGGAATTTCGAACAGGGCGTCGGGATCGTCCGGTGGGTCGGCCTGTAGCGTCGGAATGCATGAAATCAGTCCCCGCGTATAGGGATGCTGCGGCGCGCGTATGAAATCGGTCGCCGGGCCATTCTCGATATTGCGGCCTGCATACATGACCATTACCCGATCCGCCATTTCGGCGACAACCCCAATATCGTGGGTAATCAGAATAATGGCCGTTTTGGTCTTCTCCTGCAATTCGCGGAACAGATCAAAGATCTGCGCCTGAACCGTTACGTCCAACGCGGTCGTTGGCTCATCAGCAATCAGCAATTTCGGCTCGCAAATAAGAGAAATTGCGATCATTACCCGCTGGCGCATGCCGCCGGAGAGCTGATGGGGGTAATCATCGACCCTCTTTTCAGGTGAAGGAATGCCGACCAGCCGTAATATCTCTATTGCCTTATTCCGCGCCTCCTTCCGGCTTAGGCCAAAATGCGTGCGAGCCGTTTCGGCAATCTGTTCGCCAACGGTAAACACCGGGTTGAGCGAAGTCATGGGCTCCTGAAAGACCATGGATACATCGTTTCCCCGCAGCGATTGCAGTTCTTTTTCGCTAGCCTTGGTGATATCGACACCTTCCAGCAGGATGTTGCCTTTGGAAATCCGTCCGGGAGGGTTTGGCACAAGTCCCATAATGGCGAGCGCGGTCATACTCTTGCCGCAGCCGGACTCTCCCACAATGCCGAGTGTTTCCCCATACTCGACATCAAAACTGAGGTCACGAACCACCGGGACTTCCTCGCCGCCGATTTGAAACGAAACCTCAAGATCGCGCACAGAAAGGAGAGGCGCCTGCATTATCGTTTCCTCAACTTCGGGTTAAGGGCATCGTTGAGCCCATCGCCGACAAGGCTGATTGCTAAAACGGTCAGGAAGATGGCAATACCGGGAAAAGTGACCCCCCACCAGCTATCCAGAATATACGGACGGTTATCGCCAATCATGCGACCCCAGCTCATATTGTTCGGATCGCTCAGACCGAGGAATGCGAGCCCGGCCTCAAACAGGATTGCAGTGCCGATGCTGAGGGCCGCTGATACGATAAGTGGCGGCGCGGCATTGGGCAGGATTACCGCCCAGATGATCCGCCGGTTCTTGGCGCCGATGGATCGTTCCGCCCGGACATAGTCCATGTTGCGCAGTCGCAAAAACTCCGCTCGTGTCAGGCGTGCCGTGCTCGTCCAGGAGACAATGCCGATGGCAATGGCAATGTTTGTCAATGTCGCGGAAAATAGCATCACCACCACCATGGCCAGCAGCAGATTGGGCAGGACCTGGAAAAATTCCGTTACCCGCATCAACAGATTATCGACCCAGCCGCCATAATATCCGGAGAGCGCGCCGATCGTTACGCCGATCACAATGGTCAGCAATGCGGCCGACGCGCCGATGGCGATTGTTATCCGCCCGCCATTGATAAGACCGGCCAGAATATCACGCCCAAGATAGTCCGTGCCCAGCAGATAGTCCGATTCAAGCGGCGGGGTGAGCGGCATCCATACCATTTCTGTTGGCGCAACTGGATAGACAAGAGGCCCTACCAAAGAAAAAATCAGCACAATGGCAAGCAGGATCAGACCGGCTACGGCCGATTGGTTGCTGCTGAACATCTTCCATGTCTGGCGCGCAGGAGATGTCGGTTTCTCCATCGATTCCGTACTAAAATTATCAAGGGAGCTATCCGTCATTTTGCGCTTATCCTTGGGTCGATGACCCGGTAGGCGATATCAACGACGATATTGACGATCAGAACGAGCACCGCAGAGAAAAACAGAATGCCGAGCAGGGTTGGGGAATCCCGCCTTAAGATGGATTCAAATGCCAGAGTTCCAAGCCCGGGCCAGGCAAAAACGGTCTCTACCAGCACGGCGCCAGAGATAACCTGCGCGAACTGAAGCCCGGCAAAAGTGACAACCGGCAAGACGGCGTTACGAAGGGCATGCTTATAGACGACAAGAAATCGGCTTAATCCCTTCGCTCGCGCTGTGCGGATATAGTCGGATTCCAGAACTTCGAGCATGCTGGCGCGCGACAGACGGCTGTAAAAAGCAAGATAAATGGAGGCCAGCGTCAGAACGGGCAGGACGAGATGTTGGGCAACATCGAAGATATAGGCGAATGTGCCCTCCGGTTCATCCGCTGTGGCCATGCCAGCAATGGGGAAAATCGGGACTGCAACGGACAATAGCAGGATCAGCATGATACCAATCCAGAAAACCGGCGCAGAAAACCCGGCAAGAGATAATATGGTGACAAGATTGCTGAGGAGCGAGTTACGTTTCTGGGCCGATGCCACCCCCAACGCTGTTCCGACAAGCAGCGCAAAGAGGAGAGCCGTGATGACAAGCAGGAGGGTGGCGCCCATGCGATCCAGAATGAGCTCTGTCACCGGCTTGTCATAGTAGAAGCTATGGCCAAGGTTGCCATGCAGGACATTTCCTAGGTAGGTGAAAAGCTGTATATGAAAGGGCTGGTCAAGACCGAAATCGGCGTGAAGTTCTGCGAGTAGTTCCGGTGTCGCGCCGCCCATTTCGCCAGCAAGAACTTCGACCGGATCGCCCGGAGCGATATGAATCAATGTAAAATTAAGGACCAGTACCGCGAGTAGCAGTATGACTGCATTGCCTATTCTTTTGGACAATGATTTTACCATTTAATGCCTCATGCATACCGCGAATGGAGACCGGGGCGAGGGTCTCTGTATGGACCGCCGCCCCGGATAATCTGTTTAGTCTTTCAGATATACTTCGTGCCAAGGCGCCAGCGGGCCAAACACACTTGACGGAGGGTTGCCGACCTTATCTGAATAGACGGTTGCGGTGAAATCTTGCGGCATATAGATGAAGATAAGATCCTCAACGGCTTTCCGCTGAATTTCGGCATAAGTAGCCTTGCGTTTGTCGAGGTCTGTTTCAATGGCGGCCGCATCAAGAAGCGCATCCATAGCCGGGTCGCAATACCCTTGTGTATTCGACCAGATCACATTGCGGATATTGTCGCAATCGAAATGGCGGTGGACGCCGATGACAGGATCAGGATAGTTGAAGGAGCCATTCATTGTTGCCTGATAGTCAAAGCTTGAAATACGCTTGACCCAGGTTCCGAAGTCGGGTGCCTGACGCAGTTCAACTTTTATACCAATCTTGCCAAGCTGGGACTGAATATATTCACCCATCGGACCATGAGCCTGTTTCGCCCAACTCGGAATATCGAGGGTGAAGGAAAACCGCTCGTCATTTGCGCCGACGGGATATCCTGCTTCATCAAGAAGAGCGGCGGCCTTGTCGAGATCGGCCTCGAAGCTCGGAACGTCACCGGAATAGAACACACTACCCGTATGAAGCGGGCCGGTACCCGCATCGACACGACCACCAAACAGGATTTTCGCGATAAAGGATGTATCAATCGCATGTGCCAATGCCTCGCGAACCTTGAGATCACTGAAGGGCTTGTCGCGAAGGTTCAGTTCCAGATAGTGAATATAGCCAACAGCTCCATATCCTTCCGTGGTAACCGTGAGGCGGCCCGTTTTCTCAAGGCGACCGGCGTCAGTTGCGCGAATGCCGGAAAAGCCGACATAGTCAATTTCACCCTTTTCCATCATGAGAACGCGGGTAAGGCTATCCTTCACAATTGAAAAAACCAGCTTATCGAGATAGGGACGTCCCTCAATAAAGAAATCCTCATTCTTCACAAGAACCAGCTTTTCCGCTGGTGTGTTTTCCGCGACCTTGAAAGGGCCGGAACCAACGACATTTTCCATGTTGCGCGGATGCTTTTTGAGATCCTGCCCGTCGCCATAAACATGTTTTGGAATGATCGGCAGCAATAGTGGCTCCATGGAAAGGAGCAGGCCCGGAATTGGAGCAGAAAGACGGAAGACAGCGGTGCTGGCGTCCGGTGTTTCAACGGTCGCGACATTGCTGAACATTGCCTTGCCGAAGGGGTGGTTGGCTTTCACTGTTTCCAGCGAGAAGGCAACATCTTCGGAGGTAATTGGTTGTCCGTCGTGGAACTTCGCGCCTTCGACCAGCTTGAAGCTATAGGTCAAGTTATCGTCGGATATGGTCCAGCTTTCAGCAAGATAGGGAGACGCTTTGTAATTTTCATCAATCAATACAAGTCCGGCGAATATCTGTGAGCCGGGAATGCCGGTTGCCGCGCCTGATTGCACCGCCGGGTTCAGCGTGCGATAGCCGCTGGATGTTGTATTTAATGTGCCGCCTGCTTTTGGCTCGGCGGCGGAAATTGGTGTCGCGCCGAGCATGGCAGTTATCGCCAAGGGAGCGACAATCAAGAGCCTGCGCATAATTTTTGTATGGAACATATCCGGATATTCTCCCCATAAAAATCGAGATCGTTATTCACTTCGAGA
The DNA here is from genome assembly GCF_029233945.1 of Sneathiella sp. Taxonomy (GTDB): domain Bacteria; phylum Pseudomonadota; class Alphaproteobacteria; order Sneathiellales; family Sneathiellaceae; genus Sneathiella. Next base: position 73,405 of record NZ_JARGOQ010000005.1, on the reverse strand, counting down.
TGAAAAGGGTTGCATCATAACTGAAAAATTGCAACATTATTTTCAGTATCATGAAATTTGTTGCGAAAGTTTCTGCATAATGTCTGCAAAAAGTAGTAAAGTTTCAGCGCAGGGTGTTAACCCTGAAGCGCAAGTTCCCGTTGGGCAGCAAATCCGCGAGTTGCGCCGTGCGCGCGGGTTGACCTTGACGGACATGAAAGAAATGACGGGACGCTCCGTCGGTAACCTCAGTGAAATGGAACGCGGTACCAGCCCGATTACCATCGAGGCGCTAGATGTCATCGCGCGGGCGTTGGACGTATCCATTAACTGGTTTTTCAGCGGAACCGCTGTCGCCGCTGCGGAGGAACGCGATGTCATTGTCCGTCGCTCGGCCCGCCGGGAAATTAACCTAAGTCAGGCGGGAACACGCGAAGAATTATTGTCCCCGAACCTAAAGGGTCAATTGGAGTTAATCCTGACCACCTTCTCCCCCGGGGCTGGAACAGGGGAGGCGGGACGTGCCCGCAAGGGTGAAGAAGGAGGACTGGTGCTATCCGGTGAGTTAGAGCTGAGCGTGAATGGGCATACATATGTTCTGGAAGAGGGAGACAGTTTCCAAATGCGCGGCATCGGCAAGCATTGGTGCCATAACCCGGGTGAAGTGGATACGGTTGTTGTTTGGGCGATCAGCCCGGCGTCCTACTAATAAATAACTGGAAAGAACAGGGGGAAGGTATGAGCGAAATAACCGTCTTTACCGCGCGGAAAATCCGTACAATGAACCCGTCCATGCCGGAGGCAAGCGCCGTTGCGGTCCGCGATGGACAAATCATTGAGGTCGGGACATTGCAGACCATGAAGCCCTGGCTTGAGGCGCATCCTCATCGCATTGATGAGAGTTTCGCGGACCATGTCCTGATGCCGGGGTTTATCGACCCGCATCTTCATCCATCGCTGGGCGCGATCCTTTTATCCTGTCATTTCATAACGGCAATGGAATGGAAGCTCCCCGACCGGACCTGCGCTCCCGTTCGCAGCCCCGAGGCCTATCTTGCGAGGCTCAGGGAAATTGACGAAGGTATTGAGGATCGGGCGGAACCGCTGATCACTTGGGGATACCATAAAATATGGCATGGTGCCGTTGATCGGGAGGCGATAAATGCCATCTCGTCAACACGTCCTATTTTTGTCTGGCAACGGTCTTTTCATGAGATTATTGCCAATGATGCGGCGATTGACTGGATGGGGCTGGATCGCGGGGACCTTGAACGCCATCCGCAGATCGATCTCACCTCCGGGCGTTTCTTCGAGACCGGGCTTGCCGTCGCGACGAAAGCGATGAATCTCTATTTATTTCAGCCGGAGCGATTTAAGCAGGGCCTGGAACTTGTAAAGAAGGCCGTTCATTATGGGGGCCACACGACTATCGGGGAGATGGCTTATCCGCTCCTCGATGATTTGGCCGAGTGGAATTTCCTGAGTGAGGCCATTGAACGAGACGATGTGCCGTTCCGGATGCAGATCATTCCACGCGGCGCGCTTCGGGGTGCTTGGGATGGCGCTATCGATGATGAACTCGCACGTGTGGAGAGCTATGCATCCCGGGGAAGCCATCGTCTGATATTTGGGAACGGTATAAAACTCTTTACGGATGGCGGATTTTTTGCGGAATTGATGCAGATGCAGGAACCGGGATTTATCGATGGTCATCATGGCGAATGGTTGATGGCGCCAGAGATGTTTGAAGCGCTCGCGCGGGCTTTCTGGAATGCCGGAAAGCGCATCCATGTGCATTGCACTGGCGATCTTGGCGTGGAACTTGCGCTTGATACGCTGGAAAAATTGCAGTTCGAACGGCCACGGGTCAATCACCGATTTACGATTGAACATTTCGGTGTGTCGACACCGGAGCAGGTTCGCCGGATTGCGGATCTCGGGGCGCTGGTGTCGGCGAATGTCTATTATGTCCACGAACTTGGCGAAGCATATTGGCAGCATTCCATTGGCTATGAACGCGCGTCCCAGATGGCGCGGCTTGGCACCCTTGCCCGTCATAATGTGACCACTGCGCTTCACTCCGATTTCACCATGGCGCCGGCTCTGCCGCTCAATTCCGCCTGGGTCGCCGTCAACCGCATTGCTGAATCCGGTGCCGTGATCGGCCCGGAGGAACGGATAGACCTTGATGCGGCCATGCGGGCAATCACCATTGATGCTGCCTATGTGATCGGCATGGAGCATGAAATTGGCTCTATTCGCGCGGGAAAGAAAGCCGATTTTACGGTGCTGGAGGCAGACCCCTGGGAAACGCCGGTGGAAAATCTGAAAGATATTCCTATCTGGGGCACCGTTTTTGAAGGTCAGCCCTTTCCGATCGCCAAATGAACGGGCGCATTCCGATCATCCTGATGTCGGGCTATCTCGGCGCGGGCAAAACGACCCTTATCAATCATTTGCTGGCGGCGGATCATGGTCGCCGGATCGCCGTGCTGGTCAATGATTTCGGGGCGATCAATATAGACGCCGCTCTGATCAGTGATCAGACAGAGAACACCATTAGTCTGACTAATGGCTGTGTTTGCTGTTCGATCACGGACGATCTTGGTACGGTACTTGATGCGCTTACCACGCGGGAGGCGCCGCCGGATCTCGTGGTTCTGGAGGCAAGCGGTGTGGCAGAGCCTGCGCGCCTTGCCTGCCATGCGGGCAATTGGCCGGGCTTTGAACTTGACGCCATCATCACTTTGCTGGATGCCGAGACCGTACAGATACGAGCAGGAAATAAATTCGTTGGTCAGCTTGTGAAAAGCCAGATAGAGGCAGCTGATTTGCTAATCCTGACCAAAACCGATCTTGTTTCACATGAAACACGCAAGGAATTGACCGGATGGCTAGAAAGACGGGCGCCAGGTGTCTCTGTCATTATGACTGAGGCAGGAAATGTTGCGCCGGAGTTGATAATCGGTCTGCCTGAACGAACAAGGTCATCGCAGCTTATAAAAGAAGAGCCGCATGAGGATTGTTTCTCCGCATCGCACTGGACGCCGCCCGCTCCGATGCGCAGGGATGCACTGATCAATAACCTTGCGCAGTTGCCGCCATCTATTCATCGGGTAAAGGGTTTTTTCATCGATGCAGATACCGGCAAAATTACCCTTCTGCAACGGGTCGGGCTCCGGCTCTCGTTTGAAGACGCGCCTATGAATGCGGACGTTGGCTTTGTCATGATTTCCGCCGGCTCTCCGCAAGAGCTGGAAAGAGGCGTGAAAATTCTCTCAAATGCGATAGATTCTTCCCGTCTTCATGCATAACCTGTAGTTAATTTTAATAAGTAACTTGTTGTTACATCAAGGATTAAGCCATGAGTGAGTTGCCCAGCAAGGCCCGCGTTGTTATCATTGGTGGGGGCGTAATTGGATGCTCGGTTGCCTATCATTTAACGAAATTGGGCTGGAAGGATGTGGTCCTGCTGGAGAGAAAGCAGCTGACGTCGGGAACTACCTGGCACGCGGCAGGCCTTATTGCGCAGCTCAGGGCATCGAAAAATATGACGCGGCTGGCAAAATACAGCCAAGAACTTTACACCAAGCTTGAAGCTGAAACAGGAGTCTCGACCGGTGTCCGCGAGACGGGATCAATTACCGTTGCCCTCACGGCAGAGCGGAGAGAAGAAATTCTGCGGCAGGCGTCGATGGCGCGTGCCTTTGATGTAGAAATCGAAGAAATCAGCCCGGCGGAAGTCAAGGCGCGCTATGATTATCTTAACATCGACGGGGTAACGGGTGCGGTTTGGCTTCCCCGCGATGGTCAGGGAGATCCGGGTAATATCGCGCTGGCCATGGCGAAGGGCGCGCGCCAGCGGGATACGCAAATCTTTGAACGGGTGGCGGTGACTGATATTCGCTTATCCGGACGGCGCGCGACGGGTGTTGACTGGCGCCGGGAAGATGGCGAGGCGGGCCATATCGAGGCCGACATGGTGGTGAATTGCGCGGGGATGTGGGCGCATCAGGTTGGCCGACTGGCCGGGGTCAATGTGCCCTTACATGCCTGCGAGCATTTCTATATCGTCACTGAAAGTATCAAGGACCTTCCGCAACTCCCGGTCCTTCGCGTGCCCGATGAATGCGCCTATTACAAGGAAGATGCAGGAAAAATCCTGCTGGGCGCGTTTGAGCCGGTGGCGAAACCCTGGGGCATGAAAGGCATTCCGGAAAGTTTCGAATTTGATCAATTGCCTGAGGATTTCGATCATTTTGAACCGATCCTCAGCGATGCCGTTAGCAGAATGCCGATCCTGGCAGAGGCTGGCATCCATACTTTTTTCAACGGACCAGAGAGTTTTACCCCCGATGATGCCTATCATCTCGGCCTCGCGCCGGAACTTGATAATTTCTGGATTGCGGCTGGCTTTAACTCCATCGGTATCCAGTCGGCGGGCGGTGCGGGCATGGCGCTGGCCCAATGGATGGAAGATGGCATGAAGCCGTTTGATCTTGGCGATGTGGATATCGCGCGAATGCAGCCTTTTCAAGGGAACCGGCACTATCTGTTTGAACGCTCGAAAGAAACGCTTGGCCTCCTGTATGCGGATCATTTTCCCTTCCGCCAGAAAGCCACAGCTCGAGGCATTCGTCGCTCTCCTTTCCATCAGGATATGCTCTCCCGTGGCGCAGTGATGGGGGAGGTGGCTGGCTGGGAAAGGCCGAACTGGTTCGCTAATCCGGGGCAGGAACGGAACTATCAGTATAGCTGGAAGCGGCAGAACTGGTTTGAAAATTCGGCGGCGGAACATAAGGCCATCCGCGAGAATGTCGGGATGTATGACATGACCTCTTTTGGCAAGATTCGTGTTGAAGGGCCGGATGCCGAGAAATTCCTGAACTATGTGGGCGGCGGGGACTATTCCGTTCCAATGGGTAAGATTGTCTATACGCAGTTTCTGAATGAAAGAGGGGGGATTGAGGCAGATGTCACCGTAACCCGCCTCACGGAAACCGCCTATCTTGTGGTGACCCCATCGGCAACCCGGCTTGCGGATCAGCGCTGGCTGGAACGTCATCGCGGTGACTTTAGGGTTGTCATTACCGATGTAACCGCAGGTGAGGCTATACTCGCCGTGATGGGACCTAATTCCCGCAAACTCCTCGAGATGGTCAGCCCGAATGATTTTTCAAATGATCATAATCCTTTTGGAACAGCCCAAAATATCGAGATTGGCATGAGCCTTGCCCGGGTGCACCGCGTTACCTATGTCGGGGAGCTTGGCTGGGAGGTTTATGTTTCAACGGATATGGCAAGCCATGTGTTCGAGACTTTTATTGAGGCCGGAGAAGAGCTCGACCTAAAGCTATGCGGAATGCATATGATGGACAGTTGCCGAATGGAAAAGGCGTTCCGTCACTTCGGGCATGATATTACATCGGGAGATCATGTCATTGATGCGGGTCTTGGCTTTGCCGTAAAGGCGACCAAGTCCAACTTTATTGGTCGTGATGCAGTGCTCGCGCGAAAAGAAAGCGGGCCGCATAGCCGTCTTGTCCAGTTTCTCCTGAACGATCCGGAACCGCTCCTGTTCCATCACGAACCGATTGTTCGCGATGGGGACGTGGTTGGATATCTCACATCCGGGAACTACGGTCATACTCTCGGCGGTGCAGTCGGGCTTGGGTATGTTCCAAGCAAGGGAGAGAAACCTGCCGATGTTCTGGCCTCGGATTATGAGATCGAGGTGGCCGGCCTCCGCATAAAGGCGACGGCGTCTTTGAAGCCGATGTATGATCCCGCTTCAAAACGTGCGAAGGATATGTAAACCCTTAGCATCGGTGAAAGTTATGCCTTTCAACTATCTTGCGCTTGGATTACCGTATTCGCTCCGCTGTTGAGGATAGACAAAGGAATATATGGATGAGCGGCGTCCTGCCACTAACCGGAATTCGGGTCATTGAAATGAGCCATATGGTGATGGGGCCGACCTGCGGCATGATCCTCGCGCAGCTTGGCGCGGAAGTGATCAAGGTGGAGCCACCGAAAGGAGACAAGACCCGTAGCCTTAAAGGTATGGGAACGGCGTTTTTTCCGCTCTTTAACCGGGGGAAGCGCAGTCTGGTGCTGGACATAACCCATGAAAAAGACAGGGAAATTCTTCATAAGCTTCTCGATACTGCCGACGTTTTCTTGGAGAACTTCAAGGATGGCCTTCTTGCGCGTCAGGGACTGGCGCACGAGTTGCTGTTGGAACGGCATCCGGCTTTGATTATTGCTGGTCATAAGGGGTTCCTTTCCGGCCCGTATCAGCATCGCCCCGCGCTTGATGAGGTGGTGCAGATGATGTCCGGGCTTGCCATGATGACCGGAACGCGCGCCCGGCCGCTTCGTGTTGGTTCCTCGATTAATGATATTATGGGCGGGATGTTCGGCGTTATCGGAATACTAGCCGCCTTGCGTGAACGTGACCGGACAGCGCGGGGCAAGAACATCCGGATCGGGCTTTTTGAAAATAGTCTTTTCTCTGTCGCCCAGCATATGGTGCAGTATGAGATGACCGGCGTAGCGTCAACACCGATGCCGGAGCGGACGCACGCTTGGCCGGTTTATGATATTTTTGATACCAGCGACGGGCAGAAAATTTTTATCGCTGTTGTGACCGACGGCCATTGGAAGGCCTTTTGCGAAACCTACAGCCTCGCTGAGTTTTTGAATGATGACCGCCTTGGGACGGCGACCGACCGGATTGAGGCACGCTCCTGGACGATCCCGAAGGTCGCGGAAAAGGTCCGGAATTATTCCATGGAATTATTGAGCGCGAAGCTTGATAGTCTCAGCATTCCTTTTGCGCCAATCAACAGTCCGGAGGATCTTTTTGATGATCCTCATGTTCAACGTGAAGGAGGCCTTGTGCATTTTGAGGATAGTGACGGGCAGACATACCGCGCGCCTACACTGCCGCTGGAGTTGGATGGAGAGGCCCTCGGTGAGGGCCTCCATGTGCCGGCGCTAGGGGCGGATACGGACGAAATTCTGAAAGAGCTGGGCGTGGCTGAAAAATAGAATCTGGCTGGTTTTTGATGTGCAAAGACGTAATAGTAAGAAGTGGTAAAAAACAATAACCTTGAGGGAGGGAGTTATGAGAAGACTATACACATTGGCGGTTGGGTTTTCAGTAGTGTTCGCCGCATTCGGCGTGATGGACGAGGCTAATGCCGCAACCGAGATGCGATGCAGCCATCAACTGCCGCCAGCGCATCACATTGCGAAAGTCATCGACCGGTGGGCCGCGGAAGTTGAAACGCTGTCGGACGGGGAAATCGATGTCCAGGTGTTTGGGGCGAATAGCCTGACCGGCGCAAAGGAAAACGCGACGGCAGTTGCCAAGGGAAATATCGATTGCGCCTTTTCGATCAATCCGCAGTGGGGCAAGACCTTACCGTTGATGAATGTCACACTTGGCCCCTTCGCCGTTAGCAGCCTGGAAGCGCTGCAAAAATGGGATGGCTCCGAGGCGGCGAATTTTCTCGAAGAAAAACTGATGACCAAGGGCGTGAAGAATGTCGTCTGGCTGTTCACAACGCGCAGCACCGCCATCACGTCTAGCGGTAAGCCGCTGATCAAGCCTGCGGATTTTGAAGGTGTTAAAATACGGGGGCTGGGGCCAGTCCCCGATGCAGGATTTGTGGAGATGGGCGCAGCCCCATCCGCAATGTCGGGCAGCAAGGTCTATCAGGCGCTGTCGACAGGAGTGATTGATGCCGGTTTGACGGATGTTTCCGCCGCAGTCTCACGTAAATATTATGAGGTTCAGGATCATGTGACGATCCTTCCGCTTTTCAGTATTTACTTTCATGGCTATGTCAATCCCGCTTGGTATAACGGCCTCTCGGACAAGGGCAAGATGGCAGTCGATGAGGCCGGCAAGAAGGCAGCCGTTTGGGCAATCGAAGCCTCTGAGGCTTCCGCTGCCAGTGCGCCGGATGAGCTCGCCGCTAAGGGGATGAAGGTTCACATCGCGACGGATGAGGATATCGAAGCCTTGAAGGCCGTGATGAGCCCGGCGTTTTATAAGGCATTTAGTGAAGCCTCGGGCGATGACGGCAAAAAGCTTCTCGATCTGCTGAACTAGTTTGAGCTTGTCACGATCACTATGGATATGAAGGACAAATCGGCGGAAGAAGGAACCTTTTCCTCTTCCGTCTTTATTCGGATGATCGAGTATCTTTCGTTTGGTGCTGCAGTCATTAGCGCAGCGCTTGTCATATTCACTCTTTTAATGACTGGCTACAGTGTGTTTCAGCGCTACGTCCTGGGAACACCGGTCACTTGGACGGATGAAATGTCGGGCTTTCTGGTGGTCGCCATTGTCATGTTGGGCGCGGCAGAAACCCTTCGGCGGGGCGAACATATCAGCGTTGATATTCTTTCCTCAAAAGCGACGGGCGGGCGGAAGAAGATGCTCGTAATCCTGAGCTTTCTTGCGACGGCCTTTCTCGCCGCTGTTCTTTTTATCAGCGCATGGGAGGCGGTGCAGTTCTCATACGCAATTGGCGTTTATTCCAGCGGCTATCTTGAAGCGCCGCTCTGGATACCGCAGTCCTTTCTGCTCGTAGGGGCGGGGCTGCTGTTTCTGATCTCCCTCGCGCGAGCTGTTGACGGCATCCTGAAATGGAGGCGGAGTTAGTGGCGACGTTCCTTGTCCTGTTAGTTCTTGTCCTTCTGCTTCTGACCGGTATACCGATCTTTGTAGGGCTTGGAGTGGCCTCCGTCATTATCATGCTGCTGACGGAGGGAAGTATTTCCAGTGTCGCGGACACATTCTTCGCAAAACTCGACAACGGCCTTCTGACGGCCATTCCCATGTTTGCCTTTATGGCCCATGTGATGATCAAGTCTAAGGTGGTGGACGATCTGTATGACGCGGCGAACGCCATGGTCGGACATTTTAAGGGTGGGCTGGGGGTGGCTACTGTCCTCTCCTGTACGATTTTTGCGGCGATTTCCGGATCCTCTGTGGCCACGGCCCTTACCATCGGCTCAAGCGCTATTCCCCAGATGCAGCGCTTTGGATACCGCGCCCGGGATGCCTATGGTGTTATCGTTGCGGGTGGCACGCTGGGCATTTTGATTCCGCCATCGGGGCCGCTGATCCTCTATGCCATCGTTTCCGAAACCTCGATCGGCGCCCTCTTTATGGCAGGCTTTATTCCGGGGATACTTATGGCGTTGATTTTCGCCTGCTTTTGCATCTCCCAGGCCTATATCCGGGGCGATGCCAGGAGGAGCGGTTGGGTCGGTTGGCGCGCGGGTCTTAAGGCAATCCGGAAATCTTTCTGGTCCCTTTCAATGCCGCCGCTGGTGCTTGGCGGGATATATCTTGGTATTTTCACCGCCTCGGAAGCGGCGTCCATCGGGTGCATCTACGCTCTTCTCGTAGGCGCGCTGGTGTACCGTAATTTTGGTCTGAAAGAACTCGCGGAGACGGCCTTTGAAACGGTCCGCACGACGACCATGCTGTTCATGATCCTTGGGGCGGCGGCGTTATTCAGTCGGGCAGTGACGATTATTCGCCTGCCCATCGAACTGATGGAGGGTGTGGTGGCGCTTGGCCTGTCGCCGATTGGCTTTATCCTTGTCGTCATGTTCGTCATTCTCATTTTGGGCATGTTTCTGGAGACAATTTCCATCATTCTGATCACGACACCAATCGTGCTGCCGATCCTGATGCAGCTTGATGTCAATCTGATCTGGTACGGTATTCTTCTCATGATCAATCTGGAACTCGCGCTGATTACACCGCCGGTTGGGATGAACCTGTTTGTGATCAAGGGGATTGCCAATGCACCGCTGGTTGAGGTGATTCTCGGCGCTATCCCCTACGTAATTTTGCTCCTCGGGGGGCTTGCGCTGGTGATTTTGATCCCTGATCTTGCACTCTGGCTTCCTGACCTTGCGGGCTTTGGCCGGTAAAATCATAATACCTTGCTCAGCCGGCAGGATCAATCAGGCGTTTAGAAATTTGCAAAGAGGGCGAGGGCCACAACGGCAAGCATCGCCACCGCCATTAAAATATTTATTCGGAACTGAATATGTGGAGCCAGTTCCAGTCGTTTGACCATGATCCCTGCCGCAAGCCACAGGAAATGAACAGGCACCCAAACGGCATTGAGGAGTGCGAATTTGAGTATTGTTTCCCAAACGAGGGTGTCGGATAAGAATGGAAACCCAGTGAACAGGGTTGTATTAACGGCATAGGCCTTGGGGTTGATCAGCTGCAGAGTGATGCCCGCAAAAATGCCGGGCTGACGGGTGGTTTCGATAAAGGCGATTTTCGCGCCTGCCGTGGCAATCCTGAACGCGAGATAAAGAAGATAGACGAGCGATAACACCAGCAGGATATTGCGCACTATCGGCACGGCGAAGACAATTGCCGCCAGTCCCGAGACAACAGCGAGCGCTACAAGATTATTGCCAATAAAAAGCCCGATCACATAGCGAGTTCCGGCGGCGCGACCAAAGGCGGAACCAACCCCGGCGGTCGAAAGAACACCGGGCCCGGGGGTGATGATGAGGAAGAAAACCGCCAGAAAAAATGCAATCATCTATACTATCCCGAAACGTCGGCGGGATGAGCCTGACGCATTGTTTATTTTTATCTCTTACCAGCGGGAAACATATACAGAGAATGCGGTTGCCGCACCATAAATTGCCATGGCGGCACCAATCAGCGCGAATATCGTCCATTCCGGTGTATTGTAGGATGCCAGCATCCACCCCCCGAGCGCAACGAGGACAAGACGTATGGTTCCGGCAATGACGGGGCCAAGCACCTTTCCTGCACCCTGTGAGGAAAAATAAAGACATAAACCAAGGCCGAAAAGCCCATAAAAGGGGCCAACCCAGGCAAAATATAGCCCGGCAGATTTCATGACAGGATAGGCGTTAGTAAACATTCCCGTCCAGAGGTCGGGAAAGAGGGCCACAATCAGGCCAATAGCTCCAATGAGTATCCCTGCGCTTATCCCGCCGGTCCAGGCCACCTGTCGTGCCCGGACAATGTTTTTTGCGCCGATGGCCATTCCGACCATTGGGACGCAGGCGACGCCTATGGCAAATGCGATGGGCACCAGCAGGAATTCAAGCCGGGCGCCAATTCCGTATCCTGCCAAAGCTTCCACCCCAAATTCCGAGATTAGTCGTGTCAGAATAAGCACCGTGAGAACTGTCTGGAGTGGCGATATGCAGGAAATGGCACCGACTTTGAGGATATCCCGAAACATTTCTGCTTTTAGGCGGACTCCCTTCAAGGTCAGTTTAATGCGTGCTTTGCCGGATAACAGATACCAGATAAGGAACAGAGCGGAGGCACTGAAGGCTATAACCAGGCCGAGCCCGATGCCCGCCATGCCAAGCGCCGGAAATGGCCCCCAGCCGAGCCCGAAAGCTCCAGCCAGTAAAAACTGTGATATCGCGACCACAAGCAAGGTAATCGATGGAATTTTCATATCGCCGCCGCCCCGTATGACAGAAGCAAGGGTATTCGTCAGCCAAAGACTGACAGTACCCAGAAAAACGATATTGGAATACGCCAATGCCTCGGTGACCGCATCGCCGCTTCCACCGAGGAGCCGATAGATATATTGGCCGAACATCAGGAAAAAAACTCCGAATACTACGCCGGCGATGGCGCCGATAACAAGTGCATGAAATGCAAGCTGTTCCGCCCGGCGGTTATTATCCGCCCCCAGGGCCCGGCTGATGGCAGACGAAACACCGCCGCCCATCGCGCCAGCCGACAACATTTGCTGAAGCATGACCATAGGAAACACAAGTGCCAGCCCGGCCAATGCAGGTATGCCGAGCTGCCCTGCATAAGCGGTCTCCGCAATGGCAACAGCGGATGTGGCGGACATTGCAATTACATTGGGAACGCTAAGCCGAGCGAGAGTGCCGAGGATTGGTGCCGTCAAAAGAGGGTTAGGGTTCGCGGCAACTGCGGGGGACGGGCTTTCGGCGGTCATTGAAGATTCTTTCTATAATGGCTGTATATGCAGATATTTAGTAAAAAATTAATCCCGAAGGTCTTCTATCATGCGGTCTATTTTCGTGGCCAGCAGGCCACTGTCTTCTGGTCCTAGAACGTTGGCTATTCTTTCCTGAGCAGCCTCCCACCCCGGCCGGGCGGCAGTGTATTTTTGTCGTCCAGAATCCGTAAGATTTAGATTGCGGCTGCGGCGGTCCTTGTCGTCCTGGGTGAGGGTGACATAACCCCGCCTTTCAAGCGGGCGCAGGTTCCGGGTGAGGGTGGTTGGGTCCATCACCAGTTTCTCGGCAAGGGCGCCGACACTGATGCCATCGAAATATTTTAGATGGCCGAGCAATCCATATTGCGTGATCGTCAGGCCATAGGGTTCCAACAGCTGATCATAGATCTGCGTAATTCGGCGCGCGGCTTTGCGAAAGCGAGAGGCGCTGCAGGTTGACTTGAATTCTCGATCAGCAGTTGCGGTCATATTGGCTATATATCTGCATATGCAGATAATTTCAACCAAAAATTCCACAGAGCGCTGAAGGGCGTTCTCAGCGGCCGGTTATGTCGAGGGGGACAGCTTTCGGGCGGACTTAAAGGAGACAAGACGTTGAGAATTTTCATCCCAGAGCGCAAGCCGTATACAGGCGAAGCTCTCCCGCAGACTGATACGGTTCAGGGATTTAAGCGCCGGGAGTTCCGCAAGGCATGCTCCAAGGCGATAGTTCGGGATACGGCAGGAAAGGTGATGAATATGGTGAACGCCAATATTTCCGGAGAACCAACGGAGCGGCTGCGGAAGATCATAATAGCTGCTCGCCATCACCGAGGCTTCATGGATATTCCAGTTTTTCTTTTTCCGCCAATAGGTCTCTTCAAACTGGTGCTGTACGTAGAAAAGCCAGACACCTATAGTGGAAGATAGCAAAATGACCGGAATCTGAAGCATCAGGACATCAAGAAAGCCGAAACTAAAACCGAGAATCAGGGTAATCGCAACAATCCCGATATTGGTGCCCATGATGCCGACCAGCAAGGCAGGGCGCTGTCGAACCAAGTCAAGAGGGAACCTGTATTTGATAACAAACAGATATATCGGGCCGATACCAAACAATACGAGTGGCGTACGATAAATGCGGTAGGCGAGACGTTGCCACCAGCTGGACGCTTGATACTCGGCAACAGTAAGGATGTTAATATCGCCGATACCCCGTTTTTCCAGATTGCCGCAGGTAGCGTGATGGGTGTTATGGGAGCGTCGCCAGTATTCGTGCGGCGTAAGAGTGACAACACCGATCAGCCGGCCCACCAGATCATTGAGACGTGGCGACCGGAAAAAGGAATGATGCCCGCAATCATGCTGGATTATGAATAGCCGGACCGTGAACGCAGCGGCTGGAATGGAAAGCACTAAGGCCAGCCAGTATACATCGTCTACGATGACAATCATGCCCGCCCAGAGAATCACGAGCGGAATAATGGTCGTCAATAGTTGCAGGACGCTGCGTTTTGCATCCGGTGCGGCAAATCTCCTGGCAACCTCCGCCCATTTTTTGTCATATGTTCTTGGAGAGGCGCCCTGCGCCTGTGAATTGCCGGATAACGGCGCGGCCTGTTGCGGCCCTGATAAACTGGAAATAGTCGTTCCACCCTAATAAAAAAGTCGGCCAGACAGTATCTGTCAATCCCTCGGATTACAAGCTGAATCATATAATGGCACATCACTTCTGCGTTAGGCTGCGATCGTGGCCCTAAGCAACATCCCGAACAGATCGCGAGGATCATCGGGGTCCGCCAGCATATCGAGACTGTCGAAATATGCCGTGCCGGGCAGTTTACTGCGAACATAGCGAAGGGCTGAGAAATCTTCCGTCGCGAACCCGACCGAGTCGAACAGGGTTGTTTGATCCTGCCGCAGTCGCGCTTTTTCCTTGCCTGCGATAACGCGCCAAAGCTCCGTAACAGGATGCTTCTTGGGGAGCTGCTGGATTTCGCCTTCTATCCGTGTCTGAGGGGGATATTCGACAAAAATATCTGACCGCAGGAGAATATCCCGGTGCAGCTCCGTTTTACCGGGACAGTCGCCACCGACCGCGTTTATATGAATACCTGCTCCGACCATGTTGTCGGTCAGGATTGTCGCATATTGCTTGTCTGCCGTAACCGTTGTGACAATCTGTGCGCCCTCGACAGCCTCTTCCGCGGTTTGGCAAGACGTGATATCGAAGCCTTTACCGGACAGATTGCGCATGCATTTTTCGGTCGCGCGCGCGTCGATATCGAAAAGACGCAGTTTATTAATGTTAAGAAGGGCTTTAAAGGCCATTGCCTGAAATTCTGACTGCGCGCCATTCCCGATAATCGCCATGCAGTCCGCCCCGGCGGGCGCAAGATACTTTGCCGCGAGAGCCGAGGTTGCCGCCGTTCGAAGGGCCGTCAGAATAGTCATCTCTGAGAGCAGCACCGGATATCCGTTGTTGACATTGGACAGCATCCCGAACCCGGTGACAGTTTGCAGGCCCTCCCGCGTGTTCTTCGGATGACCATTGACATATTTGAAGCCATAGACCTCCCCGTCGCTGGTCGGCATCAGTTCGATCACCCCTTCCGGTGAATGAGAGGCAACGCGCGGTGTCTTGTCAAACAGCTCCCATCGCTTGAAGTCTTCCTCAATGAAAGTGGCGAGCTCGGCGAGGAAAGTCTCGATACCGACATTCAAAACCAGCTTCATCATGTTATCGACACTGACGAAGGGAACAATGTTGATGTCTTTTGGGGGATGAATTGCCATGGTTAGATGCTCCTCCGATGGGTATCAAGGACACGCTGGCCGAACAGGCTGGCGATAAGGTCGACAATCAACTCGCTGGTCTTGCCCCGGACGTCAAGAAACGGGTTCAACTCCGCGATATCGACAGAGGTGACCAATCCGCTGTCATATAGAATTTCCATGATCAGATGGGCTTCCCGATGATTGACACCACCGGAAACAGTTGTGCCGACGGCCGGTGCGATCTCCGGATCCAGAAAATCGACATCCAGGCTGACATGCAGACGCCCGTTCGCCCGCCGCACCCTATCGATAAATCGTCTTAAGGGGGTAGCGACGCCAAACTCATCGATGGCGCGCATATCGTGAACATCTATGCTGGTGCGGGCAATGCGCGCTTGCTCGGCCGGATCAACGGAGCGAATGCCCATCATGCAGATATTTTCGGGCTTGATGGGCGCGGCTGGCCTTGGGATAACGCCATCAAAGCTGGGATCGCCAATAATATAGGTGACGGGCGTGCCATGAAGATTTCCGGTATCTGTGCTTTCCAGCGTCTGAAAATCGGTATGGGCGTCGAGCCAGAGAAGGAATTGTTCCTGCCCGGCTTCTTCACTGGCGCGGGCAAGTGCAGGGAGGATGCCTGCGGCAATGCAATGATCGCCACCCATAAATACCGGGACTGGACCCTCTTTGAGCATTGTTTCGCAATACTGATCGAGTTTGCCGATCAGTGCGGCATAATCGGCAAGATGATGGATTTTCGGATTTGGATGGTGAATTTCTTCCGTTGGGTCCGTGGTAATATTTCCGGCATCCGAAACGTCATAGCCGAGACGCGATAATCTGGTGGAGATATCGGCGGCTCTCAAGGCATCCGGCCCCATCAGGCAGCCGGTGCGCCGACTACCATGATCCGTTGGAACACCGACGAGTAAAATAGATTGTTCCATTATTCTACTGCTTTCCGGCTAGTGACTATTCATAGTGTTAAGCTGGGGAAAATTAGTGGCGGAAACAATGCGGAGAAGTGACAATTTTGCGCATTGATATTATCAATATGATAAATTAAAGTTATCAAAATGGATAAAACGGATCAAAATTTGATTGCCGTATTGCGGCATAACGCCCGCGCCTCTATTTCCGAGCTGGCGTCGACACTGAATCTTTCCCGGGCGACGGTTCGTGCGCGATTGGATCGGCTGATTGCCGAGAAAGAAATCCTCGGCTTTACGGTCGTTCTGAAAAAGGACCTGGCAGATTTCCCTGTGCGTGGCATTACCCTGATCGAGATTGAAGGGAAGGGGGATGAACGGATCATCTCCCGCTTGCGGGGATTTCCAGAAATTCAAACGATCCATTCGACAAATGGACGTTGGGACCTTATCGTAGAAT
Organism: Sneathiella sp.; assembly: GCF_029233945.1. GTDB lineage: Bacteria > Pseudomonadota > Alphaproteobacteria > Sneathiellales > Sneathiellaceae > Sneathiella. The sequence continues at coordinate 57,239 of NZ_JARGOQ010000005.1, read as the reverse complement.
TCGGCGCGGAGACCCTGTCGGACATGGATCAGGTGTTGAGGCAGATACGAAGGATTGATGGCATCAAC
>NZ_JARGOQ010000005.1:0-57071 GCF_029233945.1 Sneathiella sp. | reverse complement strand
TCTCTCTACCCGGACCGAATTGATCTCGGGCTTGGGCGAGCTCCCGGAACGGATGGACTGACCGCGCAGGCGCTTCGGCGCACAATGAACGCCAATGTAGACAGCTTTCCCCGGGACGTGTTGGAACTGCAACAGTATTTCGCCGATCCGGAACCGGGCCAGAAGATTCAGGCGGTGCCGGGCGCGGGACTAAACGTTCCGCTCTGGATTCTGGGGTCCAGCCTATATGGCGCAGAACTCGCGGCGCATTTCGGGTTGCCATATGCATTCGCCTCTCATTTTGCGCCGACGGACCTGCGGCAAGCCCTTCATATTTACCGGCAGAATTTCAAACCATCCGCGCAGCTTGATAAGCCCTATGTCATGGTCGCCATGAACCTGCAGGCCGCCGATACCCGCAAGGCAGCGGAATTTATCGCGACATCTCTGATGCAGGGCGTTCTGGGCCTCGCGCGGGGGATGCCGATCCGGTTGCCTGCGCCGATTGAAGGCTTTGCCGATCAGCTTGGGCTTCAGGAAACAGCGGCCATCTCGCGCTTCATGACCTATACGGCACTTGGCGATGCACAGGATGTGTCAAAACGACTACAGGAATTTAAAGCGGAAACGGATGCAGATGAAATTATCCTGACGGCGCAGATTTTTGACCATCAGGCGCGCCTGCGGGCCTTCGAAATCGCGGCGGAAGCAATGGCAACACTCATCTAGTCAATGAGAAGGTCAGGGTTTTCTGCGCCTCCCCTGATTTTGCTGCGGGACGCGAATAGCGCCCCGATTGCATAATGTTTATTGAATTTAAAGCATTGAAATTCTTCTAATAAATCTAATTTTTTGCAATGCAAAATAAATTTCGTCTCGGGCGACAAATATACTTTTAAATACTGTGTTTTCGGTTATCATGACATCTGGAAAAGCCGATTGCACGATCCATGCTGCAGTCCATTTGTAATAAAAGCGTCGCTAAACCCGTTCATTTACTAAAGATCTCGAAGCTACAAAATCAAGGGAGTATAGAATGACCGTTAAATCTCAAAAACCCACTCAGACAGATGGAAAATCGGCAACAACAGTCAGCCGCCGGAATGTCTTGAAAACAGCGACAGCTGTCGGCGCCTTTACCGTTGCCGGACCCGCGATTGTCAAAAATGCGTTTTCCTCTTCCGGGGAAATTAACATCCTGATGTGGTCGGATTACCTGCCGGAACCCTTCATTGCGGACTTTGCAAAAGAAACGGGTATCAAAATCAATTACACGGGCATTGGCTCGAATGAGGAAATCATCAACAAGATGAAGGCGAACAAGGGTCAGGGCTTTGACATTGTATCGCCGACAAATAACCAGGGGCTGGAGTGGGGGCCGCTTGAACTCCTGCAGCCTTGGGACATGAGCCGTGTTCCGGTCGATAAAGTCAATCCGACGATGGCTGCCATCGGCACCAAAGACTGGGACTTTGAAGGAAAGGGGTCTCACTGGCTTCCTCACATCTGGGGAACGGAAGGCGTTGCCTGGCGGACTGATAAATGGACGCCGGCCGGCACCGCGCCGAGCTATGGGGATGTCTGGGCTGAAGAGAACGCCGGCAAGACCATGGGACGCCCGCATTCCATGATGCTGTGCGCGGGCTTGTATATGGAAACGACCGGTGAGCTTAATCCGGGCGATATGTGGAAAGCGTATGAATCTGAAGAGACCATGCGGCCGATCTGGGAAAAGGTGACGGATTGGTGCATTGCCCGAAAAAACAATATCAAGCTGCTTTGGAACGATGCAGACACACAGAAAAATGGCTTGCTGAACGAAGGTGTCGTCGTCGGCCAGACGTGGGATGGTCCACCAATGTCACTTAAGACCGCTGGCGATCCGGTTATGTATCAGGCGCCGGTTGAAGGGGCGATGGCCTGGGTTGACGGCATGTCGCTGCCGATCGGGGCGAAGAATATGGATCAGGTCTACGAATTCATTAAATTCTCCTACGACGCCAAGAATGCCGGTAAGGCGATTGATTCCCACGGCTATAACTCGCCTGTCCTTGGGGCGGATCAATTTGCGGGCGATGCCTATAAGAAGAACTTTGCGGATGCCTATCCGGGCGACTCGCTTAGCAATCTGAACCCGTGGCCACCACAGGCCCCTTGGTATGCCGCTGTGCGTACCGAATATGTGAACAAGTTCAAGAGCTCTTAAGTCTTGAATAAACATGCCGGGTCCGCAGTTGCGGGTCCGGCACAATTCCCGCTTATTTTCTTTGGATCGAGGGGGTTTCGATGAAAAAGGGTATTAATTGGGGAATGATCCATGACCAAAGGCGTTGATGTCGATCTGGAAAATGTCTGGATCAGGTTTGGTGATTTCGTTGCTGTTCGTGAAGCTAATGTGAATATAAAGGGCGGGGAGTTCTTCTCTTTCCTTGGGCCGTCCGGCTGCGGCAAGACGACGATCCTGCGTTCGGTATCGGGTTTTCTGGAACCAAGTGAGGGCAATGTCAGGATTGGCGGCCGGGATATGGCCGGGATCGGACCGAACAAGCGGCCTACGGCCCTTATTTTCCAAAATCTCGCCCTCTTTCCCCTGATGAAAATTTGGGAAAATATTACTTTCTCCATGGAGGTGAAGGGCGCCAGCAAGGCCGAACGGCGCAAGCGGGCCGACGAGCTTCTTGATATGATCGCCCTGCCGGATCAGGGAGAAAAGCTCCCCTCCGAACTGTCCGGGGGGCAGAAACAGCGTGTTGCCATTGCCAGAGCGCTTTGCGCGGAGCCGGATGTTCTCTTGCTCGATGAGCCGCTTTCCGCGCTGGATTTAAAACTCCGCCAGCATATGCGCACAGAACTCCGTGAAATTCAGCAGCGCGTTGGTATCACCTTCATCTATATCACGCATGATCAGGGCGAGGCACTGACGATGTCCGATAATGTGGCCGTCATGCGGGCAGGGATCATCGATCAGATCGGATCCGGCCATACGGTTTATAATGATCCGGCGACGCCCTTTGTGGCCTCCTTCGTTGGGGAGAATAATGTTTTTCGGGGCAAGGTAAAATCCATCGATGGAGATATGGCTCTTGTCAGCACCAATCGGACAGGTGAGTTGTTGGCGCGCATTGCGACGACGGTGCAAGGCAGCTTGAAAGTTGGCGATCCGGCGATGATGTTCGTTCGACCGGAGGCGCTCAATATCGCCCCGGATATCTCGTCAGCGCCGAACCGTTTTGCGGCCATGGTCAAGCATGAGGAATTCGAGGGGCAGATTTATAATGTCTTCCTTGAAGGTTCTGAGGGCAAGGAGATCAAGATGTCCCTCGTGAACATAGGTAAGGAGCGGCAATCGGCGGAAGGTATGAACCTGACACTTGAATATGTGCCAGAGCAGGCGATCGTGTTGCCCGCTGGCGAGCTTGCCAGCGAATAGGGGCGCGTGATGAATGTAGGGCAGCTGTTCAAAGATTTCTTCGCTAAAAACGGTATCGGCCTTGGAACTTTTCTTCTCGTGGCGGTCTTGTTTTGGGTTGTTATCCTGATTGTCCTGCCGCAGTTGTCCATGCTCGATTTTTCCTTCCGGCATCATCTGCCACCGCCGGAAATGGGGGGACCGAAAGACACCTATACGATTGAGCATTATAAATATCTGGTCCTCGGCGCGCCGGGTGCGGATACGTCTTACAACGTTGTTGATCTCGGTGTCTTTGGCCGGACATTGCTTGCCGCCCTTTTCGTGACGATTCTTGATCTCCTGCTTTGTTATCCGCTTGCCTACTACCTCGGCCAGTCACGGGGCGGTGGGGCCATCCGCATCTTGGTGCTGCTGCTGATTATTCCTTACTGGATTAATGAGATCCTGCGCGCTTTCGCCTTTCGGATTATCTTTGGCGAGAGCGGCCTGATTAACGAAATGATGCTGGCTATGGGATTGATCAGCAATCCCGTCGACTTTATCAGAGCAAATGTGGCGCTCTATGCGGGGCTTGGGTACGCCTATATCCTGCTCATGATCTTCCCGATATATAATGTGATCGAAAGCCTTGATCGCAACCAGATCGAGGCGGCGCGCGACATGGGCGCACCTTGGTGGCGTATTCATTGGCGAATCGTTATCCCTTATGCCAAGCCGGGGATTTCATCGGGCTGCACGATGGTGTTTATGCTTTCGGCAGGCGCGCTGGCTGCCCCCCAAATTCTGGGCGGTCCCTCCAGTCTCTGGTTTACGCAGATTATCTATCAGTGGTTTAACACAGGCGGAAACTGGCCACGCGGTGCGGCCTTTGCCATCGTCCTGCTTGTCACTTGTATTATCATCGTGCTCAGCATGATGCGGCTGTTTAAGGTGAAGATAGGAGATATTGGTAAATGAAGACCAACAATATTCTCCTCAAATTCATTCTTGCCGCCTATCTCGTCGTCTTTTTTGGATATTTGCTGGGCCCGCTCGTCGTTATGAGCATTACCGCCTTCAATTCCCCGTCTTTCCCGAAACTGACGCCCTGGGAATGCCTGACCTTCGAATGGTTCGACGTTCTCGCCCATGATGAGCGGATATTGAACGGCATCGAGAATAGCCTCATTATCGGCATTGGCACCGTTATTCTCTCCGTGATCATGGGGCTTGCCGGCGCCCTGATGCTAACGCAGATCTGGCCGAAACTGAGGGCGACATACTATACTATCGTTATTGCGCCGATCCTTATCCCGGGGGTGGTGCTCGGTATTTCCACCCTCGTGTTTTGGGACCGGATCAGCATCATGCTCGGCATGAGTAGCGGGGGCATTCTGCATAACGGTATCTTCCTCACTATTCTGGGCCAGTCGACTTTTATCGCGTCATATTGCATGCTCGTCTTTATCGCCCGGCTGCAGCGCTTCGATACGGGCCTGACGGAGGCGGCGCTTGATCTTGGGGCAACGCAGGTGCAGGCCTTCCGAAAGATTTTGCTGCCCTTTATGAAGCCCGCCATAGGTTCGGCGGCGGTCCTCGCTTTTTTGGCGTCGTTTGAGAACTACAATACGACAACCTTCACTTTTGGTAAGTTTCCAACCCTGACCATTGAGCTTGCGCAGAAGGTCAGATATGGGATTAACCCGTCCATTTCCGCGCTTGCCTTTATCATTATCGTGCTGACTATTCTCGGTGCGCTCGCCCACGAAATTTACCGCCGACGGCAGCAACTTGCGCTCGCCAATGGCGCGCCGGTCGCGGCGGTCTCAGGCGGATTTCAGCTACCGAAGATTTTTCGCGGCAATCCGGCTGCAATTATACTCGTACTTTTGACGCTCGGCGGGGCCTCAACCCTCTGGTTCGCCCAGAGCTACAGCCCGGATGTCTGCAAAATGGATGTACGCGAGCAAAAGCGCCTTATCCAGGAAGAGCGGATCAAGGCCATTCGAGAAAAGCGCCAGCTCGAACTACAGCAGAAACAGCACCAGGGTCCGGATGTGTTCGGGGGCAGCAAGTCAGCCGCACCAGCCACACAAAGCCCGGGAAAAGGGGCTTTTGGCAATGTGTTTGATCCGGGCAATCTCGATAAGAGCGGGCCAGGCGCGGTAAAACCTCAGGAACCAACCAAGAGCCCCGGCAAAGGGGCATTTGGAGATGTTTTTGCGCCACAAAATCTCGATAAAGCGGCCCCGAAGGAAGACTAGGAAGGTTAATCGATATCCGAGATTTCGGGTATGTTGAGCACCTGCCGGAGGCTGTCGGCCGCGGTCCCGCCTGCATTGATCCGATGCCATGTCAGACCGGAAACACCGCGTTCTATCTGTTGGTGCACGACCGCTGGTGTCGCATCGGAGGCATCGCCCTTTCGGGCCTCAACCCGCGCTGAAATTACTTTTTCGTCTGCCTCAAGCCAGATACCAATAAAAGGAACGCCCAGCTCTTTGGCGAGAGATTCAAAATCCTCTCTTTCCCTCTCCTTGGAGAAGACGGCATCAACAATGATCCGCTGCCTGGCTTTCAGGCCAATCCGGGCTTTGCGCAGCAGTTTGGCATAAACCTGATCGCTCACTTCCTGCGTATAGCTAGATGGGGCCAGCCGTTCCGTCTCGGGCACATTAAAGAGCGCTTTTCGCTCAAGATCCGTGCGGAAATGCAGGAACCCCGGTGCCTGTTCCAGCGTGCCTGCAAGCAATGAGGCAAGGGTGGTTTTCCCTGTACCCGAGAATCCGCCAATTGCCACCAGCGCGGGCTTTTTTGGAGATAGATACTGCATGGCGGTGGAAAAATATTCCTTCGCCGTTGTCCGTTCCTCATCCGCTACCCCGCCGGAGAGCTGCTGTGCGTGATCATTTGCGACCATGGCCCGTATTCCGGCGCGGATTGCAAGGAAGAGTGGCATGGCTTTCATGCCGTATATATCCTCCAGCGCGCGGGACAGATAAAGATATCGGTTCAGCAGTTGGTTTGCGCTTGGGCTCATGTGCCGCTGGTCAAGATCCATGAGAAGGAAGGCAAGATCATAGAGGGTATCAATCGTTGCCAGTTCCTCGTCAAACTCCAACGCGTCAAAAAGAACGGGCTTTTCATCCATCAGGACAATATTACGAAGATGCAGGTCGCCATGGCAGCGGCGGATAAATCCCCGGCGTCCCCGAAGGCGCAGGCAATAATGGGCATGAGATAAATGTTCCTCTGCCATTGATGCGAACTGCGTGGCTTCCCCCTTCGGGAATATTTCTGGTGACTTGCGAAAGCTATCCTTTAGCTCATCTATCAATAGCTGAATCCGCCCGGGACCATCCGACGCTCTCTCAGCGGGCGCGTGCTGGTGGTAATCAAAAACCGCCTTCGCCAGCCTCTCGATCAGTGCTTTTTCTGTTACCTTGTCGTGCGGGAGTTGATCCAGCATCATCTCCTGATCAAATCGTCTCATCTTGACGGCCCATTCGACAATTTGCCCGGATCCGTCGAGCATCAGGCAGCCATCCGCCTCCTTCGTGATAGTGACAAGACCGAGATAGATTTCCGGGGCGGTGGGCTGATTAATGGCTATTTCTCGTTCGCAAAAATGCCGCCGCTTTGCAAGCGTGGAGAAATCCATATAGGGAAATTTGATCGCTTTCTTTATTTTATAGGCCATGTCACCCGCAAGAAAGACCATTGCGCCATGGGTTTCATGTATATCGACGGTATCTGGTTTGGCTGGATAGCTCTCCGGGTTTTGAAGAAACGCGATAACCTCTCGCTGCGATATGTTCTGAGCTTTCTCGTTCATTCTCACGTTTATATCCCAGTGAGCTTTCAAATAGATGACGGGAATATGGATGTGCTGGCTTTTGCTCCCGCATTTCCTTGACTGCGGCTTTCGTACTTTAGTTTGTACGCAAACCATTTGAAAAGGTTCGCACTTTACTTCCGCTCTGTCGAGAGAGTTTTCACGGGCCAGAATGGGTAGGCGGGCCACCATTGGCAAATTTTATTGGAAGAGTTGATTTACCTCAAAATAGGCGATGAAGGATATGCTAATATCAAATGCGATTGAACAAAATGGGCCGCTTAATGATGGATAGTAAGATACCCCAAGCGTCAGGGTTTTGATGTGCAGGATGTGGATGGGAATGACGCGGTGACAAGACCGGCGGAGCTAAGGCGAAAGCTTACACTCCCTCTCCTCATTCTTTATGGCCTCGGCGTGACAATTGGCGCCGGGATTTATGTGCTTGTTGGAACAACGGCGGCGCGGGCCGGGGTCTACGCCCCGATTTCATTCCTGGTGGCCGCTGCCGTGGTTGCCTTTACCGGCTTTACATACGCCGAGCTGTCAACCCGACATCCTGTTAGTGCGGGGGAGGCCGCCTATGTAAGGGCGGGGTTTAATTCCGGCATCCTGACACTGATTGTCGGGCTGTTGGTCGCCTCGTCGGGCATTGTCTCCTCTGCGGCGGTTTCAATCGGCGCGGCGGCCTATGTCGGGGAGATTATTCCGCTGCCCCGGCCACTGCTGACAATCGTAATTATATTGATTGTTGGCGTCATTGCGGCATGGGGGATACTTGAATCCGTGTTTATCGCTGCTGTTTTCACAGCGGTCGAGATTGCGGGGTTGGGGTTGGTCATTTACTTTGGTGTGAGCACAGAGCCGGACATTTTGTTAAACATCGATACCTTGCTGCCGCCATTTGACGATGTTGTCTGGGGCGGTATAATTTCGGCAAGCCTGCTCGCCTTTTTTGCCTTCGTCGGATTTGAAGATATCGCGAATGTTGCGGAGGAAGTGATTGAGCCTCACAGAAATATGCCGCGCGGCATTATTCTCACACTCCTGATTGCGACGATCCTTTACTTTCTTGTCGTTTCCGTCGTCGTTCTTGTGGTGCCCATGGCGGACCTTGCGGAATCAGCCGCGCCGCTTGCTCTTGTCTTCGAGACAGCGGGAAACGCCGCATCGGGCACCTTCCGCCTGATTGCCATTGTTGCGACGACCAACGGTGTGCTGATCCAGATCATCATGGCCTCCCGGGTGATATATGGGTTGTCTGTGCAAAAAAGCCTGCCGTCCTTTCTTTCAGCCGTTAATCCCGTGACAGGAACGCCGCTTATTGCGACAGCCGTGATTGTTGCGCTTGTGTTGGTCTTTGCAACTCTTCTCCCGATTACACAGTTAGCGGAGGCAACATCTACGATTGTCCTGATTGTGTTTTCGGGGGTGAATCTTGCGTTGATCCGTCTGAAAATGACTGGGCAACAGCCGATGGATGGCGTGTTTGTTGTGCCGTTCTGGGTGCCGGTAATGGGAGTTCTTTTTAGCGTAGCCCTGTTGATTTCCGGTTTTTTGCCGATTTAAGGTGACTAGGCTGTCAAAAAAATGAGGCGGTCAAAAGCCGCCTCATCATGTGGGGTGAGATTGTACTAACTGCTATTAGCTGTTCAGGGCTTCTGTAAGAAGCTCCGCCTGATGCGTGAGTTCACTCGCAACGCTTACCAGCTGTTCAGAGCTGGTACTGACCTCTTTGACATTGTCATTTACGATGCCAACATTGGTGGTGACTTGCTGGACGCCCGAGGCAGCCTCTTGTACATTTCGGGAAATTTCCTGCGTTGCGGCACCTTGTTCTTCAACAGCGGACGCAATAGCCGAAGACACCTCGTTAATACTGGAAATGGATTTGCTAATGTCAGAGATAGAGCCTACGGCGGTTGTCGCCGCCTTCTGAATTGCTTCGACTTGTAGTCTGATCCCTTCCGTTGCCTTTTCCGTCTCTGCGGATAGGCTCTTGACTTCACTTGCGACAACCGCGAAGCCTTTGCCGGCGTCTCCCGCGCGCGCGGCTTCGATTGTGGCATTCAAAGCTAGGAGTTTGGTTTGCCCGGCGATATTATTGATCAGTTTGACCACGTTGCCAATCTCTTCCGATGCAGCTGAAAGACTTGCAACCATATCATTGACTTCTTTAGATTGCGCTACGGCTTCACCGGACATAGTCGCTGAGCTGGTGACTTGGCGGTTGATCTCTTGAATGGAGGAGTTGAGTTCCTCAGCGGCTGAAGCGACCGTTTGTGTGTTCTGGCCAGCCTCTTCTGCGGCGGCGGCAACGGCCGCTGTCTTCTCGCTGGTGCTTTTGACCGTGTCGCCCATGAACTGAGCGCTGGTGTTCAATTGGCCTGCCGCTGTTGTAATAGCAGTGACGGCATCGTGGAACTTCGATATTTTTTTCTCAACACCATCTGCGGCGCGGTTGATTTTATCGACAGCCACGCCATAAGAGCCCAATAGCCCTTCCGGAGCGATACGACGGAAATACTGATTTTCCGCAATAAAGCCTAGACAAGCCGTGGATTCGCGCAAGTAAGCATCGGCACGGTCGATCATTTCGTTGATCTTAGTGCAGAGCGTGCGTTCCATTCCTTCTTCAGCCGGAATATTCTTTATCCGGCTTTCAAAATTGCCAAGACAGATGTTGTCCGCGACTTCCAGGATTTCCTGCAAGCGCTCAGGAGCAACGCCCAAAGTGTCGGTTGCGTCTATTTTCAGTTCCATGTTCATCTTACTGCTCCTTCATCAAGGATGCCGCAAACTCGTTGTAGCTCAATCCTTTTTCCGTCAAAATTTCCTCAAGGCGACTAACAGATTTCTGAATGCCTTCCTTGCGGTTACTAGAGGCGCTTTCGATGTCGTTCAACTCTGTGTAAAGCGGCTCAATAACCTCTTTGATTGTTCGCGGGTTGGGCACGCGGCGGGTGGAGTGGTATCCCGAAACATTGCCATTTTGATAGCTTGGCGTTACATGGGCGATGACCCAGTAATGATCTCCGTTCTTTGTCGAATTTACCACATAGGCGAAAATCTCTTCCCCCTTCCCAATGGTGTTCCAAAAAAGGTCGAAAACGCCGCGCGGCATATTGCCGTGCCGGATAACGTTGTGCGGTTTCCCGATAACCTCATTTTCCTCATAACCTGCTATTTCCAGGAAGGTATGATTTGCATAAGTAATGTGTCCTTTAAGATCGGTTTTACTTACAATCAGGTCGTTTTTATCAAAATAAACCTCTTGTCCAGGATAGTTCACTTTCTTTCTCCAAATTCATGTTGGTGTTTTAGAAATAATTTCGTCTGTACTTGGTAATATGAAATATATCTCTAAGTACTAGATATAATTGTACTTAATTGTAGTTAATTTTTAATTAAATTATTTTTAGTATTACTTTAATAATAAATATTACTCATATTTTTTCTATATTAAATGTCACGGCTCAATGTTAGGAGTTTATTATATTATTTAATGGTGATTAAATGAGCAAAAACAGAATCTATTCTACATAATATTTTTGTAGATATTGATTGTATTGATGAGATAAATTTTTGATCGCGCGAGTTTTTAAGGGGACCGGTTAAACTCAAGGCAAATACTTTCTTTGCCTATAAGCGCCCTATGCGAATATTTTCTATTGTGAGCAGACTTGATCCGCTCGATAGATATTTTCAATCCCGAAACCAGGTCAAATAATAAACAATTCGCTTTCCCGCGCCGTTGCTGAGCTTATACCAGAATCGGTAAAATGGATGGAGCAGCTTCGTGAGGCCGCTGATTTGCCTTGATCTATCGAAGCGTTCATCCCCGATGGTGGAGGGGCCTTCCAGATCGGGAGTAACTGGAGAGGGATGGATCAGAAGGGTCTCCAAGCGTGTCTGCCAGGCTCGGCTGTGAATGATATCGACGGGCACCCAGTTTCTTTGCATAAAGTGAAGCAGCCGGTTAGCGGCATTCAGGGTCAGCAGGTAGGCGTATGCGCCGCTCGGGGAGGTTGGTACCCGCGTAATGCTGTAGCCATGATTGAGCGGATCGAGGGTCCGGTATCCGACATCGAAAACCTTGCCATGCCCGACAAAGCGGATCAAATCCCAGGGAACAGGGGTTTTCTGGATGTCCCGCAAGACCTCCTTGAAATCATCGGCGAGGAAAACATCATCTTCCAACACGAGTGCCTTCGGAATATTCTCGGCGACCATTTTCTCGTAAATGCCTCGATGAGAGAGGAGACAGCCGATCTCTCCCGCCTTTAGATCCTTGCCGAAATAACGGCGGCGTTTCTCGCCGTCATAGTCAGCAAGATTTGGGATATCGAGTTGATATCCGTCGATAGCGTCGAAAAAGACCGGCGTCAACCCAACTTTGGCAAGCCGTTCCGTCATATCCGCCCGGCGATGACTGTCCTTCGACCGGTTGATGACAAAGATCGGCGGCAGATCGCTGGAAGGCTCGGTTGTCAAAGCGTATTACTCGCGCATAAAAAATCGGAAGGCGAATTGTTAGGTGATGTCGGAGCGATGATCAAGCTCCTTCATTTTTTGCTGTATCTCATGAAGGTAGCGATCTTTCACCTTCATCTCGTCAAGATGTGCGACAGTGTTGTTGAGGTAATCGCGGCAGGTCCCGAGACGCCCCTCCCCAGAGGCGAGCAAGCGGGCGGTTTCTTCCATACTGATATTGGCAAGATAACGCGGATGGGACCGGTTGATCACAAATGTCAGCCCCTTCACGGTTCTGTCCGGCAGTCGCATATGGACATGACGGGCATCATAGGAGCCTGAAATCATTTCCCGCATCCAGAGTATATCCGTTTCAGTCTCAATCTTTTCCGGTGCAATATGAAAGGCGCGCCCGTTACAGGAGCCGCCATGATCGAGAGCAAGCATCAGGCCCGGCTTTTCAGGGCTTCCCCTGCCGATCGAAGCCTGGAGGCAGAAACGGCGGCGAAAACCATGGAGGCGCGCGGGCTGCCACTCGGTGAAATGAAAAGCCGGGTTCCAGAGGAGGGAGCCATAGCCGAACACCCAAAGCCCTTCTTCTTTTGTTATTCCGGATAAAAATTCATGCCGGGTAGCGTCCCTCTCTTCATGGGTCAGGGCGTGAAAAGGTCCATGGCGTTTTGCTTCGCGAATAAGCTCGTCTACCCGTTCTCTGCTAAATTCTTCTCGCACCAACATATTATTTATTTGAACTTTCTAATCATAATTCGCTAGTCTGGATTTTCTATTGGGGATATAGGATTTTATATAAAGAGAGCCTTTCAATGTTGAAGAATCTTTTGAAAAATGTCCAGAGGCCAGATCTGGATTTTTCATCACTGAAGAAGCCTCGTAAACCTAATACCTATCTCATGTCACCGCCGGACTATTGCCCGTATCCCCCTAAAACGATCAGTCCAATCTTCGAAATCGATATGGCTAACCTTGCCGCTTCGTTCGAGGAGATTGCCCTCGCTGAACCGCGAACGGAAAAACTTGGTAGCCGGGAAATCGGCAAAGATCTGCAAGTTGACTATGTTCAATATTCCAAACTCATCGGATATCCGGATACAATCACGGCCCGTTTTATCAATCTTGGGGCGGGCCGCTCAACCCTTGCGGTGTTCAGCCGAGCTCATTACGGCTATCGCGATTTCGGCGTGAATGAGGCTCGGATCAAGGACTGGATGCGAAAGCTTGACCTTGCTCTCAAGAAAGAGGCGGATAGCGACTAAATCTTATGGGAGCGCAGCGCGTCGTAATAAGGCATCTGTTCTTCCAGTAACGCTTCCAGCTCTGGCTTCAGCTTGATTTCACGTTCCTCATAAGGAGCAAAGCCCGTCGTTTCCTCAACGGAAGCGTACCAATGGGTAGCCCAGACGCCATCTTCCGGGTGACGACCTTTCTGCCAGGAGAGCATTTCCTGATTCCATGAAATATCGAGGGCGGCGCACAGTTTTTTCAGCATTGCTTCCGGTTGTCTCAATATATCCTCCGCCTCGATAACGATGGGTGTTTGACCTGTCTGTTTTTCGAGGGTCCTGAATATTTCAAGTTGCCGTTTGATCCCGATATCCTCCGTCGTGATCTGGTCCCATTTGGCGGCGTAGGAGGCAATGACCCTTTTCGGATCCCGTATCAGGAAGCAGTTGCGGTGATCTTGAAAGCAGCCGAGATCGACTTCCGGTGTCATATGGTGGGTCATATGCTTGATATAAAGCATACCGCCCGCCGGACGGGGCGCATTCAGGTTCTCCGAGACAACTCGCCAATCTGTCGTCTGACTGGCGATTATTTCCTCATGCATGGGATGTTTGAGGCCGGTCTTGGCAAGGTAATAGGCATAAAACGGCTCATCCACCGCCAGGCATTCCGGACGACTCCCGAAGGAGCGCATCATGGCCGTCGAAATATTACGCGGCCCGGACCACATCGAAACGCGGATGACGTCCTCCTTATTCGATCTGATCCGGCTCATCACTCACAAATCCCGGTCAGAGACTGGGCCATCTCCGCCTTTATAGACCGAGGATCAGCTTGGCCATAATATTGCGTTGAATCTCGTTTGATCCGCCATAGATGGAGACTTTTCGGGCGTTAAAATAACGTGGCGCAACACCGCTTGCGTAATCAGCACCAATCGGCTCCTCGTTCTGGCCGGGATAAAGAGGCGTAAAGGGCATCGAATAGGTCCCGACCGCTTCGAGCGCCAACTGGACAACTTCCTGATAGAGGTCCGTTCCCCGGCATTTCATGAGCGAGGACTCCGGTCCCATATTCTGACCAGAACTCAGTTTGCTCAAGATACGAAGCTCCGTCATCTCAAGGGCCTGAACCGCAACTTCCAGCCGCGCGAGCTTGGCGTTGAAGGCGGCATTCTTGATCACGGGTTCCTGACCATCCACTTCCTTCGCGGCAATCGTGCGTATTTTCTCGACACCGCGTTTGAGGCGACCGGCATAGGCGTTGCCGCGCTCAAACTCGAGGAGATATTTTGCGTAGGTCCATCCTTTGTTGACCTCGCCGATAAGGTTCTCCTTCGGCACTTTCACATCATTGAAGAAGACCTGATTGACTTCCTGTGCACCTTTGATCGGCAGGTCGATAGTTTGGATGGGATCGACCGTCACCCCTTCGGACTTCATGTCGATCAGCAGGAATGAAATACCTTCCTGACGCTTTCCTTCTGTGGAGGTTCTGACAAGACAGAAAATCCAGTCAGCATATTGCGCGAGTGTCGTCCATATTTTGGAGCCATTGCAGAGAAAATGATCGCCTTTATCCTCTGCTTTCATCTGCAGGCTGGCGAGGTCAGATCCTGAACCTGGTTCCGAGTATCCCTGACACCACCACACTTTGTTGTCGCGAATGTCCGGAAGGAACCGCTGCTTCTGTTCCTCGCTGCCGAATTTCATGATAACCGGCGCGCACATGCTGATGCCGAAGGGCATGATTCCGGGTGCATTAGCATTTGCCATTTCCGTCTGGAAAATATACTTCTGCGTCGTGTTCCATCCGGGGCCGCCATATTCCACCGGCCAATCCGGCGTCAGCCAACCTTTTTTCGCCAATGAGTTTTGCCAGCGGACGTGATCGTCCTTGGGAAGATAGCTGTTTCTGTTTTCCGCCATTTTCTGCTTGAGATCTTCGTCAAATTCTTCAGCGAGAAACTGGCGTACTTCGTCGCGAAAGGCGTTGTCTTGCTTGGTAAATGAAAGGTCCATTCTCATTCTCCCTTTATTTTTTATCTCGACGTACGCTATAGGCGTCATGTATGGGTAAATAGTAACATCATATATAGGGCGAAAGACAAGATTGTTTTCGCAATTTGAAGCGAGAAGGGGCGATTAATAATGAAAAAAGGCATAAAGCAGCTCGTTGAAGAAGCGACCAGCGAAATCGAAACCTTATCGATTGACGAGGCCCTTGCGCTCTATGGGCAGGACAATGTGACCTTTGTCGACATTCGCGATGTTCGGGAGCTGGAGCGGGAAGGCCAGGTGCCCGGCGCTGTCCATGCACCGCGCGGTATGCTGGAATTCTGGGTTGACCCGGACAGTCCATATCATCGTGACCTGTTCGCCAACGGCAACCGTTTCGTCTTCTTTTGCGCGGCGGGCTGGCGCTCGGCGCTTGCAACAAAGTCTGTGCAGGAGATGGGCTTGCCGAACGTGTGCCATATTGATGGCGGATTTGGTGCGTGGAAAGAATCCGGTGGGGCTATTGAAGAACGCAAACCGCGGGAAAGCTGAGTTTCCCGCGGGTTATATAGCAGAACTTAGTCTTTTTTACCGCCGAGAAGACCACCAGCAGCATCAAGCAGGTTTTTGACGGCAGCGGGATCTTTATCTTTGACCCCTTTAAGGACGTCCTTGACGCCGTCACCCGATCCTTTGGCGCCTTCAAGGAGCTTCTTTACGCCTTCCGGGTTGGCGGCGTTTTTGAGGACGCCGGCGAGGTCAGGCGCATATTTCAGATTATCCCAAGGGCCGGAAACGATGATCGGGACGGCAACGCCGGCGGCTTCACCGCCACCTTGTCCTTCGGTCGTCGCGACAAGCTTCGGTTCAATCCGGTAATTCAGGGTTTGCGGAGGAAGTTCAACGGTTCCTGCGCCGGAAAGCCGGATAAACGGGCTCAGCATTTTGAGGTCATTGTTTGTGAGGATACCATTCGCAATCTGGTAGGTTCCCGAAATTTCGGCAAAATCCGTCTTCTGCTCCTCGCCTTTACTGGTAAAGGCCGTGGTCACGTTCCGCGCCATGGCGGCCAGATTGACGCCGGAGATTGACCCATCCTCAAACAGGATCTGGCCGGTTCCGTTAAGAGCGCTCACCAAATCGGCCTGCGATTTGCCGCTCGTGGATAGATCAGTCTGGAACATCCCTTTGCCTTCCAGCTTCTTGAAATCTGCGGCGTCAGTCAGCAGGGGCTTCAGTTGGATGTTCTCAATCGTCATCGCGTTGGTGATTTTCAAAGTCGGTTGCTGCGCGTTCACCGTTACAGTGGCCGTGCCCGTTCCGTCATACAGGTTCATTTCCGTCAGGGCGAGATCAAGGATTCCATTCTTGATCGTGGTTGCGAGGGCGCTTGCGCCGATCTTGATTTTCTGGAACAGGATCTGTTGAACCGACAGGTCGAATTTGGCATTAACCGCTTTCAGTGCGGAGAGGTCAATGGGGGTCGTGTCCCATTTTTCCCCTGATGATTTTTGTGCCGGTGCCGCAGGGGCTTTACTTTCTCCGTTTTGCTCCGCCGGGAGATAGGGGTTCAAGTCCAGCGTTTCAAGCGCGAGCTTGCCCACGATATCCGGAACCTTGCCGCCCAGATCAATACTGAAATCGCCGGCGCCGACAATCTCATCAAAGCTGATGGTGGCTTCAGAGAAGCTGTATTTGGTATCGTTCGCGCCAAGCTTACCGCTGATCTTCAGCGGGCCGAAACCTGTTTCCGATACTCCCTCCAGAGGGGCGCCCGCCCATGCTGCGAGGTCCCGCACCGACGGAACATCAACTGTTGTCGTGCCGCCGAGGTTCAGAGGTTGAGTGCTTTTTACCAGGCCGTCAAAATTGAGATTGATGTTCTTGGATGCGACATTAACTGTCGTCGTTGTCTCGATATTTTCAAGAATGCTGCGAAGGGCGCCCACATTGACGTCAAGTTCGACCTCCTCGTTATTCCAGACGGCGCTGCCCTTTGCATCGAACGGCTGATCTAGACCAAGCAGTACAAGTTCGAGATTGATGTCGCTGAGATTGATATTTGTTCCGCCCTTCTGATCGACGAAATTGACCACTCCGTCAACGATGCGTACATCACCGAGGTTCAGGTCCGATATGCCAAGATCCGTCGCCCCGCTATCCGAGCTTGCGGCTTCCGTTTCTTTGGGGGCCTCTGCTTTGGCGGTATCGAACTCCCAGTTTGCCTTGCCGCTTTCATCGACTTCAAGGTTGATGACTGGCTTGGTCAGGACGAATTCATCGACCTGCACCTTACCGGTTATCAGGGGCAAAAGGCTGAGCTTGACAGTGAGGCTGTCGATGGCGGCCATGCTGGGATTCTGGGCGCCTTCCGCGTTCGAGAATGTCACGGAATTTGCGGTCACCCCGAGAGTCGGGAAAACGGAGAGGCTGAAATCGCCGTCAATTGCCAGTTCTCGCCCCGTGGCGTCATTGGTTGCCTGGATCAGTTCCTGTTTGATCCGGTCCGTTGGCACAATGAAGGGCAGAGCTACCGCCAGGCCGACGATAGCCACCAAAACCACAATAATTGCGATGACGATTTTTTTCATGATCCACTCTCTGTTAGTTTCGCGATCTCTTCTGATAATGGCATAAAAGACGACCCGGGTCATGACCCTTTGGAAAATTGGTCATACTTTTGCCGTGAATTACGATAGACTCGACTTCACCTTTCTAACCTGGGGCGTGTGAGCAAAATTGCAATGAAATGGCTATCCCTGATCGCAATACTGATATTCGTTCTGACCCCGAAAACGGACGTTTCTGCCGATGAAGTGGACATGCAACTCGTTCTCGCCATCGATGTTTCGTCCAGTGTAAATTATGACGAGTATAACCTTCAGATGCGCGGCTTTGCGGCGGCATTTCGTAGTGACCTTGTGATCGAGGCAATCGCGGCAGGCCCAAGAGGGCAGATCAGCATCGCGGCTACCCACTGGGCCGGCCTCGGCGAGCAACGAATGATTCTTGATTGGCGCGTCATTGCGGGGGCAGAGGCTGCTCATGAATTTGCGAACCAGCTCGATAATGTGTCGCGGACCTTTCCATATGGCGGGACGGCCATAGCCGGGGCGTTGGATCATGCCTTCTCCCTTTTTTCGCATGATCGGAATATTTCTCTGCGCAGGGTGATTGATATTTCAGGAGACGGTGTGGTTTCCATCGGGCGCCCGCCTGAGGCGGCGCGGGACCGGATTGTCGCATCCGGGGTTATCATCAACGGCCTGCCGATCCTCAACGATGAGCCGGAGCTCGACAGCTATTACCGGGAAAGAGTGATCGGCGGGATCGGGGCCTTTACCGAGCCAGCACAAGGATATCAGGATTTCGCCCGCGCCATTTCCGAAAAGCTGGCGCGGGAAATCCGGGGAACCTGGCAAGGTGTCTAGGATGTGACCTGCCCGTCAGACGACCGGCCGGTCCATGGAGAAGATATCTTCGACATGGCAGTAATCCATATATCCAAGGCGCGCGAGCGGCTGGTATTTCTTCATGTCAATCATGCCATCGACGATGATTTCATCGCTGATATGGATACCGACGACTTCCCCCAGAACCATGCTATTCACTACCTTCGGGTTATGAGAAGGCAAGATAATCGTTTTATGGTGGATACATTCCAAATGAGCGAAGCTTTCCTTGACGCGAGGCGGCTTGACGAGGGCG
The DNA here is from genome assembly GCF_029233945.1 of Sneathiella sp. GTDB lineage: Bacteria > Pseudomonadota > Alphaproteobacteria > Sneathiellales > Sneathiellaceae > Sneathiella. Next base: position 38,446 of record NZ_JARGOQ010000005.1, on the reverse strand, counting down.
GACGGTTCCTTGGTCAGTCCGGCATAATCAAATTCGTCAACGGAACGCGGCAGCATGGCCGAACTTAAATTCATCTGTTCCCGAAGATTATAAGAAACCATGTTGCAGACGAATTCCTTCGTTGCCTCGATGTTATCAAGTGAATCCTTCGCACCGCCTTCGCTGTGGGTGCCATTGATTCCCATCGCGACAATCGGTGGATTTTCGGCCATTGCATTGAAAAAGCTGAAGGGTGCCAGATTGACAGTGCCGTCAGTGGCAAGGGTGCTGATCCAGCCTATCGGGCGCGGGGCGACAATGGCCTTGAAGGGGCCGTGCTTAAGGCCATGGGGTTCGGATGGTTTGTAAAACATTCGGAAATTCTCCGGCAAAATACGTGGGTTGCGCGCCCGTTCTTTTATTAAAGTTAAAAACTAATCCTTGAATTTAGCGCAGGCAAGGCATGATTTATTTCTTTCCTTGGAACACTGCCTGTGATATTTGCGCTTCATGAGCAAACAGATGACCAAACTTCGACGACGACAGGCTGCTGCCCTTACTTGTGCTGCCGCTTAAACTGCCTGTGCGTTAGTCATCATATATTTCATGACGGATCGGGATCTTTTTTAAGAGGCATTGTTGTCTAGCCCGTTAGAAATTGGAATTCCGTCATGCCTCAGATTATTCACGAGCGGCCCGAACATGCGGCCTTGATTGAGCCTTTGCTTGATCGTTGTTTCGGCCCGGACAGATTCAATAAGACTGCCTATAAAGTTCGCGAGAACATTACACCTCTGCCTGAATTGAGCTTTGTCACGGTAGAGGGAGACACTCTCCTGGCGACTATTCGTTACTGGCCGGTCATGATTGGCGGAAAAACCCCGGCCTTGCTTCTTGGGCCAATCGCGGTCGAGCCGGAGTTGCAGGGCAAGGGGATCGGGGTCGCCCTCATGCGGGAAACTATTAGGGTTGCGACAGAACAAGGTCATCAGTTGATTGTCCTTGTCGGGGATCCGGAATATTACGGTCAGTTCGGGTTTCAGAACGCAGCTGTTCTCGGCTTTGAAATGCCGGGCCCGGTTGAGAAGCACAGGCTTCTCGTGAAGGAATGCGCGCCGGGTACGCTGGAGAATGTTTCCGGGATTATTGCCGGCGTAGCGGATATATCTTCATTTCCGGGCCGGACTGCTTTTGAGACGGAAACTGATGAGATGATGGCTCGGTTAGCGGCCTTCACGCCACCAACCGATGCATAAGAAGGCAAGGGCGAGGATGAGGGCGATAAGTGGCGATAGCATGGCTTGCCGATTATAGCCGGTAATCTCGTAATTCTCGTTGGCGCGCAGGCCGAACCAGTAGTCCGCAGACTGACGGTTATCCGGCTTCGTCCGCCTGAAGTCCGGGAGGCCGTCCGTTTTCAGCCAGCGAATGCCGCCGCCAGTCGCCTTCGCAATATCCGCAATTTTGTCCGTGCTTGCGCGGATGTCATGGAGTTCCTTCGGATTGAGCGCGCCAACAGCAACCAGAGATTTTTGCTGACCGTCTTCCAGAATATGCAGGCCGCTGGTCTGAAGCGGAATATTTCCCGTTTGCATCCCGTTTTCCGCTTCGGAAAGGGAAAGTTGCGTCACGTTTCCGTCGGGGTCTGTCACCGTGACAGTCGCCGGCGCCGTGTCGAGGGAGCGCCGCTGGATATTGAGCATGTTCCCGGCGACAACGGCTTTCAGTTGTTCCTCTTCAAGTTCCGGTTCTTTCATCAGCCAGTGAGAAACACGCCGGAGAAGCTCAGATTGCGGGCCGCCGCCTTCAAACCCTCTGCCCCAAAGCCATGCATGGTCAGAGAGCAGCTGCGCAACACGCCCGTCTCCACTGCGCTCTAGAATGAGGAGGGGCTGATCCGACGGGCCCGTCATCAGAGTTTCCCCCCCAAGCGCTTCGGCTTCGATCATCCGGAACCAGCGGCCCCAGTTGTCGCTTTCCTGTATATTTGCTTTCAGCAGACCTGTTACCGGATGGCGTTTGCCGGTCTCGCTAATGCTCGGAACATATCCTTCGGTAAAAACGTAACCGGTGGGTCGCCCCGGAAGTACCTCCGACAAGGGAGTTTGATACAGGCTGAGCGGTGTTGCAAAGGCTGGTCCGGCGGCCTCCAGCAAGGCGCCCCCTTCCTTCACATAGCGAGAGATATTGTTAAGGTAACTTGACGGCAGGACCCCGCGCCGCCGATACCGGTCAAAGATGATCAGGTCAAAATCATTGAGCTTCTTCTCAAACAGGTCGCGGATTGGAAACGGGATCAGCGAAAGCTCCGTGATTGGCGTGCCGTCCTGTTTTTCAGGGGGGCGCAGAATCGTGAAATGCACAAGATCGACCGACGGGTCGGATTTAAGGATATTGCGCCAACCCCGCTCTCCCATATGGGGTTCGCCGGACACGAGCAAGACCTGTAACCTGTCCCGGATACCGTTGACCGTGATATAGGCGCTGTTGTTTTTCTCGGTTAGTTCTCCGTCCAGTGGATTGACGGCGATTTCAAAGAAGTTGGCGCCCCCATGCGTCAAGGTCAGGTCCAGAGTGAGGTCCGCTCCGATTTGCGCCAGATCCTCAGCAACAACCTCCCCATCCTGAGCGATTGTCACGCGCGCGGCTTGAACTGGTTCGGTGACGCCAAAATCTTCAATTTTTATGATGAACTGCAACGGCTGATCGACGATACCGAATGTGGGGGCTTTCACGACACGAAGCACGCGATCCTTTTCATTTTCCTCGCCCGTCAGCAAGAAATGGACAGGGCCGGTTTCTTTTGCCTCTTCCAGATTTTGCGGCACGTCATGAATCTGGCCGTCAGTGATAAAGATCGTGGCCGCCACGCGATCCGGGGGGATATTCTTGAGCGCCTCCTCTCGTGCGTCAAAAGCGTGGGTTCCGTCTTTATCTCCCAGAAGAGAGGTTGTCTTGTTTTTGACCGTAATGGTTTCGATATTCAGGTTCGCGATTGCCTCGAGGCGGGATTTCAACTCGTCAAAGGTAGCGCTTGCTGTTTCGCCGCGTTGGCCTATCTTCTGGCTGTTGGTTTCATCCAGAACAATAACGGCGATATCATCAAGAAATGTTCGCTTTTCCGTCAAGAGGACAGGATTGGCGAGCATCAACAACAACAATGCCATCAGGGCCCCGCGCAGAAGCGTTCCGCGCCCGCGCCGCCAAAGAGCGAAAAGAGAAATACCCAGGCAGATCAAGGCAAGGATAACGAGCCAGTCAAGCGGGAGATAGGGGCTGAAATCAAGCGATGAGACGAAGCTTTCCTCTCTCATTGCCCCAGCCTTTCCAGAATAGCAGGGATATGGACCTGATCCGCCTTATAATTTCCGGTGAGCGTATACATCACCAGATTAATGCCGAAGCGATATGCCAGCTCTCTCTGTCGTTCGTTCCCGGGAAGTGTGGCCGCCTGATAGCGGCCATCTGCGTCAATCGCCCAGGCGGCGGCCCAGTCATTGCTACCGATAACGATCGAGGCGACGCCGTCGTTCCCTTGAATGCCAGCGGTGTCTTCAATCCAGACGTCGCCGCCGTCATACCGACCGGGAAAGGTTTGCATCAGGTAGAAAGCGCGGGTGACGACATGGTCCGGAGGGACCTGATGTATTCGCGGAATATCCAGTCTTGCGGTCAGCTGCCGAAGACGAATGTTTTCCGGGCTGTTATAGAGATCCGGTCCAAACTGGCCGACATTGTTCTGGTTGCGGGTATCAAACAGAATTGTCCCGCCGCCATTGAAATAGTCATTTAATTTGAGGATCGCCTGCTCCGAAAGAGCCGGAAAATCCGGGGTAACGGGCCAGTATATCAAGGGGTAGAAAATAAGCTCGTCCCGTTCTATATCAATCGGGAGCGGGTCTTTGGTCTCAACCGCCGTCCTGTTCCTGAGTTGTCGGCTTAGCCCGGCAAGCCCGTTATGGCTCATCCTGTCGACCGTTGAATCATGGGTGCGGATGTAGCCAAGCCGGGTGTCGAGTGTGGCCGCGAGTGCCTTGGCATCCCCGTCGAGATCAGCCTCCTGCGCCGATGTTTCCACTGACATGACATTCACACTGGCCGCGATGACAATGAAGAGGGCGGCTGCGCGCGACACCGTTCGAAGGGCAGGCAGTTTGCCCTGTAAATGAAGCGATACGATTTGATCGACCAGCACCAAAAGCAGCGCGGCAAGAAGGACGGGCAGGATCAGGTCAACAACGGCCGATCTGTCGAAATACCGGATAGTCGCGGGGAACTGTCCCATATCCACAACGGAATAGTCTGCTTCGAACTGGCCAATATTAATGGCGATACTGAAATTCTCATCCCCGTAATAACCGGGTGGATGGCGGGCATCCAGAATCAGATCTTCCATCTCTGCGGTGTTGATCGGTTCGGCTATGCCGGTTTCGCTGCGGAGGCTCCCAAATCCATCCATGAGCTGGAACGGCGGCAGGCTTCGTTGACTGGAAAAATTCTGGCTTGTCAATTGGCCAAGATTGCCAATCTCGCGCAGCATCTCCACAAATAGTCCGGAAATCGCCAAATTCGACCATTCGGGCGTGGCGGTGGTGTGGAACAGTACCAGCCAGCCGTTGCCCTGCCTGTCGGCTGTCACCAGCGGTGTGCCGTCTTCCAACTGGGCCCATGTCTTATCAAGAAGCTCGGGGGATGGATTTGCAAGAACTTGCTTGTTAACGGCTACATCCGTCGGAATAGAAAGGCCAAAGAACGGGCTGGATTGTGGAATGGGCCCAAGAGGTGCAGGTTGGTTCCAGGACATCGCCCCTTGAAGGCTGCGATTGCCGGAACGGAGATTGACCGGCACAAGCGCACCGTTTGAGTTCGCGAGCTTCGGTCCGGCAAAACGAACAAGCACGCCCCCCTTGGCGATCCAGTCGACAAGTTTCCTTTCAATGCCTTCGGGCAGGTTTGCCGCATCCCCCAGTACGATAAGGGATTGGTCCTCTGCCACTAGCCCTTCAATTGTGCCGCGCGTGATATCAAAGAAGGGGGTCAGCGCCTGGGTCAGGTAATGAACCTCATCGAGGAGCGGCTGATCAACCTGCTCGGATACACTTGTGACCAGACCGACCTGACGCCGCTGCCAACGCTGATCGAGCAGGAAAATGGAACCGGCATTCCGGCTATTGCTGATTTCAAGTCGGCGGATATCATTCCGGATCTTGTTCGGGATATTCAGATCAACGAAGGCGGATGTTTCATTCTCTAAAAATGTGAATGGAAGCGAGGCGATAATTTTTCCGTCATCCACAATGGCGGTGAGGACACCTTCATTCGCGGCGGCACCTGCCGGAAGGTTCAACGGTACTCTCAGTTTTTCGCTGTTGATACTGGGTACGCCAATGACCGGTGTGGCGATGACGCTTTCTTCATGGAAAATAGTCAGGGGGCCTATTTCAGTCAGCCTGGTGAAGAAATCTTCAAGATCGGGAATGTCTGTTTCCTGCAGGATACCGCTCGATAGCCAGATAAACTCAGGGTTATCGAGAGATTCAAGGCGCGGCAAAAGCTGGGAGAGATCGCCGTAATATGACGGCCAGGATTTTGGCTCCAGCGATGCGGCAATACCGAGCGCCTCCCGATCGGCCAGCGGGCTCAGGGAGGGCAGTCTGCCTTCAACTTCCCGCGACGTCGTAACGATGTATACCTGGCGTTCCTGCCGGGTTGTTTCCTGTACCAGCTTGTTTAGCGTTGCTTTCAGGTCGTTCCAGGATTCGGCGGCGGTCCAGCCATCATCGACAATCATGACGACGTCACCGCTGCTGTCACGCTGCTCCGGAAGATTGAGGATGGGCCCGGCGATGGCCAGAATGATAAGGGCCGCAATCACCAATCTCAAAAGTAGCAGCCACCAGGGCGTTGTCGCCGCTGATTGTTCATCTTTTTTCAGACGATACAGAAACCGGATTGCCGGGAATATCACGGATTTTGGGCGCGGCGGAACAATGCGCAAAAGCCACCAGATCAACGGGAGCGTTAGGAGGGCTGTCAGTACCCAGGGAAAAAGGAAGGAAATGGACGTGATCGCTGCCATTATGCCTTGCCCCCCCGTATATTGAGGGCGGAATAGAGCGCGGCGAAGGCTTCACTTGCTGGGGCGTCCGTTCGATGGAAACTATAATCCCAGGAGACTTTCCTCGCGATTTCGAGAAGTTCCTGCCGATGCGCGTTAAAGAGCGATTGATAATCATCTCGCACAACTTCAACCCGGCCAAGAGTGATATCATCTCCTTCCGTCATGGGCAGAAACCGGGTGCGCCCATCGAAGGGAAGGTCGGCCTCCACCGGATCGGCGACATGCATCAGGAACCCGCGACAACCGAGATTGACAAAGTGGCTCACCATCTGGGAAATTTCTGACGGGTCAACGAGGAAATCACTGATCAAGACCACAGTCGATTTATTTGACAGTTGATCGGCAAATTTGAGGTCAATCAGGGACGGGCTCTGAATTTCCGAAACGCGGCCGACAAACCGATTAAAAGAAGCAGGCCCGGTCGATGCTTTTTCGGCCTGCCCAATCAAGCCGAATTTTTCGCCACTTTTTGAAAGAGAGAGTGCAAGCGCAAGGCTAAGCAATGTCGCGCGGTCCAGCTTGGACTGTTCCGCGCGATCCGATCCATAGTCCATGGTTTGGGATGTATCCCGCCAGATCCAGACAGTTTCCGCGGTTTCCTGCTCCTTCTGCTTGATATATATATGCTCGCGCTTGGCACTTTGCCGCCAGTCTATGCTGGTTGTCGGATCATCCGGGCCATATTGTTTGAATTGCCAGAAATCTTCTCCGGTTCCGGCGCGTCGCCTTCCGTGAACTCCCATATCAAAGGCATTCACCAGATTTTCCGCGGCAAGTATCAACGGTGGTAGCGTCTGCGCAAGCCTTTCAGCTTTTACCCTGTCATCCAGTTGCTGGGTACTCACGCGACGCGGTTTGAACATGTTTTACTCCAGCGGAACCGTAAGCGAGTCGATGATATCCTCCATCGTTATATTCTCCGCTCGGGCCGCATAGGAAAGCGCCATCCGGTGACGCAGCACCGGCTTGGCGAGCGCAACAACATCATCAATCGACGGGCTCAATCTTTTTTCAAGCAAAGCCCGCGCGCGTACCGCCAGAATAAGCGCCTGACTGGCCCTCGGCCCAGGCCCCCAGGATACATATTTGTTGATCAGTTCGTTTTCGCTCTCGCCGGGGCGTCCCTCGCGCACCAGTTTTAATATGGCATCGATGACGGAATCGCTCACCGGCATTTCGCGAACCAGATGCTGCGCCTCCATCAACTCCGCAGGGGAGAGAATCTGAACTGGGGCCGCCTCTTCATTGACAGTGGTTTCAAGGAGGATGCGCCGTTCAGTCTCCCGGTCCGGATAGCCGACATTGATTTGCATCAGGAAACGGTCGAGCTGCGCCTCGGGCAGGGGATAGGTTCCTTCCTGCTCAATCGGGTTTTGCGTGGCAAGCACATGGAACGGCTGCGGAAGGGGATAGGTCTGTCCAGCGATCGTGACCATCTCTTCCTGCATCGCCTGAAGCAGGGCGGACTGGGTGCGAGGGCTGGCGCGGTTAATCTCGTCCGCCATTAGTATTTGACCGAATATAGGCCCTTTCAGAAATTTGAAATGGCGGCTGCCGTCCTCAGCTGTTTCGAGAATTTCCGAGCCCAGTATATCGGCGGGCATCAGGTCTGGGGTAAACTGGACGCGTTTGTCATCCAGACCGAGCACGCCGCCTAATGTCTCGACAAGACGGGTTTTGGCAAGGCCCGGAACGCCAATCAATAAAGCGTGCCCGCGGGCAAGGAGGGTGATTAATGTAAGCTCGACCACCTGATCCTGACCGAAAATGAACTCGCCTATACCGGATTTAAGGTCGGAGAACTTTTCAGATAGGCTGTCTACTCTTTCGACTATTTCCCGTTCGGTGTTGCCAGTTGTGTTCATGTGAGCCTGTCATCATCTGTGAAAAATGAGTAATCTGAACTGGCGATTTGGTAGCCAGCGAGGACTAACCTAAATATAGTATCAAAAAATGAGCGTTTAAGGCCAAAATTATGACAACTATGGAGACAAAAGACGGCCTCGGGGCCATTATCAAACAGATTGAAGGGCAAAAGCACCCGCCGGTTCATCTGTGGAATCCCGATTTTTGCGGTGATCTCGATATGCGGATTGCCCGCGATGGGACCTGGTTCTATCTCGGATCACCCATCGGCCGGAAACCGCTGGTAAAGCTGTTTTCCGGGGTTATCAGGCTTGATGATGACGAAAAATACTATCTTGTGACGCCGATAGAGAAGATCGGAATCACCGTTGATGATGCCCCGTTTGTTGCTGTCGAGATGTTTGTTGAAGGGGAAGGGCGGGAGAGAGTAATCAGCTTCCGCACTAATGTTGACGATTTCGTGATCATGGATGAAGAGCATCCGTTTCGCCTGGAAATTGATCCGGAAACGAAAGAACCGTCCCCTTATGTCCGTGTTCGGGCAAATCTGGAGGCGCTGATCAACCGGCCGGTTTTCTACGATCTTGTAAATCTTGCCGGAGAAGAAAATATAGAGGATGAGGCCCGTTTCGGATTTTGGAGTAGCGGACAGTTTTTTGAACTCGGATTAGTGAATGACATTTTTGATAAGTAAGAAGCAGGAGCTGACTGAAGTTTTAAGGCAATCGCTGGAGCCTGTGCCAACGGCATTGTCGCCCGCGCTGACTCTAATGGACAAAATGCGCGGGGATCATGATCTGAACCCGGCGAGCGCCCCGGATGTTGATCTGCCGTTTGTTCCGGCTGCGGTTCTCGTCCCTATTGTCCTTCGGAAGGACGGTCCAACTGTTATTCTGACCCGCCGTGCAACGCATCTTTCCAAGCATGCAGGCCAGATCAGCTTTCCCGGCGGACGGGCGGACGAGGGCGACGAAAATGCTGTTGCAACAGCGCTGCGCGAGTCCCAGGAAGAGATTTCGCTCGATCCGGACTTAGTAGAGGTTATCGGATCTTTGACGACATATGTCACCGTGACCCAATACTCTGTGACGCCGGTTGTCGGGCTTGTTGAACCCGCATTCGATTTGCGGCCGGAGGCCGGTGAGGTGTCGGAAATTTTCGAAGTCCCGCTCGACTTCCTTCTTGATCAGGCGAACCGCAAAAAACATAGCGGGTTCCGCAATGGCGTGGAAAGGTTCTGGTATGCAATTCCGTTCGGTGAGTATTATATCTGGGGCGCCACGGCTGGCATGATTAAGGATTTATCGGAACGGATAATGTTGAAATGATCAGATCTATACTTTTCCATATTATTCCTCTCATTCTTCCTTTCGTCGTTTATGGCGTTTACCTGTATTTCAACGCGCGTGCGGGCGGAGACAAAAAATGGGGTAAAACGTCCCTCGCCATCTCGACGATAAGTGGGCTGTTGCTGATGGCGGCTAGCCTGATTGGGCTGGGGCTGGTGACTGGGGAACCAAGCGAGGGGACTGTCTACGTACCGCCCAGATTTGAAGATGGTCGAATAATCGATTCGCAGATTCTGCCTGCCGAAAAGAAAGAGTGACGGCGCGATGCCAGAGCAGCATCGGCTCACAGATCTTCTCACGCACCCTCCTGCCTGGCGGCGTTGGCCGGAAACCCAGGCCATCATCAATGCATTAAGGAATGAAGGGGGCGCCGCCCGTTTCGTCGGAGGCTGCGTACGCGATGCGCTGCTGGATCTGGCGACAGAAGATATCGATATCGCAACGAATCTGCTGCCCGGTGCGGTAATGCAAGGGCTGGAGCGGGCTGGTATCACGGCGCTTCCCACAGGGCTTGATCATGGCACCATCACAGCTGTGCTGAACAAGCGGCATTTCGAGATTACGACCTTGCGGGTTGATCTGGTCGGTCATGGGCGTCATGCCGATATTGCCTTCACCCAGGACTGGGAGCGTGATGCAGAGCGGCGGGATTTTACCTTTAATGCCCTTTACCTCGATCCCGAAGGTGAATTGGTTGATCCGGTCGGTGGCCTTGCCGATCTCGCCGCCGGTCATGTCCGCTTTATAGGAAATGCAGACGACCGCATCCGTGAAGACTATTTGCGTGTTTTGCGCTATTTCCGCTTCTATGCCCGCTTCGGTGAGAATAACCCCGATGAGCATGCATTGCATGCCTGCGCGAAGGCGGCGGGTCAGCTGGATCAGTTGTCGGCAGAGCGGGTGCAGAAAGAGTTGTTACTTCTGCTCGGTACGGATAATCCGGGTCCTGCTCTTGGCCTTATGAGCGAAACCGGGGTCCTTACGGTCCTCCTTGGTGGACCGGCCGATTTGTCTCGCTTGAATTCTCTCTTATCTCTGGGCGCTCCAAGTGATGCGCTTTTGCGGTTCGCGGCGCTTTTGGACGGCGACAAGGATAGAGTATTGTTTCTTGCAGGAAAACTCCGTTTCTCTAACAAGCAAAAAGAACGGCTTGCAACGATGTGCGGGAAAGAGGTAGGAGCTGATATGCCCATATCCGCCTGCCGGACGCTTCTCTATAAACTCGGGAAGGCTGGCTTTGTAGACCAGACCCTGCTGCTATGGGCGGCGCTCGGCCCGGAGGTCAAGCTGGATATCTATCTGGAGGAAGCTAAGCGATGGACCGCGCCGCCGTTTCCGGTCACGGGCGGTGATCTCCTGAAACTTGGCGTAGGAGAGGGGAAGAGGCTGGGGCAACTTCTGCAAAAGATGGAGCAGAGCTGGATCGCCTCTGGTTTTAAGCGCACCAAGGCCGATTTGCTTCAAGAATTCCTACCGGACGCCTAAAATCCATCCCTCTTCGTTCCGGCATTTCCTCTCCCGTGACGGCGACAGCCATTTAGGTGCTGCAAAAGCTTCCTGCACGTCCCCTGCAGCGATTTTTTCCAATAGCCAGTCTCGGCAGGCCAGAACCTGACGCGCATCTTTTATCGGATGGTCATAGGACGCATGGCTATTCAGGCTTGGCCAGATTTCCGTGAGGATGATCCCGTCCAGATCCGCTTCCCAGTTTGTTTCAAACGGCCAGAATTTGACGCGATGCGCTATGTCAGGCTGGCGTGCGAGATCATTCAATTCTTTCAGGCCGGTGAGGGACTGGCTACCGACCGACCCGGTTGTATATAGCTTCCAGACTGTGGAGATTGAATGCTCCTTTCTTTGCTCCCGAAGGAATTTTTCGACAGTGCGCCACTCCGTGAATTCTGTATGGACGAACGCGGGCTTCTTGGCGGTAAGATAGGCTGTTTCTGCGGTTGACGGGCATCCCCAGAAGGGTCCTGCGCCGTCCGATATCTGCTCATTCAGTCGGGAAGCCACGTCGAAGCGGTTGTTCTTGTCCAGTTCGTCGGAGGTCAGGTGCTGTGCGATATATGCGGAGGCCGAACGCCCACCGCCAAGGCCGCTTCCGGCGGGGTACCCGAAGGGGAAATCGAACCCGACGCAGGCGGAACCGTCATTATTTACGAGCAATTCATGAATGCGCGTCATGCAGGTGGCGCGGGTGCGAAAATACTCCGCATTAGAGAGAACGCCTCCGACGGACCAGGCAAGCCAGCATCTATCCGGCGATGGCTTTGCGGGTCCTGGTGAGGCGGCCGCGGACCAGTCCACCATGATGACAAGATCAAACATAGTTGGACTTTCGCCTCATGTTTCCAATGCGCCACATAGAGGCTATATTATGAAAAAGCAGTGTATTTGCCACAGAATTTCTTACATAGAGGAAATAAGGCACATTAATTCGCTGGAGGGATTTGCTATGAAACGGGTCATTTTGACTTCTGCGGTTACAGTTTTTATCGCGCTCGCGCCGCCCGCTCTGGCGGATGATAAAAAGGATGACCCAGAGAATCTTGCGCTTCAGGGCATAACCAAGCTCATGGATGCTCTTGGGGCCTTTATTGCGTCTATCCCGCAGTATGAGGCTCCGGAAATGAATGAGAATGGTGATATTATTATTCGTCGGAAAAATCCCGATAAAGAAGAGACGGAGCCGGACCCCAAGCTTGAGGAGACTGCCACCTGATCTTACCAAGCAGGGCGGCGATATAATCTCGGAAATCGGATAGTCGGTATTTGATGAGTTGCTTAGATTACCTCTCAATGTAATTGAGATGGACCAAGAAAATGACGAATGATTCAAGACTGAACGCAATCCTGACCCGCGATAAGGCCGAAGACGGCAAGTTTGTTTATGGGGTCAAGACGACGGGGATTTACTGTCGTCCTTCCTGCCCGGCGCGCAACCCCAAGCCGGAAAATGTACGGTTTTTTGATTTACCGGAACTGGCTGAAGCTGATGGATTTCGTGCCTGCCGCCGCTGTCGTCCGGATTTGGTGAAAATTGCCGATCCGGGGCTGTCGCTGGCCCGCCAGATTTGTCAGTTGATCGAGCGGCATATAACAGAGAAAGCGGATGAGAAACTCAGCCTTCGATGGCTGGCGAGCGAAACCGGATACAGCGAGGATCATCTCTCCCGCAGTTTCAAAAAGATCCTCGGTATTTCTCCGATGGATTATTATGACAATCGCCGGACGATTGCCTTCAAGGAAAATGTGAAGGCCGGCGAAACGGTGTCGGAGGCGGCCTATGGTGCCGGATTCGGATCCTCCTCCCGGCTTTATGAAAAGGCTCATGCCCGCCTCGGCATGACGCCAGCGTCCTATGCAAAGGGCGGGGCAGGGGCGGAGATAGCCTATGCCTTTGCGGATTGTTTTCTCGGGTTGATGTTGGTTGCCGGGACGCGCCATGGCGTCTGCGCTATCTATTTTGGAGACGATAAGGAAGCACTGGTTGATGAGCTCGCGCGGGAGTTTCCTCAGGCTGAGATCGCGGCTGATGTTGGCCTGCTCGCGGACTGGACAAAGGTGATTGTGGGGTTTTTGCAAGAATCTTCCACGGTCCTGCCGGAAATTCCACTTGATATGTATGGTACCGCCTTTCAGCGGCGTGTGTGGCAAGCCTTGCTGCAGATTGGGCCAGGTAAAACGAAGACATATCGGGAGTTGGCCGAAGGCATGGGTGCGCCGAAATCAGCCCGCGCTGTGGGGCGTGCCTGTGCGACAAATCCAGTTTCCCTGATCGTTCCATGCCACCGGGTTATCGGTACTGACGGTAAGCTGCATGGATATCGTTGGGGGTTGGAGCGGAAAGAGGCCTTGCGCAGCTGGGAAGGCGCGCAATAAGTTTTAATCAGGATGGCGGGCTCATCGCCAGCTTCTGCTGATTTTCCTTCGTGAAACGGCGCTGGCTCGCTTCCTTGATCCGTTCGGCAAGTTGCTCCCGCTTGAGTTTGTAAGCTTCCCGCGTAGCGGCCATTCGTGTTTCGGTATCCTTGCGGCGCTCATTCTGCCAGATTCTCAGGACTTTCTTGCGATAGGGAACATTAAATTTCTGCGTGCGGGAGTGATAATGGGCGATCGCAATGTTCCAGGAGCGACTTTCCTCTCTGAGGCTTTTCAGGAGTTTCGCGGCATATTGTGTATTCTGTTTGGGATCGAGGGCAGCCTCCAGATCCTCAAAGGCTTCCGGGTGATAATGGAGATTGACCTGCATGCAGCCGACGTCAATATTCTTGACGCCTTTTGCCTTAAGCGTCTTCACTTCCTTAATGGCGTCTTCCTTGCTGGGCAGGTATCTCCCCCGTCCCTCGGCATAAACGGTCCAGGGCCAGGCAATCATTTCCTGCTTCTCCTTGTGCCAGTGACCGCTCTCGGTCAGCGATACAGCCGTCAGGAGCCGCTTCGGCAAGCGGTATTCCTGTTCAGCAGCCGCCACCGCTTTGCCGCAGGTTTCTGCGTGTTGCGGGGCTTTTGCAATGACGCTCGCTGCATTGGAAACAGACATCGGCAAGGCAATCAGAATAAAAGCAAGTGACCAGGTTAATATACGCATTTACATCCTCCTGCCCAAAGAGGAGCAAATAGCGCGCCAGTTTTAATCTTCCGTCAGGTTTTTTTGCATAATCACCGTATCAAGCCATTGATTATGCTTATGGCCGACCGATTCCAGGATGCCGACGAGGCGAAAGCCGAAGCTTTGATGCAGCTTGATGGATCCCCGATTGCCGGAGTCTCCGATGACAGCGATCATCTGCTTTTTGTCCGCCTTCCGGCATTCATCAATTAGGACGGAGAGGAGAGCTTTTCCGACGCCTTTTCCTCTAGCATCCTCCCGGACATAAATAGAATTTTCCACTGTATTATAATAGGCGGGCCGCGGGCGATAGGCGCCAGCATAAGCGAAACCGACCACGTCTCCGGTTTGCTCTGCGACCAGATAGGGGAGTTGCTGCTCAAGGATGGCATTTCTGCGGGCTGTCATCTCTGTCACGTCAGGCGGCACGATCTCGAAAGTGCCAAAGCCTGTCAAAACACTTGCCGCATAGATATCCGTAATGGAGGCAATATCATCTGCGATAGAGGGTCTTACTATCATGCGGCCAAATCTCTCATTTATGTTAGGCCGTCAGTAATGAGCTATAGCCAGAACTCATGTCGCGCACGAACCCGGCGATTGCCTTTTTGAGAATGTCAAAGCCTTCATTGGGCTGCAGGCTCTTTTGGTCCATATAGAGTGCCCGGTTAATCTCGATCTGCAGGGCATGTATATTTTTTTCCGGATTTCCATAGTGAGCCGTTATATAACCACCTGCGTAAGGAGAATTTTGGCCGACATGGTAGTCATGCTCTTCAAGCCGTGTGAAAACCTCCTCAAAAAGCTGCGGTCCGCAGGAAGTGCCATATCTGTTGCCAAGTATGATATCCGGCCTTCTGTCTGTCATTCGAAGGAGCGAGCCGCTCCGAGACAGGGTGGCGGAGGGCATGGAATGGCAATCCAGTAAATAGACATAACCGAATTTTTTCCGGCCCTCTTCAAGCAATAACCGAAGGGCATGGTGATATGGAAAATAGCATTCATTGATACGCCGTTGGGCTTCCTCAAAGTCGAGTTTTTCCCCATATATCTCCTGACCGGCGCCGACAACTTTCGGGATGGTGCCGATCCCGCTGGTCAGGCGCGGGCTGGCCGTCATGACATAATCGGGCAGAGGCGTCTTATACATATGCGGGTCAAGCTCGAAGGCTTCGCGGTTGGCATCGCAATAAGCGCGCGGGAACTCCGCAGACAATAATGGCGCACCATAATCGGGCGCGCAGGCAAACAGCTCATCAACCAAAAAATCCTCAGACTGGCGGAGCCGTTTGAAGTCCAGCTTCGCGGTTTCGATAAATTCTTTCGGATAGTTCCGGCCACTATGAGGGGAGGAAAACACGAAGGGTATGCGCCACTCCGAGGGCCACTCAATCTTTACGGGGGATGCAAAAACCGCCATGATCGGGGTGCTCACCTATGTTGCCACTAAATTTATTCGCGCTCATTTTGCCAGCCGTTCCTGAATAGTATAGTCTAATTCCGATTAGTATTTGAATGACAATTATGTAGATTTTGCCATGGCGCGTATTTTGCTCGCAGAAGATGATGATAACTTGCGTCCCTTTCTGGCGCGCAGCCTGGAAAATGCCGGGCATGAAGTTCTTGCTTTTAGTGATGGGGAGGATGCCCTTCCGGCACTTGGGGTCGGTCAGGTGGATATCCTGATTTCGGATCTCGTGATGCCGGGAATGAATGGAATCGAGCTTGCCCGTCATGCCAGAGAGGTGGAGCCCGTCCTTCCGGTGATCTTTATCACCGGGTTTTCCGCCGTCGCGATGGAGGCGCTGGATACGGTGGACGGGGTGAGTAAAGTCCTTTCAAAACCGTTTCATCTTAATTCCCTTGTCGAGGCTGTGCGTAATGCTCTCGATGACCGGGCCATTTCCTGATTGCGGTTGGATTTTTCTTTATCCGCCGCCCAATCTAGATTGGGCTTGCAATGGCCTTCACGGCACATTATAAGTCGCCAATTCCCGCCGCATATGATGCGCGCATAGGGGCGTATAGCTCAGTTGGTTAGAGCGCTGTGTTGACATCGCAGAGGTCACAAGTTCGAATCTTGTTACGCCCACCATTCACTGGCCTATGACTTCATAATATGAAAACGGACGAAGCTGTTGCCTCGCCCGTTCTTTGATGTTGATGTGTCGTCGTCGCTCTGTAAGCCGCAATCTTTGAACTATTGTGCCGCCGTTTTTTTGAGCAATGTCGGGCTTCCCATCGGGAAACGGATGAGCGTTTGATCACCGCCAGCCTGCTGCAGGATGATTTTCCACTCCATGACAAAGACGAACGGGGCTTTCGGCGGTGCGGCCAGCAACTCGCCGGTACTGACATTAAGATACATCAGCTTGTGCGGCATCGGGCCAGCTTTTACCGTAAGATAGGTTGCGTCCGAACTTTCGATCACGATGCCCGGCTTGGGCCAATATTCAACGTCCATTAACAATGCGCTCTCGGTGATGAGAGAACGAAAAACGGGGCCAGAGACGCGATACGCAGTTTTCGCCGTCAGGCTGCGTTCTTCCAGCAATCGCGGAAGCTGAGACCTGTCTCTTTCCGATGGCATAAAGGAAACAACATAATCAATGATTTCCGTATCATTCTTGACCATAAAAGTCTTGATACAGGGATAAATCCGCTCACCGATTTGCGTGTAGAACAAATCGCCATATTTAATGTCTGTCAGGAAAGCAGGCTTGCCAATTAGATCAACATTCATCTTGAATTCGCCTTTACTGTGCCCCTAAATATTAAATTTACCAATCGGTTATAATGGATTTCCGATTGTGTTTTTTTCTCGTCGGTTAAGGCAGTCGACGCGATTATTGCAATTTTCCTTTCGCCCTGACCGATGTGATCGGACAAATATCTCAAAGAAACCGCTGGTTAAATTATAGCGAGAATTTGATGAAAAGTAAAAATAATTGCTGGATATGGTTAACACTGTTTTCGGAAAATCAGATAAAAAGTCCGCGATCTGGTCAACCTCTTATTGATTGAGGGTGCTGATTGAACAATATTATAAGACTATTCCGATCAGGAAGCTGCTGGAGCGAGTTTATGAGAGTTTTCTTTCTAATTATCACCGGCCTGTTGTTGGCGGCCTGCGCCAAGCCGACGGTAGAAGCAAACGTAACCGCCTTTTTCACGCCGGAACTTTCCAGTATCAAAGGCAAAACTATTGTGATCCGGGCGCAGCCGGAGGCAAAAGAATCGAGCCTTGAATTCCTGAACTACCGACCGAAAATTGCCAATAAACTCAGGTTTGTGGGTTTGGTTGTGCGAGAGGACCTGCCGGATCCGGATTATATCGCCTATGTCTCCTATGGTGTCGACGGGACGGAACCGCGCGCATCAACCAGTTCCTCCCCTGTGTTCGGGGGCCTTGGGCTTGGTGTATATGGTGGCAGCGGGCCGTTTTATGGCGGCTCAATCGGGCGAACCTACAACACTCAGACCTGGGTGGAATATAACCGGTTCATCGCAATTGATATTGTCGAAGGGAAGACCGCAGGCTCGGCCAATCCGATCCGGATTTATGAAGGGCGCGCGCAGTCCGCTGGACGATGCCCGACACTTACCGGTGTCTTCGATGAGGTGCTGGATGCGTTATTTCAGGATTTCCCAGGCGTAGATGGAAAGACCGTATTTATCAGCATTCCCTGGGACGGGTCCTGCGAATAGGGAGGATAGTCTACCTACTCTACTTTAAAGACGCTGTATTTCGGACCTTGGGCGTTGCGCGCTCCGGTGCCGACGAAGAGATGCCTGTTCAGCCATAGATGCGGCTCGGAAGCGGTTTCGAAACGCGGCGAGATGCGAAAGTAGAACTGGCTGGGATCGACTTCCTCTCCCCGTGCCATTTTTTCCATAACCTCTTTTGGCCCATGGCGAAGCCCTTCGTAGCGTGTGTAGATCAACCCGCCGTCTTCCGCCTCGATTGTCAGCCGCACATCCAGCTGCATAACGCCGTCGTCGCGTAGCAGTAGCCAGTCCGCGCCGCCGCCCTGTATATGGCCATTGAGCATGGGGCCGGTGACATCGCCGCCTGTAACCTCGGCTATCAGTCGTCCGCCCAGTGGAGTTTTTCCGAGATCAGCAATCGGCGTTTTAACTGAAAGCTGCATATCAAACGCATGTATCACCTTCATTTCAGACATGGCGTTATCCTTTGTTATTATTATCGGCGCGGGCTGTTGCCCGGTTGGCAGCAATCTGAATTGCCGTAAGTATAGACGCTGTAGGGGTTGGGGTTATCGATCGAAAATTTTGCACATCCCATGAGGATGAGAGCCGCGCCTGCAATGATTACATATTTCATGTGAGTTGATCCCTTTTCCCGTCACTGCCTATTCTATCGGGGAACGGGCATGAATGTTATCGGAATTTTAGCTTTCTTGAGAAGTTTATATCAAATCGGTCTTCATAAAATTGGAGGAGGGGTAGCGGGGCCGGTCCCTTCGTTCAATTTAGGTAAGGCAAGGCTCGTGCCCGCAAATTTCATCAGTTCAATGCCATTGTCCTGCAAGGCGCCATAGATTGCGGCATTAATGATATAGCGATCCTCGAAATACTGAAGACCGGGAACCCAGACGCGGGTGCCGATGACAAGGCCGCCATAGGTGAAATCCTGTATGCCGACCTGCGGGGCTTGGGATTTGTCTCTCTCTTCAATCTTTTCAAGAGCTTCCTGTACCAGCCTGATTACCTTGTCCGCGTCGACATCGGCGGAAATGCAGAAATTACTCTCGACAATCCGCACTTCCATGGAATTGACGATGACCTGACCGACAATCTCCTTGTTTGGAACGGCAATTTGCTCGCCATCTTCGCCGGTGAGGAAGGTGACGCCGAGGGAGATGCGCTCGACCACGCCGCTTACCCCTTGAACTGTAATAACGTTGCCGATCACGAATGGCCGGGTCAGGATAATGGCAATACCCGCTCCGAAGTTGGATATTGGCCCCTGCAAGGCGAGTGTCACACCGAAAGTAACGGCACCGGCAAGCGCGATAAGCGGAGCAATGCTCACTCCGAAATTGCCAAGAGTGATGATGATCAGGAGAATGATCAGTATCGCCTTGGCGACGCTTCCCAAAAACTGGGACAGGGTGATATCGATATTCTTGGCCAGCGCCAGACCGATCAGCCGATTTCCAATCCAGTTGGCAACGAGCAGGCCGAATAATAGAAAGACAACAGCCCCAAGTATCTGAAATCCGTACTCGATAGCAAAATCGGTGGCAAAGTCTATCCAGACCGAGACGGTCTCAATATTCTCATTTACATTTTCCATTGTCTTTTGCTTACTCTACCGCGACCTTAATCACCCAACAGCTTTTTGATGGATTTGCCAGCGCCATCAACCGCATCGGTTGCCCCCTTTGTCACATCCTTTGCGGCTTCACCGGCTTTGCCGGCAGCTTCTCCAACGCCCGTCTTGTTTACAAGATCGCCCGCATTTTCGAGCAATGATCCGAGATTCTTGCCAATCCCGAGGTCGGTGATCACATTCATGGCTTTTCCGGTCAGCGCGTCAATGATTTTTGCGGCAACCTCTCCGGGGCTTGCGCCGCCTTCCTCCTTGCCGATATTGCTCATCTGAATATTCGGAAGTCTGCTCTCGATTTTTTGGCCAGCCAGCATATCCGCCTTGACCAAGACCTGACCACCATTAATGAAAATGTTGTCGATAATGACCTTCGGCCCGCTCTCATCGCTACTTTCAGCGGGCTTCTCTCCGCCCGACAACCCATTTTCCTTCATGAAGGCATCGACATTGTTTCGAATGGTATCGAGGTTGTTAGTCGTCTGGTTTACCTCATAAATTACCGACGGGTTTTCGACCCGGATCTCACGTATATGGACAATTTTATCATTTGTGCCGGCAATATCGACCTCGACCGAAACACTGTCGAATTTAATGGAATGATCTTCCTCGAACCCTTCCGGATTACCAACGCTAAAACCTTTGAGGGTTCCCTTACCACTTGTCACATCCAGATCGACTTCACTCAGGACAACATCCGTTTTCGTGACTTCCGAGCCGTATTTCTCGACCGCCGCGATGATCACTTTATCCAGATTGAAATATAAGACGCCTACAACGATGGCTATGATAACGATAAGGCCGACAACAATTCCGCCGATGATTTTACCCATTTCCCTCATGCCCCTTTGCTTGGATCCCTGCAAATTTTCACGGGCCGATTAAGCCAGAGAATACCCTGATAGGCAAATAATTATCCCTGAAAAAGATGGCTGCTTTACACAACTGGTCGCCTCACCTAGGAATAAGCTGTTCCCGATAGCTGAAAGACGCATGACGTGCCTTCATTCCCTTCCAAAGATTTATTCACGTCGATGCGGCTCGCGCCCTTCTATGTTGCGCTTTTCCTTATTGTCGGGTTTCAGCTCCCTTTTTGGCCGGTCTGGCTTTCGTTCAAGGGGTTAACGCCGGAAGAAATCGGCATTGTGCTTTCCGCGCCGGTCTGGTCAAAAATCCTGTTTACGCCAATGATTGCCTCCCTTGCAGATTACTTTGGCCGACGCCGCGCTCCGCTGGTGATCATGTCTGGATTTTCTTTTGCCCTGTTCCAGCTTTATTTCGTCGTTGACGGCTTTTTGCAGATTTTCGCCGTGGCTCTCTCGGTTGGTGTTTTTATTTCGTCCTTTAGTGCCATTGGCGATAATCTGGTTCTCACCCTCGGGCGTACACACAACATAGACTATCCGCGCATTCGACTGTGGGGCTCGGTTGCTTTTATTGCCGGCTCATTCTTTGGCGGCCAGGTACTGGTCGGGCGGTCGCCTGATTTCATTCCAATTATGCTTTCGGCGGCGTTCCTGCTTTTGTTCCTCTGCTGCCTGCTGTTGCCGGAAGTGCATGTGAAACGGAATGATCAGGGTAAGAAGGGTCTCAGGCGGTTGCTGAAATATCCGCCTTTCCTGATTTTTCTACTGGCAACCGGCCTTATTCAGGGCAGTTATGCCGTTCTGTATTCAGCGGGGACGCTGCATTGGCAAACGCAAGGGCTGAGCGACGCCACCATCGGTTTTCTCTGGGCCGAGGGGGTGATTGTTGAAATTATCCTGTTTGCGTTGGCCCGCAATTTATTCAGGTCATTTGATCCCATACAGCTTATCGCGCTGGGAGGTGCGGCCGGGTTGCTAAGGTGGGTTGTCATGGGCTTTTCGCCGGATGTCCCTGTCCTTATTTTCATCCAAATGCTTCATGGAGTGACCTTTGCGACCGCTCATCTCGGTGCGATGCAATTCATCGTGGAAAAGGTGCCGGTTGAAATGTCGGCCCGTGCGCAAGGACTTTATTCGGCTGTATCCCTCGGCTTGATCATGGGGGGAGGTCTTCTTTTCTCGGGCTACCTTTACGAAGAGTTTTCGGCGGGCGCCTATTTCTTTATGGCAGGCGGATGTGCCGTTGCTTTGTTGATATGCCAGTATTTACGGCGTATTCCGATAGCGCTTCAACTTTAAGGGATGACAGTGCGATCCGGAACGGTTTAAATTGGCTGAAATCGCTTAAGGTCAAAAATAATTAAAAAGGAAAAATAATGGGACCATTATCCGGATATAAAATTGTTGAAATGGGCGGGATCGGGCCCGGGCCAATGTGCGCCATGCTGCTCGCGGATCTGGGTGCCGATATTGTTCGCATTGATCGCCTGTCGGACCCCGGTCTTGGCAGCATGCCAAGCTCCCGCAACAGCCTCCTGATGCGGAGCCGTCGGTCTATCGCCGTGGATACGAAAAGCGAGGCAGGACGCGAGGTTGTGCTTAAATTGATCGAACAGGCGGACGGCCTTATCGAGGGATTTCGTCCCGGCGTCATGGAGCGTATGGGGTTGGGT
The DNA here is from genome assembly GCF_029233945.1 of Sneathiella sp. GTDB lineage: Bacteria > Pseudomonadota > Alphaproteobacteria > Sneathiellales > Sneathiellaceae > Sneathiella. Next base: position 16,624 of record NZ_JARGOQ010000005.1, on the reverse strand, counting down.
CCGGAGGAGGCACTCAAGCGAAACCCGAAGCTGGTCTATGGGCGGATGACAGGCTGGGGTCAGGACGGGCCCATGGCGCAGGCGGCTGGCCATGATATCAACTATATTGCGCTTTCAGGCGTTCTTCATGCGATCGGCCGTAAGGATGAAGCGCCGGTTCCCCCGCTTAATCTGGTTGGTGATTTCGGCGGCGGTGCGCTCTATCTTGCTCTCGGCCTCGTCTGCGGTATTCTCGAGGCGCAAAAATCAGGTAAGGGGCAGGTCGTTGATACGGCCATGGTTGATGGTGCCGCCTCCCTGATGACGATGTTCTTTGGGCTTATGGCTGCCGGCAACTGGAAAGATGAACGCGGCGTGAATATTCTCGATACCGGTACGCATTATTATGACGTCTATGAGACATCGGACGGGAAATATATCTCGCTTGGGTCCATCGAGAAAAAATTTTACCAGGAACTGTTAGAGCGTACAGGGCTGGATAAGGAAGATCTGCCGCCGCAGATGGACCCGAAAAGCTGGCCGGTGATCAAGGCGCGTTTGACGGAAGTCTTCAAGACGAAAACCCGCGATGAATGGGATGAAGTCATGCTGGGTACGGATGTTTGTTATGCGCCGGTCCTCTCCATTATGGAAGCGACGGAGCACCCCCACAATACCCATCGGAAAACCTTCGTTGAATATGACGGGATTGTGCAGCCTGCTCCGGCCCCACGGTTCAGCCGGACGGAGGCAGCAATACAGAGCCCGCCATGCCTTCCGGGGGAGCATACGGTGGAGGCGATGCGTGACTGGGGGATTGCGGATGATACCATCGATGAGTTGCAGCGCGCAGGTGTTATCAAGTAATCGTTTTTGAAGGGATTTCCGGTTTGAAGGGGGGCGTCTAATTAATCAGAAAACTTGACGCAGCGAAGCTTTTGCGGAACCCTTCCCTGAGAGTATTGTAGGAGAGGGGTGATGTTGCAAAAACATCAGAAAGTTCAAATTCGCAGCGGCGAGTCCGTGCCCGCCGCGAAAGCAAATGCTGTGCCGCAAAAAGCGCCTGAAAATAAGGGTTTATCCGGGGCTGCCTGGTTGTTTGGTATCGGGGTTCTGGTAACGTTAGGCTGGCTTGTTGCCGTTGGGTCCTATGTCTATACAAGAATCGGCTGGCCCGATATTCTTCAGATAGTTCCTTTTGATCTGGGAATTCTGTTTCTTGGTGCTTTTGCCCCTCTTGCTTTTCTGTGGCTGCTGCTCGGCTATTTTTACCGAGGGCTGGAAGCTCGCCTGAAGGGCAACGCGCTTGATCAGTTGATGGCTAACCTTGGTTATCCAAGCAACGAGGCGGAAATTCGTGTCGCGCGCCTAACCGCAACCCTCGAACGACAGTCAAAAGCCGTTCAGGACGGAACGGAAAAAGCGGCACTTCGGATTGAAGGTGCCTCTGGTGACTTGGAAAAGCAGGGGATTGCCGCCAATTCCGCAACGGCCGGGTTACTTAAAACCTCTGACCGGATAAAGGATGAACTTGAAAGCCGGGCACAGCAGATCAATGCGCTGATCGATAAAATTAACGAACAGGGCAACCGGCTAAATGACGCCATATCACTACAGACGGACGGTCTGCAGAATGCTGCGAGTGAAACCGAAGAACGCAGCAAGTCCGTTCAAAGCGCATTAGCCGCGCAGATATCGGCGCTTGAGACCGCCATTCGCACCGCCGACGAAAAATCGCAGGACATTACGAAAATCCTCGGCGATACGAGTGAGAAGATATTTGCAACGGCATCGCAGACTCTTGATAAGACGGCGGAAGCCAAGGATGCCCTTGGCGACCAGATCAGGAGTATGGAAGACGCTGTAAGCCAGCTGCGTCAAAAACTGGACGACGGCACAGCGCATCTGGGCGAACGCGGCCAGGAAATCGCGGAGATTTCCCGCAACTCCTCGACCGAGCTTTCCAAGACCGCCGATATCCTGTTGCAAAGCACGACGGATTTGAGCATTGCGAGCGATGAAGGCGTCACGCGCCTCAATGCTCTTCGAAATACCCTTGCGAACAGCGTTGCCGAAGTAGATAAGGCGCTTGATCAGTTGGAGAGCCGGGAAGGCGGCTTGTTGCAGGCGGCGAAGGAGGCAGAGACCGGCGCCAAGGAATCCGCTGACCTGCTGCGCGAGAATACGCAAGACCTTACCGTCAAAACCAGCGAGATGACTGAGAGAATGCTGCTGAGCAGTATGAAGCTGAAGGACGAGACGGCGGCACTTGATGATATTCTGAGGTCGACGGGGCAAAGCCTTGAAGCGATTGATCAGAGCCTCCGCCAGGGGCAACAGCTTCTGGACGCAGCGGGTGAGAAATCCTTGCGGAATGCGGATCAGCTCGGGGAGAAGCTTGCAAGCCATGCGGCGAGCCTGAACGAAGCCTCCGAGACCACCGGTGCGCGAACGACGCTCATTCAGGAGCAGCTCCGCAATCAAATTGCAGTGTTTGAATCAGCCTCTCAACAGATTCTGGAAATGTCGCGAAAGATTGGCGAGCGGCTCGAGAAAGACGTCATGCTGCTAGCTGAAGCTAGCACGGACACAAACAGCCGCATTACGGAAGTGGGTACCAGCCTGCAACGTCAGGCGGAAGACTTGAAACTGATATCCGATGCGGTCACAGGAAAGATGCGCGAGGCCGGAGAGGAATTACGCCGGGAAGGCTCTGAAATTGAAGTGAGTGCCGATAAAGCCTCCCGCACCCTCGCATCGGCGAGCGAGGCTTTGAGCAAGCAGCAAAAAGAGTTGGGAGCGTCCGCCGATCATTCAAAAGGAAAACTCGCCGCCGCAATCGAAGAAACCATACGGTATCATCAAGACTTTATGGCCACCGCGGAACGGGCAACCTTGCAGGCGCGTCAATCCGGCGAGGCGGCGCATTCGCAAACTGCCGAACTTGCCAAAACGGCGGAGCGTGCGTCGGCCGAATTGCGGGCGATGGGTGATCAGGCGTCCGATCATATCGAACAGTTGAATATGGCTGCCGGTAAGGCCGAGAGCCAGGGGAGCCGGCTTGCCGAGGTTACGCGTTCCTCCCTTGCGAATATCAACGAGGCGAGCGGATCCGCAAAGGTCCATATGGAGGAACTCGCGGATATCTCTGTTCGCGCGAAGGATCATGCTGAAGCTATGGAGGAAATTCTCCAACAGGAAACGTTGGCTCTTGCCGATATTGCCCGTCAGTTGACGGAACAGGTGGAGACGGTCGAGAAAACCCTGTCTGAGCGTTCCTACATGCTTGATCAGTCCGTAGATCAGGCGTCCGAAGCGAGCGAGAGGTTTCATCGGCGCTCGGTTGAGCTGGCCAAGGCAAGCGAGCTGATGATCAAGGGCATTCAATATGCCGACCAGGCCTTGGCAAAGCACAAGATGGAAATTGACGACACGCGCCGTCATATCCATGAAGACCTTGACCGGGTGACCGCAAAAATATCGGAGGCTGGTTTGCAGGTGAAGGAAGCCGGTTCCGGCGCTTCCGAGTTGTTCCATGGCCAGGCGGAAGATCTCATTCGCTTCACCAGTAAAGCCAATGAAAGTGCGCGGGCACTGGGGGAGCAGTTTGAAAATCAACATCAAAAGCTTGCTCAATCGGTGAAGCTGGTGGAAAGCACCCTTAATCATTCCACCGCAATCTTGAGGGAAGAAAGCGCGGCCTTCAAGACGGCGGCGGAAAAGGCGGCGGAAGATGCATTACTGTCGGGTCAGAAAATTGAACAGCAGACGACGAGCCTGACCACCGCCGCAGCCCGGGCAAAGAAGGAAGCCGACCGTCTGGCGGAAAAGAAAAATAAAATCCGGAATGAGCAGTTCATGAAATCCACGGCGTTTATCATGGAAAACCTGAACTCCCTGACCATCGATTTGAACCGTATCATGGATAGCAGCCTGTCCGAAGAGTTATGGCGGCGCTATCGGAAGGGTGAAAAGGGCATCTTTACCCGGAAAATTCTGAAGTCTCGTGATGCCGATAAAATCCGTGCGCGCTATCGCGACAATGGTGATTTTCGGCGGTTTGCAGATCAGTATGTGTCGGAGTTTCGCGAAATCATGACGGAAGCCGGCACCGTTGATCATTCCGAGTTGCTGTCAGACGCCTTCATTACGGCGGATGTTGGGAAAGTCTATCTCCTGTTGCAGGAAGCGCTGGAAGGTATGGAATAGTGGAGAAGGCGTCAGAATGAATAATATCACCGAACAGACTGAGAGTGAGGCCCAGATGCAGGGCGCCGTCAAGATGGCGCAGATCATCTATTTTATCTATCTGGCGGGCCTCATTTTTCCAATTGCGCATCTGGTTGGTGTTGTTATGGCCTATATCAACCGTGGCGACGGCGCGCCTTGGGTTGAAACGCATTTTCGCTTCCAGATCCGCAGTTTCTGGATATTTTTTCTTTACTGCGTCATCGGGTCATTGCTGATGTTCGCCGGCATCGGTTTTTTGATAATCCTGGCGGCGTATATCTGGTTTATCATCCGCTGCGTCAAGGGGCTCAAGCTGCACGCGCGCAACGAGCCAGTCCCCGACCCGGCGACATGGCTCTGGTAACTTATTTGAAATTGTCGAGAAAGCCCGCTTAGGCTTCTATCCGTGCAACGACCTGATCTTCTGCGACGGCATCGCCCTCACCGACCAGAAGCTCTTTCAGCGTTCCATCGGCGGGGGCGCCAACCGGAATTTCCATTTTCATGCTTTCCAGAATGATGACGTCATCCTCTTCTTCCAACGTCTGTCCGACCTTTGCTTCGACTTTCCAGACTTTCCCTGCGACTTCGGCAACTACATCGATCAACGCCATCATACCCTCGTTTGGTTTTTTGTTATTGTTAAGATGGGCATATGTTTTCACAAGACGTGAATTATCGCCACCCTTATTTTAGGATGCTGCAACGATGCCTGAAATTGACGGCTGAGAGTTAGCTGGCAACCTTCTCGCGGGAGGCTTTTTTGCGCTCATGCGGATCGAGATGACGTTTGCGCAGGCGGATGTGATTAGGTGTTACCTCCACCAGCTCGTCGTCGTCGATATAGGCAATTGCCTGCTCCAGGCTCAATTTGCGCGGGGTGGTCAGGCGAACCGCTTCATCGGTTCCTGATGCGCGGATATTGGTCAGCTGTTTTGCCTTGAGTGCATTGACTTCCAGATCGTTGGGACGGTTATGTTCTCCGAGGATCATGCCTTCATAAACATCGATACCGCTGCCGACAAAGAAAAAGCCACGTGCTTCCAGGTTCCAAAGTGCGAAGGCCACGGACTTGCCGGTCGAGTTGGAAATCAGCACGCCGTTGCGTCGACCCGGGATTTCGCCCTTATGCGGCACATAGGAATGAAAGAGACGGTTCATGATGCCGGTACCACGCGTGTCGGTCAGAAACTCGCCATGGTAGCCAATCAGACCGCGGGTGGGGCAGAGGAAAGTGATCCGTGTCTTGCCGCCACCTGAAGGGCGCATATCAGTCATGGTACCCTTGCGAAGAGCGATCTTCTCAACGACGACACCGGAAAACTCATCATCCACATCAACAACCACTTCTTCGAGTGGTTCCAGCGTTTCGCCATTTTCGCCTTCACGGAAGAGAACTCTCGGACGACTGATTGACAGCTCGAAGCCCTCGCGGCGCATGGTTTCAATCAAAACACCAAGCTGCAATTCGCCCCGCCCTGAGACGATATAGGAATCCGCTTCCGCGCTGTCCTCGACACGAATAGAGACATTGCCCTCAATCTCTTTCATCAGTCGGGCGCGGATCACCCGGCTTTGCACCTTGTCGCCATCACGACCGGCAAGGGGCGATGAGTTGATCGCGAATGTCATAGAGATAGTGGGCGGATCGATCGGCTGCGCATCCAGCGGGGTGGTCTCTTCAGGCGTGCCAAGTGTATCGGCAACTGTGGTTTTAACCAGACCGGCAACCGATACAATGTCACCGGCGCGCGCTTCCGAAATAGTTTCTCGCTCAAGGCCGCGAAACGCCATGATTTTTGTCGCACGCGCATCCTCGATCTTGCCGCCCTTGCGGCTCAAGCCCTTGATCGGATCGTTTGTCTTGAGGACACCGCTTTCCACCCGGCCTGTCAGCAGACGGCCAAGGTAGGGATTAGCTTCAATGGTCGTTACCAGCATCCGGAAGGGCGCCCCCTCATCCACTTCCGGCGCCTTAACATGTTTGACAATTAGGTCGAACAGCGGATGAAGGTTTTCCTTAGGCTCGGATAGATCTGTGACGGCCCAGCCTTCTTTGGCGGAAGCATAGAGAATGGGAAAATCAAGTTGATCTTCATTCGCGTCGAGTGCGACAAGGAGATCAAAGCATTCATCAAGAACCTCATCCGGGCGTGCATCCGGCCGGTCGGCCTTGTTGATCACGATAATCGGCTTCAGGCCAAGGCCAAGCGCCTTCTGCGTCACAAATTTTGTCTGTGGCATCGGGCCTTCGGCGGCATCGACAAGAACGACAACACCATCGACCATGCTGAGAATACGTTCAACCTCGCCACCAAAATCCGCATGGCCTGGCGTATCTACAATATTCAGGCGATAGCCTTCCCATTCGACCGAGGTACATTTGGCAAGGATCGTGATGCCGCGTTCCCGCTCCAGATCATTGCTGTCCATGGCGCGTTCGGCCACATTCTGGTTGTCCCGGAACGTCCCGCTTTGTTTCAAGAGGCCATCCACAAGGGTTGTCTTCCCATGATCGACATGGGCGATAATCGCTACGTTCCGAATTTCCATGATAACTACTTTGTCTTTTTAGTAAAAAGCGCGCGCAGTATAGCGCCGATCCGGGGATTAGCAAGCTATCCTTTCGCACATGCACACAAGCCCTCTCATATAGTCTACAAATGAAGAATTAAAAGAAGATTGTGACGCGCAAATGTTCAATTTCAGTCTATTGTGCCTTTTGTGCAGGATATTGCCATTCCGACGAAAGGGTGGCACCATGGGTATAGTCTAAAACGTTTAAAAGTTAGGGAGCGGGATGCCTGTCAATAACCGGATTGCGGAGACCCATAGCGAGATGCAGGCGTGGCGGCGGGATATTCATCAGCATCCTGAACTTTGCTTCGAAGAGCGCCGGACAGCAGCCATCGTTGCGGAAAAACTGCGCGGTTGGGGGATCGAAGTTCATGAAGGCATTGGGGTAACCGGTGTTGTCGGTGTCCTGAAAGGTCAAGGGACAAGCTCCCGCACTATCGGCATTCGGGCCGACATGGATGCCCTGCCGATGCAGGAAGAGAACGACTTCGACCACAAATCCACTATTGACGGGAAGATGCACGCTTGCGGTCATGATGGCCATACGGCAATTTTGCTGGGAACCGCGAAGTATCTGTCCGAAACCCGAAATTTCGATGGCACGGTGCATTTTATCTTCCAGCCGGCAGAAGAGGGCGGCGGCGGCGGTGATGCTATGGTCAAGGATGGCCTTTTTGAGCGGTTCCCTTGCGATGGGGTCTATGGTCTTCATAATCAGCCCGGTATGCCGCGCGGCACATTCAATGTGCGCACCGGTCCGATTATGGCGTCTGCCGATACGGCAGTCATGAAGATAAGGGGCAAGGGCGGGCATGCGGCCTATCCCCATCTGACCAATGACCCGATTGCCGCTGGAGTGCAGCTTTACACCGCCCTTCAGACGATTGTGGCGCGTAATGTCGGCCCGGTCGAGAATGCGGTGGTCAGCGTCACCCAGTTTCAGGCGGGCACCGGCATTAATATTATCCCGCAAGAAGCAATCCTGTCCGCATCCATCCGGGCAATGACGGCTCAGATACGCGATCAAATAGAAGCCCGTGTGAAGGAAATTTGCGCCGGAGTGGCTGCGACGCATGGCGTGGAGATAGAGCTCGATTATCAGAGACGCTACCCGAGTGTGGTTAATCATGAAGAAGAAACGCAGATTGCCGCGCGGGCTGCTATTGAAATTGTGGGGCATGAGAATGTGAATATGGATACGCCGATACGCATGGGCAGCGAGGATTTTGCCTTCATGCTGGAGGCCTGTCCCGGTTGTTATTTCTTTCTCGGCACCAATGATGAAACGCATTTTCAAGCGGTGCATCATCCCGAGTTTGATTTTAATGACGAGGTGCTATCGATTGGCGCCAGCATTTGGGCGCGGCTTGTGGAGCAACAGCTGCCACGCCAGTGAGAACTTTTTTCAGATGAACTTAAAATAAGGAAAATAAAAAATGTCTGATGTACTTCTTGAAAAAATTGAAGATGGAATTGCGACCCTGACCATGAACCGGCCGGAAGCTCGCAATGCCTTCACGCGGGAAATGATGGATGGTTTGAGCGAGAAGCTTGCCCGTCTCGCAAAGGATAACTCTGTTCGTGCTGTTGTGCTGACTGGCGCTGGGGGTGCTTTTTGCGCGGGCGGCGACGTAAAAGGCTTTGCCGCAAATGCAGGCGCGAAGGTCAATCTGGATGAAAGAATCCAGGATCTGCGGGAACGGATGGAGGTGAGCCGCATCCTTCACGAGATGCCGAAGCCGACGCTTGCCGTTATTCCGGGCCCGGCTGCCGGGGCAGGTTTCTCTCTCGCCATGGCGTGTGATATGCGGATCGCGGCGGATGACGCCAAGATCACGACGGCCTTTTCGAAAGTCGGTCTTTCCGGCGATTTCGGGGGCTCCTATTTCCTGACCAAGCTTCTTGGCGAAGCCAAGGCGAAGGAGCTTTACTTTACGGCGGATGTTGTCCTCGGCAAGGAGGCCGAAGCCATCGGAATGGTCAATAAATCAGTTCCGTCGGATGAGTTGCCCGCCGCCGCCGCCGCGATGGCGAAAAAGCTTGCCAGTCTCCCGACCGTTGCCGTTGGCTATATGAAGAAGAATATCAATACGGCATCCGAAGGGACGTTAAGTGAGGTGCTGGATTGGGAGGCGAACCAGATGATCCGCTCTTTCGAGACGGAGGATCACCAAGGGGCTGCCGTTGCCTTTGTTGAAAAGCGCGCACCGGAATTCAAGGGCCGCTGAACGGTCAAGGGCGTGGGGGGTTACCCCCATAGCTCCCGCGACGGGGGATGCATGACATTCCCGTCGAACTGGATGCCATGCTCGCGATCTTTTTCAAGAAGCAGCGGACCATCCAGATCAACGAAGCGTGCATAGGATGCAAGATACATGGCAGGGGCCATGGCCAGGCTTGTCCCCAGCATGCAGCCGACCATAACGCCAAGTCCGAATTCCCGTGCCGCCTCGGCAAGTATGAGGGCCTCTGTTAGACCCCCCGTCTTGTCCAGCTTGATATTGATATAGTCATAGAGTTCCACGACATCATCGAGAGTCGCCGTATCATGCGCGCTTTCATCGGCGCAGATCGGAACCGGTCGCTCCATATCCCCAAGCACCGAATCTTCGCCGGCGGGCAAGGGTTGTTCGATCAACTCGACCCCGAGGTCGGCCATCTTCGGGCAAAATTCCCGCATCATATCGGCGGTCCAGGCCTCGTTTGCATCGACAATCAGTCGTGTGCGCGGCGCGGCGTTACGCACCGCCGCCACTCTTTCCAGATCGCCTTCACCTGCGAGCTTGAGCTTGAAGAGCGGACGGCTGCTGTGCTTCTTTGCCGCCGCAGCCATATTCTCCGGGCTATCGAGTGACAAGGTATAAGCAGTAATAGTCGGCCCTGGGGCGGGAATGCCGGCAATTTCGGCAATGCTTTTGCCGCTTTGTTTCGCTTCCAGGTCCCAGAGCGCGCAATCAATGGCATTGCGTGCCGCACCGGATGGCATAACAGTCAAAAGGCCGTCTCTTGTCAGCCCGTCGGCTAAAAAATCGCGAACGGAAGAAATCTGACCAAGGACGGAGCTAATACTCTCGTCATAGCGGGCATAGGGCACACATTCGCCGCGCCCAGTCACCCCATTCTCGGTAATTTCAGCGACGACGACATCGGCGGAGGTTTTGGCGCCCCTGCTGATCCTAAAACTACCCGCAATCGGCCAGCTCTCTGATCGGGCCGCGAGTTGCCGTTTTGTCATGGCAGATTATCGACTATTGACGCGGTACCGTCCTTGAAGGGATCCACTGTCGGCAGCCCCAGTTCTTTTCCGATCTTTGCCAGATAGTCCAGCCGCTCCGATTCCTTAAGCCCGGACGTGTTGATTGCAACGCCGATAAACTCTGCGTTTTTATTCGTAAGCCGTGCCGTCGTGAGGTTCAGTTCCATACAGGTTTTAAGGTCCGGCAGGGGTTGATGCGGCAATCCGCGCATATGGGTGCGCATTGGCTCGTGACAAAGAACAAGCGCGTCAGCCTGCGCGCCATGGAGAAGGCCGAGGCTGACGCCGGCAAAGGACGGATGAAAGAGTGAACCCTGTCCCTCGATAATATCCCAGTGATCCGCGTCATTTTCCGGTGATAGTTCTTCGACGGCGCCGGAAATGAAATCGGCAACCACGGCATCAATGGAGATGCCGGAACCGGCAATGAAAATTCCCGTCTGGCCTGTCGCACGGAAATCCGCCTTCATGCCCCGTGCCAGCATTTCTTTCTCAATGGCGAGGGCGGTGTACATCTTCCCAACGGAACAGTCAGTTCCGACGGCGAGAAGTCGTTTTCCCTGACGTGGGGTTCCTTTGCCGGTTGGCAAGCTGCGCGATGGATGACGGACATCGAACAGAGCACGGCCGTTTCGTTCTGCGGCGGCCCGGATTTCCGGAACCTCTCCCAAACGCATATGCAGCCCGCTTGCGATATCCATTCCGGAATCAAGCGCCTCGACGATAACGGAGATCCAGTGATCAGGCAGGAAACCGCCGGAATTCACGATGCCGACCACCATGGTCTTGGCACCATTTTTCACCCCCTCTGCGATCGTCATGTCCTTAATGCCAAGATCGGCGGCACAACCGTCCAGCTTCAACTGGCCAACACACCATTCCGGGCGCCAGTCGACAATACCTTTTGCGGTTTTGGCGGCCAGTTGATCGCTCACGTCTCCAAGGAACATGAGGTAAGGATTTTGCATTTCGGTCATTTCGCCTCTCAAAATATTATCAGTTCAACCTGCCCTCAGGCCTGTTGTTCAAGGGGGGCTTGTTCTTTCTGAAGTTTGTCTATTTCGCTCTGCACTTCCTTCAGGCAATCATCGGAAACCCATTCACGGTGTTCACCGCGTGTGAAGGCAAGTGCGTTGCGATAATACATGAAGGCGTTTAACCGGCAACGGGCATAATTATTTTGTGTCCGAACGACCTTACCCGGCGTTCCCATGACGATCGAATTGTCTGGTATTACTGTTCCTTCCTTCAGGAAGCTATGCCCCGCGACAATACAGTTATTTCCGATAACGCAGCCATCCATGATCGTTGTGTTGATGCCGATCAGGCAGTTGTCGCCGATTGTGCAGCCATGCAAAGTGCAGTGATGGGTAATTGAGCAATGGGAGCCGACAATGGTGCCGGTTGACGCGCCGACATGAATCATGACGAAATCCTGGATATTGGTATATTCCCCGATCACCACTTCCTCGGATTCGGCGCGAATGACCGTGTAGGGCCACAGTGACACCCCTTTTTCAAGTCGCACCTTGCCATAAATCAAAGCGCTGGGGTGAAGATAGGCGGTGTTATTGATGATGACGTCCGGACCAAATTCCGACATGGGCAGCTCCCTCATTTTTGATTATTTTCAGGGATATCTGCGGCGGCGTCAAACGGAGTTTGACCGAAATGGTTATTTCAGCTCGTCTTTCCAGGGCTGCTTCGGTAACCAGTCATTAAACGCGTCAAGATCAATCGGTCTACTCATGAAGTAGCCTTGCGCAACATCGCAATCGAGGGCCTCAAGAATTTTCCAGATTTGCGCATCTTCCACCCCTTCGGCAACTACCGAAAGGCCGAGGCTTTTTGCAAGGTCCAGCAACGTGCGGACGATCACCTCATCATCGGCGACATGCATCATGTTCATGACAAAGCTCTTGTCGATCTTGATCTCGTCAACCGGAAGGCGGCGCAAGTAAGCGAGTGAGGTGTATCCCGTTCCAAAATCGTCAATCGAAAGGCAAACACCCATTTCATAAAGACGGGTTACGATTTCCGTTGCCCGGTTGACATCCGAGATAATGGCGCTTTCCGTGATTTCAAGCTTTAGGAGTTCTGCGGGGAAGCCAGTCTTCTCCAACTGTTTTGCCACCATATCCGGGAAGGCGGGATTATGCAGGATTAGAGCGGAAATATTCACCGATACTGAAAGTTTTTTTCCGTCGGCAATCCAGCGGCTCCCTTGGTGGATAGCTTCATCCAGAACCCATTCCGTCAAGGCCTCTATGGAACCCGAGCCTTCGGCCAGGGGAATGAAGCTGTCCGGGAAGATAAGCCCTTGTTTTGGGTGCTGCCACCTGACCAATGCCTCGACACCGATAACCTCTTTGTCGCTGATGCGGACAATCGGCTGATAATTCAGCAAGAGTTGATTATCTGCTACAGCGTCCGGCAAATCCTGCGCTAGTCGCAATTGTTGACGACGCTCAAGGTCGTCCTGGTGTGTGTAGACTGCGTACGGTGCTTTATCCCGCTTCGCTGCGTAGAGCGCGGAGATGGATTTATGCAACAACCCATCCGCCGTATCATGATCGTCGAGCTGGGCCAGACCGATGGTGGCGCTCACGTCCGTTTTTTGACCTTCGATAACATATGGTTTGCGGATTTCATTCATCAGGCGTGCCGCGATATTGTCAGTCTCCGTATCGAAATCCTGATCAACGGCAAGAAGGGCAAATTCATCATCGCCAAGTCGCCCAACGATTGAATTATAGGGGGCAAATTTAAAAAGCCGCTTGGCAACTGTTTTCAGAACTTCGTCACCGAAATCATGGCCACGGCTTTCGTTCAATTCCTTGAAGCTGTTTAAATCGAGAATGATCAGGGATACCGGCTTTTTCGCGTTATGCGCTTTTTCTATCGCCTTGGCCATGCGGACGCGGAACTTGCTGCGCCCGGGCAGGGCCGTCAATGGATCTTCCTCAATAAAGGCGGAAAGTTCCATTTCAAGGATCGCCGTTCGGTTGTTCAGCTTGCAAAGGCGATCAGAATTAAAAAGGGCTGTTTCCAGTCTCTCTGCAGAGAGGTCTGTACTTGCGATATTCTCAGAAGCGCCTGCGCGTAGTAAGCTGAGGGATCCGTCAATCACAATCACTGGCAGGAACGGCGGCTTGTTGGATGCTTCGGTCAGAATTTCCGTGTATTCACAATCGCCCTCTGCACCATCAATGATGATGCAGTTGTAGACTCCGGCGGCAATGTCTTTTGCAATGGACTTGCTATAATTGCTTTCATGGGTTGCGACAGGAATGTTGATGTCGTGGCAGAAGTTGAGGATATGGTCGTGCGGCTCCAGAATCAGCAGCCGCAATTTGCTGTAATTCAGTTTGAGGGCAGGTCCGTATGGCGCCGCGGATCGATTGATCTCTGCAGGGTCATTGCCCGAAGGTTGTTGAGATGCCAAACCTCTTGTATTCAATGGACTAGTTCTCTATCGCAGTAATTATTCACGGATTTCTACGCGGCAATAGCTGTTGCTTCGTAAATAACGTATAAACTTAGGATGTAAAGAAGGTCTTAATTTTTTAAAATGTTTGGCCTCAATACACCATTCCCGCGACCCTAAGGCCTGCAAGGCGCCAACAGATGTTATACGTTTCGATTTATTACCGTGAATAGGGGCGAGATTATGTCAAAGCTAAAGAATCCATTGCTCATAGACGCGAATATTTTTGGGGTAGCAGATTAGCACCCCTGCAACTATAAATTGTTGGATCAAATATCGCAGTCCCCTCCGGAGCTGCAGGCCAATCCGGAATTTACCCTATTGGAAAGTTTTCAAGTAGGCGATGAGGTTTTCCCGGTCGCTTTCTTTCTTAAGGCCGGCGAAGCTCATCTTTGTTCCTTTGACCAGGGCTTTCGGTTTTTTAAGATATTCGCTCAGCGTTGCATCATCCCAAGTGAGATTTGCTTCCTGCATCGCCGTTGAATATTTATAATCTTCAATCGAAGCGGATTTCTTTCCGACAATACCGAAAAGATTCGGGCCGATCTTGTTCTTGCCATCTTGTTCGATGGTGTGGCAGGCCTTGCATTTTTTAAAGACTTTTTCGCCTTTCGCGGCATCGCCGTCTGCGAATGCCGGGGCCGCTGCGAGAGAGATAGCAAGAGAAATTCCCAAGGTTGCTAATTTCGTCATTTTCATGGTTTTTCCTTTCACCATTCACTTGAAGACGCCGCCATTTCACTGGTGGAATAACATAGTTGGTTTGGAGGGAATAGAGGCATAATGTCGCGGTCGGCCTGCGATTAACACAATCCATCACCTTATCGTGAAAGAGTATTTCACCATGGTCGTCAATGTTTATATTGATGCTTTTAATCACGACTGTTGCCCCGGTGTTTGAATGATAAAAACCTCAAAAGAATTACGAGATGCATTAAGAGCTTTGCCGCAGGAACGGCTTGTCCGGATGAATGTGGCGGCCGACGAAATCCTGGAATGCTATCGTGTGCTTAAAAAGGGCGATGCGAACATTGTCAGCGAAATCCTGAAAGGGCAGGGGACATTTTATGAATGGGATCACTACCCCGAAGGGGATGTTTATGACGGTGAAACCCATGCTCAATATTATTATCATGCTCATCGTGAGGGGGAGCACGGGCATTTCCATACTTTCCTGCGCAAAAAAGGAATGAGGGAGAGTGTGGCGCCGGTGCCCTACGACGGAACCGCTGAATGGCCAACTGAAGAAGATGAAATTATCTGCCATTTGATCGCTATATCCATGGACAGCGCGGGTTTTCCGGTTGCGTTATTTACCACCAATCGCTGGGTGACCGGGGAAAACTGGTACGATAAGGCGGATGTTATCGATATGCTGGATGGTTTTATCATTGATCATTGCACTCCCTCCTGGCCAGCAAACCGCTGGCTGACCGCAATGTCGATGTTGTTCCGTCCGCAAATTGAGCAACTGATAATCGCCCGAGATTTGAAAATCAGCGAGTGGCGGTCCACAAACCCCGACATGGATGTATTCGAGGACCGGGATTTGGAGATTACCAGCTACTTGAATATCAGTGTTGAAGATCAGATCCGTGCCGTAAAAGAAGTCACCGAAGGGCGTTTGGATTAAGGAAATATTAACATAATTTAGCCAAAATGGAGCTTCCGAATAACTTAAAATACTGGAGCCAATGTGTCTAATAACGGTTCTTTAAGCCCTGCGGATGTTGAACGACTGCTTAATGATCGCTCCGCAACTGCGCGGGCGGAAACAGTTGAGAAAATCGCGGGAAGTATGGCGGGCACAGGCTTTAGCGAGACAGAACGTCGCGAAGCCGAGGAAATTTTCCGTATTCTCGTGAGCGATGCAGAGGTTCTGGTGCGCCAGACGTTGGCGGAAACCTTAAAATCGGTTCCGGATTTGCCGCGCGATATCGCGAAGACATTGGCGAGCGATATTGCGGACGTGGCGACCCCGATGCTCAGCTTTTCAAGTGCGCTCACTGACGAAGACCTTTTTGACATCATCAGTTCCAAATCCGATTTGCATCAGATCGCCGTCGCAAGCCGGGAGGTTGTATCGGAAGCGGTTTCCGAAAAGCTGGCCGATAGCGGATCAGAGGATGTCGTCGCAACGCTTATGCAGAATGACGGCGCCGCAATTTCCGATGCAACCTATGAAAAGGTTCTCGACCAGTTTGGCGAGAGCGAGAAGATACAGGAGCCGATGGTGAATCGGAGCAAATTGCCGATTACGGTTACCGAGCGATTGGTGACGATGGTGTCGGACAAACTCCGTGAGCATCTTGTGACGCATCATGAAATGTCCCCCGGCATGGCGACCGATCTCATTCTGGAAAGCCGTGAAAAGACGATGATCGGCTTTATCAAGGATGGTGCCAGCCATTCCGATCTTGTTGATCTGATTGATCAGCTGCATGAGAACAACCGCCTGACCCCAACAATTATCCTTCGGGCCCTTTGCGTTGGGGATGTCGATTTCTTTGAAACCGCTATGGCGAAATATTCGAATATCGCGGTTTCAAATGTACATATTCTGGTGACTGACGCGGGCGGAAACGGGCTAAAGCAGCTCTGCGAAAAATCCAATATCCCTGGCGGCTTGCAGCAGATTATGAGAGTTGGACTGGACGTGGCCAATGAATTGGATTTCGATGGCACGCCGGGAGATCGGGAGCGCTACCGCAATCAGGTTATTGAGCGCGTTTTGACCCATTTCCAGGATGAGTTCGATGGCGAGAATGTTGACTACTTGATTGCCAAGCTCGGTAATAGTGCAGCCGCAGATAGTCAGGCCGCCTGACCCCGCCAAACACCTAATCATACTTATTGAAAAAACGCTGCATATTGGCGGTGTTTTTATGATTTGCGGCGGATACCAATCACAGCGCCGGCCTGATGCGGCAAGGGTGCATTCGCGAACCGATCTTTATGTTTCTGCAGGCGTGATTGTAAATAGTCGGGCATGGGCGCGGCCTTTGGTCCGTTCTCTGTACTAAGATGCATGATCATCTGTTCGGACGTTGCGGCGAGGAAGCCTTTGTCGCGATGACGCATCTCCAGAAAAAGAT
>NZ_JARGOQ010000004.1:61101-94862 GCF_029233945.1 Sneathiella sp. | reverse complement strand
GGCGATATTGAGCGCCAGCTGGAGCATTTCGTCACCGGGCGCTATTCCGCCGATTTCCGTCATCCGATGGCCTGAGGAAAAACCATGAGCATTGTAGAAATATTCGACAAGATGGACTACGGACCGGCACCGGAAAGCAGTGAGACAGCGCTCGGGTGGATCGTGAATCGAAAAGGAAAGTTTGACCTGTTTATCGGAGGCGCTTGGGTTAAACCGAAATCCAAAAGCTGGTTCGAGAGCCATAATCCTGCAACGGGCAAGAGTCTTGCAAAAATCGCCGCGGCGAATGAGAAAGATGTCGATGCCGCGGTTACCGCGGCCCGCGCCGCACAAAAAGGCTGGACCGATATCGGCGGGCCGGCGCGCGCCCGCTATCTCTATGCCCTCGCCCGCGCGATCCAGCGCAATTCCCGCCTGCTGGCTGTGCTTGAAACGCTTGATAATGGAAAGCCCATTCGCGAAACCCGCGATATTGATATCCCGCTCGTCGCAAGACATTTCTATCATCATGCCGGATGGGCACAACTTCAGGATCAGGAATTTGCCGAGTTCGAGCCCATGGGCGTGATCGGACAGATTATCCCCTGGAACTTCCCGCTTCTCATGCTCGCGTGGAAAATCGCTCCGGCGATTGCGGCGGGAAATACGGTCATCTTAAAACCGGCAGAATACACCTCTCTCACCGCCCTTTGCTTCGCCGAAATCTGTAAAGACGTCGGCCTACCCGACGGCGTCGTCAATATCGTAACGGGCGACGGCAAGACTGGCGAAGCGCTGGTCAAACATTCCGATATCGACAAGATCGCCTTCACCGGCTCAACCGAAGTGGGCCGTCTGATCCGCACGGCAACTGCCGGCAGCGGCAAGCACCTCACATTGGAACTCGGCGGAAAATCCCCCTTTATCGTGTTTGAGGATGCGGATCTCGACAGCGCGGTAGAAGGTGTTGTTGATGCCATCTGGTTCAATCAGGGGCAGGTCTGCTGCGCCGGCTCGCGCCTCCTGCTGCAAGAAGGCATTGCCGAGAAAATGATCGCAAAGCTCCGGCAAAGGATGGAGACATTGCGCATTGGCGATCCGCTCGACAAGTCTATCGACATGGGCGCAATTGTCGACCCAACACAACTCGCGACCATCACAAAGCTCGTCAAAAAAGGCGAGAATGAAGGCAGTGTCTGGCAACCGAAATGCGATATGCCGAAAGACGGCAGCTTCTATCCTCCGACGCTGATCAGTGATGTCGCTCCGGCCGCAACGGTTGCGCAAGAAGAAATATTCGGCCCCGTGATCGTCTCCATGACCTTCCGCACCCCAGAGGAGGCCGTCGCGATTGCCAACAATACCCGCTATGGTCTGGCCGCCTCGGTCTGGAGTGAGAATATCAATCTCGCGCTGGACATCGCACCAAAGATCGATTGCGGTGTGGTCTGGGTAAACTCGACCAACCAGTTCGATGCGGCCTGCGGCTTTGGGGGAAATCGCGAATCCGGTTACGGACGGGAGGGCGGCCATGAAGGTATGATGGAGGTATTGAAGCCGAAATTCATCTCGAAGCTGCCGCTCTACGAGGACGCGAAAGCAGTTTCGCCGCAGGGCAATAAAAGCAACGCGTCGCTCGCCGATCTTGATCGCACACCGAAGCTCTATATCGGTGGTAAGCAGGCCCGACCGGATTCGGGTTACAGCATGCCGGTCTTTTCCGCGAAGGGCGACAAGATCGGCGAGGTCGGTGAAGGCACCCGTAAAGATATCCGAAATGCGGTGGAAGCCGCGCGCAAGGCGACCGGCTGGACCAAGGCAAGCAGCCATAACCGGGCACAGGTGCTCTACTATCTCGCGGAGAATCTCGATATCCGGAAATCAGAATTTTCGGATCGCCTCAAAATCATGACCGGCGTTACCGTGAAAAAGGCACACGCTGAAGTCGATGCCACGATCCAGCGTCTCTTTTCCTATGGCGCATGGGCAGATAAATACGAAAGCGCGGTGCATTCCCCGCCCATGCGCGGTGTCACACTCGCCATGAAGGAAGCCATCGGCGCGATTGGCATTGTCTGCCCGGATGAAAACCCGCTCCTTTCGATGATTTCACTCGCCGCCCCTGCCCTTGCCATGGGCAACCGCATTGTTTTAATCGCATCGGAGCGGTATCCACTCATAGCCACCGATTTCTATCAGCTTCTTGAAACATCGGACGTGCCTGCAGGCGCAATGAATATCATCACGGGACCGCGCGAAACCCTCGCAAAAACCCTGGCCGAGCATGATGACGTGAAATCCGTCTGGTATTTCGGCCCGCAGAGTGGCAGTGAGCTTGTCGAAGCCGCCTCAACCGGAAATATGAAGCGGACCTGGGTTAATAACGGAAAGGCGCGGGACTGGTTCGATACCGCGCAAGGTGAAGGCCGGGAATTTCTGCGCCAATCTACACAAAT
The DNA here is from genome assembly GCF_029233945.1 of Sneathiella sp. Lineage (GTDB taxonomy): Bacteria > Pseudomonadota > Alphaproteobacteria > Sneathiellales > Sneathiellaceae > Sneathiella. Next base: position 92,427 of record NZ_JARGOQ010000004.1, on the reverse strand, counting down.
CAAGAATATCTGGATCCCTTATGGCGAATAAAGCGGCAGAATTTTTTCCGCAGGAAATTATCCGCAGGAAGCGCGACGGCGCGACCCTGAGCGACGCGGAAATCCAGTTTATGGTGCGCGGCCTCACCGATAATTCCATCTCGGAAGGGCAAATCGCGGCCTTTGCCATGGCCGTCTTTTTCCAGGGGATGAGCATGGAGGAGCGCGTTGCGCTCACCCGCAGCATGGTTCAGTCCGGCCATGTCATGGACTGGTCGAAAGCCGATCTTGGCCGTCCCGTCGTCGATAAGCATTCCACCGGCGGTGTCGGCGACAAAGTGAGCCTGATGCTTGCACCGATTGTCGCGGCCTGCGGCGGGGCCGTCCCGATGATCTCCGGGCGCGGCCTCGGTCATACAGGCGGGACCCTCGACAAGCTCGACAGTGTGCCGGGCTATAACACCGCACCAGATCCCGATCTGCTGACAAAGACCGTGAAAAATATCGGCTGCGCCATCATCGGCCAGACGGACGATCTCGCCCCTGCGGACAAACGGTTTTACGCAATCCGGGACGTTACGGCGACGGTGGAATCAATCCCATTGATTACAGCGTCCATTCTTTCAAAAAAACTCGCGGCGGGACTGGATGCGCTGGTGATGGATGTGAAGTTCGGCTCCGGCGCGTTCAAGGAAGATTATGACGATGCGACGGAACTTGCCCGTAGCATCGTCGCGGTCGCAAATGGCGCCGGGCTTCGAACGTCCGCGCTGCTGACCGATATGAATGAGGTTCTTGGCAAAACAGCTGGAAATGCGATTGAGGTGAGGGAAACGATTGATTTCCTGATGGGCCGGAATGTCGATCAGCGGCTTCTCGATGTGGTACAGGCACTGGCGGCGGAAATGCTGACCATTGCAGGGGTTGCCGATGAGGCAACCGCGCCGCATGCCGTAAAGGGTGCGCTCGGCAGCGGCACGGCCGCCGAGAAATTCGCACAGATGATTGCGGCACTCGGGGGGCCAAAAGACCTGATGACGAATATGGACGAATATCTTCCGCTTGCGCCTATCCGACGGGATGTGATCGCGCCGAAGCGAGGGTATCTCGGGGCCATAAATGTCCGTGAGATGGGCGTCGCCGTGATGGACCTCGGGGGCGGACGGCACAAGGCGTCTGACAGCATTGATTACGGGGTCGGCCTCGCCAACATCGCCGGACTTGGGGCCAAGCTGGGCCCGAGAAATCCCGTCGCGACGATTATCGCCCGGAATGAGGCGAAGGCGGAGCGGGCGGGAAAACGGATATTGAATGCCATTACCCTCACCGAGGAACCACCAGTAGCATCGGCCGCCGTGCGCACCCGCCTTACAAAGGAGGATTTATAAATGCGCGCCATATTGATCGTTCTCGATAGCTTTGGCCTTGGCTCTGCCCGTGACGCGGAGGCCTTTGGCGATGTTGGTGCGGATACCTTTGGCCATATCATCGACGCCGCCGCGACAGGGCGCGCGGATTCCGCAGAGCGGTCAGGTCCCCTTAACCTACCTAATTTGCAGAAACTTGGATTGTTTGCCGCACATGACAACTATGTCGGCACAGCCAGCGTGGAAAATAGTTTCGATGGCCTTTATGGCGTCGCGCAAGAGAAGAGCAAGGGCAAGGATACACCATCAGGACATTGGGAAATGGCCGGGGTGCCGGTGTTGTTTGACTGGGGATATTTTCCAAAAACCATCCCTACTTTTCCAAAGGACCTGACGGACGCGTTAATCGAGCGCGGAAAAATCCCCGGCATTCTCGGGAATTGTCATGCCTCCGGCACGGAGATAATTGCAGATCTCGGCGATGAGCATATGAGAAGCGGCAAGCCCATTGTCTATACCTCCGCCGACAGCGTCTTTCAGATTGCCGCGCATGAAGAGACGTTTGGTCTCGATCGCCTATACGCCCTATGTGACGTTGCCCGCGAACTGGTTGATCGATTAGAGATTGGACGCGTTATCGCCCGGCCCTTTATCGGGGACAATGGCAACTTCACCCGGACGGCAAACCGAAAGGATCTCGCCGTTCCTCCGCCGGAACCGACCCTTCTCGATAAATTGACGGAGGCGGACCGGCAGGTCATTTCCATCGGGAAAATCGGAGATATCTTCGCCCACCAAGGTACCGGTGAAATCGTCAAGGCGGCGGGTAACATGGCGCTGATGGATGCAACGCTTGAGGCCATGGGCAGGGCAAAAGATGGCAGCCTGATTTTTACCAACCTTGTCGATTTTGACCAGTCCTTCGGTCATCGGCGGAACATTGCGGGGTATGCCCAGGCATTGGAGGAATTCGACGCCCGCTTGCCGGAGTTACACGCGGCCCTGATGAAGGGCGATGTAGTTATCCTCACAGCTGATCATGGCTGCGATCCGACATGGCCGGGAACCGATCACACGCGGGAAGTTGTCCCCATCATTGGTTTCGGCCCGGGCATTCAGGGACATTCCATTGGAGAACGAGACACATTCGCCGATATCGGCCAAAGTATTGCCCTGCATCTCGGTCTGCCGCCACTTGCACATGGCGAAAGCTTTCTGGATTGAGCATGGTCAAAAAAGCCGAACTCCATGTCCATCTGGAAGGGACCATGCCTCCTGCCCTCGTCCGGCAGCTTGCGGCCAACAATGGTGCGCGAATTGACCCGACGACATTCAAGTCAGAAACTGAATATGCCTGGGATGACTTCTGGCATTTCCTTGATTGCTATGACAAGGCTGCGGCGACGATCCTGTCCAAGGACGACTACCGCTTGCTCACCTATGACTATCTTGCCAGATGCGCGCAGGAGGACGCGATCTATGTGGAGATGTTTTCCTCTCCCGATCACGCGGCAGAAGTCGGAATGAGCTACGCCGATCATCTGGAGGGGATTGCCGCAGGGATAAATGATGCATTTAAGGAATTCGGTATCATCGGGCGGATTATCGTCACCTGCGTGCGCCATTTTGGTCCCGAAAGAGCCGTCAAGGTTGCTGAGCAGTTCGTTGCGACCCCTCACCCCTATGTTGTCGGGTTCGGAATGGGCGGAGACGAGGCACAGTTTCATCCGAAGGATTTTGCGTCTGCCTTTACCCTGGTCAGTGAGGCCGGATACAAAATCACGAGCCATGCCGGGGAGTTCGGCGGACCGGAGAGTGTCCGCGATAGCCTGGAATATCTGTCTATCAGCCGCCTTGGGCATGGGGTGCGCGCAATTGAAGACGCGGCGCTCGTGGCGGAAATTGCAGAGCGCGGCATTCCGCTTGAACTAAGCCCCGGGAGTAATGTCGCCACCGGTCTTTACAGCGACAGAGCCACCCATCCCTTTAGGGCCCTGATGGACGCGGGATGCGTTGTGACGCTTAACTCGGATGACCCGCCGTTCTTCGCCACCTCCATCGGTCATGAATATGACGAAGCAGCCCGGAACTATCACTTATCCGAAACCGATCTTGAGAACATCACCCGAAATGCCATTCTCGCGGCGTTCTGCGATGAGGCGCTGAAGGAAGAATTGCTCGCGAAAATATAACCTTATTCCTTCTTGGCAGGCGCCGCGTCCTGTTTCGCCTCCTCAAGCTTGATATCCACTTTCGGATTGGCCTTGTTAAACCGCTCCAACACATCTTCCGTGATATCCATGCCCGGGTTAAAGAATACGGTTTTTGCCCTATCGACCCCGAGATTGACGCCTTTTTCCTTGCTCACATCCGCAGCAAGACGAACAATGATTTCACGAAAGCGCAAGCGGATGCCGACGAGCACTTCATTCATTTTGCCGTTAATGACCTGAAATTCACGTTGCAGGTTTTGCCGCTGGACATTCAGTTCCGACAGCTTCTTCTGATAGGCGTCCGGCGATAAAATGGCCCGCTGCTTATCAAGAGCTTCTTTCTCGGTCAGCAGGGCATCGCCGCGCTTGTTGAGTTCATCTACCTTGGTTTTCAGGAGAGCCTTGACTTCTTCCTCCGCCTTTTTGGAGGGTTCCGACACCTGCAAAACATAATTGATATCAATGATGGCAACGACAGCTTCCGGTATTTTGGATTGGGCATACGCGAGAGAGGTTCCTTGCAAATTCTGCGTCAGTGCAACAGCAGAAATAGCAAGCCCGATAGCAACCGCCCGAAATTTTTTAATCAATGGTCTCTCCGGAAAAATGGGGATTTCATTTCAGCTTCATAACATTGCCCGTCAAATAAATCCAGAACCGTCATGACAGGCGATAATACCCTGACAACGAGAAATAAGAATGGAAAAAGGCAAAACCATGATTTCGCCTTTTCCCGGAATTCTATTTCACGATAAACCCGGCACGTGGGAAATGGATAATCACCTCTCCCACGATGTCATTCTGGTGGCGAATGGCAATCTCTCGGCGGTTGAGGGTAACCAGCTCCCCCGATACGGGAATGCGCCCGGTATCATTTGGCATCACAGCCACTTGGTCTCCGGCCTTCTTCTCCTCATTTGCGTCAACACTGCCGCTGTATCCCGAAACGTCATCATTTTTGGCAATTTCCAGGGCATCTGCTGCGCTGATTTCAGTGGGGGTGCCTTCACCGAATGCGGCAACCCTGCTCAACCAGGCCGTCAGCTTTGGAAATTCCTCTAAAATTTCCTTCACCGCAGGTGCGCGCCCAGCAAACCGCACAGCATAATAAAGATTAAAATCGACGAGGCTCGCCTCTGCACCCAATAAATAATCCCGACCATCCGCAAGTCCTTGCTCCGCCCAATCCATCATGGCCGCGAATTGTTGAATGGACACAGGGAGCGCGGCTTTCATTTTTTCGATATTGATATTCCCGCCGGAATATTCCATCCGGTCTTTGACAAATTCCGGGGGCATCTGCTCCCCAAAGGTGCCGAAAACAATCGCTGCCGCTGTGCCGAAAAGCAGTTTGTCCGTCCAAAAGCTTAGGCCCCATCCCAGGAACTGGCTGTTATCGGGAAATAGGGTCGGGGATGGATATCGGGCCTCCAGTTCGCGAATAATGATCTGCGTATCACAATAAATATGAGCGCCGGATTGCATAACGGGGGTTTTCCGGTATCCACCGGTAAGCGGCATGAGTTCCGGCTTTGGCATCATGCGCGGAATTTGCACAGACTGCCAGTTCACCCCCTTAAAGCCGAATATCATCCTGACTTTCTCGGCATAAGGGGATGCGTCATAGTGATGAAACACAAGGTCCGACATTTTATTTTTCTCCCATTATTAGACTATCTTTATCGCCCCGGATTTTGAATAATTTACTCGCCCCAGATTTCTACATATGCGTCAACCGGCTCCTCCAGAAGAACCGGCACCCGCTCGGCGGTTCCCAGATAGAGAAATCCAACAATCTGGTCGGTTTCCGCCGCACCGAGGGCCGCATTCACCTGTGGATCGAAGCATGTCTTTCCTGTCCGCCAGATGCCCGCATATCCGAGCGCATGCGCCGCAAGCATGATATTCTGTGCCGCCGCGCCTGCCGAAAGTATCTGCTCTACCTCCGGCACCTTTGGATGGGCCTCGATTTTGGCAATCACAGCGATCACCAAAGGCGCCCGCATAGGCTTACCGCGCTCTTTTTGCAGCATGGCTTCCGTCGCATCAGGTTCCCGCACCTTAAGGGCTTCCCCAAAAATGCGGCCGAGCTTTTCCCTTGCCGCACCTTCGATCACGATAAAACGCCACGGACGAAGACGACAATGATCGGGCGCGCGAACAGCCGCCTGCATCATTGTCTTCAAGTCATCCTTCGACGGTGCCGGTGTTGTCAGCATTGCCGAGGATTTACGCGTTACCAATGCTTCGATGGCATCCATTTAACGAAATTCCTTTGTCTGGATATATGTTTTCGGCTGCCATTCATAACAGAGAACACGCAGGCTGCCTATGCAGTAACAATTAACCGGTTGTTATCTGCCAGAACTGTTCATAAGTTAATTATCAGAAACGGTGTGTATATAGTTGAAGATGGCGGGCGTTCCGGTTTGTCTCAAATCAATGCCACTCATATGAAAGCTGGCCATACTAAATTAAATTCGTTCAGGGTTGAGGAAAGGGAAAGCGCAATGTCTATAAAAACCATCTTGCTACATTTGAGTAATGATTCGCGACTGGAGGCCCGTATTGAGACGGCGCTCGGATTGGCGGTAGAGCATGACGCTCATATCATCGGGCTATATACAATTGCCCAGGTAACCGTCCCCACTTCCTTTATGGGATACGTCCCGCCGGAGTTCATAGAGCAATCCCGCAGTGTTGAAGAGGAAAATGCAGCGGAGGCAAAAGCCAAATTCGAAAGCCTCGCCGCGAAAGTAAATCGTCCGGTCGAAGTTGTTGTCGAGGAAGGCTACGCACCGGACCTGATTAACGAGCATGCCCTTTCCGCTGATCTTGTGATCGTGGGTCAGGGAGATCCCGACGCTGAAAATAATGCGCAAACCCGTTATATAGCCGAAGAGATTGTCGTCAGTTCGCCCCGTCCTGTGCTGATTATACCTGCGGCCGGGAATTACAGCAATTTCGGAAGCCATGTGATTGTCGGCTGGAACAACACACGCGAATCCTCTCGCGCCTTGCATGAATCATTTCCATTTCTTGAAAAAGCGGAAAAAGTTACTCTCCTGCGCGTTAATGCGACAGAGGATGAGACATATGAGACGGAGCATATTATCTCGCATCTCGAACGACATGGCATCACGGCCAATTTCAAGTCCGGTCACTGGCCGGGCATCAGTGTTGGAGACGCCATCCTCGACGCACTCGTCGATTACAGCGGAAATATGCTGGTTCTCGGAGCCTATGGCCACAGCCGTCTGCGGGAAATGATCCTGGGGGGCGCGACCAAGAATATTCTTCAGCATATGACCGCACCGGTCCTGTTCGCCCACTAGACACGGGAATTTCGGACGAAAGCAAGATCAAAGGATATCTATTTTCTGCACATCCCGCCATGTTCCCGGCGTTAGGTCGGCAAGTGAAAGCTTGCCGATCTTTTTTCGGATGAGGCGCAATGTCGGATAGCCAATGGCCGCCGTCATCCGCCGGACTTGCCGGTTCTTACCTTCTGTCAGGGCTAATTCAATCCAACAGGTCGGAATAGATTTTCGAAACCGGACCGGCGGATCGCGCGGCAACACCTCTGGCTGCGGGTCAAGGCGCAATGCGCGGCAAGATTTCGATTTATATCCCTTAAACACCACGCCAGCGGCCAGTTCCCGCAGCGCGGAATTATCGGGTTCACCCTCTACCTCTGCCCAATACACCCGCTCATGGCTATTGTCCGGGTTCAGAAGCTTTTTGATAAAAGGCCCATCATCGCTCAACAACAACAGACCTTCGCTATCCTTATCAAGCCGGCCCGCCGCATAAACCTTTTCCGGCAGGTCAAATTCGGCAAGGGTTTTTTGCCCTTTTTCACCGGTAAACTGACTGAGCACACCATAGGGTTTGTAAAACGCAATGTATCTTGGCATTTGAATTTGAGCGCCGGACTAAATAAATGTCTGATATACGAAGGTAGCGAGAGAGTTCGATTGCATCTTTTTTTCGAATTATCAAATTTTTAGGTAATTTTAGCGATCTTACATGACGTAGCTTTGGCGAGGATGTCAAGGATACCAAACAAACTAATCGGAAACCCATATTCGATGATCGAAAATTCTACCGCAACAGTTCGCTTTATTGGACAAAAGGAAGAGGATGCCCAACAATTAGGTTGGCTGCTGTCCAACGCGTCGAATGCAAATTTTTCATTCGAGCATACCGCCTGCCTCGACAGCTTCGTGAAAACAGGCCGGGACCATCAGGGCGAGGTTATCATCCTTGATCTGACCGAGAATGCCGAAGACAGGATCAATGCGGTGTCCCTCCTCGGTGAGAAAATCCCACAGACCCCGATCGTCGTGCTCACTGGCGACGACGAAAACATTGGCCGTGATGCCATTCGTCTGGGCGCGCAGGATTATCTCATCAAAAGCCAGCTCACGACGGACGGCATGTCCCGGAGCCTGCTCAATGCCATTCAGCGCCATCAGGGACATCGGCATAGCGCGGAAACCGCGCCGCTTCTCGATTCGGCGACGGCCGTGCTTAACCGGCTTCCCATAGGGGTCATTCTGGTCACCGCCGATACGAAAATCCTGTTCTTCAACGGCAAGGCGAAACGTTATCTTGAACAAGGCGACGGCCTGGTTGTCGGCGCTGACCGGATATGCCGTGCAACCCTGCCCGGAGAGAGCCGCGCGCTCGCCAAGCTGCTGACCGATACGCTATCTCCGAGCGATAAAAACAAATCTGAAGGCGATTTCGCGATTTCCCTGACCCGGATGGAAAGTGATTATCCGCTGAATGTCATGGTCGCCCCTATCGGGACGGGCGCCGCGGGCAAGGGTGCGGTTCTATTTGTTTCTGACCCCGCCGAGCCGGTAGAGCTTTCTATTGAATCAATTTGCAAGCTATATGGCCTGACGCCGGCGGAAGGGCGCCTGGCCCTGGGCCTGACAAACGGGCACAAGCTAGATGACCTCGCGGAGCAATGGGGGGTCAGCATGCACACGGTTCGCTCCCAACTCCGGCAGATTTTCCGCAAGACCGACACCAGCCGACAGAGCGAAGTGGTCAAGCTTATCTTGACCGGTCCGGCAGCTTTGCAGGCCACCAGCCTCCTTTAGGGGAATGGTTTAAGACGCTCCCTCGCCGGGTTCTTCCTCCACATTTTCAGAGAAATATTTCCAGTTTTCGCGGCCGCCCCGGTTTTCGAGATAATTAATCAACGCGCTGACCATACGGCGGTCAAAACGTATATCCGCATCCTCCAGCAGATTCTTCACCGCGGCACTGAAGCTGAGCGCGCTCCGGTAGGCGCGCGGGCTGACCATGCCGACAAAGGCGTTGGCGACGGCAATAATTCGGGCCGGCTCGCTGATTTCCGTGCCGACGAGGCCATTTGGCTGACCGCTCCCGTCGAAGTTTTCCTGTAACTGACGCAAGGTGCCCGCCACCGGCAAATCAAAATCAACCTCATCCAGAAGGTCTGCGCTGGCGACCAGGCTGTTGCGGATAATCTCCATCTCCTTCTTGGTCAGGTTTTTCGTCTTGGTGAGAATTTCCGGCGGCACCAGTATCTTGCCGATATTCATCAGATTGCCTGCGATATCAACTGTCCGCACCAGTTCCTCCGATGCCCCCATTTCTTCGGCAATTGCCACGGCAACTTTTGCAACACGACGGGATTGATCCGCTGAATAGGGATCGCGGCGATCCACAAAAGCCACCAAAGTTGAAACAAGGGCGCGCAGTACGGACTCGCGTCGTTCCTGAGCGATCACCACATCGGAAATATCCTGAAATACTGTGAGAACTTCCTTGCTGTTCACCCGCGCCGAACGAAGGGGCACGAAATCTGACTTAACCACCCGATCCGCTGCGTTTTCCCCCGTTGCTTTCATCCGGCTGATCGACGAACGCGGCTCATAGTCCTGACGCACGAGGTTTGTCATCTCTATGATTTCCCGCGCCTGCTCGGGACCAAGGACACTCGCCGCCTTTTTGCCAATCATTTCATCTTGCGATATCTCCACGTCTTCGGCGGCGACACTATTCGCAAAAGTGTATTTATCCTCGGCATCAAAAACGGCAATGGAGGTCGGCTGCTGATCTGTCACAATTTTCAGGAATTCGCTCCGTTCCCTCAGCTGTTCCGCCATGCCTTTATAACGCACGGCAAGTTCCGCTGCGCGAATAGATGTGCCATGCCGCCACACGGCAACGACCGTTCCCGCGACCGCAAAGATCAGCAATATAAAGATGCCGAGCATGGTTGAAAGGCGCTGATCGGTTTCGGCCAGCGCTTCCTGTTCCGAGACTGTCCGAACAAGGAACCATGGCGCAGCCGTCAACGCACGCCCCGTTACGAGGACCTTGCTCCCGAGATAATTGGAGGCGAGTTCAAAACTCCCGGGGTTTTCGATAACGAATGCCGCAGCCAGATCATCCTGTGCACTTAATTTGCGCGCAAGGGCCAGTGTGCCATCCGCCAACGGAGAGATATACTGCACAAGTTTCGCGTCTTTGCGGACAAGATAATTTTCAGCTGTCTGCAAGGTATCTCCCGGCTGGAACAGAAGAGGAAATAAAGATGTTTCCACCGTTCGAAGACCGACAACATACCCGATGATGTCCTTGGGGCTACCTTCATCCTGTACGGCAAAAATCGGCCAGACAAAGCCCATTGTCGGATCGCCGTTAATTCCCTCATAGAGATCGATCAATGCGGGCTCTCCATCCCCGGCTTTCGCCATGGCAGCCCGTATTGTCGGGTTCATCGGGGGCATATTCCCACTTGAGACCAGAAGCTTTCCGGTTGCATCCGTGAGCCCGATGCCGGCCCGGCCCGGCCGTGCCACATTCGCGCGAATTTGTGGTTCCTCCGGCTCCCAGAAGCCGCTGATGATCGCCTGATTGTTCAGCAGATTGATAAGATAGCCCGCTTCCGGCACCTCCGCGATGGAGTTGCCGTTCTCCGCTGTCTCGATAACCAACTGGGTCAGGTAAACCTGCAAGGACGCATTGTTGGCGAGAGTACCGATTGCCTGTTCCTGCTTGCGCAACCAGTCATCAACGCTCGCCGCACGACTATCCGCAACGATACCAAGCCGAACCTCCCAATTACGGAGGTCGCGCGAACGCTGTTCCTCGACAAATTTGAAGGTCCCCCAAATACCGGCAATGACGACAGCCATAAGCAGCAAGACACCAAAGGAGAGCACCTTGTAAGTACTTTTCTTTTCCGTCCCGTCTAGTTGATTATCCGACATAAATGCCCCGGTTATATATTTCACTTTGCGGCAGAATGCCTGGAAACTCTTTAAGATAGGTAAATCACCGCCGTAAATTTACGCAAAAACTAATTAGCTGCGCAATGACATTAGACGTCCTGATCAGTCTTTGTTAAGGATTTATTGTCCATAATGTCACCCTTCTAAGGAGGCGTTTAGTGCGAATGACCGGGATCAAGACAACGGCAGAAAGAAAAAGAGGGTTGGGCGCGATTTTCGCGACGCTTGCTCTTGCCTTGTGCATTGTCGTGACAGCCCCTCCCGCTGAAGCGAAAACAAGTGACCTGTTCGGATACAAGGCAACACCCTATTCCGGCCTTAAACCCTTTCCAAAATGGCGAAAGGTTCTCGCAACCTACAAGGACAGGCCGGGCGATTGCGTTTCTGGCAAATATAACCGTTGCGCCCACCAGAAATGGGTCGCCCTGATCGACGAATGGCGTTCTCTGCCGAAGGACGAGCAGCTCAACAAGGTAAACCGGCATATGAATCTGTTTCGCTACATCCTTGACCCGGTTAACTGGGGGGTGCGCGACTATTGGGAAATCCCGAAAGAGTTTTTCGCCCGGTTCGGCGACTGCGAAGACTATGCGATCGTCAAATATTTTACATTGCGCGCCCTGGGCTGGTCCGCGAAAGACATGAAGATTGTCGTTCTGCAGGATGTCAACCTCGGCATTGCCCATGCAATTTTGGTTGTGAAGTATAAGGGCAAAGACCTGGTCCTCGATAACCAGATCGGTCAGGTCGTCGATGCCACCCGCATTCGCCACTATCGCCCGATATACTCTGTCAATGAGTTGGGATGGTGGCGCCATAAGCCTTAGCGCGGCAGGCACAAAAAAGCCGCGCCCTATACTAAGGCACGGCTCTTATCGTCGGCTTTCGAGTTTATCAGCCCTTTTTCTCCATCGGCGTTGCTTCCGCCGGAAGAGTAACACCGAGCGTCGGGTTCAACCGACCCATAGTGGCCAGCAACCGGTATTTCGCGAACCTGACCGAATACTCCACCGTCACCAGCGACGTGCGTGAATTAAACAGCTCGTTATCCGAATCCAGCAGATCCAGCAAGTCCCGCTGACCGATCTCAAATTCCTGTTTGTAGGTCGATGCAACCTCGGTATTCGCGACAACGGCCGCCGCGAGAACTTCCGCGCGCGCTTCCGAGCGGGCAAGAGAACTCCAACTGCGACGAACTTCTTCCTCTACAAGCCGCTCAAAGCGGCGTTTGCGCTGCTCCGTCTCGGCTTTACGGGCAACCGCTTCTTTTTCACGACCTTCGTCGATACCCCCTCTATAGAGATTGTAGCGCAACCGAAGCATCGCCAAAAAATCGTCGTTATGCCCCTCGACCCCGTCGATATTGTTATCCGCAGAGCCACCCACTTCTAAATTAACAGTGGGATAATAGCTGGCCTGAGTTGCCTGAATTTCCGCATCAGACGTTTTAATATCCGATGAGGCGAACTTGATATCCGGGTTGCCTTCCAACGCGATCGCCACGATATCATCGATATTGTCCGGGAGAACACTGTCGCTGAATTCAGGAAGCTCAAGATTGACGGGTTGCACACCGACAACTCTTAGATAGGTGATTTCCGCATCGTCCTGCGCGCGCAAGGTTTCAACGAGTGTGTCTTCCGCTGCGGCAAGACGCGCCAGCGCCTGCTGGTCATCCCCGATACCGCTTTGCCCGGCTCTCACCCGATCCTGAATTTCATTCAGGGTGCGGCGGTGTTTTTCGACATTTTCCTTCGCCAGCTCGACAATTTCCTGACTGCGAAGTGTATCAAGATATGATCGCACTGCATCAAGAGCGATCGCTTCTGCCCGTTCCTGAACCCGATATGCGGCACTATCGACCCGGCTTCCTTGCCGGTCTACTTCCGCACTACGAAATCCGCCATCGTAAAGGGTCTGAACCAGCAGCAGGCTTGATTCCGTGCGGCGCAAATCTTCGTTATCGATGGTGACCGTATCGGTCCATTCGTACCCAACGCCCGCTTCAAGATCTACCGACGGAAGATAAAGCCCCTCAGCTTGTTTTAATTCCTGATCGACTGCGCGGCGATTTGCCGAAGCTTCGGCGATTTCCGGATAGGTCGAAACTGTCTGCTGGACGGCTTCCATCAATGTTTCGGATTGCGCGGCCCCCACCGCTATATAACTTCCGAAGACAGCTGTTAGAATACTGGCGGAAAGCACATTCATTGTCTTGACCGCACTGTTTCTAAGCTTCATGCCCCTCTCCCACTGTGTCTGTTTTGCTTAAATCGACGAAATTTTAAACCCGTCTGATAGCATAGTACCCGAGCAAAACACCCATCCAAAACTCATTTTTAATATGCCGGTAATCTACGCTTCCTTACCGTCGACAATCAACTCTATATAGCTGCAAACGCCTCATATTTAGCGGTCAGCGCAACAGCTTGTGGTAAAATTACAACAGTCCGTTCCGGCTGTTCATCCATATTAACCTGACCATTCAGCGCCGTCGCCAATGCCCGCCCTTGACGTAGCGGAAAGGGCGGCATTTTCCAGAGTTGCTTAAATCACTGTCAGTTATGGTTAATTTTTGTTGAAAAATCAGGGGAAACCCCGCAACTATACATTAAATATATGGCGTTGTGCCCGGGAGGAGCGGCTTACTGAATTACAGAACTGAGGCACATTCTCATATTTTAGAGAAACACTCTTTTGCCAATATGTTAACTGCATTTTCACCAAATAAGCGTTGAATGATCGATAAGCACACAGGATCCATCCAGCGTAACGAAATATGAAAAGCAGGATGGAAACGGCAAGGCAATAGTGAGGGGAAGCACAATCGACCGCAATCATTTCCCCATCGCAACATGAAATCGCCGAAATTATAGGTGAAGGTCGAACGGGAAAGTAAGGGTATGGCAAGGCTAAGGAAACATGGGGAGACTTATTCTCTCATTTCCCGAACGCGAGGCGGAGCTTCTGGGCGTGACGATATGATTGGGTCGGGTGGAACTTGGCGGATGATGAGGATAGGTCAGTGAGTGAAAATTCGCGCAACCCCTTACCGCTCGAAATAAAGGCAGCGGATGATCTATTCGTCACGAAAGGTGGGGGAAACAAGACAAGGGATGCCGAATTGAAAATAGGTAAGCCGGCCGCAGCCGCAAATACACGAGACACCCTGGAATCTGATCCTCAGGCCAAAACCGGGAGCAAGGGAAGCTGGCAAGTTAACCTTTCCGAAATTACCCGTTCTGATCAGGATCCCCTACTTGGCTGTCTTGCCGCCTTGACGAAGCTATTCGACGACCCTCGCACTCCGGATGCGCTGATCTACGGCCTTCCCCTTGAAGATAACAACTTAACACCGTCCCTATTTGTCCGGGCGGCGGAGCGCGTTGGCATCAGCGCGCGCATTACCAACCGGAAGCTCGATAAAATCCCGGACGAAGTATTACCCTGCGTCGTTCTGCTCAACGACCGACGGGCCTGTATCCTGCTATCGCGGGAAGATGGAAGCGCAAAAGTTATCTTCCCCGAAACGGGAGAAGGCTCCGACGACCTGCCGCTCAAAGATCTTGAAGCGGCCTACGCCGGATACGCTATTCTCACTCGGCCCAGCTTCAAATATCGTGTTGATAAGGACGAAGCGCTGTTGGAGCGGTCCGGCTCCTGGTTCTGGGGAACTATGTGGCAGTTCTGGCCAACCTATCTTCAGGTCATTATCGCCGCCTTCCTGATCAACAGTTTCGCACTGGCCAGCCCGCTTTTCATTATGAATGTCTATGACCGGGTTGTTCCCAACCGGGCGATCGAAACATTATGGGTGCTGGCGATTGGGGTAATCACCGTGATCGGTTTCGACCTGCTGCTGAAATCACTAAGGTCGTATTTCGTCGACAACGCCGGCAAACGCGCCGACGTTCTCCTGTCCAGCCGTATATTCGAGCAGGTTCTTAATCTGCAGGTCAAGGCGCGCCCCGCTTCCGCCGGGGCCTTTGCCAATCATCTGCGGGAGTTTGAAACCCTGCGGGATTTCTTCACCTCCGTGACGGTGACGGCGCTTGTCGATCTGCCCTTCCTCGCGATTTTCCTGTTTATCATTTATTTGATCGGTGGCCCGCTCTTTATCGTTCCCGCCGTTGCTGTGCCTGTTGTCCTTATAATCGGGCTGTTCCTGCAATGGCCCATGCGCCGCGCCGTTTCCAAAACCTCGGAAGAAGCCGCGCAAAAGCATGGGGTTATCGTTGAGACAATCTCCGCCCTCGACACCGTCAAAAGCATGGGGATTGAAGGTCATATGCAGAAGGAATGGGAACGCTTCGTCGGAAAGACGGCGGAGACAAGCGTTGCCGCGCGCTTCTTTGCCGGCCTCGGCATCAATCTTTCCGCCGCCGCCATGCAGCTTGTGACTGTCGGCGTGGTCGTCTACGGCGTCATGTTGATGGGGGAACCGGATTCCAGCATTACCGTTGGTGCCTTGATCGCCTGCACCATTCTGACCGGCCGGACAATGGCGCCGCTGGGTCAGATTGCCGGGCTTCTTACTCGCCTCAACCAGGCTATCGTCGCCCTCAAAGGGCTTAATCACATTATGTCCCTTCCCGTCGAACGGGGCGCGGAAAAGCGCCAGCTCAGCCGCCCGAATATACAAGGCGATATCGAGTTCAAGGATGTTACCTTCAAATATCCGGGCACTGACATTCCCGCACTCAACAATGTGTCTTTCAAAATCCGGGCGGGCGAAAAGGTCGGAATTATTGGGCCTGTTGGCTCCGGCAAGACAACAATTTCACGGCTTCTGATCAATCTCTATGAGCCAGATGAAGGGGCCGTTCTGATTGACGGCACGGATATCCGGCAGATTGACCCGTCCGACATCCGCCGGAGCGTCGGCAGCGTCATGCAGGATATCACCTTGTTTCAGGCAACCGTTCGCCAGAATATCACACTGGGCCATCCACGCGCCGACGATGAAATGATCCTGAATGCCGCGAAACTCTCCGGTGTTCATGACTTCATTTCAACGCATCCGCATGGATATGACCTGCATGTCGGAGAAAAAGGCGCAACGATGTCAGGGGGGCAGAGGCAGACAATCGGTCTTGCCCGCGCATTTCTGCCCAATCCGCCCATCCTGATGCTTGATGAGCCGACAAGCGCGATGGATATCAATTCCGAACGACGGCTGTTAAGCCGCCTTCAGGAATATATTCAAGGAAAGACACTTCTTCTCGTGACACATCGCACCTCGCTCTTTTCGCTGGTTGACCGGATCATTGTTCTTGGCAATGGCAGAATTGTGGCAGATGGCCCGCGCGATGAAATATTGAAGCTTGGCCAGAGCGGGAATTCAGCCTCCAAAACCGTTTCGGCAACCGTTTCGAAACCGCAGCGAAACGGACCGGGGGACTGACATGTCGACAAATCTAAAATGGGATGACTCGGATTTCGCATCGGATGTCGTGGCCGCCAAAGTACAGGGCCCGCATCCGCGCTCCTTCCTGTTGCTGTTTGGCATTATCGCTTTTTTTGTCGTCGGGTTTATCTGGGCGAAAAACGCGGTTTTGGATGAAGTTACCCGTGGCAACGGAACGGTTATTCCGTCGAGCCAGGTGCAGATTATCCAGAATCTTGAAGGCGGTATTTTGCGGGAACTGCTAGTTCATGAAGGAGATATTGTTGAAAAGGGCCAAATCCTTCTTCGTATCGACGATACTGGATTTTCCTCACGCGCCGGTGAAATCGAGTCCAATTATCTAAACCTGATGGGACGTATTGCCCGCCTTGAGGCCGAGGCAACGGGAGAACCGCTCACGTTCCCGGCCGAGCTATTGGCGGAACGTAAGGATATCACGGTGCGGGAGCAAAATCTGTTCAATGCACGACAGGCGGAATTGCAGTCGCAAATCCAGATACTGCGTCAGCAGGCACAGCAGCGAAACCAGGAAATCGCGGAGATCAACGGACGCCTGCGTCAGTTGCGCGCAAGCCTAGGCCTTGCGAACGAGGAAATGGAAATCACGGCACCGCTTGTCAAGAAGGGGATTGTCCCAAAGGTAGACTCCCTGAAATTGCGCCGTGAAATCAATGATCTGAGAGGCCAGATTTCCGCATCCGAGCTTTCCAGACCGCGTGTTGAAGGGGCGCTTAAAGAAGCCAATCAACGAATTGAGGAAAAAATCCTCAGCTTCAAAAGTATGGCCTCACAGGAGCTGAGTCAGACCCGCGCCCAGTATGAAGCGGCCCGTCAGGCCATTCTGGGCGTCAAGGATCGCGTCGCCCGGACGGATGTGCGCTCATCTGTTAACGGTGAAGTGAAAGACGTGAAAATTCAGACCATTGGCGGAGTGGTCAAGCCGGGCCAGGATATTATCGAGATCGTACCTATTGACGACACACTTCTGGTGGAGGCAAATATCCGCCCCTCTGATATTGCCTTCCTGAGGCCCGGCCAGGAGGCCACGGTCAAGATCACTGCCTATGACTATTCGATATATGGCGGATTACCCGCAAAGCTGGAGCGGATCAGCGCGGATACGATCATCGACGAGAAAACCGGTGAAAGCTATTATCAGATCATTGTTCGCACGGACCAGAATTTTCTGAAACGCGGGGAGAATAATTATCCTATTATTCCCGGAATGGTCGCTTCCGTCGATATCCTGACAGGCGAGAAAACAGTCCTCGATTATATCCTGAAGCCCATCCTGAAAACGCGGGATACTGCTTTGAGGGAACGCTGATGAAACGGAATATGGTGATCAAGCGTACAACCGCTCTCCTGCTGACAGGCCTTTTCCTTATGGGCGTTGCGACCAATGCGCCCGTCCGAGCGGAAGTAACGGAAAAAGGACTTTTCGGGCTCGTGGAAATTTCATCGGATAATCTTGCGGCCCTGCCCCTCTGGCTCAAGGTCAAGGCAAGCTTTCCGCAACTCGCGAATGCGGCCGCCAAATGCGATGCTAGGATTGAAGATTGTCAGTCGCAGCAGATGACGTTGTGGCGCACAAAAATTGCGGAGTTGCAAAACTCGCCCAAACGCATCCAGATGCAGGAAATGAACCGCTTTCTCAATGGCTGGAAATATGTTCCAGCCGACGCGGAGGCATCGCCTGACGGTAACTGGGCCTCGCCCCTTGAGTTTATTTCAAATGGAGGTGGATCAAGGGATTTCGCCATCATGAAATATATCAGCCTAAAAGAGCTTGGGTTCGATCCCGACGCCATGCGGATCGTTATCGCCAATGATGTGCTGCGAAACAAGGTGCATGCGGTGTTGAGTGTCACGCGCCGGGGAAAGCGCTATGTTCTCGACAGCCTGAACGATACCATTCTGGAAGAACGCCTCGTTAACTATTACGTCCCTCTCTATTCAGTTAATGAGAATAAGCGGTGGGCACATATTCCGATTGATTTCCTGACCGCGCAAGATGCCGCAGGGAGTAACAATAATGACTGATGCGACAGCTAAGCTTGAACTGAATTCATTTCTTTCCAGCAATGCGCCAAATGACAGTGGCTTTCTTCGCAAGGCACCCTGGAAGATTGCCGCGCTTTTCCTTGCCGTCTTTGCAATCCTTGGGTACTTCCTCTGTGATTACGCAATACAATCCCGCAAGCAGGAGTTAGTCGGAGACCTTCAAAAACGCCTTGACGTAAGCGCCTCCGGAAAAGCACAGGTGCTGGAAACATGGCTCGCCGGAGAAGTAGAAGACGCCAACCGGATCGCGGATAATGAACTTTTTCAGCTATTCGCGACGGAAATTAACTTTGTGGGGGAGGGCAAGTTACCAAAGTCGCTAAGCGATCAGCTGCCCTATATGCAGAATGCCTTCTCCAATTTCGCCAATCAGGCAGGCCTTATCGGGGCATATCTAATTGGCAAGGACGGTCGCGCCTATCTTGCATCGGGGAACGCACCGCCCCTATCGGACGATCAGCGCTCAACGGCACAGGCGCAATATGAGAAGACGAAAACGACATTCCTGCCACTTCGCGCAAGCGATGTCGGCCTTGTTTTTGATTTCACGCTTCCCATTCGCGCTGCGCAGAGCGACCCGAACAGTAGTAATGCCGATACTGTCGTCGGTGTCTTGCTTCTCACCTTACCAGCGTCAAACCCGCTTGCCGAGCTGTTGAAGACGCCGCTCTATAATAACCAACCGGATGTAACGCGGCTGTATCAGGAAGCGGATGGCAAATATTATGAGTTGTTTCCCCTAAAACCCCCTTATATTTCAGCGAAAGAAGACCCGCAGCTCGCACCCGGCTCGATCGGTTTTCAGGAAATTGCCGAAGAGAACGGCGACCCTCTCTTTTCATCCGGAGCACTTGTCCAGAACACCAGCTTTGTGGTTTTCCAACAGTTGTCCAGCTCTGACGCGCTGGCACCACTTCGGACCTATGCGATGTTTGTCATCGGGCTCGCAATCAGTTTCCTCATCATCGTTTTCACCATTCTCATCGTGATCTGGCTGACATTGAAAGGGCAGAACGCCCGTGCCCTCGCCCATCAGTACAAGGAATTTGCTGCCCAGATAAATACGCAAAGGCGGTTACTTGGCAGCATCAATAACACGATCGATGAATTGATCGGCCTGACGGACCCGGAAGGCCGTTATATATACGCCAACCCATCCCTCGCCAGGATCGCGGACTATCCACTTCGTTCCATTCCCGGCAAAACAGATCGTGACCTGTTCGGCGAGAAAGCGGCACGGGATCTTGCCGAGCATGACCGCAAGGCCATCGCAACGGAACAGACCGTCAATGCCTTTGTCGAGATTGATACGCGGGAGGGAGGCCGGATCTTGCGGATTGCGAAATCCCGTTTCCTCAATGAGGATGGCGCATTCCTTGGTATTGTTACGGTCAGCAGCGATATCACAGATTACGTCAATTTCCAGCGCCGGAAAGAGGAGATGGACCGAAAAGCCATTACGGTCCTGTCCCAGATGCTGGAAGCCAATGACTCCTATCTGTCGGATCATTCGATCAGGATGGCACAGCTCGCCAATCATATTTCGGTAGAGCTGGGACTGTCGCCCGAGGTAATAAAAATTATCAATACAGGCGCACATCTGTCGCAGATCGGTAAAGTTTCAATCCCCCGCGAAATTCGGGAGAAGGATGTGCGGCTCACCGAAAAAGAACAGAAGGTGATGCAAAAGCACGTACTCATTGCCGAGAAGATTCTGGCTAACGCCGATGTGGAGAAAGAGGTCCTGGATGCAGTCACCCAGATTAACGAACATCTTGACGGCAGCGGCTACCCAAAGGGCCTGACAAAGGATGAAATCGATATGCCGGCCCGTATTCTCGGGATGGCGGACATCCTGATTGCGCGCATTTCTCCGCGGTCCTATCGTGAAGCCATCAGCGTGGACGAGGCCTTGCGCGTGTTTAAAAGCAATCCGGAAAAATATGATTCAGACGTTGTTGACGCCATGCTGCGCTTCTTTGAGACGGAAATCGGCGCGGACTTCAAGGCAAATATCGAGAAGAGCAAAAAGAACTAAAATCAGGATTCGTCGGAAACAATACTGCTTTTAAGGAGTAGGTCCGTTGCGTCCGGCAGATCTTCTGACGCGACATTTCCAAGATTCAGGTCAGTGCCCGAAATTGTCAGCGTGCCAGCATCGCCGTCGCTGCTTTCAACAAACTCCATGGAACCGCCAGATTCTTCAGCTGCGATGTTCAGAGCATCAAACAAGGCATCAAGATCGACGGTCCCGCTCTCTTCCAGTTCCAGGAAAGCAAGATCCGTCGTTGCGCTACCGTCGGAAACGGCCTGATCATCTTCGATCAGCTGCTTTTCATCAGTTTGCTTGTCACTCATTATCGCAAATACCCCCGCATTTCCAAGGCAGAATAAAGAAACCCCCTTGGTTAATTCTTTGTTACCCTATCCGTTGGTGAGACACATTTCATCCCTCATTTGAGGTAGATTATAATAAATTTCCCTGAATTTTCATAAAATTTTATTTTCCCGGTCACTTTGGCTGCTGCGAAATGCGTTTTCCAAACATTTCCGTAGAGACGGCAATGCCTTCGCTCCTCCCGTTGGGACTGGATATTGTGGCAACATGAATGCCAATAAGGTCATAGGACGTCCCGTCATACAGAAAAAGGGGCGAGCCTGAATCGCCTTGGGTTGCGTCGCATTGGTGCAACAAAAGACGGCCAGACTTACTTTGCCGTATATCGCTAATCTCGCAATCTTCATCTGCTGTCAGCATATGTGCGATATCCCGGCTGTAACCGGCCTGAATAACGACGGCGCCAGAGGAGAGAATGTCTCTCAGGCCCAAAAGATTGAAGTCCGCCGCAGACGCAAACCCGAATTGCTCGCCCAACGGTTTTTCCAGTTTCGCGATGGCCCAGTCATTTTCCACGGTTGGCTTTTTTGTAGTTTGAGTGGGTGGGAGGCCATCCGGTAATTCAAATCTTTCAATCTTCGAATGCGCCTTTACCTCGCCTTTCTCATAGCCGAGCACGAAATGAAAGGCGCTTGGAACCGACCATTGTTTTCGCCGCTTGTCCCAAAAACAATGCGCTGCCGTTAGTATAGTTGACGGCCCCACAAGGATGCCCGTGCAATGACTGCCGTTTCGGTTAAGCCGCCCGATCATACGCCAGGGATAATCCGCGATCTTGACGCGCACCCGGTTGTCATCCCCTTTAATTCCAGGGACCTCAAGCGCCTTCGCTGGCACGGACATATCGGCATGGGCCAAACCTGCACCGCCGACTGCCGCGAAAGACAGTACAACGCCAATGCAAACCATATTTTTAAGGTCCGCATAAACAAATCGAATATTCGGTCGCATCAACGTGACCTCAAGCAGGCAGCCCGATCCTCTTACGGAGGGTTTCATCACGAATGGTCAGCTCCTGCCCCGCCAGGTCGCTCGCGGCCTCACTGCAAAGCCAGGCAATAGCCTTTGCAGGTTCGTCCGCAGGTGCGAGGTTCTCTCGCGGAATTTGGCTTACCGAATTGATGCCAGAAGCGCGGATCGTCCCTTGCATATCCGTATCGACAACGCCGGGCGCAAACCCGTAAACACGAACCCCCTTCTCGCCCGTCTCCAGCGCCGTGGCACGGGTCATCATATAGACGCCCGCCTTGCCGGAGCAATAAGCGCTCCATCCCTCCATCGGGCCATGCGCGGCGCCGGAACTGATATTGATAATCACCCCTGAACCCTGTTTCAGGAAATGCGGCAGGACAGAGCGCGTGCCATGATAAACGCCCACCAGATTGACCGAAATATTCTGCGCCCATTCCGAAGGTTCGCTTGTCGCGATCGCACCAATCGGATCGACGATGCCTGCGTTATTGATCAAGGCGTCGATCCGGCCATAGCGATCCAGCGTTTCTGTCGTCATTTTCTCAACGGCCGCATAATCAGATACATCGCAACTTGCGGCGAAAGCCTCACCGCCCGCATTCTTAATCTGCTCAAGCACCCCGCTGCAGGAACTGGCGGAGCGCGCGCTCAGGCAGAGTTTCGCACCATTTGCCGCCAGTTCAATGGCCGCGGCGGCGCCGATACCCCGGCTCGCGCCTGTAACAATAATAACCTGATCTGTTAGCTGACCCATGTATTTTCCCGTCCGTTCAATGATTGCGCTTATTTAAAAGGAAGAATTAGGCTCTTTTAAGAAGGCTTCTTCCGCTTTGGTGCTTTTCCGCCCCAATTGTTCGTTTCGATGCGGGAAGCGGCCAAATCTTTCGATAATGACATAGTGACGTTCCGCATAATCCACCAGTTCATCCGACCCGAGTTGCTGAAAAAGCCGCATCGACAGTTTCTGATCCTCAATATCCTCGCTATGCTCAAACGGCAGCGCCGCAAACTGCTTCTGAGCGTCACTAAGCTCATCATAAAAGCCGCGCGACAGCATATGCCGGGCAATCTCGCACGCCTTTCCATCGGCGGAAAAAGCACGCGGCGAGTCCCGAAACATGTTCCGCGTAAACTGATCGAATAGCAGGATCAGGGCGAGAGATCCCCGGGCGCTCTCCGTCCAGTCGAGATAGGCCCCGGTTTCCGCCTTTTCAAAATCATCGAGAAAGCGATCCTGGATCTCGGCGTCAAAGCCATTATCCTTCTTGAACCAGACCTCGCGCGGTTTGCCATAATCCTCATGGTCTTCCGGCAAGAACCAGAAGTCGAGAATTTCCTGAATTCGGTCCATGGATGGCCTCACTAATTTCATGTCAAACATTCGCGCTGAGCAGTGGCGCCACTCAAGCGAAATCTATAGACCATCACCCGACGTGACAAGATGGCGATCCTAATCCTTATTTTTTTGATCCCCGCCGCGCTCATCTTCAAGTATTGCTTGATATGAGGCTGCATCTTCACTCTGGATGATGGTTTCCGTACCTTCTGCACGGGAGTTGGCCTCCCTGGTATCCGGTTGTTCCACCGTCTGTGCCTGCGGTGACTTTCCACCCATTAACGAGCCAAGATATCCTCCCGTCGCCCTGAAAATGCGGACAACGGCCAAAGTCTCTTTCCCATATGCCTTGTTCCAGAAAACCTGAAAGTTGCTTGCCTGACCGGCCGCCACGGTTTGCGCACGCCGGGCAGTTAGCAGCCACAGCGGGCTGATCATCAGGCTGAGCGCAATCACCGTAATCATCAATTGCGAGATGTCGCGCGAGACATAGCTGCTCCCGCTTCCGGTGGCCATCAGGAGAAAGGAAAACTCCCCGATCTGACCCAGCGCCGTCCCGGCGATAAAGGCGGATCGCCAGTCAACGCCGGTTACCCGAAGGATAACAATATTGATGGCGGTTTTCCCAACAATCACGAGTAGCAGCATCAATAACACAAGACCGATATTCTGCCAGATGTAGGTAACATCGATCAGTAGTCCGATAGAGAGAAAGAAGATCATCAGCAGTATCGACTGGATCGGCTGCGTCGCCTCGACAATGCTTTTTCGTTCCTGGCTGTTGCCAATGATGAGGCCAGCCAGGAACGCCCCGAACGCAGGAGACATACCGAACAGGCCGCTGATTGCTGCAAGTCCGAGGCAGAAAACGATCCCGAACAACGGCGTAAGATCCGCATGCCCGGAAATAATCTTCAGGAATGGCAAATGGATGCGCTCCCTGCGGCTCAAAAAGAGAATAAGTCCGATCAGGAACGCAACCGCCAGGCCGAGGGTCAGGACAAGCGCGGATATGTTAAGTGCCTCCCCGGAAAGACTGCCAACGATAAGCAGCATTGGCACCACGGCAAGGTCTTGCGCGATAAGGAGGCCGACAGCAATATTGCCGGTCCGCTGGTGAAGCTCCCCAATGTCTTCGAGGATTTTGACGGCGACCGCGGTAGAGCTGATCGACAGGCTAAAGGCCAAGAGCAGCGTCAGCTCCCATGGCCAATCCAGAAACAGCGCTATCATGCCAACCACGACATAGGAGACCGCAACCTGAAGGAATACGCCGCCAATGGCTGTCTTCCAGATACGCATAAAGGATTTCAGGTTGAGTTCCATCCCGATCAGATAAAGCAAAAGCAGCACACCAAGCTCTGCCAGGATCTCTACATTCTCCCGGTCCTCAACCAACCCGAAAGCAGATCGCCCAAGCACCATCCCGGTCAGCAAGTACCCAACGATTGCCGGTTGTTTCAGCCGTGTCATGATCATCCCGAACATCAGGGCAATCGTCGCAATGATGGCAATATCCGTAAGTTGGTGCATTGTGCGCTGCGAAACCTGCAAGAAAAGCGGCTAAATAAGAAGGGTACGATCACGGGTGCAAAAGCGCAAGGCGCGGCATCGTCCAAAAGTGCTTTTTCTATGGGATTACTTGCTTTTAGCCCTGCATTTCCCAAAAGTGTTTAATTTCAGCGGCAGAAATGCGGAAAATATCATCAACAGTCAGGCAATAGTGGCGTGCGAGGCAGTCCAGCAAGGCAAGTTCATTCAAATACGCCTCCTCACATCTGAACTGATCGCAGATTTCGCGGTCGCTCATTAAATGGAGTGCCCGTAACTCCATGGCAACCCGGTGCCGGTTGGCCGATTTTGACTGATCAGCTGACCTGTTTGTGAGGAGGATAAATTTTTTGCTTGCCTCCATCAGCTTTTCTGCGGGGTAAAAAAACACACTGGTCCGAATGAATTGCCGACATAGACGCGCCACGAACGGGGTGTTGGGAGCGGCATGCTGTTCGATATATTCCCGCACGATCCTTCGTCTGCAAAACACAAGTTTTTTGGGCATAATACGCGTGAGACTTAAGAAGGATGGTGCATAGATCACGAGTTGCCGGAATGTGAGGAACTTTTCGATAAACCGATATTCAGCGATCCAGAAGCGCTGCTTGACCGAGGATAGCCGCGCAAGTTCCCCCTCAACCGCATCCCGGAGGATGGTTCGTTCCCGGCTTTCCCGTTCGAGTAACGAATTTGCATGCGCCCTCGCGATCCGATTGTCGATCAGATAGGGGCGTATCCAGCCGTTCAGCGCAGGCGCCTCGTTTCGCCATGGCAGATTATCCCGTGGCGTCAATAAATCAGAAGCTGTCAGGCTGTCGCTTTCGCCGTCATTCATGGGGACCATGCCATTTTGACTATCTACCAAGGCACAGGCTAGACGCTCTTCCGATGCCCTGCGTGATCAGTAAATGGCGGGAATTCAGGCTGAAATAGTCGATACCGACATTTGAATAGGTCCGTCTTTGCGCTTGTTCCAGAACTGGGAGACATAGGCATTATCCGTATGTCCAGCCTCGCGCACATCGCCCGTCCAGACGACCTGGCCCTCATGCAGCATGGCGATCCGGTCCGAGATGATGCGTGCCGTCAGCAAGTTACTGGTTATCGCCATCACCGTGCTGCCCAACTCACGGACATTATTGAAAATCTGATCATTGATGACATTGCTCATGATCGGATCGAGCCCGGCGGTCGGCTCATCCAGAAACAGGATCGGCGGATCGCCGGCGATCGCCCGGGCGAAGCCGACACGTTTCTGCATACCGCCGGAGAGCTCCGCCGGGAAAAGGTCCGCCACATCCGCAGACAGTCCGACAGAACGCAGCTTCTTGATTGCCATTGCCTTGACATCCTGCTTGTTCGCACCCGGCTGCTGATTCAAGCGAAAACCAATGTTCTCCCATACCCGAAGGCCGTCGAACAATCCCGAACGTTGAAAGAGGATGCCGAACTTGCGGAAAAACTCCATCCGGTCCTTCTCCGGCATGTCGCTCACTTCTTCCCCGTCGAGAAGGATCGAGCCGCTGTCGGGTTTGATCAACCCGAGAATACATTTCAGCGTCAATGTCTTACCCGCGCCCGAAGGCCCGATCAGGGTCAAAATCTCGCCGGTTTTTACCTCAAGATTTATCCCGTTCAGAACCGTAACACCATCAAAGCTCTTGTACAGATCCCTGACGACGATTTTATTTTTTGTTGCTTCGGTCATGACCGCAAAACTACAGGATAAATTTGCGAAAACAAACTCCATTCTGCTATGACGAGGCAGTTTTACGGAGACAATGTTCTAATGATCCCGACATTTCCGAGAGAGAATGAGGCGGGCCGACAGTTGCATGGCGGCAACCTTGCGTGCGCGCAAGAAGAATTCGGCCATGATCTGTCGGAATGGCTGGATTTAAGCACCGGGATTAACCCGATACCCTATCCGCTTCCATCGTTGGAAGCCGGGCTGTGGCAGCGGTTGCCATCCTCCTCTGCCGAGGCCGATTTGCTTACGGCCGCCGGGACATATTATGGCCTGCCCGAGGATGCCGATATCTGCGCCTGTCCGGGGACACAGGCCGCGATACAGCTGCTCCCCAGACTTATACCACAAACCGAAGTCGCCATTCTCACGCCGACTTATAATGAGCATGCCGCCTGCTGGCGACGGGCGGGGCATCGGGTCCAGGAAATCACCGAGATTTCGCATATATCGGCTGAAACGACCATCGTCATCCTCGTGCATCCCAACAACCCCGATGGCCGCACATATGAGAAGCAATTACTTCTTGAACTGGCCGAAATACTAAAGACGAGGGATGGCTGGCTCATTGTCGATGAGGCGTTCGCGGATATTATGCCGGACATACCCCTTATGCCAGACCTGCCTGGCAGTAGAATGTTGATCCTGAAATCCTTCGGTAAGTTTTTCGGTCTTGCCGGTCTCCGTCTCGGTTTCCTCGCCGGTCCGCCGGATTTTATTCGCAGCATCCGGCAGGAGTTAGGGCCTTGGGCGCTTAGTGGCGTCGCGCTCGAAATCGGCACACAGGCCCTTTCGGATGTTGAGTGGATCGCCAAGGCACGAGATCAACTAACGAAGGCAGCAGCGCGTTTGTCTGCAATGCTTACTGACACAGACCTCAAAATCATTGGCGGAACCGATCTCTTCTGCCTGACAGAATCGCCAGAGGCTCCGTCCCTTTTCCGGTATCTATGCAAAGACGCTATCTTGGTTCGCCGGTTTCCCGACCGCCCCGAACGGCTCCGATTTGGACTGCCCGGAGCGGAAGCCGGTTGGGTCCGCCTTGAAACGAGCCTCAAACGCTGGGCAAATCGATAAAAGCCTTGTCAATGGATTGACAGATGTGCCATTCCGCCGTAGCGTCCGCGTCGATGGTTCCCAATCAGGGATTATAAGGGAATGCGGTGCGATCCATGGGTCAATGCCGCGGCTGTCCCCGCAACTGTAAGCGACTAGCCTGCACAAAAAACCACTGAGATAATCGGGAAGGTAAGTGCCGGTGCCATTCGCAAGCCAGGAGACCTGCCATCAACTGTATCAACATCTGCTGCATGACGGAGGATCATGATGAGCGTAGCTATATCGCGACACCCGCACCTAAATTCCAAACGCCATTTCCCGGCCAACCCTCTGGCCTGCGCGACTTCTATTTCTGGAGCAAAAATATGAGTGAGAAAATACCGGCAACCGTTATCACCGGTTTCCTCGGTGCGGGAAAGACCAGCCTGATCCGCCATCTGATCGAGAATGCTGAAGGTCGGAAGCTGGCGTTTATCATCAATGAGTTTGGTGACCTTGGCGTTGATGGCGAGTTGCTAAAAGGTTGCGGCAATGAAAATTGCACAGAAGAGGACATCGTCGAGCTTGCCAACGGCTGTATCTGCTGCACGGTGGCGGATGATTTCCTCCCCACCATCCAGAAAATACTGAGCCGGGAAGATCGCCCCGATCATATCATTGTCGAAACCTCCGGCTTAGCGCTTCCGAAGCCCCTAATCCGGGCCTTTGGATGGCCGGAAGTGAGAACGCAGGTGACGGTCGATGGCGTGGTTACCGTAATCGATGGCCCGGCCTATCGCGATGGGCTGTTCGCCGCCAATCCCGACGCAGTACAGGCCCAGCGTGAGGCGGACGAAATGCTGGATCACGACAGCCCGCTGGAAGAGCTGTTCGATGATCAGATCAATTGCGCCGATATGATCATTTTCAACAAAGCCGATTTGCTTGCCGATGCGGAACTTTCATCTGCCACCGCCGGGTTAAAGGACCGCCTCCGTCCGCAAGTAAAAATGCTCCAGACGAGCCATGGTAAGCTGGACGCGCGAGTATTGCTCGGCCTCGGGGCGGCGGCGGAGGACGATCTCGACGCGCGCCCATCAGTTCATGATGACGCCGATGATCATGAGCATGACGATTTTGACAGCTTTGTTTTGGAGGTGGGTGAAATCACCTCCCCGGATAATCTGATCACGAAATTGGAAAAAGCCATCGCGGCGGAGGGAATATTACGGGTGAAGGGTTTTCTTACCGTAAAGGACAAGGACATGCGGCTCGTTCTGCAAGGCGTCGGAAGCCGGTTACAGCATTATTTTGATCGGGAATGGGCTGCCGATGAAGCGCGTATCAGCAAGCTCGTCATCATTGGGGAGCATGATATGGATCAGGCGGCCATCACCAATATGATCCTGGGCTGACATGCATCTACTGGCGGCCATACCCGGCGGCATCGCCGATGGATCGGAGGCGGTCGACCTTGCGCAGGCGCCGGGGGATATCATCTTCCTGTCCGCGGCGGATACGGAGCTTTCAAGTCTGGCATTGAGCCAGAAGACGCGCGCGGGCGCCCCGTCCCTCCGGCTCGCCAACACAATGCAACTTTCCCATAACCTGTCGGTCGATATCTATGTCGAGGATATTATCGCTAACGCAAAGCTGGTCGTCGTCCGCCTTCTGGGCGGGATCGGTTACTGGCCCTACGCGGTGGAGAAAATCACCGAATGTTGCCGCGCGAAAGAAATAAAGCTCGCGTTCCTGCCGGGCGACGATCAACCGGATGAGGAACTTACCGCGCTCAATACAGTGCCCCATGAAACAGCGCATCGGCTCTGGCGGTATCTTGTCGAAGGTGGAGAGGAGAATTACTCGGCCTTTCTGGGCTATTCTGCCTATCTGCTGGATGAGAAAACGGACTGGCAGGAACCGAGACCACTGTTAAAGGCTGGCCTCTACTGGCCGAACGAAACTCAACTGGGCATGTCGGATATCCGGCGACATTGGAAGGAAGATGCACCGGTAACAGGCATTGTTTTTTACCGCGCGCTGTATCAGGCGAATAATCTCGCCCCGGTGGATGCCCTGATAGAAGCCCTTTCGCGCCGCGGACTAAACCCGCTTCCCATTTTTGTCTCCAGCCTGAAGGATCCCGTATCGGCGGAGATTGTAGAGCATCTGCTCGCCGAAGCACTGCCCGCCGTTCTGTTAAATGCCACCGGCTTCGCTATTTCCAGTCCCGGTGGTGGGCGGAAAGTCACGCCCTTCGATGCCGCTGACTGCCCGATCCTGCAGGTGATTTTTTCAGGCGGCAATGAAGAGCAGTGGAGGGAAGGGGTCACCGGCCTCTCCTCCCGTGACATCGCCATGAATGTTGCCCTACCGGAGGTGGACGGGCGCATTCTTTCGCGCGCTGTCTCCTTCAAGTCAGACGGGGGATATGACGAAGCCACGCAGACAAATATCATTGCCTATAAGCCAGTACCGGATCGGATCGAGTTTGTCGCCGATCTCGCCGCGAATTGGGTGCGCCTTCGCAACGCACAGGTAGCGGATCGAAAAGTCGCCCTGATCCTCGCGAACTATCCGAACAAGAACGGTCGGATCGGAAATGGCGTCGGCCTCGATACTCCTGCGAGTTCCATCGAAGTGTTGAATGCAATGAAGGCGGCCGGATATGAAATTCAGAATATTCCAGAGAATGGGAATATTCTGATTGAAGACTTGCTCTCCGGTCCAACCAACGACCGCAGCAAGGAGATCACGAAAGAAAGCGGCCTTACCTACCCCCTCGCCCGCTATCGCGCGTATTTCAAGACACTGCCGGAGAAGCTGCAAAGCGAAATCACCGAAAGATGGGGTGATCCCGGGAATGACCCCTTCATCGATGACGACCAATTCCTCCTCTCGGCCAGGCGGCTCGGGAATGTGATCGTCGGTATTCAGCCCGCACGCGGTTATAATATCGACCCGACCGCGAGCTATCATGATCCTGACCTCGTCCCGCCGCATGGATATCTTGCCTTCTATGCCTGGCTTCGGGAGGAAGAACAGGTGCATGCCGTCGTCCATATGGGCAAACATGGCAACATGGAATGGCTGCCCGGCAAGTCCGTCGCCCTCTCCCGCGACTGCTATCCCGAGGCTGTCTTTGGCCCGACCGTGCATCTCTATCCCTTTATTGTGAACGACCCCGGAGAAGGCACGCAAGCCAAACGCCGTGCCAGCGCCGTCATTATCGACCATCTAACCCCGCCGATGACCCGCGCGGAAAGCTATGGCCCGCTTGCCGATCTGGAACGGCTTGTCGATGAGTATTATGAAGCCGCCGGGGTAGACCCCCGCCGCATCGCCCTGCTCCGGGAGCAAATTCTGGAACTGACGGAGATGTCAGGCATCAATATCGACTGCGGAATTCAGCAGGATGAGCCGGAGGATGAACGGCTCACCAAGCTCGATAACTATCTTTGTGAACTGAAAGAACTGCAGATACGAGATGGCCTGCATATTTTTGGGCAGTCTCCAACCGGACGACAACTGACGGATCTGCTGGTCGCGCTTCTTCGCATTCCGCGCGGAGATGGGAATGGCGCGAATGCCTCCCTTATCCGCAGCATCGCCAAGGACTTAAAGCTGCTGGAAGATTTCGACCCGCTCGATTGTGAAATGGGCACGGAATGGGCAGGCGGCCGACCGGAGGCACTCAACTTTGAGGGAACATGGCGATCCAATGGCGATACCGTGGAACGGATCGAGCTGCTTGCGGCCGTGCTTGTTTCCGGAGAGACCGCGCCAGAAGAGGGCTGGCATTGTACAACTGCAGTGCTGGAGGGTCTCAGAGACCATCTCCGACCCACAGTAGAAGCGAGCGGCAAGGCGGAACTCGCTGGCTTGCTGAAAGGATTGAACGGGCAGTTTGTCGAGCCTGGCCCCTCCGGCGCGCCGACACGCGGGCGAAATGACGTGCTTCCGACGGGGCG
>NZ_JARGOQ010000004.1:0-61001 GCF_029233945.1 Sneathiella sp. | reverse complement strand
GCCAGCCTTCTTGACCGACCGCGTGTCGATGTGACACTCCGTATTTCCGGCTTCTTCCGCGATGCATTTCCACAGCAGATGGCGCTTTTTGATAGCACGGTTAGAGCTGTCGCCGCACTTGACGAAGATGAGAAAACCAATCCGCTTGCTGCGCGGGTCAGGATCGATAAAGACACACTCATCAAATCTGGCGTCCCGGAAAAAGAGGCGGAGAACCGCGCCGGTTATCGGCTATTCGGCAGCAAACCGGGAGCCTATGGCGCAGGTTTACAAGCCTTGATTGATGAAAAAGGCTGGACAGAGTCTTCCGATCTCGCGCGCGCCTATATTGCCTGGGGTGGTTATGCCTATGGCGCAGGGGAAGACGGAAAAGCAGAGCAGTCCCTGTTCGAGCAGCGCCTCGGCCATGTAGAGGCGGTTGTCCATAATCAGGACAATCGGGAGCATGACCTCCTCGACAGTGATGACTATTATCAATTCGAGGGGGGCGTGACGGCCGCCGTCCGGCATATCAAGGGGACGCAACCCGCCGTCTATCATAATGATCATTCCCGCCCGGAAAGCCCGAAGATCAGAACACTGGAAGAGGAAGTCGGCCGCGTTGTCCGCGCCCGAGCCGCCAATCCCAAATGGATCGAGGGCGTGATGCGCCATGGCTACAAGGGTGCGTTCGAAATGGCCGCGACCGTCGATTACCTGTTCGCCTTTGCCGCAACGGCACAGGCGGTGAAGGATCACCATTTCGATGCCGTTTTTGAAGCCTACCTGATGGACGGACGGGTTCGCGATTTCCTGAAAGAGAATAACCCCGATGCCCTTAGCGAAATGGCCGACAGGTTTCAGGAAGCGCTTGACCGCGACCTATGGCGTCCCCGGCGCAACACCATTCACGATGACCTTGCAAAGCTGAAACAGGAGGGAACCCGATGAACACGAAACTAACTCCGGAAGAAATCGCCCGCGCCAACGAAAAGGCGGCCAAGAAGAAAGCCTCCCGCGATAAGATGCTGGCGACAAAAACAATCGAAAAAGGCTTGTTGATTGTCCATACCGGCAAGGGCAAGGGAAAATCAACGGCGGCTTTTGGCCTCGCCGCCCGCGCAATCGGCAACGACATGAAAGTCGGTGTTGTGCAATATGTGAAGGGAAAATGGGAAACGGGAGAGCGAAAGGTCCTGGAGGCGTTCCCGGACCAGATCGAAATTCACACCATGGGCGAAGGCTTCACCTGGGAAACGCAGGATCGGGAGCGTGATATTCGTGCCGCTGAGAAAGCCTGGGAGAAGTCGAAAGAAATGATCGAGGCGAGCCGGGGCGATAACCCCGCCTATGACATGGTAATCCTTGATGAGCTGAATATCGTGCTCCGCTATGACAGCCTCCCACTCGACGACGTAATCGAGTTTCTGAAAAACAAACCAGAAAAGCTGCATGTTGTCGTGACGGGACGGAATGCGAAAGACGAACTGATTGAGATAGCCGATCTGGTGACCGAGATGACCCAAATCAAACACCCCTTCCGTTCGGGCGTCAAGGCGCAGGTCGGGATCGAATTCTGATGACAGCCGCCCTTATGTTGCAAGGAACGGGATCGGATGTCGGCAAGTCGCTGCTTGTCGCTGGCCTCGCCCGTGCCTACAGCAATCGAGGGATCAAAGTCATGCCGTTTAAACCGCAGAATATGTCAAACAATGCCGCCGTCACGATTGAGGGGGGCGAAATTGGGCGTGCGCAGGCGCTTCAGGCCCGGGCGGCAAGAACTCACCTTCTTAACGACATGAACCCGGTACTTCTGAAGCCGCAAAGCGACATAGGCGCGCAAGTGATTGTTCAGGGGAAAATGCATGGCACTGCTGTCGCGCGCGATTATCAAAAGATGAAACCGGAGCTTCTCTCCAAGGTGTTGGAAAGTTTCCACCGGATCGGCGAGAATGCCGATCTTGTGCTTGTCGAGGGCGCGGGCAGTCCGGCGGAGGTCAATCTTCGCGCCAATGACATCGCCAATATGGGATTTGCCGAAACCGCCGATGTGCCGGTTGTTCTGATCGGGGATATCGATCGAGGCGGTGTGATCGCGCAGATTGTCGGTACCCATATGTTACTCTCCCCGTCGGAGCAACAACGGACGAAGGGGTATATCATCAACAAGTTTCGCGGCGATCTTTCGCTTTTTGATGACGGCCTTAAAATCACGAGTGAGAAGACTGGCCTTAAAAGCTTCGGGGTGCTTCCCTTCTTCCCCGAGGCGCATTATTTGCCGCCGGAAGATGCCTTCGCGATCACATCGCAGGCCCCGCGTGAGAACACGGTCAATATCGCGGTCCCTGTTTTTTCTCGCATTGCCAATTTCGATGATCTCGATCCGCTGCTGGCAGAGCCCGGTGTCACGGTTCATATGGTGCCCTCCGGCAATGCAATCTCTTCCGGCATGGATGTTATTTTGCTGCCGGGCTCGAAGGCCACGTTGGCCGATATGGATTTCATTCGACTGCAGGGCTGGGATATCGATATTCAGGCCCATGTCCGGCAAGGCGGCACAGTCGTTGGACTTTGTGCAGGATACCAGATGCTGGGCCGGACTCTCTCCGATCCGGGCGGCATTGAGGGACCTGCGCGAACCATCGACGGGCTTGGTCTTCTCGATTTTGAAACCACCCTCACGGCTTCAAAAAAACTGGTGGAGGAAGATGGCAAGGATCATCTGACCGGCAGCACAATTCGGGGATATCATATGCATGTGGGCCGGAGCATAGGCCCTGCCCTCGATCGACCATTTGTCACGCTTGCCTCCGGTCCCGATGGCGCGATTTCGGCAAATAACCGAATTATGGGTGGGTATTTACACGGCTTGTTCATGAGCGACCAATTTCGGTATAATTTTATTAACCGGTTTAAATTTCAAAATGAAAAAATTGATGATTTTGAATATCTTGTAGAAAATACTTTAGACAAGATCGCAGATCATATGGAAAGACATCTTGACCTCGACGGCCTGCTGGAGGTTGCCAATGGCGTCAGCTGAAGCTGTATATAACGAAGGCGAGACCAAGAAGCAGCGCCATGATCAAACCGCCCGCCACCCGGTAGAGAAAGAGCGCGCGCAGGATATCTTCCGGTCCGGCTTCGCGTACGCCGTTCACGTTCATCCACTGATCCGGAACTTCGACCCCGCCATACATGCGCGGCCCGGCAAGCGCGATACCGAGAGCGCCTGCCATCGCCGCCTCCGGCCAGCCAGCATTGACGCTACGATGATAACGCGCATCCTCGAATATGGCGCGAAGGGCATCCTTCGCATTCGCTCCCTTTATAAAAAAGGCGGCTGCAACAATCAGGAAGGCGGTCAGCCGCGCCGGAATATAATTGACCGCGTCATCGATCCGCGCGGCGGCCCTGCCAAAAAATTCATATCTCTCGTTATGATGCCCGATCATGCTGTCGAGAGTGTTGATCGCCTTATAGGCGCAGAGTCCGGGAAGCCCCAGAAAGGCAAACCAGAAAACAGGCGCCACTGTTCCGTCGGAGAAATTCTCGGCAAGCGATTCGATAGCCGCTCGCGAAATGGCGCTCTCATCAAGACCTTCCGGGTCACGTCCGACGATATGTGCGATGGCCACCCGCCCCTCTTCAAGGCTGTTATCCAGGCTAACCATCACATCACGAACATGCGTGTAGAGCCCACGCCAGGCGATCAGACTGCTCGCCAATACCGCCAGCAGGATCATACCCGCCGGGGAAATCTGACAGACTGTAGCGATTGTATATCCCACGAGAGCCGCAACAGTAATGACAATCACACTGCATTGCACGCCCCATCTAAATTGCAGCCAGCTACTATCTCCGCTTTTATTGGTGCGGGTTTCCAGCACTGCGATCAACTTACCCAGCAGAACGACTGGATGCGGGATAACCCGATACAGCCATTTTGGGTCGCCCGCCAGCACATCGATAATCAGCGCCAGCAGAATAATCAGCGGCGGTGTGAAAAAAGCAGAACTGGATGTGAACAATATGCTGGACATCGGCGCAACATGATATGGGCATTCGGGCGCGTCAATCCTGAAATTGTTGACCCCGGCCAAGGCTGCCCCCTACAACTAACCCCGGCACGGCATTTGAGCCGCGCAGAGACTGGAGCTTGATATGACGGAAAAAATTGGCGTAATGGTCTGTGGCCATGGTAGCCGCGACGCGGGAGCGGTGAGTGAATTCGCGTCCGTCGCGGAAGGGATTGCCGCCCGCCTGCCCCAATATCAGGTGGAATCCGGCTTCCTTGAATTTGCAACGCCCATCATTCGCGATGGTCTGGATAAGCTCCGGGAGAATGGTCATGACAACATTCTCGCGGTTCCAGGCATGCTGTTTGCCGCCGGGCATGCGAAGAATGATATCCCCTCCGTCCTTAACCGGTATGCCGCCGAGCATGACGGCTTGATCATTTCCTACGGGCGGGAGCTTGGCATTGATCTCAAAATGATCCGAGCGGCTGGGGAACGTATTAAGGAAGCGCTCGCTACTGCCAAAGATGATGTGGCCATGCATGAAACCATACTTGTCGTCGTCGGGCGCGGCGCATCGGACCCGGATGCCAACTCCAATGTCACGAAAGTCATGCGGCTTCTTTGGGAGGGGCTGGGCTTCGGCTGGGGCGAGACGGTTTATTCGGGCGTCACTTTCCCGCTGGTAGAACCGGGATTGGAACATGCCGCTCGGCTTGGCTACAAGCGGATCGTCGTGTTTCCTTATTTCCTCTTTACCGGCGTCCTCGTCAATCGCATCTATGACTATACGGATAAAGTCGCTGCGGCTCATCCGGACATCGAATTCATCAAGGCGCCCTATCTCAATGATCATCCGCTGGTGCTTGACTGTTTCGCCGATCGGGTCGAAGAAATTCTGAACGGGCAGAACAATATGAACTGCGGCATGTGCAAATATCGCGAACAGGCCCTCGGGTTCGAGGATGAAGTCGGCCTCAAACAGGAAAGTCATCACCATCATGTGGAGGGGATTGGCACAGGCGGCCATACACATGATCACGGGCATGATCATAGCCATCATCATGGGCATGACGACCATTCGCATGACCATGCCCATCATCCCTATCCCCATGCCGATCACCCGCTGGGCCCGGTTAGCATGAAGAAGAGCGGCAGTTGAGCCATGTATGACTACTTGCGCGATCCGGCGGCAATCTATGAGGAATCCTTCGCGACGATAAAACGTGAAGCTGATTTCTCAGGCTTTGATGCAGATATGCAAGCGGTGGCCACACGCATCATTCACGCCTGCGGCATGCCAGAAATATTGCCGGACCTTGCCTATCACCCAGAAATCACCACGGCAGCCGTTTCAGCACTTCGCGCGGGCGCACCGGTATTTTGTGACTGTGAAATGGTGACCCATGGTATTATTCGCCGGTTTCTGCCCGCCGGAAATGAAATCATCTGCACGTTGAACAATCCGGATACACCGGACATGGCCGCGAAGAGAAAGACAACCCGGTCCGCCGCGGCGGTTGATCTCTGGCTTGATCGGCTCGAAAACGCTGTCGCTGTCTTTGGCAATGCCCCGACGGCGCTTTTCCACCTCCTTGAGCGAATCGAACAGGGCGCACCGAAGCCCGCTGCTATTCTTGCCTTTCCTGTGGGCTTTGTGGGCGCCGCTGAGTCAAAGCAGACCATGGTTGAGAGCCGTCTCGGCGTGCCGTACATAACTCTACGCGGGCGAAAGGGCGGAAGCGCCATGGCCGCTGCTGCTCTGAACGCTTTTGCCAGCCTCGCACAGGAACGCGCATGACAGCCTGGCTCAGCATTATCGGAATTGGTGAAGAGGGGTTGGAGAATACCCCCCCCACAGCCCGGCAGGCGATTGAAAGCGCAACCCTGCTGGTTGGCGGGGAGCGGCATCTTGCAATGCTGCCCGATGACGGACGGGAGCGGAAATCATGGTCAAGCCCGCTGATGGTGCTGGTTGAAGAAATCATGGCGCGGCGCGGTGAAAAAATCTGCATTCTCGCAACGGGCGACCCCATGCATTACGGCATCGGCGTGACCTTCGCGAAAAGACTGCCCGCAGAGGAGCTGGCGGTTTTCCCCGCCCTCTCAGCTTTCAGCCTCGCGGCCGCTCGCCTCGGTTGGGACTTATCACGGACAGAACAGATCACTCTGCACGGAAGGCCACTTGAGTTACTCATCCCGCACCTTGCGCCGGGAAGTAATATTCTCGCCCTCTCTGATACCGGCAAAACGCCGTCCGATGTCGCGGAGCTTCTCAAATCATTGGGCATGGAAAAAACGGAGATGTCCGTACTGGAACATATGGGCGGAACCGCGGAAAAAATCCATCATGGAACCGCCCAAGACTTCGCCACAAGAACCTTTCGCGATCTGAACACGATCGCCCTTCAATGCCCGTCCGATGTCGCTGCGCAACTCTATTCAAGAACGTCCGGTCTTCCCGATCACGCGTTCAACCATGACGGACAGATCACAAAGCAGGAAATTCGCGCCGCGACGCTTTCCGCCTTAGGCCCTTTTCCGGGGGAACTTCTCTGGGATGTGGGCGCAGGGTCCGGCTCCATCGCCGTTGAGTGGATGCGGTGCCATCCGGCAAACCGTGCCATCGCAATAGAACCACGCGATGATCGCCAATCCCTGATCGAGGCAAACTGCCGGAAACTCGGCGTACCCCAGCTAAAGCTCATCAAGGGAAGTGCGCCCGAAGCTCTCGCAGATCTCAGTACGCCGGATGCGATCTTTATTGGCGGTGGTCTGAGCCGGGACAATGTTTTTGAGGCCTGCTGGACATCCCTTAAACAAGGTGGACGACTGGTATCAAACGCGGTCACCATCGAAGGCGAACAACGCCTTTTTGATATCCACGACCAGCATGGCGGCACGCTAACACGGCTTAATATTTCACGCGCGGAAAAGATTGGTGACTTCACAAGTTGGAAGCCCTTTCGCCAGGTTACGCAAATACGATTGGTAAAAGAATGACAGGAACTCTCTACGGTCTCGGGATTGGCCCCGGTGATCCGGACCTTATCACGCTGAAAGCGCTCAAGCTGTTACAGGCAACAAAGGTGCTTGCCTATCCGGCGTTGGAAGATGGCGACAGCCTCGCCCGGGCGATCATCGCACCACATCTGAACGAGCCAAAAACAGAAATCGCCGTACGCATTCCTATGACGGTCGAGCGGGCACCAGCGCAGGCGGCCTACGACACAGCGGCGGACGAACTCAGCGAATATCTCGACAAAGGGGAGAATGTTGTTGTCCTTTGTGAAGGCGATCCGTTTTTCTATGGTTCTTTCATGTATCTATTCGGCCGCGTTGCCGAAAAATTCCCCGTTGAGGTAATCCCGGGCGTCTCTTCCCTGACCGCCTGCGCCACAGCCCTGCAGTCGCCGCTTTCGGCACGAAATGATATCCTGACCGTGCTGCCGGCACCGCTTCCTTCCGAGATATTGCGAGACCGCCTCCGTGATACCGACAGCGCCGCGATCATGAAAGTCGGGCGGCATTTTTCCCGCGTTCGCGAGGTGATAACCGAACTCGGGCTCGCGGATAATGCCCGCTATATCGAGCGCGCGACGATGGAGACAGAGAAAATCCTCCCCCTCTCTGACGTGCCGGAGGACGCCGCCCCCTATTTCTCGATGATCCTTATTCACAAGCGGGGGCAGGCATGGAAATGACACCCCCGATTGCCATAATTCTCCTGAATGAAAGTGGCCGTGAGACAGCGGACCGCATCCAAAGCGCCTATCCCGAAGCACTTATTCATGGACTTGCCGGGCGGACAGAGGAAGCCGATCTCACTTTTACACAAACCGCAGCCCATCTGCAGGAGCTATTTCGTGCAGGCACGCCGATTATTGGCATTTGCGCTGCCGCCATTCTGATCCGCTGCCTCGCCCCTATCCTGCGAAACAAGTTGATCGAGCCGCCGGTCGTTGCCATTGCCGATGACGGGAGCAATATCGTGCCGCTTCTAGGGGGGCATCACGGCGCCAACGGATTGGCCCGGGAAATAGCGGAAAAGCTGGATGCGCATGCTGCGATTACAACGGCCAGCGATATTCATTTCGACATCGCTTTGGATGCGCCACTGAGTGATCTGGCTCTTGCCAACCCGCAACATGTTAAGGAGTTTATGGCGCGGCTCTTAAGCGGCGAGAAAATACGATTGCAGGGCGCACATGACTGGCTGAGTGCATCCAATTTACCCTTCGCAGAAAACGGGACGCTTGCGATTGAGATCACCCAGAAAGCCGGACATGGAAGTGGCGAAAGACTGCTCTATCACCCGAAAACACTGGCGCTTGGTGTGGGTTGCGAGAGAAACACCCCGCCCGCCCATCTGATTGATTTGGTAAAAGAGATACTCTCTACTTCGGGGATAAGTCCGCTTGCCGTGGGCGCCGTCTGTTCGATTGACTTGAAATCAGACGAACCGGCCGTTCATGCCGTGGCTGCCCATTTCGGCCTGCAGGCACGATTTTTCACAGCAGCAGAGTTGGCGGCGGAGACCCCTCGCCTTGCGACACCATCCGACATTGTCTTCAAGGAAGTCGGCTGCTATGGCGTCAGTGAGGGAGCGGCGCTCGCCGCAGCCGGACCGGAAGGAAATCTGATCATCCCGAAGGAAAAGTCACAAAGAGCGACCTGTGCCGTTGCTGAATCCTCCGCTCCGATAGATACCGGCAAGACGGGGCGGATGCAGGGGAAACTCTCCGTAATCGGGATTGGCCCGGGACAGGAACCCTGGCGCACCCCGGAAGCAAGTCGCCTGATTGAGGACGCGACCGATCTTGTCGCTTATGGCCTCTATCTCGACCTTTTGGGCCATAGTATTGATGGCAAGACACGCCACGACTTTGGTCTCGGCGAAGAGGAAAAGCGGGTCCGCGCAGCGCTTGATCTTGCTGCTGAAGGTAAAAATGTCGCGCTCATTTCTTCCGGCGATATCGGCATCTATGCCATGGCAACCCTCGTATTCGAGCTGATTGATCGGGAGGGAAAACCGAACTGGAACCGCCTCGATATCGAGGTCACGCCCGGTATTTCCGCATTGCAGGCGGCGGCGGCACGGGCGGGGGCACCTCTGGGACATGATTTTTGCACGATCTCGCTCTCTGATCTGCTCACCCCTTGGGAAGTGATTGAAAAGCGAATTACAGCCGCCGCAGAAGGCGATTTCGTCATTTCATTTTATAACCCCGTCTCCATGAAAAGGCGGACGCAGCTTCATGCCGCGAAAAAAATTCTGCTTGAACATCGCCCGATGGATACGCCGGTCATCATCGCGCGCAATCTGGGCCGGGAGACAGAAAATGTATCATTCGTGACCTTGAGTGATCTCGATCCGGAGAGGATTGATATGCTGACACTCGTCATGGTGGGTTCAAGCGAAAGCCGCATTACCACCACAAATTCAGACACAAAAAACTGGGTCTACACCCCGCGTGGATATAGCGGAAAATCAGCGCACAAACAGGTAAAAACAGGAACAGAGACATGACAGTTCATTTTATTGGCGCTGGACCGGGAGCCGCAGACCTCATCACCTTGCGCGGCCGCGACCTGATCGCGAGTTGCCCGGTTTGCCTTTATGCAGGATCGCTGGTGCCGGAGGAAATCCTCACCCATGCGCCGGAGGACGCGCTTATCGTTGATACTGCGTCTCTCACCCTCGGTGAGATTATCAATGAAATGACCAAGGCCAATGACAAAGGCCTTGATGTTGCGCGCGTGCATTCGGGAGACCCCAGCCTATACGGCGCCATCGGGGAGCAGATGCGCCGCCTTGATGACCTTGGCATCGACTACACCATCACACCTGGTGTGCCCGCCTTCGCCGCCGCGGCCGCCGCGCTTAAGACCGAGTTTACCTTGCCGGAAGTAAGCCAGACCGTGATCCTGACCCGCACCTCCATGAAGGCGACGGCCATGCCAAACCGGGAGGATTTGGCGACGCTTGGGGCATCCGGCGCAACACTCGCCATTCATCTCTCCGTTCGAAACCTTCGCAATGTAACGGCGGAACTCATTCCCCATTATGGGGAAGATTGCCCGGTTGCCGTGGTCTTTCGGGCAAGCTGGCCGGATGAGCAGATCATTCGGGGCACGCTTGCCGATATTCAGGAGAAAGTCCGCACGTCAAAAATCACCCGCACCGCCTTGATCATTGTCGGCCGTGTGCTGGAGGCAAAGGGATATCGCGACAGCGCCCTCTATCACGCGGATCATGTGCATGTTCTCCGGCCGAAACGAAAAGCGTGAAATAGCGCTCTATAAGCCCAAATATGCGAGTAATGCCGCGACATCCGAAAAGCGGATGCAGTCGGGCAGCGCCGGTCGCTCGACCATGACAACGGGAATGCCGAGGCGTCTTGCCGCCTCGATTTTCGCGTAAGTCGCTGGTCCGCCGCTGTTCTTGCTGACGAGAAGATCGATCCGCTCTTTACGAAGCAGGCCGAGCTCATCTTCTATCGAAAAGGGCCCTCGCCCCTGGACAAAAGACACCTCGCCTTGCGCCGGGTTAAAGTCGGCTTTCTCGATACTACGCACCAGAAAAAACTTATCTGCAGTCCTTTCGAACGGCGCAAGCTCCTGCCGCCCGACGGTAAGAAAAATACGATTATAATCAGCCAATTTTTTGGCGGCCTGCTCCACACTGACAACCGAGATCCAGTGATCCTCCGGTTGACAATCCCACTCCGGGCGTTGAAGCCGTATATAGCTAATACCGACCTCGGAGCAGGCGGCCGCAGCGTTCTGCGTTATTCTGTCCGCGAAGGGATGGCTTGCATCGATCACAATGTCGATCCGCCGCGCTAATATAAAATCCTTGAGGCCCTGCTTCCCGCCGAAACCGCCAACAACTGTCTCTCCGGCGAGCCGCGCCGGGTTTCTTGTACGTCCGGCGAGGGATGTGACCAGTTCAACACCGGGATGCTTTGCAAGGGCACCGTTCAGCCTTACCGCCTCGTCCGTCCCCCCGAGAAGAAGAACTTTCCTCACCTCAGTCATCGCTCCGTCCCGCCAGATTGCCAGATCGATCGAAAATCAACACATTGATGGTGACCTTATCACCGGCAATCTTCATCGCAACGTCCTGCGCTTTTTGCGCCACATGATCCGCAAGCGGGAGGTTCGCTCTCTCGGCATATTGAAGGACCTGCATCGCGGTATTCGCCTCCTTTGTCGCGGCGACCAAATCCGCATCCGCCCCGAGGGCCGCCAATTGATCGGCCAACCAGCTGAAATCAACGCGGCTACGCCCGGAATGAAGATCCATATGTCCCAACGCAAGCTTGGTGATCTTGGCGAAGCCGCC
This sequence comes from Sneathiella sp., assembly GCF_029233945.1. GTDB lineage: Bacteria > Pseudomonadota > Alphaproteobacteria > Sneathiellales > Sneathiellaceae > Sneathiella. The sequence continues at coordinate 49,655 of NZ_JARGOQ010000004.1, read as the reverse complement.
AGCAATTGTCAGGCGCGGCACAGGATGTTTTCTCAGGTATTTCAGAACGCCGCCCGCAAAGTCACCCATATCCAGAAGGGCGGTTTCGGGAAGATGATAGATTTCCGCCACCGCCTTTTCGGAGGTTGAGCCCGTACTCGCGGCAAGATGCGTAAGGTTATTCGCGCGCGCAACGTCAATGCCGCGGTGGATGGACGCGATCCAGGAAGCGCAGGAATAAGGCACCACAATGCCGGTTGTTCCCAGAATTGAGAGCCCGCCGATAACGCCAAGGCGGCCGTTCATCGTGCTGCGTGCCAGCTCCTCACCATTCTCAACGCTGATCTCGATATCGATATCCTGAGGTTCGTTATATTTTCCGGCTACCTCTGCCACCACCTCTTGCATCATCTGCCGTGGCACGGGGTTTATGGCCGCTTCGCCAACGGATATGGGCAACCCGTTCTTTGTGACAGTCCCCACGCCATCGCCCGCGAGAAAGCGAATCCCCGCACCCACCTCGCCCCGCCGGACTGTCGAAATGACCCGCGCCAGATGCGTGACATCCGGATCATCGCCTGCGTCTTTGATAATGCTGACACAGACAAAATCTGCGCCCCTTTCTTCCGTTGCGAGGGCAAAGGCCGGTTTCTGCCCACGTGGCAGCGTGATTGTCACCGGATCCGGAAATTCACCGCCAAATAATGCCGTCAACGCCGCCTTCGTTGCGGCCGTTGCGCAGGCGCCGGTTGTCCAGCCGTATCGCAGTTCCTTTGCGGTTTTCTCTATCATGGATACATTTATAGGCCCCGGTCACACTGATGGCTAGGCGTCTTAAGAATAGATGTGTAAAAGAAAGATATGGAAGAAATTTTGAGCAAATTGCCCGCGTTCGAGCCGGGTTCGGTCTGGCTGGTTGGTGCCGGTCCCGGCGATGCAGGGCTACTGACCCTCTATGGATATGAAGCGCTGCGTCAGGCGGACGTGCTGGTCTATGATGCCCTTGTCGGGCAGGATATCCTGAGCCTGACCGGACCGGATACTATTCTCGAATATGCAGGCAAACGCGGCGGCAAGCCCTCGCCGAAGCAGAAAGATATTACCGAGCGACTAATAACCCTCGCAAGAGAAGGGAAAAAGGTGCTGCGCCTGAAAGGAGGAGACCCCTATATCTTCGGGCGCGGCGGAGAAGAGGCTCTGATGCTGGCAGCCCATAATATCCCGTTCCGCGTGATTCCGGGCATTTCATCTGGCGTCGGCGGCCTTGCCTATGCGGGCATTCCCCTCACCCACCGGGAAACCAATTCCGCTGTAACATTCCTCACCGGCCATGATGCAAGCGGCGAAGTGCCGAATGTAAATTGGGAACATATCGCGAAGGGCTCCCCCGTAATCGTCATCTATATGGGGCTAAAGCATATCGCCACGATCACCGAGCGATTAATCGACTTTGGCCGCCCGAAGGAGGAACCCGTCGCTGTCATCTTCAAGGCTACGACGGAGGATCAGGAAGTTATCGTCTCCACTCTGGAGACCGCCGCAACAGATGTGGAGAAAAGCGGCCTCAAGCCTCCGGCCCTGATTGTCGTCGGCGAGGTTGTAAGCCTTCGACCGCAACTTGACTGGTACAGCCGGTACACCGCCGGAATTGACGGAACCTGATATGGCGCCCGTGAACGCCCCCGCCTTGCTGATTGCCGCGCCCGCCTCTGGCTCAGGCAAGACAACTGTTACATTGGCATTGTTACGGGCATTCCAGAGACGGGGCGTGACTATCAGGTCGTTCAAGGTCGGCCCTGATTATATCGATCCGGTATTTCACACATATGCAAGCGGTGCCCCCTGCCTCAACCTCGATCCCTGGGCGATGCGACAGGAAAGCCAGGTTGCCATTCTCGATCACATCATGCGGGACAAGGAGCTGGTAATCGGGGAAGGCGTGATGGGCCTCTTCGATGGTGCACGCGATGGTACCGGCTCCACAGCCGATGTCGCCGCTGATTGGGATATTCCGGTTATTCTTGTGGTGGATGCCAAGGGTCAAGGGGCAAGCGCTGCTGCCCTCCTCCAAGGTTTTGATCGCTACAAAATGGGCGTCTCTCTCTCCGGCGTGATTTTCAACAAGGTAGGCGGCCCGGGCCATGTCGATCTTCTAAAATCCGCAGCGGCAGAGGCAGGCATCCCGGCGCTCGGCTTTATTCCAAAATCGGCGAGCCTTGCCCTCGATCATCGCCATCTGGGCCTTGTTCAGGCGCGCGAAAAACCGGACCTTGAGATATTTCTGGAAACGGCCGCAGATATTGTTGAGGCCAGCTGCGATCTTGTAGCATTGAGTCAAATCGCAAAACCTAATGCTTCAATGAAAGACAGCTTAACCTCTTTCATCCCACCGCTGGCGCAACGGATTGCAATTGCGGAGGATGATGCTTTTGCCTTTACCTATCCCCATATTCTGGCGGGGTGGCGACAATCGGGGGCGGAAATCTCTTTTTTCTCCCCCCTTGCAGATGAGGCACCGGAACAATTGTCGGATGCTGTTTTCTTGCCAGGTGGATATCCCGAGCTTTACGGCGAGACGCTCGCCGCATCGGAGAATTTTATGGCGGGTGTGCGTGCCACTGCGTCGGAGAATAAACCGGTGTATGGGGAATGCGGTGGCTTTATGGTCCTTGGTGAGGCGCTCATGGACAGAAATGGCGATAGCCACAGGATGCTGGGGTTATTGCCCATTGAAACTTCCTTTGCAGTGCCGAAGCTTCATCTCGGCTATCGTAATGCGCGGCTTAACTCAAAATGCTTTCTTGGGAATTCAAATGATAATTTTACTGCCCATGAGTTCCATTACGCCGCGCTTACCAAAGCAGGAGTCACGCCTTCCCTATTTGATATTTCGGATGCAACGGGCAAAGGCCTCGGGGCCGCCGGGGCGGTAGTTGGGTCAGTTGCCGGTTCCTTCATTCATCTGATCGATCGGAGGTAAGATGCGCGGTAAAATCACTCTAGTCCTTGGTGGCGCCCGATCCGGCAAAAGCCGCTTTGCCGAAAACCTGGCAATTGAAAGCGGTCTGTCGCGCCTTTATCTCGCGACGGCAGAGGCCTTCGATCAAGAGATGGAGCGCCGCATTGCACAACATCAGGAGGATCGGGGAAGCGGTTGGGATACGGTGGAAGAACCGGTCAAGCTTCAGGGCACATTGGAGGATCATTCAGCAGAAGACCGGGTCATTCTTGTGGATTGCCTCACCCTCTGGCTCAGTAATCTGATGACGGGCGATCAGCCCATTGAAGAGGAATTCAAGAAACTCACTGCAACTTTGGGAACTCTTCCCGGCCCGGTGATTCTCGTCTCGAATGAAGTCGGACAAGGCATCGTTCCCGACAATACCCTTGCCCGCGCCTTCCGGGATCATGCAGGACGGCTTCATCAACAGATAGCGGAAATCGCCGATGAGGTATATTTTATAACCGCCGGGCTTTCGCAGAAACTGAAGTAGGCTGACATGACCGACTCTCAATCCAATAATCGCAAGGCCTATAAAGGCGGCTGGGTACAGGATTTTACGGTGGCGCTAGTCTTTCTCACGCGCCTGCCGATCCAGCCGGGATTTACTTTTGATATGTCTGCCCTTAAGACCGCCTGCCGCGCCTTCGCACTGATCGGTCTGATTGTCGGCGGCGTTTCGGGCACGGTTTATGTCCTTTCGGCCTTTATGGGACTACCGCTTCATGTTTCCGCCATTCTGGCCGTGGCCGCACAAATCATCATCACTGGCGCCCTGCACGAGGATGCGATCAGCGATGTCGCGGACGGTTTCGGTGGGGGCGCCGACAAGGAGAAAAAGCTCGCGATCATGCGGGACAGCCGCGTCGGCACTTATGCGGTTGCGGGTCTAATCGTTGTTATTAGCCTGAAAATAGCCGTACTTGGCAGTATGTCTGACCCGCTCTTCGGCTTTGCCTTCTTGGTAGTGGCCGCCGCCCTCAGCCGGGGTCTGATGACCTGGGCGCTCTATCTTATGCCCGCCGCGCGAAAAGACGGGCTCGGGCACGGCGCAGGACGCCCTGATGTGATGGCACCACTTGTCTCCACAGCTATCTGCATTCTCATCGTCATCCTTATTTTGGGGCCGCAGCTTGGCGCTATTGCCCTCATGTCCGGAATAGTTGGGGCCTGCTTGATGGGGCTGATTGCAAAGCGTCAGATTGGAGGACAGACAGGCGACGTTCTCGGTGCCATTCAACAAGTGTCAGAAATCTTTATTCTTGTCGCCTGCCTCGCCGCCCTCTGATCCATATCACCGCTCATGATTTGCGAGGCTTCACACGATGGGTTGCTTCGGCCCGCATCGGATCGTCCGGCCAGTAATGCTTCGGATAACGGCCCTTCAGATCCTTCTTCACCTCTGCATAGGTATTATGCCAGAAACTCGCCAGGTCCTGCGTGATCTGAACCGGCCGCCGCGCCGGAGAAAGCAAGTGAACGGAGACGGCAACGCGCCCCTCTGCCAGCTTTGGCACATCACTCAGGCCGAATACCTCCTGCAGGCGGACGGCGAGAACCGGCGTTTCCGGATTGGAATAATCAAGTCGGATATGGGAACCGCTCGGCACCCTGATCGTCACCGGGGCAAAACTGTCGAGATACGCCCCCTGATCCCAGCTCAGGGAGTTTTTAAGAATATCCGCGAGGTTCAACCGTTGAATATCCGCGAGAGACATCAGGCCAGCAAGATAGGGCAAGAGCCAGTCTTCCAGCGTTTTCTCCAGTTCCGCAATGGACAGATCCGGCCAGTCACCATCCGGATCATGATGCCGCGCGAAATTGACGCGATCGATAAATGACAGACTTTCTGTATCCCACGGAAGCGCTCTCAATTCCCTGCCCCGAATGGCCTCCATTAGAGCCACAGCAATTTCCCCCGGCGCCGGGTTATTGATACGGCGGCTTTCCAGCACCAGCGCCCTCAGCTTTCGCTCTTCTACCGCGATGACCCGCTCTTTCTTTTCATCCCAGTAAACACGTCGGCAGGAGGTTATCTGATCAGCAAAATTCGCCTCAATATCCACGGAAGTAATGGGCGCGGCGAGATCAATCCGCGCATCCCGCCCTTTCCCGTCCAGATCAGCGACGACAAGATAGGGCTCTCCCTTGAGCCTGTCATTCTCCGTGAGCCTGGCCCCTCGTCCACCGGAAAGACGATATTGCACCTCACTCCCCTCCCGCAATTCACCAATCCGATCGGGATAGGCGAAGGCAAGCAATTGCCCTGCGAAGCTGATGTTCGTTCCGGCATCCTTGATTGAGAGCCTGCGGGACAGGTCCCTGCTGACACGTAAGACTTGTTGGACTGACCCAAAGGTTCCTCTTTTCGCGGGACCTTTCCTTACCTCCTCGAGAATTTCAAAGCGCACTCGAATATCGGAATTAGAAAACTCCGGGTCGCGCCGCAAGATATCCCTTTCCGAGAGCAGCGCGGCGATATCCGCCGCCAGTGCCTGCGCGCCGACCTCTCCCGCACGCAACAGCATAGCTGCAAGGCGGGGATGGAGAGGGAGTTTCACAATTTCCTTCCCCAGTTTGGTGATTTTTCCATCCTCGTCAAGGGCGGCAAGGACTTGCAACAAGTCTCGCCCTTGCGCCCAGGGGCCCGGCGGCGGCGCATCCATCCAGGACAGCGCCGTCGCGTCCTGAACACCCCAATTGGCAAGCTCCAGAACGAGGGAACTCAAATCCGCAGTCATAATTTCGGGTGGCGCATAGTCGATAAGCCCGCGATCCTCTGCCACTGTCCAAAGCCGATAGCAAATACCGGGCCCCAACCGGCCGGCCCTGCCCCGGCGCTGATCGGCGGACGCGCGGCTGACCCGCCGGGTTACCAGCGTTGTCATACCGCTATTCGGATCGAAGACAGGATTGCGCGCCAGACCAGCGTCGATGACAATTTTCACACCCTCAATGGTGAGGCTGGTCTCAGAGATATCCGTCGACAAGACAATTTTCCGCTTCCCATTCGGATCCGGCAGAATGGCGCGGTCCTGCTCCCATGCAGGTAAGTTGCCAAAGAGGGGCAGAATTAACGTCTCTTTTAGTTTGGCCGATCCAAACAACAGCTTCTCTGTCCGCTTGATCTCCCCCGCACCGGGAAGAAAGGCAAGAATATCCCCCTCATCCTGCTGCATTGCCTGCTCAATCATGGCTGCCACAGTGTGTTCGATCCGTTTGTTCGCGGGTCGATCCAAAAATCGTGTCTCGACCGGAAACTGACGTCCCTCACTCCGGACCATCGGTGCGCCGCCCAAGGCTTCAGAGAGACGATCACCTTCTATCGTTGCGGACATCAGCAGTATCTTCAGGTCATCCCGCAGGATTTCCTGCACCTGACGCGCAAGCGCAAGGCCGAGATCGGTCTGTAGGCTACGCTCATGAAACTCATCAAATATGATCAGCCCGACGCCCTCCAGCTCGGGATCGGATTGTAATCGGCGGGTCAGGATTCCTTCCGTCACAACTTCAATCCGTGTCTGACGGCTGATCTTGCTATCGAGGCGCACGCGGTAGCCTACCGTTTGCCCCACCTCCTCGCCCAGCAGGTCGGCCATTCGGCGGGCGGCGGCGCGGGCGGCAAGGCGGCGCGGTTCAAGCATGATGATTTTTTGGCTCCCGAGCAGCCCTTCCTGCAACAGATAGAGGGGCACCAGCGTTGTTTTACCCGCGCCCGGCGCCGCCTCCAGAATAGCCGACGGCGCATTCGCAAGCACCGACGCAAGGTCTGTCAGGATATCGACGACCGGCAGGCCCACTTTTGCAAAATCAATACTCATGCTGTCCTCGACGCCGGAATGAAAACTCTTGTCAGCACAGGAAAAAGGGTGAGCGTCGCTGCGCCCGCAAAAAGCGCTCCAATCACAATCTCACCGCCGAAGCGGGCAGTTGGCGGAAAGGCAGAAATGGAGAAGATCAGGAACCCGATGGCGATTATACCGCTCGACGTAATAATCCCAACGGATTGCTCCCGCATGGCCCGAGCGATCGCGCCTAAGCCCTTTTTAGGATACCCGCCCCGCCGGAGCGCCAGCGCCAGATGGATCAAGGCATCCACCGCAATACCAAAGCACACGCTGACGGCCGGGGCGGAGATGATATCCACCGGCACATCGAACCAGCCCGCCCCACCCAGCACCGTCACGGGAATAAGTGCCGCCGTCAGGGTCATTGCCAGCGCCATCCGCCAATTCCGGCTCACCAGCCAGGCAATCAGCCCGAACAGTAAAAGCAACATTGATGTTCCGGTGAGAAGGCTGCGTGCCACAAGATCGGAGAGACGCCCCTGCAGCATATAAACCCCGCCGGTAAGCGTGACCTCAAACCCGACGGCATTGACCACTTCCTGAAGGCGCTGCATGACAGCATTACGCGGTTCTTCTCGTCCCGTTTCTTTCATACGGAGCAGAAAGAGCGTCTGATCCCGGTCTTCATTCAGGAAATTATCGGCAACATTATCGTTAATGCCAAGCGACAAAAGGCTCACAATTTCCCGCCATGGCAACAGGAAGGCAAGCGGGTGTGAATTTGCTTCCGCCAGAAGCGCCGGCAGGGAAATGATTGTGCCAACATTTTCCTCCGCGAGCAATTCGTTATGCAGGTTCCACATGGCCTCATAACCGATTTCAGTATCGAGCCTCCCGCCATCCTTCAAGCGGACAACCAGTTTGAGAGGGCTACTGCCACCGTTTTGATCAACAAACGCCAGCCCTTCATAAAGATCGCCATCTTTTTCAAAATAAGTGAGAAGGCTCGGGTCGGTATTGAGCCGGGCAAGACCCGGCAGCGAGGCAGCAGCAATCAGGATAAGACAGAGAGCACTCCCGTACCGAACGAACCCCAAGCGCGCATTTGTATCACTGTTCTTCGTCGTGACCTTTTTATCCACTCGCCGCACCGCGAAGAGCAAAAAGACGGGATAAAGCAGATAACAGCAGATAAGCGCGGCGATGGCCCCAACAATCCCTCCGGCCCCCAGCTGTCGCAATGGCTCCGCCGCAACATTGAGGAGCGCGGCAAAGCCGAGCAGCGTCGTCACCATGCACCAGAAGGACGCACGGAATGTCTGCGAAACGGCCTGCCTTACCGCAGCAACCTCCCCCAGATCACGCACTTGCCGCCAGTTCGCTGTCAGATAAATCGCCTGAGACTGAACCAGCACAAAGACAATGATGGCAAGATTGGCGGTCAGGATCCCGATGGACTGATCCAATCCCTCCAATATCAGCAAGGTCAGAAAGATCGCGGTAATACCGCTTGCGCAGGCGCCGAGGGCGATCACCGGAGAGCGGAAAACTATCAGCAGGATAGCTGCAAAGATAACAAGCGATGCGGCACTGAAGATTTGCAGATCATGCGTCAGACTGCGGCGGATTTGCTCGACAATATAGGGCATACCGGAAAGACGAACATGAAACGCCTCTCCGTCGTCAAAAAGCGCGGCTGCCGCCTCAACCTCTTCAATCATGCTTTGGGGAGAATTTGTATCAACAAAGGCAATTACCAATGTCGCACGGTTATCCTCGCTGATCAGCAATGGTTGCCAGAACGGGCTGTCCCTCGCCGCCCTTACATCTTCCGGGCCGGTGGCAACGCTGATCACACGGCTGATCCCGACAATCTTTTCAATATCGCCCGAAAAACTCGACAATCGGTCATAGTAACGGGGGGAGAAGATCTCCCGGCCCGCAACGCTGATAATCAGGAATTCATCGGATGGAAACAGCTCATGAATGGCCGTGGACTGCGCCAGTTCAGGATCGTTAGAGCCAAAAAAGAAATCGGGAGAGACCTCGGGCCGCAGATCGACAAACCGCAAAAACAACACCGCAATCAGGATCATCGACAGGACGCAAGCCGCCATCAGGCGATTTTTCAGCGGCTTAAAAAAAGAACCCATGGGCAGACCATTGCTCCTGTGGCAGTATAGGCAATTATTCCCGGCCCTTAAGGAATATCAACCCAAACAATTTTTAATGACACCTTATGTTACACCGGATCGCCGAAATAGAAGCCCATTCCCTATCCGCCATCCCTGCGCTTCAAACCGAAATCTATGATGGCTGGCATTTGCGTTTCGCCCGGAACCATACACGCCGCGCAAATTCGGTCAATGTTGTATCGCGCGGGGAACTACCGCTGGCAGAGAAAATTGAGCATTGCGAAGCCGCCTATGCACAGGAAGGGCAGCCCTGCCACTTCCGCTTGACACCGCTTTCGGATGAAAAGCTGGATGGCATGTTAGCGGAGCGGAATTATGGCTTCTTTGGCGAAACAGAAGTGCGCGTGCAGACAATCGATGACGCGATCACCGCCGATTCCGATGAGGATATCATCACATATGACGCCAGATCAGAATTCTGGTTGCGGGGGGTCGCCGCACTTACCGGGCAGGATGCCGCGAAGCAGGCTGTCTTTCGCGAGATGCTCTCCCTTATCGATCTCGACATTCAGGCGCTGGCCATTCTGCGTGGAAAAGAAATTGTCGCCTGTGGCATGGGCGTTCAATCGCCAGACTTCCTCGGGCTTTTTGAATTTGCGACCCACCCGGACTTTCGACGGCGCGGGTTTGGCGCGCGCATTGCCTGGCATATGCTCCATATGGCAAAGAAATCCGGCGTGAGAGAAGCCTATCTTCAGGTCGTGACGGAGAACGAAACCGGGCGGGAATTCTGGAACCGTATCGGTTTTCGTGAGGTGCTCTATCAGTACCACTACCGGAGCAAGCTATAAGGCGAGGATCATATCCGGATCGTCAAAATGGATCTCGTCGCAATTCGCCCCGGGTCCGGCCCGGTCGATCACCAGAAAATCGCTGACGTCTTCCAATGCCAGCACGGGATGATGCCAGGTGCCCGCATGGTAATTGACACCCTGATGCCCTTCCGCCCGAAACACCCTCAATTCTCCCGATAGAACCACTTCCCCCTTCGGCGCAACCAGAACCAGGTAGGGCCGATTGTTGAGCGGGACAAAGGCCTGACTTCCTTTCGGGTGTCGCTCTACCAGACGGATGTTAAGGGGGTAGTCGAGCGGGGTCGCCCGGAAGATATTCACCAGAACCCGCCCGTCTTCATCTGTCTCTATCTTAGCGAGATCATGAAACCGGATCGTTGATCCGTTATTGATGATAAAATTTTCCGCGCCATCTGTCTCGATCACATCGCCGAAGGATGCAAAGGCCTTTCTTGTCAGCGGCTCTATTTTGAGGGTCATTTTACGCCTCGGCTGATCCGCCCGAACAACCGCAACCGGCTAATCCCGCCATCGGGAATGATGTTAAGCCGGATATGACTTACGAGGCCGATATCAGCCACCTCTTTTTCGAAGCTGTGGAGTGCATCCATTTCAAGTTTCTGCTCCGGCAGCAGCGTTTTCCAGAACATGCTTTGCGTGACGAGAGACTCCTCCGTTCCACCTGCGACAAGGGCTGCCTGTATTGAACAGCGGTCGGGGTAATTTCCCTTGAAATGCGCGGTATCGACGTCGATTTTAGAAATGACGCCCGGATGACCCAGCGAGATCAACGCCCAGTCATTGCCCGGCTCCCGCCGGCGGCGGGTCTCCCAACCATCGCCCATATTGATCCCGCGCCCCGGCGCGAGAATTTGCGACGGCGTGCCGTAATGTTCATCACTCGCCGCAATGCCGCGTCCGCCATTGACCAGCGCCGCAAGGTCAACCATCTCATCCGGGTCGCGCTTATCCCAATTGCACTGCACCTGACCATAGACGCGAAGCCGGGCAATTCCGCCATCGGGATAGATATTCAGCCGTAGATGGCTCCAGGTCCGGGAATCTGGAATTGCATGGAGATGATGACTGTCACCCTTCAAACCAACGGCGGGAAGGATCTCCATCCATTCCGTATCCGGCCCCGGCTCCCCCTCCACCAGGCAGGCATCGATTGAGGCCGAGGGAGGGAAATTTCCCGTAAAATGACTGGTATCGATATCAACGCCGTGAAGGACACCGGGCAGCCCAAGACGAATGATACAATGATCATATCCCTCTTCGCGCTTGCGACGGCTTTCCCAGCCATCCATCCATTTGCCGTTTTCATCATACTTATCGGCGATGAACACGGGCGGTGCCGGATCAATTAGCCGGGCCTTATCAGCGAAGAAATCATCCGTCGCAAAGGTTACCTCCGCCCCGAGACGTGATGACGCAAGGTCGATATATTTTCGGACGAAGCCGTCAGTATTTGCGGTGGGTGAACTCATTCATTTCTCCATAAACGATCCGGGGATATTCAGTCTATAACTCAGCCAAACGAAATCTGGCAATCTTGTCGATTTCCGCAAGCGCCCTTGCGAACTCCTCTTCCGGCGAATTTTGAAGCCGCTCTTCAAACCCAGCAAGGATTTCATGGCGGTCTCTGTTCTTCACCGCCATGATAAAGGGAAAACCGAACTTTTCCTTATATGCTGTATTATACTCCTGAAATGCAGCAAACTCCTCGGCGGTACAGCTGTCAAGACCGGCGCCGACCTGCTCAGAGGTAGAAGCGGCGGTCAGTTCGCCCTGCTTGGCGGCCTTGCCCGCAAGATCCGGATGCGCTTCGATGAGAGCGCGTTTTTCACTCTCACTTGCCTCCTCCACCATCCGCGCCATCAGAGTTGCCAATTCGTCAATTTTATCGTGCTTCTCACTAATGCCCGCATTCCAGGCACGCTCTGCCACCCATGGTGAATGCTCATAGATACCGCCAAAAATTTCCATAAACTGAACATTGTTCATTTTATTAATAAGCGTTCTCGATTTGGGCATGGCTACTTCTTCTGCTGGAGAGGCGGATGGTGCTCATGCCAGTGCCGGGCGATATCGATCCGGCGACAGAACCAGACATCGTCATGCCCGCGCGCGTACTCAATAAACCGTTTAAGCGCCGCGATCCGCCCCGGACGCCCCACAAGACGGCAATGCAATCCGACGGACATCATTTTAGGACTCGTTTCCCCCTCCTCATAGAGCGTGTCAAAGCTGTCCTTCAGATAGGCGTAGAACTGATCCCCGCTGTTAAACCCCTGCAAAGACGCAAAGCGCATATCATTCGCATCGAGTGTGTAGGGAATTATCAGTTGATGCCTGTCAAACTCATTATTCCAGTAGGGCAGATCATCGTCATAAGCATCGGCATCATAGAGAAAGCCGCCTTCTTCCGCGACAAGGCGGCGCGTATTCGGGCTGGTCCTGCCGGTATACCATCCAAGGGGGCGCTCGCCCGTCATTCGTTCGATAATCTCGATTGCCTTTTGCATATGCGCGCGCTCAACCACCTCCGGTACCTCCTGGTAATTGATCCAGCGGTAGCCATGGCTGCATATTTCATGACCAAGATCGACGAAAGCACGGGTCACATCCGGATTTCGCTCCAGTGCCATGGCAACCCCGAAAATAGTCAGGGGAATATCATGTTTTTCGAAAAGCTTCAGCAGCCGCCAGACACCGGCACGGCTCCCATATTCATAGAGCGATTCCATACTGATATGCCGTTTTCCGGGAAGAGGAACGGCGCCAATAATCTCGGATAGGAAAGATTCCGAAGCATCATCCCCATGCAGGATGCAGTTCTCCCCGCCCTCTTCATAATTCAGGACGAACTGAACGGCGATGCGTGCCTTCCCCGGCCATTTTGGATCAGGTGGGGTCTCCCCATAGCCAATCAGATCTCGCGGGTATTTTCGCCCCTCACTCAAATTACGCTCCCGGATTTTTCCTCCAGCTTTGCGGGTTTGGCAAAGATCGAATAAAGATCAGCCTTGGCGTCGCTTCCCTGAAGGTTAAGCTGATCCTCGCACGCTTGTAAATGGGCATTCATAAGCTCAATTGCACGATCCTCATCTCCAGCAGCAATGGCCTCGATAATTTCCGTATGTTCATCGCAGCTACAGGGCGAAAGGGTGCCTTTCTGGTATTGCACGATGATCAGAGATGTCCGCGAGACAAGCTCCCGCAAAAAAGCCGTCAGCGTTTGATTGCCCGCAATTTCAGCAAGCTTCAAATGGAAATCGCCCGACAATCGAACCCATGCCTCATGGTCTCCCGTCTCAAGGCTGAGGCGTTCTGACGCAACGGATTTCTTCAGGTTTTTTATATCCGCGAGTGTCTGGTTACGAACGGCCTTGCGCACAATTCCCTCTTCAATCAGGCGTCTGGCCTGCAGCACCTCCCGCGCCTCCTCTGGGGTAGGCTCAGAGACAAACGCCCCCCGATTGGGCTGAATTCGAACAATCTGTTCATGGGCAAGGCGCTGCAGGACCGTGCGGATCACTGTCCGGCTAACACCGAATATTTCACCCAATGTATCCTCCGAAAGCTTGGTGCCGGGGGCAAGTCTTTGCTCAAGAATTGCCGCCAGCATCTCCTCATAAATACGATCATTCTGAGAAGTTTTGCGAGAGTCGCTTTCGCCTTCATTCAAAGCGGCTGTTGGGGCAGTCCGGCTCATGCTATTTCCTTAAATATCTTAAATTCCCTCACGATATTTATACAATATAGAAAAATATTGTATACAAAAATAATAAATTATGTGGACAATCCAAATTGTGTGATGCAAGATTTTGACTGTCTTCGCGGAGGAGCGGGGCAAAGGCCATTCTTTGAAGGACCCCATGGGCAAACTGACGACGCATGTTTTGGATACGGCCTCCGGCGCGCCCGGAAAGGGAATTCGGATCGATCTTTTCCGCCAGACGGACAATGAATGGTTACTAGTCAAAACCGCCCACACGAATGCCGACGGGCGATGTGACGAACCCTTACTTGAGGGGGATGCATTTTCACCAGGCCAGTACGAGCTTCTTTTCCATGCAGGGCAGTATTTCGACGGCAACGGCCTCGCCCTGCCGGAGCCTAAATTTCTCGATGAGGTGGTTTTGCGTTTCGGTATTGCGGACACGACGGAGCATTATCATGTTCCTCTTCTAATTTCCCCTTTTGGTTACTCCACGTACCGGGGAAGTTAAGGTCGATGGAAAGATATGATATAATGACGAAATGCACGAACGGACAATCCCCATGCGCCAAAAGATAAGATATGTTCACCGGGGAAAAATCGTCGAGATGGAGAATATCGATCCGACAATGACGGTGCTCAACTATCTTCGCTATGATAAAGCGCTGACCGGCACGAAAGAAGGCTGCGCCGAAGGGGATTGCGGCGCCTGCACGGTCGTACTTGGCGAGTTGACGGACGGAAGAATAAAATATCAGGCCGTCAATGCCTGCATTCAATTCCTGCCCACTCTCGACGGCAAGGAACTTATCACCGTTGAAGATCTTAGGGAAAAAGAGGGGGAGCTGCATCCGGTGCAGAGGGCTCTCGTGGACGCCAACGGAACACAATGCGGCTTCTGCACGCCGGGCTTTATCATGTCTCTTTTTGCTGAGATGCATTCAGAGCCCAAAGCCGACAGATCCCATATCAATGATGTTTTGGCGGGCAATCTCTGTCGCTGCACAGGCTACGGCACCATAGTCGACGCGGCCTTAACGATTGCTCAGTCCAATGGCAAAGATCAGTTCCATGCCCGCGAAACGCAAACAGCCTCCCTCCTTCACGCGCTAGGTGAGGACGCAGGGCTCCATTTGACATGGCAAGACCGGCACTATTTTGCGCCGAAGTCGGTTGGCGAACTGACCGATGCTCTCGCAAGCCATCCGGAGGCGACCCTTCTCGCCGGTGCTACAGATGTTGGGCTTTGGGTCACCAAACAACATCGTGAGTTGGCGACGGTTATCTATCTTGGCCAGATCAAGGAACTGAAACGCATCGAAACACAGGAAAACAGCCTGAAAATAGGGGCCGGTGTGACCTATAGCGCCGCCTGGGCTCCTCTTGCGGAGTTGTATCCTGATTTTGGGGAACTGATCCGCCGTATCGCGTCCACCCAGATCCGTAACAGTGGCACCATCGGCGGCAATATCGCCAACGGCTCTCCAATCGGAGACACCCCACCCGCCCTGATCGCTTTGGAAGCAACACTGCATTTACGCTCGAAAGACGGTGTGCGGAACATTCCGCTTGAGGAATTCTTCATCGATTATGGCAAGCAGGATTTGAAACCCGGGGAATTTGTCGAGACCGTTGCCCTCCCACACCCCAAGGCGGATGCAAAGTTCGCAACCTACAAAATCTCCAAGCGGTTCGATCAGGATATCTCAGCCGTTTGCGCTGCCTTCAATCTCATCCTAAAGGGAGATATCGTCGAAGACATCCGTATTTGCTACGGCGGCATGGCGGGCACCCCGAAACGTGCCCGCGCCACGGAAAAATCAATTATCGGAGAAGTCTGGAACGAGGAGACGATTTCAACCGCGCTATCCTGCATGACAGAGGATTACCAGCCCCTCTCTGACATGCGGGCAAGCGAACATTACAGGATGCTCATAGCGCAAAACCTGCTCCGCAAATTCTATATCGAAACGACAACTCCCGACGTCCCAACGCGGCTCGTCGGAGAGCGAGGATTTGCCTATGCGTAATCCTCCGCTCAGCCGAAATACGATAAGGGGCTCGGTTCACTCCTCTCGCCCTCATGACAGCGCTGCCAAGCAGGTGGCCGGAGAGGCGCTCTACATTGATGACATACCGGAACCAAAAGACCTGCTTCATCTATATATCGCCCAAAGCGAGAAGGCACATGCCAAGCTTTTGAAGCTGGATGTCGCTGCGGTCCGTCTGGCGCAGGGAGTCGTTGCCGTCCTGACAGCGGAAGATGTGCCGGGAAATAATGACGCCTCCCCCATTGCAGGCGACGATCCAGTCTTCGCCGAGGATGTCGTCGAATATGCGGGGCAATCGCTGTTCGCCGTTGCAGCGGAGACGTTGGAGCAGGCGCGCGCTGCGGCAAGGCTCGCCATTATTGAGTATGAAGAACTTCCGGCGATTATTACCGTTGAACAGGCAATGGCGGCCAAATCCTTTGTCCTGCCAACACGGGAGATCCGACGCGGCGATGCGGCTGCGGCGATAAAGGCGGCAAAACACCGCCTAACGCAGCGATTTGAAATCGGCGGACAGGATCACTTCTATCTGGAAGGGCATATTGCCCTCGCCCTGCCGGGGGAGGACGAGGATATCTTTGTTTATTCCTCCACCCAGCATCCAACAGAAATTCAGCATAATGTTGCTAAGTTCCTGGACATCCCCGATCACGCCGTCACAGTTGAAGTGCGGCGTATGGGCGGCGGTTTTGGAGGGAAAGAAACGCAAGGAGCCTGGTTCGCGGCCATCGCTGGCCTTGCGGTTAAATTGACGGGCCGACCTGCAAAAATACGTCTTGATCGGGACGATGACATGATTATGACCGGCAAGCGACACGACTTTGTTGCCAATGTCGAAATGGGTTTCGATGATGATGGGCGGGTCAGTGGCGCGGAATTTATCTTTGCCTCCCGCTGTGGTCGGTCCGCGGACCTATCCGCCTCCATCAATGACCGGACGATGTTTCATGCGGATAATTGCTACTATTTTAAAAATGTAACAATTATCTCTCATCGCTGCAAGACACACACAACTTCCAATACCGCCTTTCGTGGCTTCGGCGGGCCGCAGGGCGTGCTCGCACCGGAGCGGATGATGGACGCCATCGCCTGCTATCTCGACAAGGACCCGCTCGAGGTGCGAAAAGCCAACCTCTATGGCAAAAAATCGCGCAATGTGACGCCGTATCAGATGACGGTCGAGGATAATATCGCAGCGGAGATCATTACCGAACTAGAGCAAAGTTCTGACTATATCGCGCGCCGCAAGGCCATCCGGACCTTTAATAAAACCAGCCCCTATCTCAAGAAGGGGATTGCCCTTACCCCGGTGAAGTTCGGCATCTCCTTCACCGCCACTCATCTCAATCAGGCCGGCGCATTGCTGCATGTTTATACCGATGGTAGCGTGATGATAAATCACGGCGGGACGGAAATGGGGCAGGGCCTTTATATCAAGGTCGCGCAAGTTGTCGCCGAGGTTCTTCAAATCGATATTGAGCGGGTGAAGATTACCGCAACACGGACGGATAAGGTCCCGAACACCTCGCCCACAGCGGCGTCATCCGGCGCGGATATCAATGGAAAGGCCGCAGAGGCGGCAGCCATTAACATTAAGGAACGGCTCACAAAATTCGCGGCGGAATATTACGGCGCGAAACCGTCGGATGTTGCCTTCCTGCCAAATCGCATCCGCATCGGAAAGCAGGTGGTTGCTTTCCGGGATCTGGTTCATCTGGCCTATATGAGCCGGATTTCTCTCTCCGCGACCGGATATTATCGCACGCCGAAAATTCACTATGATGCCGAAACTCTGACCGGTCGCCCGTTCTATTATTTTACCTATGGCGCGGCTGTCTCTGAAGTGATGATAGACACCCTGACGGGAGAGAATAGAGTTACCGCTGTCGATATCCTTCATGATGCCGGCAAGAGCCTAAACCCGGCCATTGATCTTGGTCAGATTGAAGGCGGTTATATCCAGGGGATGGGTTGGCTGACAACGGAGGAGCTATATTATGACGACAAGGGCATCCTCAAAACCCATGCGCCGTCCACCTACAAAATTCCGACCTGCAGCGACCGCCCCGCAACCTTCAACATGAAGATTTTTGAGCGGGGCGAGAATGTCGAGGAAACCATCTTCCGCTCGAAAGCGGTGGGAGAGCCGCCCCTGATACTCGCCATCTCTGCCTTTAATGCGATTGCCGATGCGATTTCCAGCGTCGCCGATTATCGCCATTATCCGAGCTTGGATGCACCGGCAACGCCGGAAAGGGTTTTGATGGCGGTCCAGAAAATATCCGAAACGGCGCGCGCCGACAATCTAACGGAGGCGGCGCAATGAACAACTGGACCGACATGGCAGGTACCTTTGATGCGGATCAGGACAGCCCCGCCGTACTGGTGACTGTCGGCCGGGCCAAGGGATCAACCCCGCGTGATACCGGCGCGAATATGCTGATCACGACAACAAAATGTGTTGGTACAATTGGTGGCGGACGACTTGAATATCAGGCCATCGAGAAAGCGCGAGAGCTTCTTCAGGACGAAAACAGATCGTCGGAAATACATGAACTACCGCTCGGGCCGGAACTTGCACAATGCTGTGGAGGTTATGTTGAGTTATTGCTGCACAAGTTTCGGAAAGGCGAGACTTCATCAATATTTAACCGGTTAAGTAATTCACAAAAGAATCTGGCTCTTCTGTTCCATTGGTCAGAGGCCGGATGCC
This sequence comes from Sneathiella sp., assembly GCF_029233945.1. Taxonomy (GTDB): domain Bacteria; phylum Pseudomonadota; class Alphaproteobacteria; order Sneathiellales; family Sneathiellaceae; genus Sneathiella. Next base: position 31,410 of record NZ_JARGOQ010000004.1, on the reverse strand, counting down.
GTCTGCAGGTGATTTCCGAAGAGGACAGCCTGACATATCTCAACAAACCGGTTCAGGCAGCTATTGAACGCTGCCTTACCACATCTGCCTCGGAAATTATTGAGAGTGATCAATCCTCCAGCAGCGTGTTCACTCTCGTACAGTCTCTTCATGATACGGAATTTCACGTCACGGTTTTCGGGGCCGGTCATGTCGGACGAGCGGTGATTACCACGCTCTCCCCCCTTCCCTGCCGGATCATATGGGTTGATTCCCGCGCATCGGAATTTCCGGTTGATATCCCGAAGAATGTGCAGAAAGTTGTCACGGCTAGTGAAGTCAGTGCCATCGCAGGCTGTCCTGTGGGCAGCTATTTCCTGGTCATGACTCATAGTCATCAGCTTGATCTAGAAATCTGTGATCGGCTGCTGACAGCAAAAGAGGATGCCGCCTTTATCGGGCTGATCGGCTCAAAAACCAAAAAATCCAAATTTGAAAAGCGACTGGCGACAAGAGGATTCGACCCGTTGGTGATTTCCCGCATTACCTGCCCAATCGGATTGCCCGAACTCGGTGGAAAGCGTCCGGCAGAAATAGCACTTGGTATCGTCGCAGATATTTTACGCCGCCATCAGCAGGCAAAGAGCCGAAGCGCGCCGCGCCGCTGGGACAAGGTCAGTAACTCAATTTGAAAAGCTTTACCTGATGACAACGGCGACAGAAGATATGACTATGATGAAGGAGAGGCTGCAATTTCGGGGATAGTAGAATGAATGAAACAGAGGGGGCAGTACCGCAGCTTGAATTGCGCGGCATAACTAAGGCCTATCCCGGATGCCTTGCCAATGATCATATCGATCTTAAAATCATGCCGGGGGAAATTCACGCGCTGCTCGGGGAGAATGGCGCGGGGAAAAGTACACTTGTCAAAATTATTTACGGTGTTCTTCAGGCGGATGACGGCGACATTATCTGGGCAGGCACTCCTGTCGCCATTGCCAATCCCCACAGCGCCCGGAAAACCGGCATCGGGATGGTTTTTCAACATTTCTCCCTGTTCGAGGCAATGACCGTCACCGAGAATATCGCACTCGGCATGTCGGGCCGTCAGGATATGAAAGTACTCGAACGGGATATTGTTCAAGTTTCCAACAGTTACGGATTGCCGCTAGAGCCAAACCGGCAAGTCCATACGCTGTCGGTCGGTGAGAAACAGCGCATCGAGATCGTCCGGTGCCTCCTGCAAAAGCCAAAACTCCTGATTATGGATGAGCCAACCTCGGTCCTGACCCCGCAGGAGGCCGAGAAGATGTTTGAGACCCTTCGTCGCTTGTCTGATGAAGGGGTCTCCATTCTTTACATCAGTCACAAGCTTGATGAAATAAAAGCGCTCTGTCACAAGGCGACCATCCTGCGGGGCGGCAAATATATCAGCGAATGCGATCCTACTCAGGAAACCGCCAAGAGCCTCGCGGAGATGATGATCGGCACTAACCTGCAGGCGCCGGAACATCATGAAACATCAAAGGGCGGTCGGGTGCGGCTGAAGGTCCGCAACCTCTCAATCGACGCCGATGTGGAATTCGGTATCAACCTCAGCGCCATTAACTTCGATGTTCGCGGCGGCGAAATTCTGGGTATCGCGGGTGTTGCCGGGAATGGCCAGATTGAACTTCTCGCGGCCTTGAGTGGAGAAACAACAAGCCGTGATGCGGAGACCATTACGTTGGATGATAAAGCTGTCGGCCAACTCGGTCCGAACTCGCGGCGCGATCTCGGCCTTGCCTTCGTGCCGGAAGACAGATTGGGCCACGGCTCGGTGCCGGAAATGATGCTGACGGAAAACGCCTTCTTAAGTGGATTTCGTCGCATGTCTCTGTTGAACGGTGGCTTTATCAACAACGGCGGCACGTCGGATTATGCTTCGGATATCGTGCAGAAATTCGATGTGCGCACGCCTGGCATATATCATACGGCCAACAGCCTTTCGGGTGGAAATCTACAGAAATTCATTGTCGGCCGCGAGGTGCTGCAAAAGCCTAATGTTATCATTGTCGCCCATCCGACCTGGGGTGTTGATGCCGGGGCTGCGGCCTTCATCCACCAGACGCTCATTGATCTTGCCGAGAATGGCGCGGCGGTGCTTGTCGTCAGTCAGGACCTTGATGAACTCTTCGCGATAAGCGACCGCATCGCGGTCATTGCGGAAGGCCGCCTGTCCGTTGGGCGGGAATTGAGCGAAATAACAATCGAGGAAATCGGGCTCCTGATGGGAGGCACCCAAGGTATGGGTGAAGCTGGAGGGGTCTCCGATGTTGCTTAAAATCGAGAAAAGGGCCGAATACTCCAAGTCGATGGTCTATTTAACCCCGGTCATTGCCCTTGTCCTGACGGTGCTGACCAGTATCGTGCTGTTTGAATCGCTTGGGGTCAATCCGATCGAGGCGCTGTATCAGTTCTTCATTGCCCCGCTTGATACGGAATATGAATTCTCCGAGCTATTCGTCAAGGCAACACCGCTGATATTATGCGCTATCGGGTTGTCAGTCGGCTTTCGCGCCAATGTCTGGAATATCGGCGCGGAGGGGCAACTCACGATGGGGGCTATCGCGGGCAGTAGCCTCTTTATCTATTTTCCCGAAACTGACAGCATTTTTCTACTCCCTGCGATGATTATTATGGGAGCCTTGGGGGGCGCCGCCTGGGCCGCCATCCCGGCGTTCTTTAAAACCCGCTTTAACGCCAATGAAATCCTGACCAGCCTGATGCTGGTTTATGTGGCGCTGCTGCTTCTTTCCCTGTTGATCCACGGACCATGGCGGGACCCCGCGGGCTTCAATTTCCCTGAATCCCAGACCTTCAGTGACAGCGCGGATATGCCCATACTGATACCGGGCACAAGAATGCATTTCGGAACCCTTTTAGCATTGCTTGCTGTTTTCGGGGCCTGGATCATGATGGCACGCACCCTCATTGGCTTTCAGGTGAAAGTTATCGGCGAAGCCCCGCGCGCTGGGGGATATGCCGGTTTCAGCCAGAAGAAAATCATCTGGTTCACCCTTCTTTTCGCCGGCGCGCTTTCGGGCATTGCCGGCCTGTCGGAGGTAAGTGGCCCCATCGATCAGGTCGTTCCCTCCATCTCGCCGGGATACGGCTTCACGGCAATTATCGTGGCCTTCCTCGGGCGGCTTCATCCTGTCGGCATCTTCTTTGCGGGTTTGCTGATGGCACTTACCTATCTTGGCGGTGAAACCGCGCAGATTAATCTTGGCTTACCGGTTGCCGTCACCGGCGTGTTTCAGGGGATGGTGCTCTTTTTCCTGCTCGCCTGCGATGTGCTCGTCCACTATCGGTTCCGTCTGAATATTGCAAGAAAGGCGACGTCATAATGAGCGGATTTGATTGGATGGTGCCGGTTATCCTCACCGTTATTACGGCGGCGACCCCACTTGTTTTCGCTGGAATCGGTGAACTCGTGACGGAAAAATCGGGAGTGCTCAACCTCGGGGTTGAAGGGATGATGCTGGTTGGCGCCGTCAGCGGATTTATCGCCGCCCTCGTAACAGGGAATTACTTTCTGGCTGTCTGCGCGGCGGCTTTCGCCGGTGCCGTGATGGCGTTCCTTTTCGGCGTTCTCACCCTCTCGCTCATGGCGAACCAGGTGGCGACCGGCCTCGCCCTCACCCTCTTTGGTGTGGGTTTAAGCGCGTTGATGGGACAGGAGTTTGTCGGCGAACCTGTTACCGCACTCTCCAAGCTCAACATTGCCGGTTTATCCGACTTGCCGTTCATCGGACCCATCCTATTTGCGCAGGATGCCTTGGTCTATCTATCATTTGCCATGGTCGCGATTGTCAGCTGGTTTCTTTATAAGACAAAGGCTGGTCTCGTTTTGCGTGCCGTCGGTGATTCCCATGACGCGGCGCATTCAATCGGCTATCCGGTGATTGCGATCCGCTATCTGGCGGTTATGTTCGGCGGGGCTATGTCGGGCATTGGCGGCGCTTATCTATCACTTGCCTACACGCCGATGTGGGCAGAGAACATGACAGCGGGGCGAGGCTGGATTGCCCTCGCGCTTATCGTCTTTGCAACATGGAAGCCAGGTTTGGTACTGGTCGGCGCCTATATGTTTGGTGGCATTACCATTTTACAGTTGCACGCACAGGCCGCCGGACTTAACGTACCCTCACAAGTCCTTTCGATGTTGCCGTATCTGGCGACCATATTAGTGCTCGTCCTGATATCGAAAGATGAATCCCGAATTCGAAAACATGCACCAGCTTGCATAGGCAAGATTTTTCATCCGGCGGCATGAGCCCGGAAATTTTCTGTTTAAGAAGGAGAAAGTAATGACACGAAAACAACTCTCAGGCCTCATTGGCGCCATCGCATTGGCTGGTGGATTGCTTATGGGTGGAACGGCGTCAGCAGAAGACAAAGTCGGCTTTATCTATGTCGGCCCGATTGGCGATCACGGCTGGACCTATCGCCATGAATTAGGTCGGCAGGCTGTTCAGAATGAATTCGGCGACAAAGTCAAAACGACCTATGTCGAAAGCGTCAAGGAATCAAGCAGCGAGCCGGTCATCCGGCAAATGGCGGCAGACGGCTATAAGCTGATTTTCACAACCTCCTTTGGCTTCATGAACCCAACTCTGAAAGTCGCCAAGCAGTTCCCGGATGTAAAGTTCGAGCATGCCACCGGCTACAAGCGGGCGGACAACGTCAGCACCTATTCCTCGCGGTTTTATGAAGGTCGCTATGTCGTCGGAAAAATTGCCGGAAAAATGACGAAATCAAACGTCATCGGATATATCGGTTCCTTCCCGATCCCGGAAGTGGTTCGTGGTATCAATGCGATGACCCTTGCCGCCCGCAGCGTTAATCCTGATGTTACGGTGAAGGTTGCCTGGGTGAATACCTGGTACGATCCGGGCAAGGAAGGCGATGCGGCCAAGGCCCTTATCGATCAGGGTGCCGATATCATCCTACAGCACACGGATAGCCCCGCTCCTCTTCAGGTTGCCGAAAGCCGCGGTGTCTGGGCCGTGGGTCAGGCTTCGGATATGACGAAATTCGCCCCCAAGGCTCAACTTACCGCCATCATCGATAACTGGGACGGATATTATGTCGCGCGGACAAAAGCGGTCCTCGACGGAAGCTGGAAGTCTGAGGACACTTGGGGTGGCCTCAAATCCGGAATGGTCGAACTCGCCCCCTATAACAACGCTATTCCTGCTGACGTTGTTGCGTTGGCGGAAGAAACACGAAAAGGTATTGAGGATGGCTCTGTATTGCCCTTCACCGGTCCCTTTAACAAACAGGATGGCTCGGTCGGTGCGAAGGACGGCGAGGCACTTGACGATGGTGTCCTTCTCGGCATGAACTGGTATGTAGAAGGCGTCGAAGGACAGCTACCAAAATAAACTGAGTCATCAAGCGCATATCTCCGCCGGAATTGACAACCTCGGCGGGGGTATATCATCACTATATGATTTGAATGGATCCATCCATGGATGACCTGAGAAAATTCATTCGGAACATGCCGAAAGCTGAACTGCATCTTCATATAGAGGGCAGTCTGGAGCCGGAACTGATGTTTGCACTCGCCAGGCGCAACAAGGTAGAGATCCCATTCGCAACGGTAGAGGAAGTCCGTGCTGCCTATCAATTCTCGAATTTGCAGGATTTTCTGGATATTTATTATCAGGGCATGAGTGTCTTGCTGAAAGAGCAGGATTTTTATGACCTGACGTTTGCTTATCTCACAAAAATGCAGGAACAGAATGTCATCCATGTGGAGATATTCTTTGATCCGCAAGGCCATACGGATCGCGGTGTTCCTTTCGCAACGGTCATCGATGGCATCACCCGGGCACTGAACGACGGGCTTGAAAAATACGGCATCACCTCAAAGCTGATCATGTGCTTTCTACGGCACCTAAGCGAAGACGCCGCATTTGCCACCCTTGCCGAGGCGCTTCCCTATCGGGACCGGATCATCGCCGTCGGACTTGATTCATCAGAGATGGGGCATCCCCCGTCCAAATTTGCGCGCGTTTTCGAAAAGGCAAAAGCGGAAGGATTTCTTGCCGTGGCTCATGCCGGAGAAGAAGGGCCGCCGGAATATGTCTCCGAAGCCCTCAATCTGCTGAAGGTTGATCGGCTGGACCATGGTAATCGTGCACTGGAAGATGCGGCACTGGTGACGCGGTTGGCGGAGAGCCAAATTGCCCTCACGGTCTGCCCGCTATCAAATTACAAACTTGCCGGGGTCAAGGATATGCGTGCACATCCCATAAAGAAAATGCTGGCGCATGGCCTGAAAGCGACTGTCAATTCCGATGATCCCGCCTATTTCGGCGGTTATATAAACGAAAACTACGAAGCCATCGCAGAAAGCCTCCAGCTAACAAAAACAGAGATTCTCACTCTCGCTCGCAATGGGTTCGAAGCAAGCTTCTGCAGCAACGACGAAAAACGAGCCATGCTTGACCGGCTTGAGGCGTATGGAGCCTGAACCATGGCCAACCAGACGATATCAGGTTCGCCAACCCGTCCCATCTATCTGGATTACCAGGCCTCCACACCGCTTGACCATCGGGTGGAGAAGGTCATGGCAGACTGCCTGCAAGAATACATCGGCAACCCACATAGCAGCACCCACCGCTTCGGGCATCGGGCACGGCACGCGATTGATAAAGCACAAGGTCATATAGCGACCCTGATCAACGCGCGGCCGCCTGAAATCATTTTTACGTCTGGCGCGACAGAAGCCAACAATCTTGCGCTTCTGGGTATTGCGCGCGCTCACACAGGGCCGCGCCATATTATTTCCGTTCAGACGGAACATGAATCGATCCTGCAACCACTTGATTATCTCGCAACGCATGAAGGCATCGAGGTGACTTTGCTGCAGGTCGATAAGAACGGATTGATCGACCTCGGTGAGTTGACGTCCGCCATACAGCCGGAGACAATCTTGGTGTCGGTTATGGCTGCCAATAACGAAACCGGCGTCTGTCAGAATATTTCCGCCATTGGCCAGATATGCGCCGAACGAAGCATTCTCTTTCATACGGATGCAGTTCAGACCCTCACCACAGAGAGCATAGACGTTGCCGAGCAGAATATCTCTCTCCTCAGCCTGTCCGGTCATAAGCTCTATGGCCCAATGGGCGTTGGCGCACTTTATGTGCGGGAGGGAACGGATATAGCACCGCTCATGCGCGGAGGAGCGCAGCAACGATCGATCCGTCCGGGCACGCTCCCTACGGCTCTTTGCGTTGGGCTCGGGGAGGCGTGCCGAGTAATCAACGAAAATCGATCGGATGAACGGGATCATCTCCAAAACCTTCGCGCAATGCTGACACAGCGCCTCAAATCCGGGTTGGGAAATCCCGTTGAGATAAACGGTGAGGAGGCGCCGCATATACCAGGCTGCCTCAGCATTACTTTCGAAGGTATCGAGGCGGAAGACCTGCTGTATGAGTTACCCGATCTAGCGCTCAGTACGGGATCGGCCTGCAGTTCAATGTCAGGGGAGCCATCCCATGTCTTGAAGGCGATGGGCCGAAACTCCATCGAGATCGCCAGGGCGGTCCGGCTCGGGATCGGGCGACCCACGACTGCGGTCGAGATAGATTATGCCGCCGATCAGATCGTTGCCGCATACTTACGCCTTCGCGCCGATGACAGAACGGATGGAAATCATGAGACCCGTAAACATCGCAACGGAATGTCATAGGGGGAGTTGATGGAGTTTGAATTTATGGAATGGTTTCAACTCGCCATCCGCTGGATCCATATGATCACCGGCATCGCCTGGATCGGGGCGTCTTTCTATTTTGTCTGGCTCGATATGAATCTCACCCCACCGGAGAAAGACGGGTACAAGGACAAGGCAGGCGTGGGCGGCGAGCTTTGGGCCGTGCATGGGGGCGGGTTTTACGAAGTGCAAAAATATCGTCTGGCACCTCCTGAAATTCCACAAACGCTTCACTGGTTCAAATATGAGGCCTATTTCACCTGGATCAGCGGATTTATCCTGCTGACAATCCTCTATTACTTCGGGGCGGATATCTATCTCATCGACAGGAGCGTTGCAGATATTTCCACGGATGCGGCCATCCTGATCGGGGTTGGCTCCATTGCCGGGGGCTGGATCATCTATGATCAGCTTTGCAAGTCCCCGTTGATCAACAATCAGATGGTTTTCGGCCTTGTCCTGTTCGCCTTACTTACCCTTGCGGCCTTTGGACTATCGCAGGTATTCAGCGGCCGTGGTGCCTATATCCATATCGGCGCGATTATGGGCACGATCATGGTCGCGAATGTCCTGATGATTATCATTCCGGGACAGACTGCCCTTGTTTCTGCCGCGAAAAAAGGAGAGGCCCCCGATCCTGTCTACGGCCTCCGGGCGAAGCAGAGATCGCTGCATAACAACTATTTCACCCTGCCTGTCCTGTTCATCATGATCAGCAATCATTACCCGATGACTTACGGCAACTCCTATGGTTGGTTGTTACTGGCGGGGATCTCCCTTGTCGGAATACTGGTCCGGCATTTTTTCAATATGAAAAATCAGGGCCGTGCAAAACAGGGGTTCATCCTCCTGCCTATTGCCTTCGTTCTTTTCTTTGCCATTGCCTATGCGGCTGCGCCAAAACCGGAAGGCGTCCCAACCGAAAAGATATCCTTCTCAACGGTTGAGGCCATTGTTCATGAGCGTTGCACCAGTTGCCACGCCGCCAAGCCTTCGAATACGGATTTCGAAAGCCCGCCCAAAGGTGTCCGGCTTGAAACGCCCGCACAAATCGCCCGGGAGAAAACCCGCATCAAACAGCAGACCATTGACACAAAAACCATGCCGCTTGGCAACCTCACCCAGATGACGGATGAGGAGCGAAAGATTCTCGGCTGGTGGATTTCACAGGGTGCGTCAACGGATTAGGAATAAATCTGAACCGGATTTCCCGTTGCCACAGGGGCCAGCACCTTTTTCTTTTCCCGTCTGTCCCGTGAAAAGTGACGGATATATTTGCTCGTCACATTTTCCGTTTCCACGATGACACATACGTCGATGGTATTGAACTGATGATCAATCACCGCGCCATCGCCGATATAGCCCCCGAGGCGCAGGTAGCCTTTCAAAAGCGGCGGCAGTTCACGCTGCGCCAGCTCAATATCCACTTCCTTGCGCTTCAACATCTTCATCGGGATGTAGTGCTCTTCCAGCGCCCGAGGGCGAAGATGTCCCGGTGCTTTGTGGAAATGATGCAGATAGGAAAGCACCCGCGCTTGCTCTTTCAGATCTGTGCCATGGATGCTGCCACAGCCAAACATGATCTGAACATCGTGAATATGAATATAGGCCGCGATGCCGCGCCAGAGAAGCTGCATCGCCCCGCGACGGCGATAGGCCGCATCGATGCAAGAGCGACCGAGTTCCATGATCTCGCCGGGAAAAACCTTAAGATTGCAGAGATCAAATTCCGATTCCGAGTAGAAGCCGCCGTGCTTTTGCGCAACGCTACTGCGGAGGAAGCGATATGTACCAACAACATAAGGGACCGCCTCTGTCCCCTTTTCAAGATCGATTACGAGCAGATGATCGCAAAACTCATCGTACCGATCTACATCCCGGGATTGTTCCTGACATAGCGATGACGGCTGAGCGCCCATTTCTTCATAAAAAATGCGATAGCGCAATGCCTGCGCCGCGTCCAGATCAGCGACGCTGTGGGCCAAACGAAGTTCCAGATTGTTAAATCGTAACGGTTCCAAGACAAACTCCTAAATACTCTTACGAGAGACTAAAGGAGAACATCTCAAATGATTGTTGCAGGTAGATGTCCGATCAGTGACGTAAAATTTGCTATTTTATGTCAGAATTACGACACTCCGGCATCAATCCACCATCGCTTGATAAACCAGCGCCCTGAGTTCCTTGCGCAGCGGGTAATAACTGCTCGGTATGAACTGAGTCAGGAACAAAACCGTCATATCTTCCATCGGGTCAACCCAGAAGACGGTACTTGCCATACCACCCCAGCCAAAATCGCCGGGGGAGCCCATCATCTGTGACAAGGGTGGGTCCAACATGACCCATCCGCCAAGACCGAAACCAACACCCACAAAGGAAACTTCGGAGAAAACCGCCTGGCCATACTGCGCCAGATCGCCATCCAGATGGTTTTCCATCATGAAATCCACCGTGCGCGGCCCCAGAAGCTGCCCACCGTCATAAGCGCCGCGGCACCGAAGCATCTCGGCGAATTTGAGATAATCCGATGCCGTAGAGATCAGCCCTCCGCCACCGGAATAACAGGCGACCTTTTCCATCCGGAATGCACTTTTTTCCGGCGGATCGAGTACCATCATGGCCCCTGCCTCATCCGCGCCATAGGCGGTGGCATAGCGACCGATTTTCTCTTCCGGTATTCCGAAATCCGTATCCACCATTCCAAGCGGTTTGAAAATATGCTCATGGAAATACGATTTTAGATCCTGCCCCGAGATAATCTCTACCAGGCGGCCAATGACATCGGTCGACACCCCGTAGTTCCAGCGGCTGCCCGGATTGAACTGCAGCGGCATTTCCGACAGCTGCTGAATTTGACTTTCCAGGCTGCCCCGCGTCGTTCCGAAGTCCATCTTGCTGGCCTCATAATGCTTGCCGAGGACGCCTTCATTAAACCCGTAGGTCATGCCGGACATATGGGTCAGCAGATTGTGAACCGTTATTTTGCTGGTCGCCGGTTCTGTATCGTCAATACTGCGTGCCTGTGGCCTTAGAACCTGCATATCCTTGAAAGCCGGGATGAATTTTTCCAGCGGATCGTCCAGATGGAACAACCCCTTTTCATACAGCATCATCAGGGCAACCGACGTGATCGGCTTGGTCATCGAATAGAACCGCGCCATCGTGTCATCCTGCCAGGGAGTATCATTTTCTCGATCTGCTTGGCCAACAGATTTCGAATAGGCGATTTTACCGCTTCGGGCGATTAGCGTTTGCGCCCCAGCGAGCTTTCCGCCGACGACATATCTATTCATCCAATCGGTAATATACTCAAGACGCTTGGGCTCGAAGCCAAGACTTTCGGGTTGATGAACGGGTTTCACGACATGCGTTCCTTTTCCTGAGTTTCAATTAATTATGCTTGAACAGTTGTCTGCTGCTGCACGCCAAGGCCTTCTACGCCGAGTTTCATTTCCTGTCCGGGTTTGAGGAATACAGGATTTGGCTTCTTTCCCATGCCAACGCCAGGAGGCGTTCCGGTGGAGATAACATCCCCAACATTCAGGGTCATAAACTGGCTGAGATAGGAAATAATTTTGGCGACACTAAATATCATGGTTGCAGTGGTGCCATCTTGCTGCCGGACACCATCCACGTCCAGCCAGAGATTAAGCACCTGCGGATCCGGTACTTCGTCGCGCGTCACCAACCACGGACCGAGAGGACCGAAGGTATCGTGGCTTTTCCCCTTCGTCCATTGACCGCCGCGCTCGGACTGAAACTCCCGCTCGGACACATCGTTTGCCACACAATAACCGGCGACATGGTCAAGAGCCTCCTCCTCCGTCACATATTTGGCCCGCTTGCCGATGACGACCGCAAGCTCAACTTCCCAGTCCGTTTTCTGTGAGCTGCGCGGGATCTCGACATCATCATTCGGCCCGCAGACCGCCGATGTCGCTTTCATAAAGAGAATTGGCTCACTCGGGACCGGCTGGCCCGCTTCGGCCGCATGATCGGAATAATTAAGCCCGATACAGGCAAATTTTCCGATGCTTCCGACGCAAGCGCCAATTCGCAGGTTACCTTGCACCATTGGCAAGGCGTTCAAATCCAGCGCTTTCAGCTTCGCAAGCCCCTCATCGGTCAGGACATCGCCTGCAATATCCGGAATGACAGTGGACAGATCCCTGATATTGCCCTGTTCATCGAGAATACCGGGCTTTTCCGCACCATTTTCGCCATATCTGACTAGCTTCATTAAACTCTCCTGTTGCGTTCTCTGCGCAATTAAATGGTTACAACAATCTTGCCGAAATGGCCTGCCTTTTCCATCATCCGGTAGGCTTCTTTCGCATCCGCAAATTCGACCGAGGCATCGATGACGGGATGAATGTCATTCTGTAGCAGAGCCGCATTAAACCGCTCGAACATATCACGGGGGCCGACATAAATCCCCTGAAGTGTGATGGATTTCCGCATGATGGAGGTTGGGTCCATCTGCCCGCCGGTCAGGATGCCCACTAATGAAATGCGGCCGCCAACCCGCACAGAGGCAATTGATTTTTCAAGTGTTCCCGCGCCGCCAACCTCAACCACCAGATCAACGCCCCGACCATCGGTTGCCTCCATCACCTTCTCTTCCCAGTTTGGGCAATCCCGGTAGTTGATCAACACATCCGCACCGAGAGCCTTGGCCCGATCAAGTTTTTCGTCACTGCTGGAGGTAAGGATCGTCCGGATACCCGAAGCTTTGGCAATTTGCTGCGCAAAAATCGACACGCCTCCTGTCCCGAGCAGGAGAACCGTCTGCCCGGCGCGCGCGCCGCCGCCCTCTATCAGGCAATGCCAGGCGGTCAGGCCCGCACATGGCAATGTCGCCGCCTCTTCAAAGGAAAGATGATCCGGCATGTGGAGCGCGCCCCGCTCTTCTAGCAACGCATATTCGCACAACAACCCGTCGATGGGGCCGCCCAGCGCGCTCGCCATTACGCCCTCATGAATGCTCCCGCTGAGCCAGTCTTGAAAAAAGGTGCCAACGACACGATCGCTTTTCTTGAAAGCGGTCCCGCCCGGGCCAACGTCTTCAACAATACCTGCGCCATCCGAATTGGGAATTCGTTCTCCTGCTATGCCCCGCGCGGCTGCATTCTTGATGGTCGACAAATCCCGATAGTTGATGGAATTCGCCTTCAGGCGCACCAGAATTTCGCCAGGGCCGGGTTTCGGAATATCCCGATCGATCATTTGAAGGCCGTCGATGCCACCCTCTGCGTTTATTACCCAGACTTTCAATATGCTTCTCCGAACATGAGTTTATATCATCGACAATTGAATAAAGTGGTTGGCGGCGGTGTCTTTTTATGGTCCATAGTTTTCTAAGAGTGTCAGGGTCATTTTCCCGTCCTGGCTGGAGTTTTTTTCTGAATGCGGCCCCACCATGATCACCCAATATCTCCCCGAATTCAATCTTTTCCATTTACTCGTTGTGTGCGTTGCCTTTGCGCTCGGAGGTGTCGTAAAGGGCATTTCTGCCTTTGGCCTGCCGACGATTGCAGTGCCTATTATTGTTTTTTTTATAAACCTTCCATCTGCTGTCGCCATCATGACCTTACCGATGGTCATCACCAACTCTGTTCAGATGATCATGTCCGGACAGATCAAGGCATCAATTGCCCGGCACTGGCTACTGCTGCTGGGGCTGTTTATCGGATTGCCGATTGGTGTCTTTATGCTTTCGACCGTGGATACGAAATATCTTCTGATCGCTGTCGGCAGCTTTTTGATCCTCATTTCCGGGCTTGAATATTTTGGCATTTCCTTTTCTTTTCTCGGCACGCATGAAAAGTTATCCGGACCGACGGTGGGCCTCGCCGCAGGTATAATCGGTGGCATTACAACGCTTTTTGGAACGCTACCCGTTTTCTTCTTTATCGCGCTTGGCCTGGAAAAGGAAAAGTTCGTTGCCGCGGTCAGTGTCATGCTTTTTGGCGGCAGTATCTTCCTGCTGCTCAGCCTGCAAAGCATGAACTTTCTAAATCCCACGGACATTACCTATAGCCTGATTGGCCTCGGCCCGCTGTTTGCGGGGATGTGGCTGGGCACAAAGATACGACACCTTATCGATCAGAAGACCTTCAAGAAAATTGTTCTGGGGCTGGTCACGTTTATTGGTATTGCCATGATCTACAGGGCATATAGCTAATCCCCTATTCGGCAGAGAGCCTGACATCCTGACGATCGGCACGAGGAACTGTAAAGGCGAAGGTTGCCCCACTCTTCTCTATGTTTGTGACCCAGATATGACCACCAAGGAAGGATACAATCTCCCGGCAGATAGCAAGACCAAGACCTGATCCTTGTGGTTTGTCTTCATCCCGGCCAATCGACTGATGGAACTTTTCGAAAATCCGTTCCATCATATCAATGGGGATCCCCTTTCCATTGTCCGCAACGCTTACTTCCAGCATGTCATCTTCGACGGAAACGCTGAGGGCAATATGGCCCTTTTCCTTGTCACAAAACTTAATGGCGTTTGACACCAGATTGATAACCACCTGAATAAGCTGATCCCGATCCGCCCTCACCATCGGAAGATTTTCAGGAATGCGCGTTTCCACCTCAACTTCATTTTCCTTGATAAGGCCGGCAAGCGTTGCCATTGCCTCGCGTATTGTGGCGGCGATATCAACTGTATCCAGCGACCAATCCATCTGCCCCGCCTCCATGCGGGCAAGGTCAAGAAGCTGGTCAATTAGCCGGGTCAGGCGAGAACTTTCCTTGATAATGACATTCAGGAAGCGTTCCCGTTCCTCCGGTGAGACTTCCGGGTTATCGATCAGAATCTCCCCAAAGGCTCGGAGTGATGTCAGGGGTGTCCGAAGCTCATGGCTGACCATAGAAAGAAAATGATCCTTCAGAGAATCCAGTTCCTTCAGCCGCTCATTGGCGTTGCGAAGCAGCGCCGTTGCCTGTTCCAACTCAGCTGATTTTTGCTCCAGCCGATGGCTGTATTCAATGACCTGGCTGGTTTCATCCAAAATTCGATACACTTCATCAAGACCAACAATTTCCCCCTTGACCACGGAACCGACCATCACACGCGCCGTTGCAGAACCGATTGCCCCCGCCAACATCTTCTCGGCAAAGTCGAGCAGAGCGGCATCGGCCGAGTGACTTTTGCGCAGGTTTATGTCCCGCTCAGCGGCAAAATCAGCAAACGCCTGCGCCGCCCGCTGAACACCGACAAACCGGCCAACAAGCTGCTGCAAATCGGCAACCGTAGCCGAGCCGCGCCAATAGCGGCTATCACGTTCATCATCCGTATGGCCGAACACATCGACAAACAGGGTTCCCTGAATACGCTCGATAGCCGTCTGGTGCGAGAGAAGCGAGACAATCCAGTAGGCGCCTATATTGACAAGCATGCTCCAGAACAGGGCATGGGTCAGGCGATCAAACCCCTCCATGCCGAACAGTGCATATGGTTTCAGCAACGTAAGGCCATATGGCCCTTGCTCAATGAAGCTTATCGGCAGCCATCCTGACTGTGCGAATGAGGGAAGGAGAAGCGTATAGAGCCAGACGACAAAACCGAGCGCCAAGCCCGTCATAGCCCCCCGATACGACGCTCCTTTCCAGAAAATACCCCCGATGATGGCGGGTGCGAATTGCGCCGCCGCGGCAAATGAGACAAGCCCGATGGTCACGAGGGAATATGACTCGCTCGCAATCAGGTAATAGGCATAGCCAAGGATCAAGATCAGAAGAATACTCACCCGCCGGATCGTGAGCAGAAGCCCCGTTAAGTCATCATTCTTGTTGATGTTGAGACCGCGCCAACGGAGCAATAGCGGCATAATAAGATCATTACAGACCATCGTCGCCAGCGCGATCGAGGCGACAATCACCATTGATGTCGCCGCCGATAATCCCCCGATAAAGGCAATCAACGCGAGGAACGCCTGATCATGAAACAGCGGCACGGTGAGCATGAACATATCCGCATCGGCGGAGACACCCTCAAAAGACAGACGGCCTGCGAGCGCAATCGGCAACACGAATATATTGATCACCAGAAGATAGAGTGGAAACAGCCAGGTCGCCTTACGGAGGAAAGCTTCATCGGGATTTTCGACAGCCGTCATATAAAACTGTCTCGGCAAACAGATAATGGCCGCCATGGAGAGCATCGTCATCGTCATCCAAACACTGTAATCATTATCGGCGGAAACAGTGAAGAGCGTATCCAACCCTCTATCTGCGGCGGTTGAAAAGAGGTCTGAAAATCCGTTGTAGAGCCCAAACGTCACAAAGAATCCTACGGCAAGGAACGTAACCAGCTTCACCACAGACTCAAATGCGATTGCGGCTACCAGCCCCTCATGATGCTCGCTCGCGTCGATATGGCGCGTTCCGAAAAGGATAGCGAAAAGTGCCAGCGCAATGGCCACAATCAAGGTTGTATCGATGAAGAAAATAGGCTCATTCGGTGCATGCAGCAGTGCTGTCTCCGATGAGCTGACAAGAATTCGAAAGCTGGTTGCGATGGATTTGAGCTGCAACGAGATGTATGGCATCGTGCCAACCACCGCGATAATCGTGACAAGCCCGCCCAATCGCGCCTGCTTGCCGTAGCGCGACGCGATAAAGTCGGCGATCGAGGTAATTCGATGCACTTTGCAAATACGAACAATCTTAACCCAGACGACAGACCAGAGGATAAAAACGAGTGTCGGGCCAAGATATATGGGCAGGAAGTCCAGGCCTTGCGTCGCCGCCAGCCCGACACTGCCATAGAATGTCCATGAGGTGCAGAAAACGCCGATTGACAAAGTATAGATAAACGGATTTCTGGTGAGCTGACGGCCCTTGGCGGATTGCAGATCGACAAACTGGGCAATGGCGAACAGGAGACCCAGATACAAAATGGAGACAGTCAGTACCAGCCCGCCAGACATTATTGTTTTCCTTGGACGGTGTCAGGCGTGCTGGCCCCGCCGCCTCGTTCGGCCTCAGGTGGCCCGATAGCCTTTTCCGGGCCCCGCCTAGCGCCCAGCGCCGTCATGGCGATGGCGAAAGCCCAGATCCCAAACAAGAATAAAAAGCTGAGAGGAATGCCGAATACACGAAAAGGAATGTCAAACAGGGCGATGACGGGAGGCATGAAGGCAACAAGACAGGCGACAAACAGAAGAACCGACCATTCTTTTTTACGTCCTGTTCTTATCATCTGACTAAATCCGTCTTATAGGCCCATCCGACTTTCACGCCTATTTGGCATGCAGGGACGAATTCACCGGAGCAACAATTTCCTTCACCATTTTTCCGAGCGCGCGAGTGGAGAACGGCTTCGTCACGAATTCATCCGCGCCAAGCGCAATAGCCCGTTCCTTATCCGCCTCCCGGCTCTTTGCCGATAGCATGATGATTTTCACATTTACACAGGCATCATTGGCGCGAATAGCTTCACAAACCGAGAACCCATCCTGCTTGGGCAACATAATGTCCAGTATCACCAGATCGGGCACATAGTCCTCTATGGCACGCAATGCCTGATCTCCATCCCGCGCCACCCGTACTGTGAATCCGGCCTGCCTTAGAATAAACTGTAAGGACAAAACAATATTCGGCTCGTCCTCCACCACAAGCACTGTATGTGTCATGCTGCCGTATGCTCCCTCGATAATCCCGAGAACTGACAGAGATTGACGACATTACCCGGCTTCTGGAGAAGCTCTCTTATATCAGCAACCTCGCTCTTCGGTTCCCTGCAGACCCATAATACTCCATTAGTTAGGATATTGTCATTGATCAATCTTGCAGGGGCTTTTTGGCATGCATGGCCTTACTTATTCATCCTGTTTTCGATCAGATCCTCAACGACCGCGGGTTCAGCCAATGTCGAGGTATCCCCGAGGCTACCGTAGTCGTTTTCAGCCACTTTACGCAGTATACGCCGCATAATCTTGCCCGAGCGCGTTTTTGGCAATCCCGGCGCCCACTGGATCAGATCCGGTGTGGCAATTGGACCAATTTCATGGCGAACCCACTTGACCAGTTCAGCGCGCAATTCCTCCGATGGTTCAATCCCCGATGTCAAAGTGACATAGGCATAAATGCCCTGTCCCTTGATATCATGCGGATATCCGACAACGGCGGCTTCGGCCACAAGTTCGTGGGCCACAAGGGCGCTTTCCACCTCGGCGGTTCCCATCCTGTGGCCGGACACATTGATCACATCGTCAACGCGGCCGGTGATCCAATAATATCCATCGTCATCCCTTCTTGCGCCATCACCCGTGAAATAAAGTCCATCGAAATTCGAAAAATAGGTCTGAATAAAGCGATCATGATCGCCGTATACTGTCCGCATCTGGCCGGGCCAGCTATCCTTGATACAGAGCATGCCCTCGCAGGGCCCCTCCAAAACAGCGCCATCACCATCGACCATAAGTGGTTCAATTCCAAAGAATGGAAGGGTCGCAGAGCCCGGCTTCAGGTCTGTTGCGCCCGGCAGAGGCGAGATCAGAATACCGCCCGTTTCCGTCTGCCACCAGGTATCAACAATCGGGCATCTCCCCTCCCCGACAACGTCATTGTACCAGCGCCAGGCTTCCGGGTTGATAGGCTCCCCGACCGATCCCAAAAGACGCAGCGACTTGCGCGATGTTTTCTTGACGGGCTCATCGCCGTCGCGCATCAATGCACGGATCGCCGTCGGAGCTGTATAAAAGATATTGACCTTATGCTTATCGCATACTTCCCAAAAGCGCGAGACAGTTGGATAATTAGGCACACCTTCAAACATCAATGTCGTCGCGCCATTGGCGAGCGGCCCATAAACGATGTAGCTATGCCCCGTCACCCAGCCGACATCGGCCGTGCACCAGTAAATATCGCCATCATGATAGTCGAATACATAGCGGTGGGTCATCGCCGCATAGACAATGTAGCCGCCGGTGGTATGCAGCACACCCTTTGGCTGGCCTGTCGAGCCGGAGGTGTACAGAATGAATAGCGGGTCTTCCGCGTTCATTTCCTCAGGCGGACAGTCCGCATCAACCTTGTCCATTTCCGCGTGATACCAAACGTCGCGGCCTTCAACCCATTTGACATCTCCGCCGGTGCGCTTGACGACAATACAGGTCGTGCAGTCCGGGCATTCCGCCAGCGCTGCGTCTGTATTGGCTTTGAGAGGGATTGGCCGCCCGCCGCGAACCCCTTCGTCGGCGGTAATCACACAGTTGGACTTACAGTCCCGGATTCGCCCGGCCAGAGCATCCGGCGAAAATCCGCCAAACACAATGGAATGGATCGCGCCGATGCGTGTGCAGGCAAGCATGGCGACTGCCGCTTCGACGATCATCGGCATATAGAGGGTGACGCGATCGCCCTTCTTGATTCCTTGCGCCTTCAGTACGTTTGAGAACTTACATACCTCAGCATGCAGTTCGCGGTAGGTCAGGGTTTTATCGTCATTCGGATCATCCCCTTCCCAGATAATGGCCGGGCTGTCGCCCCGTTTTTCCAGATGACGATCGAGGCAGTTGTAGCTAACGTTCAATGTCCCGTCATGGAACCATTTAATATGCAGATCATCCTTGGCAAAAGAGACATCTTTTACTTTCGTATAGGGCTTGATCCAGTCTATCCGCTTTCCATGCTCGCCCCAGAAGGCGACGGGATCTTCAACCGATGCGCGATACATCGCCTGATAACTCGTCTTGTCGGCCCAAGCAGTTTTCGCAAGTTCCTGAGGTACGGGATATAGATCCTTTGCTGACATCCTTCTAAGTCCTTTCACCCAACATACAGATTTTTCAGTGTTTCGAATTCGGCAGTAATCGACAGGGCATTTATGCGTCCGTCTCCATCTAAATACAACCTAAAAGTCGGAAAATTCTGAATACCCGCGTTCAGATTGCGAGATACTCATGCCGCAATTCCTGATCGTCCAGAACCTGCTGTGCCGTGCCGCGGAAGGCAATCTGGCCCATATCCAGGATGAGCGCCTTGTCGGCAAGCTGCAGTGCCGCAACAGCATTTTGCTCAACAATAATGGTCGTAATCCCGAGCTTTTTAACTTCAAGCAGGATTTTCTCAATTTCCTGAACTATAACCGGCGCAAGCCCCTCATAGGGCTCATCCAGGAACAGCAGTTTCACATCCCGAGCAAGCGCCCTTGCGACGGCCAGCATTTGCTGCTCCCCGCCAGACATGGTGACAGCATCCTGGCTTCGCCGTTCACCAAGACGCGGAAAATGGTCGTAGATACGCTCTATCTCCCACCCCTTTGGTTCCGCCACCTGTGCAAGTTCGAGATTCTCCTCCACCGTTAATCCGCCAATTATACGCCGATCCTCGGGCACAAGCTGAATACCTGCCTGCGCTGCCTGGTAGGCTTTTAGCGAATGGATTGCTTCACCATTGAGATATATTTCACCGCGCTTCAACGCAGGACTGTCCACCCGGGCAAGCGCCCTCAGAGTGGACGTTTTCCCTGCCCCATTCCGGCCGAGCAAAGCAACGATATCCCCTTCTTCAACATCGAAGGAGACTCCTTGCACGATATAGGACTCGCCATAATAGGCATGAACATCCTTGACGCTGAAATAGGGCATTTTCTCTGAAGTCTCAGACATTATTGAGCCCCTCCCAAATACGCTTCCTTGACCTTTGGGTCCTCTCTTACGCTCTGCGGATCGCCGCCGGCGATGATCTGCCCCCGCGCCAGTACGCTGACCTTGTCCGCCAGGCTGAAGACAACATGCATATCATGTTCGATAATCACCTTCGTCATACCGCGTGACTTGATCTTCTTTAAAAGCTCGATCGTCTGGTTGGTATCATGGCGCGCCATGCCCGCAGTCGGCTCATCGAGCAATAGAAGCCGTGGCCTTAAGATAAGGCACATACCAAGCTCCAACCTGCGTTTATCACCACGGCTGAGGCTACCCGCCTCGACCATCATCATGTCTTTTAGACCAACATCCTCAAGGATATGTTCTGCCTCATCACGAACCTCCCCTTGGCGGCTCAACAGTTCAGCAGCGTTTAGCCGGAACGCGCCATCGCGATGGGAAAGAGCCGGAATCATGACATTCTCAATCAGTGTCATTTCCTGAAAAATCTCCGGCGTTTGAAAAACCCGCGCAACGCCAAGCTGGGCAATCTCATGGGGCTGTCTGCCGGTCAGAACTTCGCCCGCAAAAGTCACTTTACCCGTATCCGGCTTCAGTCGGCCGATACAAACATTCAATAGCGTCGACTTACCTGCGCCGTTCGGACCGATGATCGCATGCGTCGTTCCTTCCTCCACATGCAGATTAACATCGGAAAGAGCGCTGAGCCCGCCAAAGCTTTTATTGATATTGTCCAGATGAAGAACGAGATCGCCCATGATTTACCCTCTTACTCGCCAGCCTGATTATGCGCTTCTACGGACTGTGGCTTTGTTTTCCCACCAGACCTGAAATAATTGAAGATACGACGGAAACCTTCCACCAGGCCGCCAGGCAGGAAAATCACGATGATCATAAACAATAATCCCAATGTCAGATGCCAGCCACTGCCAACGAAAAGACCGACGACAGGCACGACAAAATCAACAACACTGTCAGGCAAGAAGGAGAAAGCCTGCGTAAGCACATTATCATCGAAGGAGGAGAAGATATTCTCAAAATACTTGATCAAACCCGCGCCCAGCATTGGCCCGACAAGCGTACCCGCACCGCCAAGGATCGTCATCAGCACAACTTCGCCCGAAGCCGTCCACTGCATTCTCTCAGCCCCCGCCAGAGGGTCGGTGACGGCGAGCAGGCTGCCCGCCAGCCCCGCATACATGCCCGATATGATAAACGCCGTCAGCATATAGGGGCGCGTGTTCAGACCCGTATATCTCATCCTGTTCTGGTTTGATTTGATCCCTTTCAGCATCAGTCCGAAGGGAGATCGGAAAATCCGCATGGATATATAGAAACAGATAATGAGTAGAACAGCGCAGAAATAAAAGCCGGGATAGCCACTCATCGTCTCGCCGAAGAGATCCGTACTCGGAAGCCCTGCTCCTACTGAACCATCTGAAAACAGGCTGTCAAGGATGCGCGGATCAGAACGGGCTAGTTGCAGTCCCGTTTCCCCGTTAGTAATCGGCGTCAGCACTGAATAGGCAAGATTATAAGACATCTGGGCGAAAGCCAGCGTGAGGATCGAGAAGTAAATCCCCGTCCGGCGCAAACTCAGAAAGCCGATGATGGCCGCCAGTATTCCAGCAAACACAACACCGAAAATCACAGCCGGGAGAACGTTCATGGTCAGCAGCTTGAACGACCAGACGGCGGCATAGGATCCGACACCGAGAAAGGCCGCGTGACCGAAAGAGAGATATCCGGTCAATCCAAAGAGGATGTTAAAGCCAATGGCAAAAATACCGTAGATGGCAAATTTCTGCAGCAGATCCGGATAGTTGCCACCAATGGGATCAAGCCAGATCGGCATCGCCAAGATGGCGGCGGCAAAAATGATCACAACAAAAGTGTCATTAAGAAGCGGCTTCTTGGTATTAGTCATCCATCACTCCAGCCCGGCCCATAAGGCCACGTGGCAACACCAGCAAAATTACAACAGCGACGAGATATAGAATAATCTGGTCGATCCCGGGAAAAATCTCCTTCACTTCATTCATTGAGGCGAAAGATTGAACAATGCCCAGCAAAAACCCGGCCAGCACTGCCCCGCCGAGTGAGCCCATACCGCCCACCACAACAACAACGAAGGAGAGCACCAGAAAATCCATGCCGAGATGGTAATCAGGCGGCAAGATAGGCGTATACATCACTCCGGCGACACCTGCGACGATGGCGGCGATCGCAAAAACAACGGTAAAGCGCCTCTCGATATTAATGCCGAGAAGCCCGACAGTCTCCCGATCACGCATACCGGCACGCACGACCATGCCATATGTGGTGAATTGCAAAAATGCGAACACGGAAAAAATTATCAATCCGGAAAAACAAAGATAAATAAGGCGCCACCATGGATAGACGAGATTGTTACCTAATCCGACCCATGCGCCGACATTCGCGCTGCCGGCCAAAATTTCAGGAGCAGGCTGAGGTATTGGATTAGCGCCGAAATATGCCTTGATGATTTCCTGAATAACGATGGCAAGGCCGAAGGTAACAAGGATCTGCTCTGCATGGGGGCGTTTATAGAAATGCTTGATCAGGCCCCGCTCCATAACATAGCCGACCAGTAGCATGAACGGGATGGCGAGCAGAATAGAGAGCGGCACAGAGTAATCAATAATTATCCGGCCCGTATCGCCAAACCAAGTTTCGAGATAGGGTTGCTCCTTATAGGCAACGAAAGCAGTTACGCCCTCGTCACGAACCTTCACCGATAGAGTAACAAGCTTCTGAAAGGTAACGGCACAAAACGCCCCGAGCATAAACAATGCGCCATGGGCAAAATTAACAATTCCCAATGTTCCGAAAACCAATGTCAGGCCAAGCGCAATCAGGGCATATGCAGCCCCCTTATCCAGACCATTCAATATTTGAATAAAAATGGCATCCATGAAATCTACCCCAAACAACCGCGCAATTTTTTTGCGGGTTAATCCGCCTCAAAGATACACGGGTTGGCGCCCTCTCGGCAAACGCCAACCCGCGCGCTGTAACAGATTTTACATCTTTACTTCGTAGGGACCAAGTTCGCCGCCAAAGATTGTCCAGTCATACTCGACCTGAGACCGCGGGGTGACGTCGACCACCTTCAGGAGGTCGAACTGACTTGACGGGTTTTCGTTACCGCGCACCACAAGGACATCCTTGAAGCATTGGTGATCTTCTGCACGATAAAGCGTCGGGCCGTTGCCCATACCGTCAAAATTGAAGCCCTCAAGCTGTTTGATGACTTCCGGCGGATAGAATGTGCCGGCCATTTCACAGGCATTGGCATAAAGCAACGTCTGAACATAGCAGGTATGAGCCGCCATTGATGGCGGCGCGCCATATTCTGCCCCGAAGGACTGAACAAAAGCTTTCGACCCATCATCCTGTAGCGACCAGTTCCAGTTCGTCGTACCCAGAATACCCTTGATCGCATCGCCAGCACCCTGTGCCATCAGACGCGAGAAGAGTGGCACAACAATCTCGAAGTTCTTGCCATTGACCTGCTTGTCCCGCAGCCCGAACTGGACTGCCTGGCTGAGCGAGTTGATCATATCCTTGCCATAATGGTTGAGGATAAGAACATCCGCGCCCGAATTGAGAACCGGCGTGATGTACTGCGAGAAGTCACCCGCACCAACCGGCGTCTTGACCGCATTAACAGTCTCCCAGCCAAGGGCCTCAGTCGAGTTTTTGATGGATTCTTCTTGCGTCCAACCCCAGGTGTAGTCCGCTGTCAAATGATAGGCCCGGCGCTCGGAGCCATATTCCTTGTTCAGCACAGGCGCCAGTGCCGCGCCTGACATATAGGCATTGAAGAAATGACGGAAGCCATAGCGGCGCTTATCTTTACCCGTTGTATCATTGGAATGGGTCAAACCTGCCATAAAAATAATACCCTGCTCCTGACAGAGCGACTGCACGGCGACAGCCACACCGGAAGAAGACCCACCGGTAATCATCAACACACCATCTTTCTCGATCATGCGTTTTGCCGATGCACGTGCGGCGTCAGACTTCGTCTGGGTATCACCGGTTGAGTAGGTCACCTTCTTGCCCAGAACACCATTACCGCTTAGCATGGATGGTTTGAAAGTATTCAGCATACCGCCGTCGCCTTCACCGTTCAAATGCTTGACTGCCAGCATATAGGCGCGAAGCTCATCCGCCCCTTCGTCCGCATAAGGACCTGATTGCGGTACGTTAAAGCCAAGCTTTAACTCCCCTGAATTTTCCGGATTATTACGGAATTCTTCCGCCCAGGCATTCTTAACAAAGATGCTTGGAGTGGCGGCGACCAGGCCACCGACTGCACCGGCCTTGAGAAGGCCGCGGCGCGACACGCCTGATTTCTTGATATCACTCATGAATTGTCTCCCATATTCTAGTGGATCGTCCCCGGGCAAGATGCCTGTGTTATATTTTTAAACTCAAACTTCTCCCTGTCTTGTAAAAATTTCACATTTTTGCCATTTTTCCCATCAAAACCTTGTAAAACATCAGTTTTTTATGTAAATAATTACTAATTTATTTTGTAAATCTGTAAATTTTTGTAAAGCTTCAAATATCGCGATGGCAAAATCACCTCTACTTGGCAATCGGTTACGGCGATTGCGCAAAGAAAAAGAACTGACCCAGGTGGAACTGGCGGACCGCCTTGGCATCTCTGCAAGCTATCTGAATTTACTGGAGCATAACCGGCGCAGCATTACGGTTCCATTGCTGCTGCATTTAAGCAAGATCCTGAAGGTTGACCCACAAGTCTTTTCCCCGCAGGAGGAAGGTCATCTGATCGGAGAGATCACGGATGCCCTGAAAGACCCGCTCTTTACCGACGATAAGTTTACAGACGAAGAGATTGCCGAAATGGCGGCAGATGCGCCTGCGCTCAGCTCAGCATTCAAGAAAACATATGACGCGTTTAAAACCGCGCAAACGGATTTGCAGCTATTAAGTGAACGGCTCTCACAGGATTTTCTTTTCGCCGGTTCCTCCTTTCGGCTGCGTACCCTCGTGACATCAATTATGTCATCGACTGAAATCGTGCATGACAATGATGATCTCGGCTCCAAGGAACGCAAGGAGTTTCTTCAGATCGCGCTGAAAGATAGCGAAGCCCTCAATGATACAGTGAATGAGATGCTTGGCGTTGTCGGCGACGGCAGCCTGACCGGCAAAGCCTGGGCGCCATCGCCAAATGAGGCGGTCTCCGACTTTATTCAGGCCCGGAATAATTATTTTGACCCGATAGAACAGGCCGCAGCGGATTTTCGTGCATCCTTCAACGATCACGACCTTCTATCGGCCCCTGTCATGATGGACTATCTGCAGGATAAACACGGCATTCAGATCGAGTTTGCCTCGCGGGACAGCCACAATACCGAGGCAACTTTGTATGATGAAATGGATCACACCCTCGTCCTCTCGAAATCACTGCCACAATCGAGCGTTAAATTTCATCTCGCGCTCCTTTGCGGGCAGCTTCAATATACGGACCTCTTCCAGGAACTTGTGAACGCCCCCGAGCTTCCGACTGAAGCCGCGAAGCAGAAGGGCGTCGCGGCGCTTGCAAATTACTTCGCGGGAGCCTTTCTCTTTCCATATGACATATTTTTTCAGTCGGCCGAGGATCTGCGGTACGATATTGAACTAATGCAGCAGCAGTTTGACGCCAGCTTCGAACAGATTTGCCATCGCCTGACAACATTGATGCGCCCTGGAAGCAGTGGCGTTCCCTTCCATTTGATCCGAAGTGACATTGCCGGAAATATCTCTAAACGTTTCAGTGCATCGGGCTTGCGTATTCCGCGTTATGGAAACTCCTGTCCGCGTTGGGTCTTACATGCGGCGTTTTTAACACCCGGCACGCTTTGTCCGCAGATTTCCGAAATGCCCGATGGTCAGCGGTTTTTCTCCATCGCGCGCACGGTTACCAAGCCAAGCCTGGGGTATGCTCAGCCAAAACGCCATTATGCCATCAGTATTGGCTGTGACATTACGGTAGCACATCGGGTGATTTATGCTGATGGCCTCAATCTGGCAGCCCCCAAAACAGTCATGCCTATCGGTATAACCTGCCGGCTATGCGAGCGAGCGAACTGTGCACAGCGCGCCGCGCCGCCGCCATCGCAAACCCGCCAGATTACGCCGCAAAAACGCAATATCTCGCCCGGTATCGGAGATTTCTAGATCAGCGACAATGTTTAGTAATTATTGAGGGTCAATCGGCCCTTCGCGGTCCGTCGTATTGCGCCATCGCGAATGGCCGTGAAATCAAGCTCCATATTGACACCATTCAAGGTGCGCTTATAGATTTGCATGTCATAATCACCGGCATCGCTGATCGCCATGACATAGACTGTTAGTGTCTGCTTTTTTAACCGCGCCCAGGAAATGCTTTCGCGGGCGTAGACATCTCCGCCTTTGCTATCCTTCCACATATTCGGACTGTCTGTCTTGACAAAAGTAAGGGTAGTTTCCTTCAGGGATTCTTTGGGGCTTTCAGGAGTCCCTTTCTGGCGCAAAAGAGTCCGCCAGGTGATGGTAAAATCGCCGCTCTCATCCGGCTTGATGCTTACATCGATATCACGGCTTGTAATCGGGAAATTAACGCTTATGTTGCTTTCCGATATGGCATTTCCCCGCCAGTCTCCCCTAAATGCAGAAATGGACAGATCCTTGGCGCTCGCAATGACGGGCATCGTCATCATAACTGCCATTACAATCAGAAAATATTTTACCCTAGTCAATGTACGCCCCCTGTTTCACCCAACCAAATCCCGCATCGGTAGAGGCATAGTAGGGCAAGCCACTCAAGGCTTCCAGTCATTTAAGCCGCTCGACAAAAGAAAAAAGCCGCAAAAATGCGGCCTTTTCCCTCCTGTCAGCAACGAACTAACTTTCGTCGACGACTATTTTCCCATTTGTAATGTCGGAGTTATTAAGCGACGCATTCTCCACAATAATCGAGAACCCGGCAATTTCAGCATCCGCTGCATCCGTAACGGTAATCGTTGTATGGCCGCTTGTTTCAGAGAAATTAACATGATCAGGCCGATCAACCGCTGCAATACCGAGTTCATCGAATAGCGCCGTCAGATCGATAACATCCGCGTCTCCGTTAGCACCAAAATCTGTAATTATATCGTTCCCATCGGAACTCGCATTCAGATAGACAAACCGGTCATCACCGCCTCCACCAGAAAGCGTGTCATCCCCACCAGCTCCGACAATATAGTCGTTACTAGAGCCGCCATCGATTACCTCTGCCGCTGCGGTCCCTGTATAGGCATCATCAGGCGCAATAGTAAACGTTATAACAGCCGTGCTCATCGAGCCATCCGTATCAACAATAGTATAGGAAATTTCATCAGTCTCGAAATCGGCGACATCGGATTCAACAGAATATGTAAAATAACCAGATTCAAAATCCATCCCAAAAACACCAAACTCAGTATCAATGGCTATAAAGGTACCCTCAACATAGCTATCTGGATTCACCGGTAGAGACAGATCATATGTCACGCCATTATAAGTAAAAGAGACGATCGGGATATCCGCGAGCGGGTCGGAACCTTCAATGTCGTTATCCAAAACATTACCTGTTACCCACGCATCAATAGTTTCAAGGCTATAGGATAAATCCTCAGCATCGTCCACATATCGATATGAACCGCCATTATTATCTTCCGAAGTATTATCAATCAGGCCCAAATAAGCACTGTTTTCCGCGCCTTCCCCTAGACCGACAGCGTATACCTTGGCCCCGTTCAGATCATTCGTCACCCAATTATTAAAGTCATCAATACCAGTTTGAGTATCGCCAATGGTCGGCTGTCCATCAGAGATGAAATAAATTTCCTGATCATATCCCGGAACAAAGTCCACAGTGCGCGCTAAGTTGAGCGCAGCCTCATAGTTAGTATCTCCATCGTACCAGACCCCAAAAGGTTCCAGCGCCTCCAGAGCAGATTCCAGCGTTGTAAAATTTCCACCCCCTATGAATCCGGCTGTATCATTAAATTCGATCAAGGTAATCGCCGTGCCATCCGGATTCTGCTCGAACAATGTCCCTATCAGATTAATCACCGCCTCTTTCATAAGCGCCAATTCTGCCGGATCCATACTCCCGGATGTATCTAATACCATGACGGCATGAACATCCGTCGGCTCTACCTTAATCACTGGGCCGTCATCAACTGCCGTCGGACCGTCATCATTCGGCGGGACATCACCCACTGTCACATCAATGGTGAAGCTGCTGCTTGCTGTGTTGTTCGCGTCGGTCAGTTCACCGCCTCCGGCAACCGTTGCTGTCTCAGTGGCAATCGCCGTAACCGTTAGCGAGAAATCCGCATCATCATCCGTCGGCGGCGTGATGGTCAATGCGGCAAGATCCCATCCCGAGATGTCTACGTCTGAGCCATCGCCGATGAAACTGTTCACCCCGTCAGAGAGAGTTGCACCCACCGGAACACCGCCCATCGACACAGCGAGGGTTTCAGAGCCGTCCGTATCCTGAAGCGCAGCCGTAATTTCGGGGATAGAGATTGCCGTATTCTCATCGCCGCTGGCATCCCCACCGGATAACGTGGGAGCATCGGCAACCGCATCAACGATGGCAATTCCATCATCTTCTGCCGTTCCGGTATCACCACCGCCATTCACATAATTGGCAAGGACAGTGAGCATAATATCGGAATCGCTATTTAACGGCGGCAGCACATACATAGATGGCAATATCCCACCCGCAGCGAGAACCGAAAAATTTCCGCTGGTCACGTCCACTTCATCACCTGGCGTTGTTCCGCCAACGAAGAAACGCGTCCCATCTGGAAACCCGGAAATATCTATGGAGGTCAATTCCTCGTCCGTTTCGGGAGTAAACTCGACCAGCATCTGCATGGGTAATTCAGTGGTGTTCCCAACATTCTGATTGGGTTGCCAGTCTTCATAGCCGCCTGCCGCAGGGGAAGTGGACCCATCAGGCGTCGAAAAGGTCAGGATAACGGTCCCGCCCGGATCATCCGTTGGTGTTGAGGTTGAGGGGAAATCTTCATTCTCTCCGATAATTTCCTCAATTTCATCGCGAGAGAAAGCAAGCTCCGTACCGGGAAGAAGATCAGCAATTTCGAGAGGATCGCCTATGTCACCTTCGGTAAAAGGGCGGAAGTTCGCGCCGCCGCCATCACTGTTTTCATCACCCGCCTCCGGATTTATATCCGCGAGCGAAAAACCTTGAACGAGCGGCGTAATTTCCCCGACTTCAACAATTTCGCCATTCTCCAGCTCAATCTGGGGAGGATTTTCGGTGGTGCCAAACGTCAAGAAGTCCTGCAGCAAATAGGTGTCTCCGCCATCTACCGGCACGACAAGCAAGTTTCCTGCATCCTGAACAAACTGAACATTTGCAAGGGACTCGAAAGGTAACTTGATTGTTTTTCCCGGGGTTGCCTCAATCATCACTTCGGCCCCCGTTACTTTTTCAGAGCCGCTACCGTTGTTGCCGTTTGACGTCGCCATTTGCCCTACTCCACTCACTTTACTTTACCGTGGCCAAGCTGATTTAGCTAACCCGTTAAAAAAATAGCCAAAATCGGCTAATTTGTCTTTATTTTTCTCAAATCTGGGGAAAACCTACTATGCTCGCGGCATTCTCCACATCCCCTAAACGGGGGATAAAGTGAAAAAATTAATAAAATTTTAATTATCGCAACGGGAAATCAAGGGGGGTTTTATTAGCAATATACGGTATATTGCCGGTCTATCTTGGACGAAGCGCCAATTTAGCGAGAAGCGCAGCAACCAAAATAATAATGACGCAGGCGAGGGAAATGGCCGTAAGAGGTATCGACGCATCCAGAGCAACCCCCATGAACACAGGCCCGAGCGCGGAGCCAAAAACCATCACCACGGTTGCCACAGCGCGAATAGCGCCAAGATGCCGGGTTCCGTAAATTTCCGGCCAAAGTGACGACAGAACCGGATTTGTCCCGCCCACCCCAATCCCAAGGATAAACATCACAACAATGGCAAATATTTGCGATGGCGCGTAGGCAAAGATCAGGAGACTAACAGACATGGGGAACAGAATAAACGGGACGAGCCGTTTTGCCCGGAACAAATCCACGAGAAATCCTGAAACCACGCCGCCAATTAATGACGCCAGCGCAAACACTGCGAATGACAGGCTCCAGAACTCAAAACTCCATCCTTTGAGTTCAATAAAATACACCTGATGGAAAAAGAGGCCGGTAATGATGGCCGCCGTCGCCATCGAAGTCGGCATCAAGAGATAAAACCTCTTATCCCGAAGCATTTCCGCGCGTGTCCAGTGTTTGGCATCCTCATCCGCTGCCTGAAGGACGGCGGCCCCGGCGCCATCCTGATGAGTGGTATGACGGATCAGAAAGGGGGCAACGGGTAATAGTGTAAACGCCGCCAGCACCGCCATCGTCGGCCAGATCAATCGCCAGTCAACAAAGCCAAGCGCCAGAACGATAAACGGCGGAAACAACGCTTCACCAAGCGGGAAGCCAAGCCCCGCGATAGCAACGGCACGACCACGCTCGGCCTCATATCGCCGCGCCATCGAAGTAAGTGCGATATGCGTCATCATTCCCTGCCCCATAAAACGGACAGCGATAATGCCAAAGAAAAGCGTCACTGGCCCCTGGATGAATCCAAACGCCAGTGTCGCCGCGACCATGAGGATTCCAACCTTCACGACAAAGCTTCTAAGTGGCAGCCGGTCAACAAGCGGTCCCGCCTTCCAGAGCATAGCCGCACAGATAAGGGTCGCAACGGTATAGATTGTGCCAAACTCACCATTGCTGAGGTTGAAATCAGCACGGATATGCCCACCAATAACTGAAATGACATAGGTCTGGCCGGGACCGGACCAGAAGGCTAACAACAAGCCGAAAAGTAGGAACCGCCATTCCTGGCGGACAAAAGGCAGGGTGCCGTGAAGACGCAACATAACAAAGACCGGCGTTGGCAATTAGA
>NZ_JARGOQ010000003.1:80651-95098 GCF_029233945.1 Sneathiella sp. | reverse complement strand
GGCTTGCCCTTTATGCGGTTGGACATAGCGTGAAAATGCAGGTACGTGCCGCGCACCTTGCTGGTGTACTGCAACTGGTTTTGGCTGTTGGCGTACTCGTAGAGGTGGTGAGACGCTTTGTGTTCGGAAGTGAGCCTGAATCGCTGATGATGATAGCTATCGCATTCGTCGCATTGATCGCCAATACCAGTTGTCTGCTGCTGATATCCAAACATCGAAAGGGCGGGGCGCACATGAGGGCAAGCTGGATATTCTCGGCCAATGACGTGGTGATCAACCTAGGGGTCATCACCGCTGGCGCCCTGGTCGCGTGGACCGGGTCCAATTATCCTGACCTGATTATCGGCACCATCGCGGGGGTCATTGTGCTTAACGGTGCCAGACGCATTCTGGCGTTGAAGGGTTAGAAAATGCTCATAATTGGCAAAAAGCTCTCGCCGAATGCCCTGCTGTCCATATCGGGTCTACTGGCAGTGTCTGATCAGGCTGTAAAGTGGCTGGTGCAGCAATCAATGGCCTATGGCGAGTCTATTTCAGTGACCCCGTTCTTTAACTGGGTGCACGTATGGAATACCGGTGCCGCGTTCAGTCTTTTTGCGAATAGTGGAGGCTGGCAGCGCTACTTTCTTATCGGAATCGCGCTAGTGGTCTCAATTTTTCTGATTAAGCTGATCCTTGAAAACCGTCATAAAGGAGAGACCATCGCTTACAGTCTTTTCCTCGGTGGCGCTATGGGCAACCTGATTGACCGGATCTTTCGCGGCTATGTTGTGGATTACTTTGATTTCTATTGGCGAGACTGGCATTGGCCGGCCTTCAACCTGGCTGATATTGCAATTGTCCTCGGTGCCTTACTTTTTGTTTCCTGCAGCTTGTTGGGTAAAAAAACAAACACCAATGCCGAGTCGGAAGGATCCGGCTGACACCTACACCAATGCAACGACATGACCGAACTTCCCGACAACATCCTTCACCTGCCGCGATACCCAGTACTGGGTTGCAAATCAACCGACAGCCCTAGGACAAGAACCGTGAAAGGCGTGGTTACTCTTTCGAGGAGATTTGGGCAAGAATGCTCTACACCAAGAAGCACAAGAAGAAGGCAACGACTGCGAAGATCTCTCCGTTCCACAAGAAAGCCATCGGTTACGGACTGCCGGACTTCGCGGAGGAACTCAACTATGGGGTCGATCTATCAATCATCTGAAGGTGGCATCAGATTGATGGGGTGAAGGTGCCCCATCAACCATTAATTCCGTATACCCGAATATTAATGATGATCTAATCTCCACCGATGCAAAAGATTTCCTATTCCCGACATCGCTTTTCCTCTCACATCATTCGACATGCCGGTTGGCTTTATACTCGGTTTACATTGAGTTATCGGGATGTGGAGGATTTGCTTGCAGAAAGAGGACCGGATATCTCCTACGAAACTGTCCGAAGATGGTTTTGAAGGTTGGTGAACCAATCACCAGAAACCTGAGATCATCACGCCCTACTCCTAACGATATCTAGCACCTCGATGAAATGGTCATCATTATTCGTGAAAAACGGCACTGGCTCTGGCGAGCAGATGACAATGAGGGAGAGGTCTTGGATTTTCTCGTACATCAAAACGAAATACAAAAGCTGCCTTGAAATTGATGCGGAAAATATTGACAACAAACGATCGAACAATCGCGCGGAGAACTCGCATCTCACAATACGACAAAGAGAACGAAAAATGCAGAAGTTTAAATCACCATGATCAGCCCAGAGATTTCTCAATATCCAGTCAGCGGCTTACAATGGCTTTTACGTCCAACGTCACCTACTAAATCGGCCTCACCTCAAGCAATGTCGTGCTAAAGATTTTGGCATTTGAGTAACTGCAAGCGCCGCTGCCTGAGATTTTGTAACCGAGGAATAACTGTGCCTATTAGAAGTTAATGTAACAACACCATTGAAGCGCCAATAGTGTTTTAAGTAAAGTGCATTTCCGCGTCTTTTCGTCCTTCCGTATCTCTGTGGAATGTTTGAAAGCACCACAACACGGTGATCTCAGACCCACATATTTCAATATTCAAGGTGCCATTATATTAAAACCGGCATCGATATAAACAATGCTGCCGGTTACAAGATGCGCTTCATCGCCAATTAAAAATCGGGCGTATGCACCAACGCAATCAATGCAGACTAATTCATGCGCCGGAGATTTTTCGCGCGCCACTTCTAACAAATCATCAAAATGCGCAATCCCTCCGGCGGCACGAGTGGCTACAGGCCCTGGTGACAATGCATTGACGCGGATTCTCTTTTGGCCCAGTTCCGAGGCCATGTATTTTACCATCCCTTCCAGCGCAGCCTTGACAGGCCCCATGACACCATAGTTTTCGACCACTTTCTCACCACCGTAATAGGTTGTGGTTAGCAGGCAACCACCATCCTTCATTAACGGCTCGGCAAGACGGGCTAGGCGGGCGAAGGAATGACACGATATATCCATGGCGGTCAGAAATCCGCTCTTCGAAGAATCTGTTACGCGTCCGTGCAGATCCTCGGAGGGTGCGTAGGCAATTGCATGGAGAAGAAAGTCAAGACGGCCCCATTTATCACTGATCAGTTCAAACAGGCTCCGCATTTCAGTTTCGTCAGTTACGTCCAGTGGACGAATAATCGACGCACTAATTTGTTCTGCGAGAGGGCGCACGTAGGGTTCGGCCTTTTCGTTTAGGTACGTAATAGCCAACTCCGCACCCGCCTCACGAAAAGCGCGGGCACACCCCCAGGCAATAGATTTCTCATTTGCGATACCAACAATCAAACCTTTTTTTCCCGCGAGCATATCTATTGACATTTCGCCCTCGTATTCTTGGTGATCGTTGTATTAGTTGATGAAAGCCGTATTTCTGGACAGAGGAAAATCATACCTGTTTTCCATACTATATTCTTCCAGAGGTCTATGTTTTCTGGAAAGTAGATAGGTTTTTTGCTGAAATTCATATTTTTTTCCATTCCAATTTATTGCTCTTCATTTCACTTACACA
Source organism: Sneathiella sp. (assembly GCF_029233945.1). Taxonomy (GTDB): domain Bacteria; phylum Pseudomonadota; class Alphaproteobacteria; order Sneathiellales; family Sneathiellaceae; genus Sneathiella. The sequence continues at coordinate 92,069 of NZ_JARGOQ010000003.1, read as the reverse complement.
AAAACTTCGTTTCTATGCCATGGGTCTCCCACATTTTCTGAATGGCAAAATAGGTGAAAGCCGCTGACCAGGTAATCAACAGAAGCCCGTTAAGGGCCTCAATTCCAGTGAGGAAGCGCATGGCATCGACGGGAAATACGTCTCCTACACCAAGTGAAGAGTAACTGGTGGCAGAAAAATACAGATAGGTCGGAAAATGATCTTGTACATTGCCAGATAAATCCGCGAACCCCAGAAAGTGAATAAGTATCCAGTAAATCGTGGCATATATGAAAATGGCTGCGCCATGAGCAATGAAAACTCCCGTCACCATGATGAACATGATAGGTCGAGGACCGGCGTTTGTCCTGGAGACAACATGCGAAGTGAAACACAAGCATTCATAAAACAGTCCCGTAACAATGAAAATAGCCACGATACTGGCAATTGAAATTTCCAATAGCTGTTCCATTATTGACCTCTCATTTTCCTCCGGCCAGTAACGCCGTTCTTTCACGTTTCACCGGCCAGTTGACCAGCAAGATACCCAAAACTGTCAGGCCTATACCTACCGCTGGTAAAATCCCAATACTTTCCTGAAAGAAAACCACTCCTAAGGTTAGCCCGAAGATTGGTACTAGAAAGCTAAATGCATTGGCGCGGTTAAGTTGCACTTGTCCTAGCACGCGGCACCATAACCAATAGGCTAATGCCGTTCCTGGCAGAGCCAGACCCAGGAGGCTTAAAATAAAAGGTGTATTCCAGGTTATATGGGTATCTTCGGTAAAGAAGGCGATCAGTGCGAGAAAACAACTCCCGAGGACGAGTTGCCAGCCCATAGCACTAAGGGCGTCTATTCGATGTGCTAAGCGCCGGATGAGGACGTTACTGACTGTAATGCCGGCTGCCGCCAAAACAATGTAGAAAATTCCGAGGGTGTAATTGCCGTTCATGTTCGACATAAGAGAGGGAAGTGCAATCAGCACGATACCAAAAAATCCCAACAGGAGTCCAATTTTCCCAAATCTACTCAGACGTTCTTTTAGGACCAGAGAGGCCAGCACTGCCGCCATAAGCGGTTGAGTGTTTGCGATAACCGTCGCTACGCCGGGCGAGATAAATTCCGAAGCATGGAACATGCCGAAAAACCCTAACGTCGTCGCCCCGAGACCAATTGTGCCAAGCATAAGCCAAGTTCCTATATCTCGTGGTTGAGGGCGTTTCATAATGAGCGCAATAGCAAGCAAAGTTGCCCCCGCTAAAAACGCGCGGAGCGCGGCAAACGTCAGGTGCGGCGCGTATGATAAACCCAATACAATCAATGGAAAGCAGATTGCCCAAAGAAACATGACTAAAATAATCTGAGCCGTATTAAGCATGGCTATTTTCCTGAACTCAAAGCTTTTGCACCTCTCACTATTTTGGTCGCCGTTGATAAGCGGATCACGGTCAATCCTGCGCTTGCGGAAAGTAAGGAGCCGATAAGGATAGAAAGCTTAGCCGACGAAATGAGTTCAAGATCATCGAATGCGAGCGTTGCGACGAATGTGCTCATGGTAAAACCTATCCCGGAAAGAAGTGCAACGCCATATAATTGCATCCACGTAATGCCCTCGGGTAGTTGCGCGAGGCCTGCCGCAACAGCCGCACGGGAAGCACAAAAAACCCCAATTTGCTTTCCAACACATAGGCCGGCTATGACACCTAGGGATACCGTTTCTAGGGGCCAAGAGTCTGCAGCGGAATCAATTGTGATTCCGGCATTAAAAAAGGCGAACAGTGGAACGACCAGCAAGACATTCCAAGCGTGAAACCGACGTTCAGTATGACGAAGAGGGGACGAAACTTTGCTGTCGGACACATGCAAGGGAACAGCCAGTGCGATGAAAACGCCTGCGAGCGCGGCTTCCACGCCGGATTTGAGCATCGCTACCCAAAGCACCAGGCCAACGACTATATAAGCTGCCGGCAGTACAACGCGGAACCTGTTAATTAAAATAAGAGCGAGGATTGCTAGGCCTGCAACGAGAAGAGGCATGACGGAGAGCGGCTCCCCATAAAAAAAACCGACAACAATGACCGCTCCTATGTCATCAAAAATAGCGAGGGCTGTAAGAAATATCCTAAGGCTCACGGGAACTCGCGACCCTAGCAGGGACAGCACGCCGAGCGCCAAAACAATGTCGGTTGCAGTTGGAATTGCCCAGCCACGGAGTGCAATCGGATCTGCCCAGTTCAGGCTCGCATAGATAACTGCCGGAAAGGTCATACCACCTAACGCAGCAAACACCGGCAGTACCGCGCGCTTGTAGCTTGCGAGATGGCCTTCGAGAAGTTGCCGCTTGATCTCCAATCCGACGACCAGAAAGAAAATTACCATCAGACCTTCATTGATCCATTGCACTAACGGCTCATCAATGACGAGGGGGCCAAAGCGAAAATGAACCGGAGTGTGATGAACAAGGGCATATATCCCTGCAAGCGGTGAGTTAGCTGCTACCAACGCTAACAATACAGCCGCAATCACGATCAAACCCGACGTTTGTTCATATCGGAAAAGCCTGGTTATTCTTCCCACGGCTAGCTCGCGGGCGGTAGTTGACAGAATCCCTGTGTCGGCACGTCAAGCGCACTGTTAAACTTGCTTGACAGATTTTGAAAGGCAATTAATCCGGTGAGTTCGACAATTGTGTCGTCGTCGAAATATTTCTGTAGTTCGGCGAATATTTTATTATCCACACCCCGGTCATATTTCGTGACTGCATCGGCATAATCCAGCGCCGCCTTCTGAGCCGGCTCGAACAAATCGCTTTCTCTCCAATTTGGCAGTGCCCCAACCATCCCTTCAGAGACGCCACGTTTCAACAGGATAGCGGAGTTCAAGTCGACGCAGAAGGAGCAGCTATTAATCTGTGATACCAGAACGGTGACGAGTGACCGCAAAACCGGACTAAGAGGCGAGCGTTTTCGGTCTATCATTCCATAGAGTATGGCCACGCCAAGAAACAGTTTCGGTGAACGAGCCCACAGAAGCGCCGCCTCCAGTACAACTCCATATTTACGCCTTTGATTCCAAAAGAAGGGGCGCAGATACCAAGGATAATCTGGATGTTCTTTGGGGTTTATTCGCAATGTTCCATCCTCATTTTTTCACATGCCAAACATAAGTGATTTAATTGGTTACATTTTATGTGGACGAGACGTGATTCCGTTCGCGACTTGAAGCTCGCGTACATACTTCAAAATTGCCTCCAAATCGGCTTCGCTCACCTGCGGTTGTGGGGGCATGTTACCAAAGGGCCAATGATGCTGGCGAACGCCATTTTTCGCTGCAAGATAGAATGCCACATCAGAGTGATGTCCGGGATTATATATATCGTGGACAAGCGGCGGCCCTTTGTCGGTCCCTGCCGCATTGACGCCATGGCAGGCAGCACAATTCGCAGCAAATGCTTTTTCTCCCTTTTCTGCAAGTGCGGTCAGTTTCGGAATGGATATGTCTGTCCGGGTACTATCACCCCGAGGATCGATCAACTGGAAAAGGAAAATGACGGCACTGCCGACCAACAGAACCAATACCGTTATTTTCGGCCAATTTGTGCTTATCTTCATGGGTTTAATTCACTTCCATCAGGAACGGGTATCGTTTTTTAATTTGGGTTAGATCTCATTCCTCAACCAATCCGGAGCATTTCATCAGCAAGGAAGATGTAAGGTGGAACGACAAGATTCTTGGGTGCAGGACCTTTGCGAATTCGACCGGATGTATCATAATGGGAACCATGGCACGGGCAAAACCAGCCGCCCCACTGTCCGAGCGGATCGCTATTGCGTTGACCAAGCGGCACGCACCCAAGATGCGTGCATATGCCAATGACGATCAACCATTCAGCACGCTGAACCCGCTGATCGTCGCGCTCAGGATCGATCAGGTCCGCAGTGTCATCCATGCGTGCCCGGGCGATTTGGGCTTCGGTCCGATAATCGATAAATACCGGGCGTCCGCGCCAGGCGACGGTTACGCGTTGCCCCATTTCTATCTGACTAATGTCAATTTCGACAGACGACAAGGCCACCACATCGGCCGACGGATTCATATTGTCAATAAACGGCCATATCGCGAAGGCACCGCCAACGGCCACCATCGCTCCAGCCGCCACATAAAGAAAATCCCGGCGGCCACTTTCACGCTCTGGATGCGACGAGTCCAGCAATTCCTGAGTGTCAGTCTTTAACGCCATAATGGTGCTCCCCAGCGCCCGAATGATCCATCAATTTCTTCATTCTCTCAGGCACATCTGCAATGGAAAAAATCGCCTGCTCCTTGTGGCTATGAACGAAGGCAATAATGTCTGCAAGCTCCTGGCCGGTCAGTTCAATCGTCTCGTCAAGCTCTTCACGTTGCAAGGCGACCATCGCTTCCGCGCCCCTCCACATCTTGGCGGCAAACTCAAACGGGTTCATCATCAGTGGCATGGATGAAGCGTCAAGAGCGGGAGCGTCATCGCCACCGATACCATTAACGGAATGACAGACAACGCAGCCTTTTGACGCGAAAAGGGCGCGTCCGCGGGCTGGATCCATTTGAGGCATCGCCAGCATACCCTCGCGCATCATTCCCGGCATATTATCGTCATCCATCTGCGGCATCTGATGTCTTTTCGTGCCTTCGTGACCAGTATCGGTCCAAGCGATGCCTGGAAAGGACACGAGCGCCATAATCATAATCATCTTCCAACGAAAATTTTTCATGAATATCTCCAGTTCAGATTAGCTGCATCAAATTCACAAATTAATTCCATGGCTCCCGGATGAAGATTTCGAGCCACGCCCGAAGGCCGGAATAAACCTGGGCGTAACCTCCGCGTAATCCCGGTAGACATCACCAAACGTCACCTCGGCCTCACGTTCTTCACTCAACGCCAAACGCCAATACATGACCAATAGGATCGGAAACATGGCAAGAGTTAGCAATGTCGGCCATTGGAAAAGAAATCCAAGCATGATAAGCCCAAAGCCGACATATTGTGGATGTCTGATCCGTGCATAAGGGCCGGTCGCGGCCAAATTGCCCGACTTTTGTGCCTGATACAGGACTTTCCATGCAGCGGAAAGCAAGATAAAGCCGCCGCCAATAAATGCGAAGCTCAAGATATGAAACGGTCCGAAATGCGGGGAGGATTTCCAGCCAAAAAGCATCTCAGGCAAGTGGCCGGAGTCATGCGCGAACCAGTTGACATCGGGGAAATTGCTTTGAAGCCATCCGGATAAGAAATAGATGGTCAGCGGAAACCCGTACATCTCCGTGAATAATGCGACGATGAAAGCACTAAATGCACTAAAGGTCCGCCAATCACGCGGGCTATTGGGTTTAAAGAAACTGAAGGCAAAGATAATGAACACTGCGGAATTTATGATCACGAGTGACCATAGTCCATAGTTTACCGGTTGATCAGTCATGTTTTTTATCCGAATGAGATGAAGGGCCATGCTGAGAGTCATCGCCGGAACCATGGCCGCCATGACCATGATGCATGAACAGATGCATCAGAACGCAGCCCCCTAGCAGTAATATCAACGGAAGGTAAGTGATGATATGCGCTGTGTGTTCCACCCACAAAAAATAGCCGGCGACGGCAATAAATCCGATAAGCACAATACCGGTTTTGGAAAAGAAAAGATCTCTCACGACTTACGCTCCTCCTTGAATTAAGAACCTGGCATCACAACCATCTGATGCCCTTTTCCGTCGATCGTGATTTGCCCCAAAAGCTCAAGGCTTTTTTGGTCGACGACCCAGATTTTGGTCTCGTCAGAACTGGAAACGTAAATCTTGCCCGTCTCTGTAATTGTTGCCAAATGATAGGGCGCTGGTGATAACTCGGCAGTCTGTAGGGATCCTGATGCAAGATCGACCTTTGCTATCTTGTCATCCCCAAGTGCGGCCACAAACAACGCGGTGCCGTCCTCGGAAAGATCAATACCGTGAAGTACCGATCCCAATTTCATCGTGTTTGTTTCTTGCATCGACTTTGTGTCAACGACAGATACGGTTCCGTCGTCTACATTATTGACGAAGAGAGTTTTACCATCCTTTGAGAGCACGATATGTTCCGGGCTCATTCCAACTGGAATAACCTTTTCAACGGTCCAGTTCTTACTGTTGATGGTGCTTATGGTGCTGTCACCTGCATTGCTTACAAATAGCCGCTCGCTATCCGGGCTGAAGACGGAATAGTTGGGAAATTCGCCGGTTGAAATGTTGCCGACAATCTCAAAATTCGTCAGATCAATCACCGAAATTTCACTTTCGTTTGGACGGGTGACAGCCGTGTATCTACCGTCAGGGCTGACCGACACATGATGGACCGCACCTGGTACATCGATCGTCCGTATGACCTCCCCTTCGCTGATTTGAATCACGGAAACAGTACTCACCGATGCAATATCTGAATTTTCTGTCTGCACGGATGACGCCTTATGATGAGCGGCATGTTCGTCTTCAGAAATACCCTTCGGTTTTGCCGGTTTAATGTCGACAGAGCGCTCTGAATAGCTACCGGCGATTAGAAATCGTCCGTCCGGAGTTCCCGCCAATCCATGAACAGCCTGTAGTCCATCTATGATACCAATGATCTGATTTTTCGCAGCATCTATAACGGCAATTTTACTCTCACTCCCTAGCGGCACGTAAACAAACGGTTCCGCACGAAGAGACCGTGCTCCCACTAGCAATATGCCGCTGACAATCCAGGCCATAGCCAAAAAATTTAAAATCGTTCTCACTATCCAATCTCCTGTTGCGTTAGCACTGAGTTCTTTTGTAAAGACCCCGTAAAAACCCTTTGCATCTATTTATCCAAAGCGCGTTTGCGGTTTTCAAACTCCTCCGGGTCAATTTCGCCACGAGCAAAACGCTCGTTGAGAATATCGACCGCTCGATCTCGCCGATTGCCTGATCCGTCCGCAATACCCATCCAACGGAGAACAAGAATGACTACGCCCACAATTAAGGCGATCATTAAAATCATCATCAAGGGACCGAATATCCATCCGCCCGCCCCCATGCCGTGCATGGAGTAGTTTTCACCGGAATCAGCGAGCGCAATCGGCGCCGATAATGCCAACATTCCGATAGCTGACATGATAGTAAGTTGTGCTCGATACATTTTCATTCTCCTTGACTTGCGAAATGATTTCAAAATTTGCATTACCGTTCCTAGATTTTGACGGACCTCAGTCTCAACGCATTAAGAATGACTGAAAGTGATGAAAGACTCATTGCAGCCGCAGCAAAAATTGGTGAAATCAGGATATCGAAAAATGGGTAGAGCACCCCTGCCGCTACCGGCACGCCAGCGCCGTTATAGACCAGCGCAAAGAACAGGTTTTGCTTGATATTGCGCATAGTTGCCCGCGATAAACGGCGGGCCCGGATAATGCCGTTGAGGTCGCCCTTCACAAGGGTGAAACCGGCACTCTCAATCGCAACATCAGCACCAGTGCCCATGGCGATGCCTACGTCAGCCTGCGCCAGGGCCGGCGCATCATTCACGCCGTCACCGGCCATCGCGACCTTGCGGCCCTCGGCCTGCATCTCTTTAATAATGCGCGCTTTGTCCTCAGGCAGTACATCGGCCCGAATTTCGTCTATACCCAATTTGGCGGCAACAGACTTTGCCGTGCGCTCGTTATCACCGGTCGCCATAACGATCCGAAAACCTTCGGTATGCAGCGCTTTGAGTGCCGCAGGTGTGGTTTCCTTCACGGGGTCGGCGACACTCACCAGCCCGGCGATCTCACCGCCCACGACCACGAACATAACTGTTTCGCCCTGATCGCGTCGGGCGTCCGCGATATCACTAAAACCTTTCGTGGCTACACCAAGATCGACAACCAGTCTGGCGTTTCCGAGAGCAACGGATTTGCCGTCCACAACGCCTGTGACGCCCTTGCCTGTGACAGCCTCAAAATCCTCAGCCTTTGCCAACGTGATCTCGCGTTCTTCGGCGCCGGCAACTATCGCCTCTGCCAACGGGTGCTCGGAACCGCGTTCGAGGCTGGCGGCAAGTCGAAGGACTTCCGCCTCTTCATGCCCGTCTTCAGCAAGTACGGCGATGAGCTTCGGCTTACCGACCGTCAGTGTTCCGGTCTTGTCGACGATAAGAGTATCTATTTTTGCAAACCGTTCCAGCGCCTCTGCGTTCTTGATGAGCACGCCAGCTTGCGCACCGCGTCCGGTTGCTGTCATTATTGAAATAGGCGTCGCAAGTCCCAACGCGCAAGGGCAGGCGATGATTAGTACAGCAACGGCGGAAACCAACGCATATGCATAAGCCGGGTTCGGTCCCCAAATTGACCAGGAAATAAATGATAGGATGGCGACAAGGATCACGGCGGGCACGAATTTACCGGCGACCGCATCTGCTAGCTTCTGAATCGGGGCACGGCTCCGTTGCGCACTCGCAACCATTTCCACAATCTGGCTAAGCATTGTGTCAGCGCCGACGCGCTTCGCTTCAATAATAAGGCTACCGGTGCCATTGATAGTAGCCCCCGTAACCGTATCACCAGCTACCTTCTCTACTGGAAGAGGTTCTCCAGAGATCATTGATTCATCGACAGATGAGCGGCCTTCCGACACTATCCCGTCCACGGGAACTTTATCGCCGGGGCGTACACGCAGCCGATCACCAACCGCAACTTCTTCGAGCGGAATTTCCTCTTCGCTGCCATCATTGCGGATGATGCGGGCTGTCTTTGCGGCGAGATCCAGGAGCGCCTTAATGGCGGCACCGGTACGTTCACGTGCGCCAAGCTCCATCACCTGACCCAACAGCACGAGGACGACGATTACTGCGCCCGCTTCAAAATATACCCCGACATTGCCTTCAGCGTCCCGAAATCCTTCTGGAAATATTCCAGGCACCAAAACAGCAACAACACTGAAGAGATAGGCGGCGCCGACGCCCATGCCTATGAGTGTGAACATGTTGAGGCTCTTGTTGATAACCGACTTGACTCCACGGACAAAAAATGGCCAACCCGCCCAGAGAATAACCGGCGTACCCAAGACAAGTTCAGTCCAGAGAGCAGTTCGTTCTCCAATCATTTCGCGGATGAAGCCAAGTCCAACGAAGGGTCCCATTGTCAAAATGAGTAGCGGGATTGTTAAGACAGTGCCGATCCACATGCGCCGCCTGAAATCTAGCAATTCAGGATTGGGACCTTCATCGCCCGTCGGCACGCCCATAGGCTCGAGAGCCATACCGCAGATCGGGCAATCACCGGGCGCATCCCGAACAATTTCGGGATGCATTGGACAGGTGTATTTTGCGCCAGAAACAGGTTCTTTCGTTTTCTGCTTGTGCGCACCTGAAATATAATGCTCCGGATCGCCAGCAAATTTGTCATGGCACTTCTGCGAGCAGAAGTGATAGGTGGTTCCTTCATGATCAAACCGTGGTTTGTCTTTATTTAAGTCCACCGTCATGCCGCAAACAGGGTCTTTACTAATTGACCCGGCATCGACGACATTGTCGCCATTTTTAGGACGGGTATGTGAGTGTGATTTGTTCATGAACTTTTTCCTGTCTCTTCAATTCCCTTGTTCGTCTCAAGGAAATTGTTTGCCAAATCCGGAACCCCGTATTCAATATTGAACATCCGTTCATAGGCGGTATCGCGAGACTTGCGGTTGTTCTCCATCATCTGGGAAACTTGAGCAATGAAGTCCCGTTCCTTTAGGAGCATTGGATGGTTGTCGGTAAGCGGTTTTCTGATTTCGTTAATTTTTTTGGCAACATCCGCCAGACCCTGCATCCAAGGATTAAATGCCTCTGAGAAAAGGTATCGACTGGTACGCATTGGATGCATCCATTTCATAACTTCAGCAGACCAGGGATTTGACACCGCCTGGACCCATGGGCTGATGAAAGTGCTATAGAAAGCCTCATTGGTTTCGGACACTGTACGTGCCCGTTCAAATGCTTCATCTTGCCGGGGAAACTGTATGTCTTCAACCTGCCGCTCCTCAAATCTGACGGCAAATTGCGGCTTATGACAATCCGGATCACCTGTGGGGTTATCGATTTTCATCTCGTATAGCCCCGGCACAAGCGCCTCGATCTCATCAAGGCTTTCGAGAATAGCCCGATGTTCCAGCCGGGCGACGCTGGCTGAAACAAAGATGCCCAGATGTCCAACGTGCGGATTGGTCAGATATACAATACGCTGGCCTGCCGATTTGAGGTCTTCCGTATCTTCATAAACTGCAGGGATCCAGCCAAGTGCTTGATGGGGAGGTGTAATATTGTCACCATAAGAGGCGAAGATAATGAGTGGATTGCGGATTCTCCGCAAATTGACAGTGCAACCGTCGCAAATGCGGAATTCACCTTTCTCCAGCTTGTTGCCGATGAAAAGATTTTCCGCAATTCCAACCATTTCCTCGCGGCTCAGGAAGTAAAAACCGTTCCACCACCGTTCAAATTCAAGAAACCGGTCTCGCTCAGTATCGACCTTATTGAACAGGCCTGCATATTTCTCCCAGATCGCTTTTTCAGGTTTGAGATTCTCGAAATTTTGCGCAAGCCAGGCACCGTCAAAGCGACCGTCGCCAAGATCTGCTGTGAAATGGGTCATCCAGACGCCGCCGAGTAATCCCCCGGCTATGCGCATCGGATTTATGCCTGCGTCGCCCGCCCAATAAGATAGGGGCGATCCATTCAAGATTGTTGGACCGATCGTCCCTTCGCAGTCCGCAGCCAGAAGAGTGGCCGCCCAGCCCGCTTGGCAGTTTCCATAAAGAACCGGTGGCTTTCCAGTGTGCAATCTAGCCACTTCGTCGACGAACCGCCGCAAGGCGTGATGTACATCGGCAAGAGTTTGTCCCGGTGAAGGCTCTGGAAAGAAGATAACAAAATAAACTGGATGACCTTCGTGGAGCGCCATTCCCACTTCAGAATCGTGTTTAAACCCTCCAATTCCGGGCCCATGTCCAGCACGTGGATCAAGGACGATGACCGGCGGCTTTTCCAGATCGACGCAATCGTCCCAGCAGTCATCCCCTATTTCGACGATCCGCAGCAAAGCGTAGTTGACGGGCGGCTCAAAAGTTCGAGCATCGAGGATCGTCTCATACTTGAAATCCAGCAATGGCGGCAAACCAGCACGCTCGTGCTCCAGCATATTGTCGGCACGCTGTCTGAGCGTATCCCAGAAAAGGATTGTCCGTTGCCAGACGTCAATTTGATAGTCCAATAAATCCCGGCCATGTGGCACTAATCTCTCAGCTGGGGCAGCACCGTCCAATGTGCTAGCATTGTCCTGGTTCTGCTCAACGGAAGGAGACGGAATGTTCTTCACTACTTCGATAGTGGAAATTTTTTTCACAGCTGAGTGGGTCATGAATGATTCCCCGACCCGAGAGCGGCAAAT
>NZ_JARGOQ010000003.1:0-80641 GCF_029233945.1 Sneathiella sp. | reverse complement strand
GCGGTCCAAAGATTAGGGCGACATACCAGCCATAAGCAAAGCTCTCGCCGAGTCCCAGAAAGAAACTTGGCCAACTCAGCCAAGTAAACCCGGGCAGTAACCCGAGCCATGTTTTGTACATTGCCTGATCAGGGAAAAGCAGATCAAAACTCACACATAAAATGAATGTGACGGCAAAGAACAATCCGAGGCTCATCCCGAGTGCAATAACCGGTAGACGGAGGCTGGTCCGGCTTCTTATGTAGAGTTCTTGGCGTGCTTCAGAAGTATTTTCTTTTACCAGATCAGGCATGCTTAGCCTCCGTTTCAGGGGCTTGTATTTTCAAATTCTCGACACTGAGATACTCTTTCGGATTTGCTTCAAAGATTTCACGACACTCTCGCGAACACAGGTAGTAGACTGACCCATTGTAGACGCTTGATTTGGCGGTTTTTGTGTTGACCTGTGTGCCGCACACCGGATCGATATCACGAGGTGGAGCAACCCAAACCATGTCATTGGAGTTTTCCGAAGCCGCGGGCGGACCACCTTTAGAATGCTTGTGCTTTGATTTGTGACCCATCACATGTGCGCCACAGCCAAATCGCATCATTAGAAAAATAAGGCCTGCCCAAAAAAGGAAATAGAAAAGTGAGCTCATCTCATCGACTTTCAGTGCATAAATTAGAGATCTTACGCAACGATACTTATGTAGTCGGGGTGAGATGTCGAGGCGGCAACCGATCATTTCGGTCACATTTAGTGACAGATTACCACGCAGTTACAAAGTGTTACAAATGAGTTGATCGAGCCCGAATGAAGGTCGGTCAGAATGGCAGATACGCTTCAACTCTCAGGCCGCCTTCTGCGCGGTTTCGTATGGTAACGTCGCCACCGTGACTGCGGAAAGCTGATCGCGCAATTGACAGGCCGAGACCGGTACCCCCTGTTTCCCGGCTTCGAGAGCCTTCCAGTCTAAAAAACGGCTTGAAAACGTCTTTTATGTTTTCGGGAGCGATTCCTGGGCCGTCATCATCAATTGTGATTATGAGCTTTCCGTCAGCAATTTGTATATGAATAGAGGCCCATTCTCCGTATTTCGCCGCATTTTCAATCAAATTTGAAAGGGCGCGGCGTAATAGGTCTTTTTGCCCCTCAAGACTGATGGGATCAGGAGGAACCCATGAGATCGAAAAACCTAACGTGCTCAAATCCACAACGACGTCCGAAATAAGTTTTACTATATCGAATCGATCATTTTTCTTCCTTCCCGCATCTTCGGATGCAAAGGACAACGTTGCCGTAACAATCTGATTCATTTCGTCAATATCTTCGCTAAATTTTCTTTTTAACTCATTGTCATCCAAGAGTTCGCTGCGAAGCTGCATTCTCATAAGAGGTGTTCGCAAATCGTGAGCGATTGCTGCAATCATTTGTGTGCGGTCCTCCACGAAGCGGTAAATTCTTGCTTGCATTTTATTGAAAACGCGAACTGATTGTATAACCTCCAAAGGTCCCTTCTCCGGTATTGGGCGCGCTGTTACGCTACGCCCCAGATCTTCTGCAGCAATACTCAATTTTTTTAGAGGATCGGTCAGATAGTGGGCAGCCCAGGCAGAAAATATTGCAGTTGCGATCATCATCACAGCAATCGATAGGACAAATCTAATAGACCAGGGCATCGTTGCTTCAACATCAGGGGCTTGATAGTTTAGCCAGCTGTTATCTCCAATTTCTATTGAAACCCGGATTAAAGCGCCCGTCCGAATTTCGTTAACAATGTGCTCGAAATGATCAGTAATAGAAATATGTTTTTCGGTTGATTTGCCAGAAAGATGTCTCCATATGCTATCCTCGCCCGAAACCGTCTCCGCGAGAATTGGCATTCTTGAATCAAACGAGGTCAGTTCCGAAAGCGCCGCTGAAAAGCGTTTAGCTACGAGGGGGTCGTTATTTTTAACTGTACTTGTAGTGCCCCACTCTAGCTGAAAAGTAGAGCTATTGGCAAAGCTGATGATTTTTTCTCTTTCCTCTGGCGGCGCATTTTTTATTATTCCGGTTATTGTCGTTATGCGTTCCGTTAATTGTGCTCTTCCAATCAGATTTACGATCTCCTCGCGATCAAAATTGTAAACACTCAAACTGATTACATGTGAAAGACCGAGCCCAACCAAGAGCAATAATACAATCCGTGCCGCCATAGTTTTCGGCCACAGTGAACGATTGAATTTCATGTCCGCGCCGTCATGGATTGAGGGGCAAATAAATACCCGCCACTGCGAACCGTTCTAATAATCTCCGGATTCTGGGGATCGCTTTCAAGTTTCCGTCGCAATCGGCTTATTTGCATATCTATGCTACGCTCAAATGGACGAGACCACCGGCCTTTAACGAGATCCATAAGTTGGTAACGTGTCAACACTCTACCGGGATGACTTGCAAGAGCTGCGAGCAACTTAAACTCACCGGTTGTTAATTCTACATATTCTGAAGTGGCGGATTTCAAACTATGACGGACCAGGTCAAGCTGCCAGCCATCAAACTCAATAATTGTGTCTTGCTCGATCTCAATTGCAGCAACTTCACCTGCACGTCTAAGCACAGCACGTATTCTCGCAAGTAATTCTCTTGGATTACAGGGTTTTTGAATATAGTCATCCGCCCCGATTTCAAGTCCCAGAATTTTGTCTGAATCTTCTCCAAGTGCCGTCAGCATTATGATCGGAATATTTGATTGTGCCCTAAGATCACGGCATAAAGTTATGCCGTCTTCGCCCGGAAGCATAAGGTCCAAAATGATCAGATCGATCTTCCAATCTCTCAACGCGACGGTCATTTCGCGGCCATCATTAACGGCTGTGGCGCGGAAACCGTGCCTCTTCAAAACACGGGTTAGGAGATCTCGTATTTCCCGATCATCATCGACTATCAGGATATGCGGTGATTCATTCATTGCATCTATCTATCTGAAAATAAACTCGCTGACTTTAATCCGGAGCAAATTTATCCAGAATGAAATCCGTAAAAAGCCAGTTCAATTAACATTGTCCAGGCTACGGTTAGCTATTAGCTTATTTTCTGTAACAAAGTCTCATGTCTTGTTCAACGTCACCATTCTAGAATTTGTAACATTCCGTAACGATTTAATTCACTGTTGCAGAATGTGACCATTCCTTACTTGTGATACCTATAAGCAGAGAATTACTCTGACTGTTCATTGATCTAAAACAAAGGCATGAAAGCAGTCTTATTTGCCCATAGTTAGCTTGAAAGAATAACGTTCGCAATGAACCGTATACCCACAATCACTTTTGGATTGAGCCTAAGCGCTTTCACAGCGTTTAGTTACATTTTTTGCGTATTGTTCGACTTATGGCTACCCTATTATGCTATGCATGAAATTTGGCAAAACCTGTTGCCGGGCTTTGTTTGGCTGACTTGGCCAAGCTTTTTTCTGGGCTTGGCAGAAGCTTACGCATATGGCTGGTACATCGCACTAATTTTTAGTTTAATTTCATATTTTCTCCTTCTGATGAGCAGAGCTTTTACAACTAAACTCCATTGAAACATTTTTGCTGTTAATTTTGTAAAAAACACTAACTGCCCTCGTCTTCCTGCCACTTGAGGAAAAATCTCTCACCAACAAAGATCACGACAATCCCGATTAACGCGGCGTAGATCACCAGCATATCAGTTGACGCTTTCACAATCAGGAAGGCACCCAGTACGATGATATCGAAAGTTATCGCCGCCAAAACGATAATTCCATTGGCTTTGACCTCTTTGCGCAAATACCGATACACACCCCAGTGAATAAAAATATCCATAATGAGATAGAAAATAGCGCCTAGAGAAGCGATGCGGCCCAAGTCAAAAAATATTGTCAGGAAAATAGCGAACACGACCGTATAGACCAGTGTGTGTTTCTGGATATCTCCCGGCATCCCGAAATGGCTGTGCGGCACCAGTTTCATGTCGGTAAGCATGGCCAGCATCCGCGAAACGGCAAAGACACTGGCAATTAACCCTGAAACAGTCGCGACAATTGCCAGACCAACTGTAAACCATAGTCCGTAACTGCCAAATGCCGGACGCGCGGCTTTCGCCAGGGCGAAATCCTTTGCCGCAATAATTTCGTCTAAAGTCAGGTTTGCCGCAACCGCGAGAGCGACAAGCACATAGATGACAAAGCAGACCAAAATCGAAATGATGATCGCCCGCCCAACATTCTTGTGAGGATCGACAATTTCCGATCCACTGTTGGTTATGGTCGTAAATCCTTTAAACGCGAGAATGGCCAGCGCCATCGCCGCGAGAAACCCTGTAATCGGCGTGTCCGATGACGATTGTGGTATGACGCTTTCAAAAGAAATATCTGCGATCCACAAGCCGCCTGTCGCGAATATAATAATGCCACCGATCTTGAGAAACGCCATGAAGAGTGAAAATCCACCAATCAGGCGATTGCCGGATATATTGAGCAAAAATGCGATGATCAACACACCGACGCCCAACGCCGTTACGGCCCAGCCAACGGGTTCGGCATCAAACAATTGCATGGTGTAGGTGCCAAATGTCCGGGCAACCAGGCTTTCGTTAATGACCATAGAAAAATACATAAGCAACGCACCACCCGCCGTGACCGTCCCCCGGCCATAGGCTTTTTGTAGGAACATGCCTATCCCGCCAGCAGAGGGGTAAGCATTTGCCATCTTGACATAGGAATATGCGCTAAAGGCCGTTACGATGGCAGCGGCAAAAAAGGCGAGAGGGAACAATGCCCCGGCAAGTTCCGCAATCTGACCGGTAAGGGCAAGTATGCCCGCGCCGATCATCACGCCGGTTCCCATGGATACGGCGCCAATGAGTGTCAGGCTGTCTTTTTTATATTGTGTTGAGCGGTTGTCGTTATGTTGTGTTTCCATTGCTCTTCTCTCCGGTCTGATATTCAATACTGAAGCACGCTGCTCGCGTCAGATATTAACGGTTTACATGGGCTGAAAACGGCAATTCTCCATTGGAGAGAACAAGCTTTAATTCAATAATTTGGCCGATCTCCAAAGGCTCTCTAAAATTGGAAAGACGTATAAATATATGGGTTGTTGTCAGATCAAGATTTTCTTCCCGCAGCAACGTTATTGATCCAAGCTCTGTGTAATTGTTCGCGTCTATCCTCCCCATAATTTTTGACTGCACGTTGTCGGTATTTGTAACCCCGACTATTGTCAATTTGCCAGGGCTATCGTTGACTATTCGAAAACGCAAGTCTCCCGACGTATCCTGATTGGATATCGTCACAATGGCGTCATGGATTTCTACAGGTTGAAAATAGGCGTCCGTATTGTCGGCAAAAGCTGTTGTCTGGAGCATCATGGATAACGTCAACAACAATAAAGTGATAAGTATTTTAGGCATGATATTTCCTTAACGTCAGGCACATATCTGGAGAGAGCTGAACACTCCCTCCAGAATGGTCAAAGTCCGTATCCCGGTGCTTTAGAACATCAGCTTGGCACCGATAACGGCATACCATATATCGGCACTTTCACCCTCTGCTTCGACGTAATTTGCAGTCTGACCGAACTTGCGCTCATAGACGACGCCAACGTAAGGCGAGAGAATTCTATCCCAAACGTCATAGCTAAGCCTTAAACCTGCCTCCACGCTGTTAATACCGGAGCCAACGCCAATTTCTCGATCACTCGAAAAGGCCGCATCGATATTCGCGGAAGGCGTCAGGGTAAGATAATTGGTGAGAAGTATCTCGTACTCGATATCGAGATCAGCAGAAAGCTTTCCCTTTTCACTCAGGAACAGATGCGTATCCACCTCGATCCATTGCGGAGCAAGGCCACTCAAGCCAACGGCAGCGTACCAACGATCCGGTCCTTGCGGGCTCGAGTACCTAATGCCGCCTTTGATGTCCCAAAAATCCGATATGGGTGTTTGCAAGGCGAGCTGATTGGAAAGGGATTCGAAGCGATTGACATTCAAATCCAGTTCCCCGCTTCCTTCCCACCGGAGTTTCAATTCATCGGTCCCGATAAACGCATCACCGTCAAAGGCAAAAAGCTCTTCGCCGCCTTCTCCATACCGATACTCAAACTCCTCCATCTGAACACCATAGTAGATATTCGACATTTCCGCCGAATGGCCGACAACTGGCATCAAAACAGAAAAGGGGAGGGCCGCTGTCAGGAGAGATTTCTTCAAGTCAATCATTGCAGTACTCCCTGTTCAGACGGATTGAGGCTTGCAGATTTCGGACCGCCTTCAACGACAATTTTCCGGAACATTCCGGCATCCATATGGAAAGACAGATGGCAATGGAACGCCCATTGACCGGGCGCATCAACCTCTGTTTCGGAATAGACGGTAGTTCCGGGGGCAACGCTAATGGTGTGTTTGATCGGGTCCCACTTACCGGCCCCGACATCCAGAATGCTCCACATGCCGTGCAGATGCATGGGGTGGGTCATCATGGTCTCATTGACAAACTTGAAGCGGACCCGTTCGCCATACTGAAGTACGATCGGATCAGCGTCTTCATATTTCACGCCATTGATGGACCAGATATACCGCTCCATATTTCCGGTCAGACGCAGCTCGATCTCCCGCGTGGCTTCTCGCTCCTCATAAAGAGGTTTTTGCGCCTTCAGGTCGGCATAAGAAAGAAACTTGCCGCCATTTGCCGCCGTCGGGACAAGCCCGCTGCCATTTGCATAAAAGCTATCCTTATCCTGCTCCATGCCCATCATATTTGAGTGATCCATGCCTTTCATGCTCGAATTATCCATCTCCTTCATACTGGAGTGGTCCATACTCTTCATTTTGGAATGGTCCATATCTTTCATCGACGAATGATCCATCCCACTCATGTTTGAATGATCCATGCCTTCCATATTGCCGTGGTCCATCCCCATGTCCGCCATGGTGAGAAGCGGTGCCTTTGTCATTTCCGGAATTTCCGCAACCATGCCTTGGCGCGGCGCGAGAGTGGCCCGAGCGTAAGCCGTTCTGCCCATGCTTGCCCCGAAAATTGTATAGGCCTTATCGTCCATGGGACGAACGATAACGTCATACGTCTCAGCAACGCCTAGGCGAAGTTCATCGACAGTGACAGGTTGCACATTGTTCCCGTCCGCTGCCACAACCGTCATTTTCAGCCCCGGTATGCGGACATCAAAATAAGTCATGGCGGAGGAATTGATGAACCGTAGGCGGATGCGTTCTTTCGGCTCGAACAATCCGGTCCAGTTTTGATGAGGTCCCTTGCCATTGATAAGCGGTGTAAAGCCCTGCACATCCTCAATGTCTGTCTTCATCATCCGCATGTCGCCCCAAGCCATCCTGTCATCGACGGTTGCTTTAAAACCGTTCTCGCGGACATCTGCGAAAAAATCGCCAATCGTTTGTTGCTGACGGTTGTAATAATCCGCCGACATTTTCAAATTCCGCAATATACGCTTGCCGGAATGAGGATGCGCATCCGTGAACTGAACGACGTAATCCTTGTCGAAACGAAACGGGTCCCGTTTCTCAGGTTCGATTACAATTGAACCATAGGCTCCGTCCGGTTCCTGAAAGCCAGAATGGCTATGAAACCAGTATGTTCCGGATTGCACGATTGGAAATTTATAGGTGAAGGTTTCACCCGGTTCGATTCCGGGGAAGCTGATTTTAGGCACACCGTCCATCTGGAAGGGAAGGATAAGTCCGTGCCAGTGAATTGACGTAGACTCATTGAGATTATTCGTCACATTGATCGTGACATCTTCTCCTTCCTGAAAGCGTAGAACCGGCCCGGGAGATTTCCCGTTATACCCAATCCCTTCCTTCTCGAAATTGCCGGTATCAATAAGCACCTTGTCAACTGTCAGGTTGAAAGTCTTTGCGATACTCAAGCCGGGCAGAAGAGTAACTCCTGCGGCCATTGCAAGGCCAAAGCAAGCCTTTTGCATGAATGAAATTCTCATCCTGCTGTTCCTTTCATTTTTGAAAAGCTGGAATGCGCAGCCTCTATGGGCTGCGCAAAGCATTTACTCAAAGTGAACTTCACCCATCATGCCGGAGGCATAATGGCCAGGAACGTTGCAGGCAAATTCCAGCTCGGCATCATCTGCAAATTTCCAGATAACTTCCGCCGTTTCGTTCGGTTCCAGCAACACACTATTCGGATCGCTATGTTCCATGGTCTTGCCATTTCCCATATCCATTTTCATCATATCCCGATTGATCTTGTCGACTTCCAGTACCCCGTGCTCCATCATCATCATCATTTCTTCCTGATGTGCAGCATGCATGGCGGCCGTACCGATATTGAACTCATGAACGAATTCCCCGGCATTGATGATCTTGAATTGAACCGTTTCACCTTTCTTGATGGAAATCTCTTCCGGTTCGTAAAAATTATCCCCCATCTTGATCTCGATGGTTCTGGTGACGTCTGCAGCGTTACCAGGGACACCAATGCCCGATTTTCCGCCATGACTCCCGTGATGGTTCCCGGCCGCAAAAGCGATCGCAGAGCTTAGTGCCAAGACGGCAGTGAGGGTTATTCCGGCAACACCGGACAAAAAAGTACGCTTAATCTTCATGTTATCAGTTCCTGTTCTGGTCTCCTTCTAATGCAGACCTCACCTCGGTCAGGCAGGGAGACAGATTCAAATTTCAATAGTCGAAGTTTGAGAAAGGCGCATAACCGCATTGACAGCAATCATGGCTGTCTTGAGAAATGGCCTAAAAGAGGAACTAAATCTTTGGGGGGTGCTTTGGTGGTGCAAAAGAAATAGATGCTACTTGCACAGCAATGACGCAAAACGGCGTTTTCGCACCAAACGCTGTCGATATTACTTGAAAATTTGCGGGCAAGCTAAATGCACAAGAGATCATGCCGCATTTTTCGATATGAGAACCCTGCTTTTGTTTATGGCTTGAGGTCACGTGATCGTCAATGGCGGTGTCAAAATGTGTTTGACTTGCCGTATCAGTATGATGTGCAGATGCTGGCATACTGGAAAAAACACCAAACGCAAACGCAATGGCCACTATGAAGCGCAGCCCTCGTACGCGCCAGTCTATATTTCCGTTATTATAATTCAATGCTCACTCTCTAAGCCACTATTATTCACGTCAATATATGAACATAATTTGACAAAGCAAGTCTAAAAAATATCTCACTATAAAGTTACCTTTAAACTAAAGCCGTTTGGCGATATCGTCATGTATTCTGGTCATCCAGCCGCCCGTCCCGCAAATGGAATATGCGGTCGAAACGATCGAATATCTTCTCATCATGCGTGACGGCGAGGATCGCCGCCTCTTGTTCGACGGCTACTTTGCGCAACAGGTCCATCACGATCCCTGCCCGTTCGGAATCGAGCGCCGCCGTAGGTTCATCGGCAAGAATAATCCGGGGGCGGTTGGCGAGTGCACGGGCAATTGCCACCCGCTGCGCCTCACCGCCGGATAGATTAGCGGGCATGGCATCTTTGCGGTGCCCGACTTCCAGATACTCCAGCAGCTCAATCGCCCGCCGTTTCGATTCATCCTTGTCGAATCCGGCCAAGCTGAGCACCACGGCGACGTTGTCGGTGCTGTTAAGGAAGGGCAGCAGGTTATGGAACTGAAAAATAAAGCCTATTTTCTCCAACCGAAGCTTGCGCAAGTCCGATCGCAACCAGTGCCCGTCATAAACAACCTCACCATCGAGGCTGACCCAGCCGCTGCTGGGCTCGGTGATACAGCCGATGACATTCAGAAGCGTGGTCTTGCCAGATCCGCTGGGCCCGAGCAGCGCCACCACCTCGCCGGGATGGACCTCCAAACTGACATCGCGCAAGGCATCGACACGGGTCTCCCCTTCGCCAAAATGCTTGGAGACATTCTGCACATGGACAAGTGGGATTTCACTAAGTGAATTGCTCATTGTTATCCCCCTATTGCCGTTGCCGGATCGACTTTGAGCGCCAGCCGCACACCAAGTGCACTGGAAAGGACGCAGACGAGTATTACCGCCGCCGCTAGCGCGAGCCCATCTTCGGGCTGAAGTACGACGCGGCGCGGGAAATAGTCTTTGATGCTCGTGATCAATATAGCGCCAAACCCAAAGCCAATCGTTCCCATCGCCAGTGCTTGCTGCAGGATGAGACCAACAATGGTTCGATCCGGCGCCCCGATTAGTTTGAGGGTGGCGATTTCCCGCAGTTTGTCCATGGTCATCGTGTAGAGGATTAGCGCGATAATGACGGCAGAGACAATCAGCAATAACCCCGTAAACAGCCCGATCTGCTTGCGCGCGCGTTCGACGACGGACTGCGTCAGGATAAGCTCCTGCTCGCCTTGGCTCATAGCGGCAAGATGCTTCCAGCGCCGCGCCGCTTCAGCCACACTTTCCGGCGACACATTCGGTGAAACGCGGGCGATAACAGCATTGATCGTGTCAGTGTCGCCGGGGCCGCTGCCGCGTGCGATCTCCCGCCGCGCGGCTGGCGGGGCCAGCTCGAACTGAAGCTGTTGGGAATCTTTTAGCGTGATGTAGATAACCGGGTCGCCACCGGACGAAACCTGATCATCAGTCATGCCGACAACGGTGAAGGTGTCGCGTCCCAATTCAATACGGCTGCCAAGTGACAAGCCGGTCCGCTTGTCCGCGACCATTTCATAGTGGCTCCGGCCAATCGGTCGCCCGGTGGTGATCTGATCCGGCCCGCCGGGGCGACCGGGTTCGTAACCAACGACATAGAGCCGCAGCTTTTCGTTGCCGTGACGCGTCTCAACCGACTGGTAGGTCACACTGCCTGCCGCGCTGACCCCCTGAAGGCGGGCAATTGCCTCCCGCGTATCGCCGGGAATACGCGATGACTCAGCGAACGGCCCGCGTGTTCCCGATTCCACGACCCAGACATCGACAACAGGGGTGCGGACCAGCGTTAGCGCATCTTCGACCAGACCTCGATAAATTCCAATCATCGACAGGACGACGCCGAGCAACAGGCTCAGCCCGAAACAAGTGAGCAGAAAGCGCCCAAGATTGTGCCGGATATCCCGATAGGCCAGGTTCATGGTGTTATTTCCTCCAACACCTTGGCTGCGCGCCCCTCCCGTAGTCCCGGACGCAGCGCAGAGACGACACGTGCCCCTTCCGGCAGACCATCGGTAATTTCAAGTCGGGAATCGAGAGTTCTCTGGCCGAAGACAACATCACGGCGGTGCAGCTCACCATCCTCGACAGTCCAGACCGTACCTTTGGTTCCGTCGAAATGTTCGACTGCCGCTTCCGGCATCAGCAGCGCCTTGTCGAGGATGCCGGTCGTAATGAAGATCTCGGCCTGCTCGCCGAGATGAAAGCTTTCCGGGCAGAGATCACAAGCGATATAGACGCGGCGCTCTTCACTTACACGATCGCTTTCAATGTCAATGCGGGTTACATGGCCTTCAAACATCTGCCGGGGTAAAGAGCGCAAACGAACCTCAGCGGGCTGATTAACCCGCAAATCACCTGCACCCGCTTCATCAACATAGGCCAGTGCCCAGACGGTCTCCGGAGCGACTAAGGTAAAAAGGACGTCGCCGGAACTGAGAACGGAACCCAACTCTTTGTGGCGCTGAACGACGATGGCGTCATATGGCGCTCTGAGCACATGATGACCCAGAAGAACTTTCTCCACGCCGAACTGCGCGAGGGCGTCTTCAAGCGCGGCCTTTGCGACTTCCACGTCGCTGATCGCCACGGCGAGTTCGGCAGCCGCCACGTCTTCCTCCATTTGCGCTTCCTCGGCGCTTTCCGCAGAGACCGTCTGTTTGGCGACCAGCGCCTGCTTGCGCTTGTTCGATTGTTTTTTCTGGGCTAGAACGGCACGTGCCTTTCCGACGGCAGCTTCTGCGGTCTTTACTGCCGCTTCCGCATTGGCGATTCCTGCTTTGGCCTTGGCGACCCGGGCCTCCTGTTCGGCGCTGTGCAACCGCGCCAGGATATCGCCTTCTTTCACCCAGTCGCCTTGATCGGCATTCAACTCGACAAGCGCGGCACCGACTTCAAAACCGACTTTCGACAGGATGCGGGCCTCCACGGTGCCAAGTCCAAAGACCTGTATCGGCACATTTTCGGCAGGGTGCGCAATCTCCACCGGCAACGGACGCATGAAGATGAAAAGGAAAACAGCCGCAGCAACGGCGCCAATTGCCAGCAGGAGCAAAAGATACCGGAAAAGACGTGTTCTCATGATGCGTTCCTTTCTTCGCCAGTCCCCGCATTTCCATAAGCGAGGCCCTTTAGTTGAAGTTCAAGAAGGCGGTTTCCTTCGTCCGTCAGATCAAAGTTCCGCCCACTGATGGACCATCTCACGGCAAGGCCCTGCACCAATCCGATAATAAGATAGGCAGCATCGTCGGGGTCGAGATCTTCGTTCAGCTCACCCGCTGCACAGGCTTGCGCCACTAAATCAGAGATCACCTTGTGAAAGCGGCTCATAAGTCCAAAAAAGGCGGTGCGGAGCCCCTTGTTCTTGGTATGTAGTTCCCGCGAAAAAAGAATGGCGGGAATTGCGGGTGTGGATTGGATCAGCCGCAGTTGTGCGCCAATGAGCCTACGTATCCTGTCTGTTGCAGGAGTATCGCCGCTCTCGGCTTTTTTCCAGCGCGTTTCCATCATTGCCCCGACTCGCGCGGCCACCGCCTCCCATAAATCCTGTTTCTTCGGGAAGTGTCGGAATATTCCCGGCTGGGTGAGTCCCACCGCATCCGCAATTGTCTCGGTTGTCAGCCGGTCCGGACCGAGCTTGTCAGCCAGACGAAGGGTGGCGTCAATGATTTCAGACTTGCGGGCTTCGGCGGATTTGCGAACGCGCATTATACAGAATCCCATTTAGTTAGTTATTAATTACTAATTAATAAGCCATCGGACATTTGTCAATTCTCTATCTGACAGAGCGACATTAAACTCGTTAGAAATAGGTCGATGATACAGGTATTCTGGTATTGTCATCTATGTGGGGCAGCTTAATTGAAGCCTAATTGCTGTTCAGAGTTTGCGAATACCACTACGAGCAGTTCGCAGCAGGATCGCAATCAATGGTGTATCGGTATTTCGAAATCCACCTCGAAACCGTCTGCCCTCCCTGGCGCGGGAGAATATAGTATAAGCGTCGCCTGCGTTCCGTCAGCGATCGCCTGTACGATGGACAGACCCAGCCCACCGCCAGCTGACAAGGTATGCCCGCGTTCAAACCGCGCAGTGAGCCTCGCCAGCGTCTCTGGCGGAATTATCGGGCCATCGTTTATCACACGCAGTAAACCATTCGCAGTCATGATCACCTGTATAGGAGTATCACCTGTGCCGTGACGCAATCCATTCTCAATCAGATTGCGCGCAAGGATGGCAAAAGCGTCCGGGTCGATATCAGACAGTACTGCCGTATCCGGCAAGTCGACCTCAAGGCGTTCCGCCCCCGCGATCCGCTCGAATTCCGAAACTATCATGCGTAACACAGGACGGATATCTGATGCGGTGTCGCGACGGAGCTGTCCACCTTCCGCGCGGGCTAATTGCAATAACTTTTCCGAAAGCCGGTTCAGGCGTTTGAGCGAAGCTTCAATCTCCACTCCCCTTTGACTCACGACAGCATCAGAGGTTTCAGTCATCAACCGCTGGATTTGAGCCAGTGCGGCTGCCACAGGAGTGCGAAGCTCATGCGCCGCATTAGCAGTAAAACTACGCTCCGCTTCCATCGCGCGGCGTAGCCTGTCGAGAAGCTGATTGACGGCCTCGGCCACCGGTGTGATTTCACTCGGAAGGTTGCCATTATCTACTGACGACAGATCGTGCTCATCGCGACTGGCCAGCTCGGCACTAAAACGTCGAACAGGGTCAAGGCTGCGCCAAACAATAACAACAACCCCAATCAAACTAAGTGGAATGACCATAATTAACGGGAAGGCGAGCCCCACCAAAGCTTCGCGCGCAACCTCGATGCGGTGGTTCAACGGTTCGGCGACTGCAATGGTAATCGTGCCTTGCAAGGCGGCATCGTAATAGAGCCTGTGCGTCGGTGTCTGACGAAACCCCAAGCCTTCGAAGGGCGGAAAGACCGCGTCTTCGGCCCCGTGCGAACGCAACAGCACGCGTCCCTGATCGTCGCGCACGATATAGGTAAAGAATTCCTCGTGCTGGCGTAGAGTAGCGATGCGCTGACTGATACCCAGTTCTTCGCGATCAAGAATATCCAAAACCGCGAGCGGCAGGATACGTTGTGCCGTTTCTTCGAGCGTTGAATCGAAGACTTCGTTCATCTCGCCGCGCAACAAGGTGGCGGTGATCCACGCGGTGACGAGCCAAACGATGGCCAGCCCCAGACCCAAACCGAGCGCCAGCCGCGCTTGTAATGAACCTGGCCACTTCATGCAGCACCCAACCGGTAGCCCAGGCCGCGTACCGTCTCGATCCGCTCGCGTCCCAGCTTCTTGCGTAACCGGCTGACATGAACCTCAATCGTATTGCTCTCGATTTCGGTGTCAAAAGAATAGAGTCGTTCTTCAAGCTGCGCCTTCGATAAAAGCTGCCCCGGCCGCTGCACGAACGCCTCAAACAATACCCATTCGCGTGCGGTCAGGACTATTGGACGCCCGCTGCGACGGACCGATTTAGCAGCCAGATCTATCTCCAGGTCGCCAAGTGTGACCAATGGGTTGGGGTTTCCGGAATAGCGCCGTGCAACGGCACCTACCCGCGCCGATAGTTCGGACAGGTCGAAAGGCTTGACCATGTAATCGTCAGCGCCTGCATTTAGTCCCTCGATCCGGTCGCTAATCTGATCAAGCGCGGTCAGGATGATTACCGGTGTTGCTTTGCCCCGCGCCCGAAGCGCGCGCAGAAACGGCTGGCCACGCCCATCAGGAAGCATCAGATCCAACAGGATCAGGTCGTAGATAGCCACGTCTAGATATTCCCCCGCCGCATCAAGCCGCGTGGCCCAGTCGATGGAATGGCCGTCAGCGGTGATCTGGTCGCGCACCGCAGCACCCAGCACCCTATCATCCTCGATCAGCAAAACACGCATGTCTTCTCCGTCCCGTTCCGCTTGCTTCCCCTCTATCTCCCATGAAGCTGACACGTACCTGAAGCGGAAAACCGGCACGCTTCAGGTCAACGTCAGGAAAGCGAGCAACAATAGTATATCACCAGAAATTTCAGGAGATAAGAAGATGAAGAAATATCTGATTGCCGCAACATTTGTAACTGGCCTAGCTGGTCTCGGTACGATGGGTATGGCCCTTGCCGATGATGATGACTGCCGTGTACCCATGGCCGATTGGCAACCACGCGACGCCGTCCAGAATATGGCCGAAGCACAAGGCTGGACCGTACGCCGGATCAAGACCGACGACGGTTGCTATGAAATCAAGGGGCGCGATGCCCAGGGCCGCGAAATCGAGGTCAAGATCGATCCCGGCACGCTGGCTATTGTGGAAATGGAATATGATGACGATGACGATGACGACGATGATCGTGGTGGCCGCGACAGGAACCAGACGCCGACTGGAACGGGCCAACCACCCGCCAACGGTCTGTTTGTCCCTGGCAGCAAGCCCGGCGCCGTGGTTCAATAATGACCTCTGTGACTAACGTCAAAGCTCCGACGTTACCACCAGCGCGGCGGAGCTATTCACGCCCGATAAAATCTTACAACAGGCTGAAGCGATATCCTGTTTTTCGTCAGGAAGGCGTCAGCCGAAACCGTTAAACAGACCTCGAAACAACGTAATTCGGAGATACTCCATGAAAAGCCTGTTATATGCCCTCGCCTTGTCCACTGCCCTGACTGTTCCGGCAATGGCTCGCCCCGTTACACTGACAACCAATATGAACTCTTATGGCGGTGACGGCGCCTATCTTGCGCTTTACGTCACAGACGCACAGGGTGCCTATCAGGGTAGCCTCTGGCTTGCCGGCGGCAAGTCGAAATACTACACGCATCTCAGCGACTGGTATCGCGCGACGCAAGGCAACCCGGCCGAAATCAACGGCATCACCGGTGCCAGCGTTGGCGCGGGTCGGCAGTTGAAGATCACGCTCGATCTGGCCGATTCGCTGTTTGATGCCGGGTATGAACTGCATATCGACGCTTCGGTCGAGGACATGCGCGACAGCCCGTCAGAGGTGGTCGTGCCGCTGACCACTCAGGGGATGGGCCAGCCTGTTCCGGGCCGCCGCTACATCCGTGATTTCACCTACGACATGTAACCTGCAAAAAAAGGAGCCTGCCATGCTGCGTGCGCTGCACAAAATCCCCGGACTCATCGCGGCACTGCTGATCGTCGTCATTACGCTCAGCGGCACGGTGCTATCGGTTCTTCCGGCGCTCGAGGCGGTGCAGGCTCCGGCACAATCCGAACCGGATCTGACGGTTGCCACGCTGGCCGAGCGCGTGGCCATTGCCTATCCCGGGATCGAACAGATTCGCCGCGCGCCATCGGGGCGGATCACCGCATTTTATTTTGACGGCGGGCGGCCCGGCGCGGTGGTGATCGACCCTGCAACCGGACAGGGCGTGGCGAATTATGAACCTTCCACTTTTCAACGCTGGATGACCAACCTGCACCGCTCGCTGTTCCTGGACGATGCCGGACGGTTGACGGTCGCTACTGGGGCGGCGTCGCTGCTGGTCCTGTCACTGTCGGGGCTGATGCTGACCGCCCGGCGGGTCGGTGGCTGGCGGCGTATCTTCTCGCGGCTGCGCGGCCCGCTCATGGGGCGGCTGCATGTCGAGGTGGCGCGGCTTACAGTGGTCGGCTTACTACTGTCTTCTACCACCGCGTTGTTCATGACGGCCAGCACTTTTGGCTTCGTTCCCGAGGACGGCGGCCCACCTGCCTTTCCAACCGAGGTGAGCGGACAGACGGGGGTGGTGCTCGACGCCCTGTCTTTGCTGCGCGACACGCCGGTGGCGGCGATGCGTGAGCTGACCTTTCCCTATCCGGGCGATCCCACTGATGTGTTCACGCTCAAGACAGCCAGTGGCGAGGGCTATCTCGATCAGGGGACCGGTGTGACGCTTGGCTGGGCTGATGCCGGCACATGGCAGCGCGTAACTGAGACGATCTACATGCTGCACACCGGACAGGGAGCCGCCTGGCTGGGCATCATTCTTGGACTGATGGCACTTGGCGCGCCGGTTATGGCGGGTACGGGCGTAATCCTGTGGGTGCAGGCCCGCCGTGCGCGGCCACGGATCAAGGGCAATACGGCCGCCGGACAGGCCGACACAATTCTGCTCGTCGGTAGCGAAGGCGGCAGTACTTGGGGCTTCGCCGCGACGCTGCACTTGGCGCTAACACAAGCGAGCCACAAGGTGCATACCGGCGCGATGTCGCAGTTCACGCCCCGCCGCTATAAGTGCGCCCAACGGGTGATCGTCCTGGCCGCCACCTATGGCGAGGGTGACGCTCCGGCTTCTGCCAAAGGGTTCCTCGACCGACTGGCAACCCTGCCGCAAGTACCGGAGATGCCGCTGGCTGTTTTGGGCTTTGGCGACCGGCAATTTCCGAAATTCTGCGGCTACGCCACCAACGTTGCACGCGTCGCAGAGGAAAAAGGCTGGTCGCAACTATTACCGATGGCGACCGTGGACCGCCAGTCGCCACAGGAATTCGCCCGTTGGGGACGTGACCTGGGCCAGGCGCTCGGCCATTCGCTGGAACTATCGCACAGCCACGCGATTCCGCGCAGCCATGCGCTGACCCTGATCTCTCGCCGCGACTACGGTGCCGAAATGCAGGCTCCCGCAGCGATCCTGCGTTTCGCCATCCCGAAAGCGGGGCTTCTCGCGCGGCTGACGGGCCGCGGGTTTTCGCGCTTCTCGGCAGGCGACTTGCTGGGCATCATCCCGGAAGGCTCGACCGTGCCACGCTTCTATTCTTTAGCTTCGGGGTATAGTGATGGCTTCGTGGAAATCTGCGTCAGCCGTCATCCCAGCGGTCTCTGTTCCGGTCAGCTTCTGGATCTACCCCCCAGCCAAAGCGTCCAGGGCTTCGTCCGCCGCAATTTCGATTTTCGAATCGCAAATAACACCAAACCGGTGATTCTGATCGGCGCAGGGACCGGGATCGGGCCATTGGCAGGGTTTGCGCGCGGTAACCATCCCGGACGACCTATGCATCTCTATTTCGGGGCAAGGCATCCCAACAGTGACTTGTTCTATGGCGAGGAATTGCAGAACTGGCAGGCCGACGGTCGGCTGACCTCGGTCACCACGGCCTTTTCCCGTACCAGTGCGCGCGCCTATGTACAGGATGCCTTGCGTGCCGATTCCGCGCGGGTTGTTCGCCTGATCGGTGAGGGCGCACAGGTGTTGGTCTGCGGCGGGCGTGATATGGCGGCGGGCGTCGTCGATACGCTGGCCGATATTCTGACGCCCGCCGGACTCACACCCGACTTGTTGAAAACGGAAGGACGTTATGTTGAAGATACCTACTGATCTCACATGCCACAAACTGAATGGCCCAACGATGGGCACCCGCTGGTCGGCGCAATTTTATGCACCCGCCGTGACCGACCCCGATCCGATCCATGCGGCGCTGGTCGAAAGCGTGGATGTAGTGGACCGTCAAATGTCCACATGGAAAGCCGACAGCGATCTAATGCGGATTAACCGTGCCACTGTCGGCACATTGGTGCCGGTACCTGCAGAACTGATGGAGGTTCTGACACGCGCACTGGAGATAGGGCGACTCTCCAGCGGCGCGTTCGACATTGGAGTAGGCGATGTCGTCGCCGCATGGGGTTTCGGACCACATGAGGCGAATGAGAGTGCGATGCGGGCGGCCCTTGGCCATGCCCGCCCCATGGCGCATGAAATACTGGACCTTGACCGCGAGTCCCTCCATGTTCGCAAACAAACCCCGATTACGCTGGACTTGTCCGGTATTGCCAAAGGTTATGCTGTAGATCGGATGATGGCGGCGTTGGATTGTTTCGGCATCTCCAAAGCCCTGGTGGGCCTCGACGGAGAGATGCGCGCGCGCGGATTGCGCTCCGACGGCAAACCCTGGACTATAGCGCTGGAGCGGCCAGATTTTGAGGCGCGCGCCGCGCTTTCCATTCTCGAATTGAAAGATTGCGCGGTCGCAACCTCGGGTGACTATCGACACTGGGTCGATGTTGGCGGCAAACGCCTCTCCCATACTATGGACCCGGCGCGGGGCGGACCGGTAATGGGATCACCAGCCTCCGTGACAGTTCTGGCAGAAAATTGCATGGACGCGGATGCCTGGGCGACAGCGTTCATGATCCTCGGATCCCGGAATGGGAAAAATCTTGCGCAAAGACTTGGGTTAAGTGCGATTTTCATTGATCGTGACGGGGAAACCCTGCGCGAGAGTCGCGTTGGTTGGGTGGATAGACAAAAGCCTTCAGCAGGATCGTCATCTATTGATACCACGGGTATTCTCGGGCGCGCCTTAGACAATGAGACGCAAACAAGTTAATTTGAGCTGGATAAGGCTCTATGACGCGTCTTCATTCTGACACGCCGTCAGAGCCTGTCGATAACCTGTTTGAGCTTGTCACCAACAGTCTCAGCAATGTGTGCCAGTTCAGGGTTATCAACCGCCTGCATCGAGGCCGCCGGATCGACGGCAGCCACTTCGATGTCACCATTTTCAGTGGCTTGGACGATAACATTACATGGAAGCATCGTACCGATTTTATCCTCGGCCAGCAGCGCTTGATGCGCCAGCTGCGGGTTGCAGGCTCCAAGAATGCAATAATCCCGAAAATCCTCTCCGATCTTTTTCTTCATCGTCGCCCGCACATCGATCTCGGTCAGGATACCGAAGCCCGCGTCCTTCAAAGCGTCGGTCACCTGAACGATCACATCGTCGAAGTTCTTGCCGGAGACCGTTTTGGCAAAATAATAGGTCATAAGTTTATCCTCCTTCTGAGGTCCTTTAGAAAGTTGCTCATGCCTTCGTCCTTGCTTTCGGCGTCAGTCAGCGGCCCCGGCAGTGAAGGCACCGATAACACTGGGCAGCGCGCACATGGATTATCTAACGCTTGCGAGCGACAAGATCAATGAGGGCAGACATACCGGCATGTCCTGTTCCTTCGGCAATTTCGCGGTCATAGGATGCGAGACGAAGAATCTCCATGTCATCGAACGCCTCGCGCAAGTAGGCTTCGGTGTACATGTTTTCCCGGTGGGGCGGCCCTCCGGTACCATAATCAACTTGCGCAGGCTGGTAACCATGAAGCAGGAGGACGCCACCCGGCTTCAGCGCTCTCTTCATTCCAGCAAAAACCGCCTTGCGATCATCCGGAGATAAAAACTGGATGAAAATACCAACCACAAAATCATAGGTAGTAGCAGACCAGTCCCAGTCAAAAATGTCAGCTTTATGAAAATCAACAGAGACACCATGCGCGTCTGCGAGGGCACGCGCCTTCTCGACGGCCACCTCAGAGGCATCCATGGCAGTTACCTTAAGACCGCATTCAGCGAGAAAAACGGAGTTCCTCCCCTCACCATCAGCAACCGTCAGAGCCGTTGTATCCGGGACAAGATAATTCTTCTGTTCTACGAGAAATGTACTTGGCGCGGTTCCAAACAAGAAGCCGGGCGCGGCGTAGCGCTCATCCCATGTAGTGCGGCGCTCAGAAGATGTTCCGACAGCGTCACCAGTTTCCGTCCCGTCAATGCCATCGCTCATTTGTCCCGCCTCTCCTTTCTCGCTAAAAAATGTCGGCCCCCCGGTGCGGAGAGAATACAGACCGCTCCCTACAGATGTATACTATTAACGGCATATTGGTATCTTCTCATATTTGCAAGTAAGAGCTCCTAAAAAATGCGCAATGCCGACATTGCCTTTGTCATTTTAGTACAATCCACAAAAACCGGATGTGTCAGAAGAGCGTCAAGGAAAAGGATTAGGTGGCTGAAATGTCTTTCTTGCAGCAAGCTAAGGAAAATGCGGCTTTGCTGTTCAAAAGCGATGTAGCACCCATTCGAGTAAATGATTGATCTGAGTCAATGCCGTTTAAGCCAAGGGGCGTAAAATATGGTTAATTTATCCTGAACTAGCACGAGAGCGGAATTAGTCATGCCCAAAAAACCACAAGACGCTGGCATTTCCTCGCAACCTTCCGGGTTTGATCCGGCCGCGATGTTGAATGCTTTTATGCCGAAAATGAACGAAGTCTCGGCGTCCGGCGGTAATCCCGTTGCGGTTTGGCTGGAGATGAACCAGCAATGGACGGCCTTTCTGACGAAGCGGTTCAAGAAAGACGCCGCGTTACTGCAGCAACTCACGACTTGCACCAATCCGGTGGAATTGAATGCCGCCTACTCAGATTTCTTCAAAAAAACGGTCGAAGATTATCAGCGCGAGATTACTGAGATGGCCGAGCTCAGCCAAAAGGCCTTGGGTCAACAAGGGACTCCAGGCGAAGCGGAAGACGGTCAGAAGCAAGACAGGAAAGACTGAGGTTGCTGAAGTAATTCCCATACGCTGCATGAGCATCACAATCGTCAGCAAGTTACGGCTTCTGGCATTTCGAAGATTGTATATGAAAGTACTTGTGTGGATGCGAAAAGGTCACTCGGGTACAGCCCGAAATCACGTAACGACAAGTCTTTACGAGAAGTATAATGGATTTAGATGGCAAGACGATTGTCATAACGGGTTCTGCACGAGGACTGGGGCGGAAAATGGCGGAAGAAATAACACGGCATGGAGCTAATCTGGCCCTCGTCGACTTGGATAAAGACGAATTCAAGGTGACAGAAGCCTGACAGTGCTACGCTAGCGCATTTTATATTAAGGAGAGTGAAATGATTCAACATAAAACTGTCGCTTCCCTCGCGATTGCCTCTGCATTGGTCCTTGGGACGATGGCTCCTCTTGCCATGTCGTCGAAGGCACAGCAGCACCCTGTTTACGGCAGTCAGATGATGACGGAGCAGGAACGCATGGAATATCAACAGCGGATGAAAAGCGCCAAGACGGAACAGGAGCGTGAACAGATCCGCGCTGAACATCATGTCCAGATGCAGGAACGCGCCAAAAACCAAGGCATAACCCTGCCGGACACCCCTCCCATGAAAAAAGGAACGGGTTCAGGTATGAAGTCCGGTTCCGGGATGGGCTCGGGTATGAAGTCCGGGTCTGGAATGGGTTCAGGCTCCGGTAAGGGCATGAAGAAGAAGGGCGGCGGCTGAAAATAGCACCTGCTCTTAAGAGATATGAATAACCCGAGAAGAGTTTAGCTTTAGCGTGTGCTGTCAGACGAATGCGACCTCGACAATGTATGTCAAAAATGGCGTAAATAAGCCACTCTTATGCCGCACTATGTTGCTGCCACTTGTCCAATGCGGCATTCATGATTGAAGAGATTTTGGACAGTGTCGTGAATAGATAGAAATTTCCGTATACTTCGCAGGTGCCTGGATGTCAGCATTGTCTGCTCTCCTCGCCGGAACGAGAGATGGGAGTTTTCACAGTGATTGATTTTCCACCGGCCGATCTCTTAAACCTCGGCATTTCCGATGGTCTTCATAGCCGCACGATATGATTTCAACCGATCTGTGACAAATTTGTGCGGTCTTCCATACCATTTCATAAGTTTCTTAAGGAAAACCATTGCTGCTTTGCGATCGCGTCGCTTGGAAACAAAGGCTTCCAGAACTTCTCCTTCATGGTCAACGGCACGCTACAGGTAGTGTGTTTCGCCATTATTCTTTACGAAGGCCTCATCAAGATGCCATTTCCAATTTGAATAATTGTGAGATGGATGAATCCGCTTCTTACGGATTTCACGAGTAAACATCAGGCCAAATTTGTTCCGCCAATAACGGGCTATTTCATGACAGATATCAATGCCCCGCTCATGAAGAAGGTCTTCGACATTGCGAAGTGAAAGAGGAAATCTGACGTACATTATCAACGCAAGGCGGATGATCTAGGGTGAATATTTGAAATAACGGAAGGAAATTTTAGTGATATGACGGCAAATTCTGCATCAAATAGGCTCAACCACTTTTTCTCTAACGTTACCACGATATAGCGTTAGGGCACGAAAATCTTCTCAGCTATCTCCGCCAGCAGCGTTGTGCGCTTATCGACATCCGCTTTCGCCCATGACTTGTTCTTCGCGATTTGGCGATTAATGCGAAGGTTCGATTCTTCGAAAGCAATGCGCTTTTCGGCGAAATTTTTGTTCCCAGCGGCATCATTATCGTCCGGACCGAGGATGGTCAGATTTCCAAGAAAATGCTTGGCCGGTTCCAGTTCGGCAACACTATCCTTGGAATCGAGCTTTTGCGGATAAATATGCTCCAAGGTCGTGTTAGCGATATCCAATACCCGCGTCTTGTCTTTGCATACAGGAGCACCTTTGGCACCCTCATCGTACCATTGGAGGTAGTCTTCAATCGTGATGAGCAGATATCTGATATGACCATTACCGCCACGGATCGAGTATGTGAGTTCACTGACGGCTGCTGAAAAGCGTTTGCCCGAAGCATACTTTTCAATCAGCTCTGTTAGTGCTGCCCGCAGCGTTCCGACTTTGTAGCTGGTCGGGTCTTTCCGAATGATCAGTGCGTGCTCATGATATAACTTGGTCGCCGGGCTGATATGAGCGTTGCCTATGGTTTTGTACCGAAACGCAAACCGCTCCAATGACGCCACGGCTTCCGCAAACCGCTTTGGTTCGAGCAACTGCAGAGCCATGAGCAGAGGCATCGCATTTGTATGTTTGAGATGTCCGACCAGTAGGTTTAATCGCTCTACGTCCCATTGCGTGACACCGACCTGATCAATGTAGGGCCACTCGCCGTTGTTGAGCTGGTTCAAGAGTGCAAATTCATCGTCAAGCCGTTTTACCTCACCTAAAACCTTACCAGCCTGCGTCTGAGTTATCGGCTTTGAAAGCGATGACTCGGCAAAACGGACCACCATAAAACTATCAGTTACATCGGATTGCTTGGGCCTGTAGCCCTCATAAGATCCGAAGTACCAGAGCAGGTAATCGTCAATCGACGTAGGGGGATATGCCAGTGTGCTGTCCCAGCGCTCGGCCAGCTCGTTCTGGGTGGCAGCGACTGGCGCATGATCGAGCAGTTCGAGGGTCCTCGCCCTCAGCAGATCACCATTTGTTAGACTCACGCCCCGGTCATTGAGCACCTGGAAAATGCGGTAGGCTTCTGAGCGATTGTCGGACCACATGAAGATAACCGTGCAGTCCTCGGCGAGCACATGGTCAATCAGGTATTGAAGCTTGGTCGCCTGCCCCGAAGCAGTCTTCTCGCCTTCGAGTTCAGATGACAGAAATGCTTTCAAACGCTTCCAGGCAAATTTGATCCGCTCGTGAGAGGGGCGCTCGGTCGCAGGATCGCCTCCTGTCAGAATCGCCTGGAAAAACGTATTGTCCGCCTTCGAAAGCGTAAGCTTAGGAACGACTTTATACTCAAGCCCCACCGCATAGCGGTGAGTCAGATATAAGGATTCGATCTTGGCGATGGTTTGCTGTAGATAGCCGAGTGCTTTCCCATCTTCTTCAGAAGACTCCTCGTCGTCCTCAATACCAGCCGATATCTCCTTCATCGAAAACACAACGGCCGCGGCCAGCATAACAAAGGACGATATTCTTTGCTGTCCGTCGATTACCTCGTAACTCGGGCGGCTTGAGCCGGGGACGTTCAACCGGGCGCTCACAATCCCACCAAAAAAATGATTTCTCTTTTCTCCCTGATGTCTTGCACTCACACATTTGCCGAGGTCTTCCACGAAGTCCTCAATTGCATCAGCATCCCATGCATACTCGCGCTGATATTTTGGCACTTCGAATGTCTGGTTCTGTTCGAAGAGTACGGTGATGGATTGATGAGCCGTTTCGATTGTCATGAATGTGCCAATTCGCTATCTGCGCCGTTCAGTGCAGCGTCTACTCGTCGCTTATAGGAGCGCAGGAATGTTTCCAGCGAGCGGGGACGGTCTTCAAACCACTCGATAAGTTGCTCGTACCCGCCATGCGCGTATTTATTGAACTCCCGGACACCTTCATCGCTCAAAAAATTAGGAGCTTCCGGAGTGACTAGATGCGCGATTGCCGAATGCACTTCGCGGCGTTCATCCATCGACACGCCAAGAACCTCAAGTTCCGATTTGAGGAACAATCCGACGAGCAACTTGCCGCGCGAGCTGTACCTGTCAGGAAAGTACGCCACAAGTTCGGCGGTTTCATCCAGCGGGACGGCTTCTTTGCGTTTGACTGTCACGCCCGCGACGAAGCAGAAATAGAACGCATCGAAATCCGTCTTAAACACCCTCTGGTCGCGGAGGTCCTTGAACCACTGACGTGCATCCAAACGTAGCCGGAACGGTAGCATCAGACAGCCTCCTCTTCTTCGAGCTGAAACGCATTGAAGAAGTCTTCGCCCGTAACGTTCAGCCCGTCGCCCGTCTCCAGAACGTTCCCTTTCTCATGGGCCGCCCGTTGAAGCTCGTCCGAGCCTTTGCGGAATAATGTGATGAACTGAATATCGGTGTTACTGGCGCGCTTAAGCGGCGCGATGAAGCGGGCGCGTTCCGAGGAAATCGTGAAGGCGATGAACTGGCCCGTCAAATTAGGGATAAGCTCTCCGATTTTCGGGCGGACGGCGAGATCGATTGGGCCAGCCGGGCTATCTACAACGAAAGGAAGTTGATGGTCGGATCGATGAAATAGCGTCGCGAGGAACGCATATGCAATGGAAAGCGTTTCGCCCACACTGCCGCCTTCCTGGCCTTCTAGGATCAGGTTTTGTTCGATCCGATCAATCGAAATGTTGTTGTCGGGCATCAACTCGGATATGCGTGCGTTGGCCTGGTCGCATAGTTCCGAAGTAATCCCGGCGCGGGCCTTCTTGTGCGCACTGTTGATAATGACCGTCAGGGCGTCACGCCTGGCCTTCTCCGTAAGCGTATGTGTGATCTCCGCAAGCTTCCTTTCCGCGTCATCTATCCGCTTTTCGAGAATTTCGATCCCGTATGTTCGTTCGTCGTTTTGCGTTTGATCCTTGCTCTCAAACTTTTCCAGATCATCATCAACACTCTCGATCTGGCTCCGCAAACTCTCGATGTCATCCCGGGCGCTCTTGACGGCGGGGTCAGCTTGCTCGGCTTCAAGCCTCAGGGAGTCCCTATCATTGCGGGCTTCGTGCTCTTCTTCTACGGCTGATCCCAGACCTGCTATTCGCGTGTTCAGGTCTTTCTCACCTTCATCCGGTTCGTCACCAATGGCGTCCTTTATTGACGTCTTCATGGAATTCAGGAGCGCAACATCCTCGGTGCCAAGATATCGAGCTGCGCGGGTACGGATCGTCGCGGCGATTTCGGCATCAATCGGTCTGCCGCAGACGCATTCCGTCTCACTTGCCAGGTCTTCAAAGAATTCCCGCGCTGCACTTTCGGGCAGCTTTACTCTGTCGAGCCCGTCCTTGAGGGCCAGCATGGAGGTTGCAAACGAGGAAGAAAGAGCATGTGGATCACGCATCCGGTCAAGCACGTCCAGCGCCTCTTCGCGGACCTTTCCCTTGAGTCGCTCAACCTTTGTTTCCGCATCGTTCAATGCCTGAAAGCGTGCGTCTTCCTTTTTGATTTCCTGTTGATAGGCATCTTCCTTCTTCTGAAGCTGGGCAGAGATGTCCGCTCGCTTTTCCTGTACCTGCTGCTGTTCGCGCTTACATTTGGCTAGATGACTTCTGAGAGTGGTCAAGCGATTTTGCCGCCGGGCCAGTCCGCGTTCCTCGGTCGCGCTGACGTTTTGCGTTTTACTGTCCCAGTACTCACCGACTTTGCGCGCCATCGCATCAAAGGCGTTCATCTGGAACAGGTTTTCCACGACGACTTGAGCATCCGTGTATTCCCTGTCGAGGAGGTGCTGCGCCAACTCACCGTCAAAGACATAGAAATTGACGAAATTCTCATTCATGAAGCGCCTGAAATCAGACGGCGGATGAAATCCGTCGCGTCGCCCTGGTCCGTGCGTAGTCTTGTAAGCCACACGGCCATTCTCGAAATCGAACTCCATAACGATAGTCGCGCGCCTGTCGTTAAGAAGTAGACGTACCTCAAAAGACCCGTCAGGCGCATCGCTGTTTCTCTTTCGAAACTCCGCTATCGTATGCCGGTCCCAACCGGGAGCGGCGGCGGCACCTGATAAGGCCGCCCGCAACAATGCCAGCGTTGTCGTCTTGCCGGTGCCGTTCGGCATCTGGATGAGAGATACGGGAAAGGGCTGGCCATCTGAATCCGCGCAACTGATTTCATGGTCGGGACACCGGAGGCCCTGGGCCTTCCAACCGAGAATGCGCATGACGGCTGGCATCAGTCTTCGTCCTCTATATCGGTGTTTTCTACAATGGTGCCTTCGAACAGGACTTCCAAATGCCGGGCCGTTGTGGCCTGGTCATTGATGTCTTCGTTCCCTGACGTCACGGCTTCGAACCACGCGATCAGGCGGCGGGCCAATGTTTCTGGTTGTCCCGCTTCCTTGACAGCTTCGTTAATGGCTTGTGTGATCCGAATATCAATTGCCACTTATCGTCTCCCCCGCACGCACCATGGAGAGATTTATCAGCCACTCCGCGCGTTCCTCATCAGCATTCTGTTCGCCGCCCTCATCCGATTGTCGGATGAAATCGACGATGTTTGCGATCTTTTCCGGATTGTCCGGATCGGTTCGCAGGCAGCGGCCCATACGCTGGATTGTTTCAAGCCGAGCGCGGGCCGAAGAGAACAAGATCACTGAATTCAGGGATCGAATATCGATTCCTTCCGATACACGATGACAGGTGATCAAGCATTCCAGCTCGCCGCGCGCAAAGCGCTTCAAGGTCTCGGACTCTTCCCCCGAAAAATAAGTATGGAAGTCTGATCGGTATTTGTGAATGATCTCCAGTACTTCATCCCCATATTCTTTTGTCTCGACAAACACGATACACCGCTCAAG
The DNA here is from genome assembly GCF_029233945.1 of Sneathiella sp. GTDB lineage: Bacteria > Pseudomonadota > Alphaproteobacteria > Sneathiellales > Sneathiellaceae > Sneathiella. Next base: position 52,676 of record NZ_JARGOQ010000003.1, on the reverse strand, counting down.
CAGATGCTGGTTCTCGCGTATGAAGCTGTCGAATATCGGCAGTTTGGCTCGGGAAGTCTTGTAGACGCGGGCGATCTCTATCCAGACTTCCTCATCACTCATTGGATTACCGGCGGCTGCGCGCGCCGCCTGCCGCTTGTAAACGTCGCGGACGCGCTGCCGGTCTTCCGCCGTCAGTTCATAGGGCAATGGAAAATAATCGAATGGGGCTAGGATTTCGCGGCGGATCGCGTCGTCCAGCTCGAACCGCATCAGTTCCGGGCCGATATGCGTTGAGAGGAAGGCGTTCCCTTCATCGTCGTACTCGCGCTCCGGCGTCGCGCTTAAGCCCAGCCTGAAGCGGATGTTATCCGACATCCCGTCGAGCCTGTTCCGGTTCGCAGGGCTACCTAATCCGTGGACTTCATCATGGATAAGCAGTGTCCTCTGCCCGAGTTCGGCAGGCAACTGGCGCAGAGCCGATGCCAGAGGTTGGCGTGAAACGAGGAGGATCGCACTCTTCGGCTTAAGCAGAAAACCCTCGACTTCGCGGGAAGATTTGTAATGGCGGAACACTTTCGCGCCAATGTCTTTGCGTACGTTGAGTAGTTCTGCATACCATTGGTCGAGCAGGTCATTACCGTCCGTGCTGACAATCACCGTGTCAATGCTGTCGCGTTCGTATAGCGCGCGCAGAATTTTGAGGGAGGTGCGGGTCTTACCCGTTCCGGTGGCCATGTTAAGGATTCCGCGCTCGGCCGCAAGGAACTCATCGAGCGCATCGTCCTGGTGACGCCACTTGTTTTGTTTTTCTTGATGCTTGCGCTGTCTGTGGCCAGCTTCCCATTCGCCGCAAGCTCTTATCAGTTGCTGACGGGCCGCATCAGGAAAGCTATAAACGTCTACGCCTTTATCGTTATCCTCCCAAAGGTCTTCAAAATGCTGTCTTTTGCGGGGCGCGCGGACGGTACTGATCCATGAAGGGTAAACATCCACGCATTCTCGATTGTTTTCGAATGCGTTGCGGCTTTCGTTCGATGATCCGGTAAAAGCCACATAGTCTTCGCCGTCGAAAAACAGCCCGATCTTTTCGTGATAGATGCCGGTTCCGGTCTTTGGCACCGCAATCTGAATCTCCAGGCGACCCAGTCCCAGCAATCGGATCAAACGTGCCGTTCCGTCGCCGACTCCGTCCGCAAAGTCCGTTTCTATGATCTGCTCAAGACGCTGTGCGCAGATATCCTGCTTAGGTATGCCGTTCCGGATCGCCTCGAGATCGTTATGGGAAAGTTCGACCGATGTTATCAGTCTGATATGGCCGCCGTTCTTGATGAATTCTCCCAAGGGAGCACCGAATGATTCCAACGCACTGCTGGAGAAATAACCAACGGCACGCCAATAAGCTTCGGCCTGAGCAAGCGACGGGCGGAAGAAAGCTTCAACGATGCTATCGTATCCGGACCGGTAGTCTTCCTGATATTTAATATCGCGCAACCTCATTGGTCGTGACAGTGCCCCCCTTGAATTGATCTCTTCCCTCGATCCATACGATCCCCATCGTCATACCACCTTGCGCAACATCGTTCGTAGCGGGAGACCAGAATCTCGTTTTTGTTCATAAAAAAGTTTGCTTTGCAAAAAGTTGCAGAGCGACCTTTCCTGCCTCTTCTGCCATAGCTCATTCGTACCTGCCTCGTCATCATCGGAGAGTTTCGATCCGCGCGGCCAGCAAGGGCCAGTCAACGTCGGGGGTCAGGTGTGACCAGGACACGCGGATCGCACCGGAAATTGCTTCTTTCGGCAGCCCCATGGCCTCAAGGACATGGCTGGGTGAATAGCTTTGCGAGGTGCAGGCGGAACCGTTAGAGACAGCCGCGACATCCTTGAGCGTAACCATAATGGCCTCGGAATCGATACCGGGAACAGAAAAATTCAAAACATGCGATAATGTGTGATCCGGGGCGGAGTGCGTCCGGATTCCCAGCGGCTCCAAGGCGGCCAATGCTTCCTTACGGATAACGCGACACCGTTCTTGTCGAGCTGCCAGTTCCTTTAGCGCGGTTTCCGCCGCCACGCCAAGCCCGACAATCAAAGGAACCGGAAGGGTGCCGGGCCGCAAACCACGCTCCTGACCGCCGCCATAGGCGAGCGGCTTGAGCGGCGGACGCTTGAAGCCACGCCGTCGTGCAACGAGTGCACCAACGCCGAGCGGCCCATAAATCTTGTGGCCGCTTATACTGATCAGATCGATTCTCTTGCTGCGCAGAGGCTCAAGGTCTTTGCCATAGCCCTGTGCGGCATCGACATGAAAATAGACGCCATCGTCATCCAAAATGTCTGCGATTTCCCGGAGCGGTTGGATCGAGCCTGTTTCGTTGTTCGCATGCATCACCGACACAAGTAAGGTGTCGGGGCGCAGCGCATCCTTGATCGAATCAGCTGAAATGAGACCGTTCTTATCCGGTCGCACCAGCGTCACCGAAAAACCTCTGGCCTCCAAAGCCTCCAGCGGCTCCAGAACCGCCTTGTGTTCAATGGCCGTCGAAATAATGTGACGGCGGTTCGTTTCTTCGCCAAAGACTGCCAAACCGAGGGACGCGAGGTTGTTGCTTTCCGTCGCTCCGCTCGTGAATATAATTTCGTCACCGGCGGCTTCAACAACCGCCGCCACTTGTTCACGAGCCTGCTGGACAGCTCGCTTGGCGCGAAGCCCGTACTCGTGAGTACGGCTCCCCGCATTACCCAATTCGTCCGACATCCACTGAATTACCGCGTCCCGAACCTTCGGCTCGATAGGGGATGTAGCGTTGCAGTCTAGATAAACTGGACCGCCATCTTGTTTGTATGTAGATGCAAACGTATGTTTCATATTTGACAAACTTCGGTTACTGTGATTCAGTATATCTGTATCCTATAACCTTTCGGTTTGAAAAGAAATATGAGCGACGGTTTTGAGTATCAATTTCCCGCCATTAGGGGCATTCAGGCGCAACGGGAATACTATGTTTCCATGTGCCCAATGCGGCTTTTACCCAAACTGTTCCAGTTCGACGAGGACGAACTCGCACCCGAGCTACGGGCGCAGCGACAGCTTAACAGAGCACGGATTCCAGAACTTTCCCGTTACATCACGGAAAATGAAGATAACTACGTTTTTTCGGCCATTACCGTCTCCATAGATGCCGATATCGCGTTCGCCCCTTTCGCTGGAGAGGGGAAAGCCAATCGAATCGGCATATTGAAAATTCCTATGTCAGCGCGTTTCATCATCAATGACGGTCAGCATCGCCGCGCAGCCATCGACCTTGCCTTACGCAACCATCCCGAGCTAGGCGATGAGACCATCGCTGTTGTCTTTTTTCTCGATAAAGGGCTGGAACGCTGCCAGCAGATGTTTGCAGACCTCAATCGCTATGCCATCAGGCCATCCACATCACTCAGCATTCTCTATGACTATCGTGATGAAACGGCCCGGTTTGTGAAGTCGCTGATTGCGGGTTCCAATATATTTGGTGATGTAGTTGAGCTGGAAAAAACCAGCCTTGCACAACGTTCCCGTCGGCTCTTTACCCTGAGTGCAATTTACCATGCAACGACCGAGCTGTTGAACGGCATGCAGGAGTCCACTCCTGAAGAGGCGGCCCGGCTTGCGCTTGAATTCTGGGAGACTGTAGCGGCGCAGATGGATGAGTGGGAGCAGGTTCGCAGCGGCGATCTGACCGCTGGTGAAGTGCGTACGGATTTTATCCACACTCATGGCGTGGTGCTGCAAGCATTGGCGCGGGCAGGTCGAACGCTCATCTCCAAATATCCCAAGACGTGGCAAACGAAGATCGTAAAGCTAAAGACTATAGACTGGCGACGTGCGAACAGTCCATTGTGGGAAGGCCGCGCCCTAGTCGGCGGGCAGCTTTCAAAAGCACATCAAAACGTCGTCCTAACTGCAAACGCTATCAAGACCCATCTGGGCCTTGAGCTATCGGATGATGAACTGCGTGTTGAAGACGCGTACAAGCGGGGGGCAAATGGCATCAAAAAAGCCACAGCGTAATTCGGCATTTTCAGCCGTCGGGTTTAAGAAGACGATTGAAGCGCTCAAGCAGGAAATCGTTGATCTTTATTTGTCGGACGAGATCCCATGGGTGGTTGGCTACAGCGGTGGGAAAGATTCTACAGCTGTTTTGCAGCTTGTCTGGCTGACGCTTGCCGACTTGCCAAAGAACAAGCGCTCCAAGCCGGTATATGTCATTAGCACCGATACGCTGGTTGAAAATCCCGTCGTCTCTCTGTGGGTTTCGAAGTCGCTTGACCGTATGAGCCAGCAGGCTGCCAATCAGGGCCTTCCGCTGACTGCACACAAGCTGACGCCCGCGCCGGAAAACACGTTCTGGGTAAACCTCATCGGGCGCGGATATCCAGCACCCCGACCGAAATTCAGATGGTGTACCGAACGTCTGAAAATCAACCCATCAACGCAATTCATTAATTCGGTCGTCCAGAAGCACGGAGAAGCCATCCTTGTTCTCGGAACGCGGAAAGCCGAAAGTGCGGCGCGCGCGAAGGTGATGGAACGTTTCGAGCAAAAAAGGGTCCGCAACCGTTTAAGCCCGAACGGCAGTCTGCCCAACTCCTACGTCTATTCACCAATCGAAGACTGGTCGAACGACGATGTTTGGCTGTTTCTCATGCAGGTGGGAAATCCCTGGGGCTACAATAACAAAGACTTGCTGACAATGTATCAGGGTGCTTCGGCCGACGGCGAATGCCCGCTTGTCGTCGATACAACCACGCCGAGCTGTGGCGACAGTCGTTTCGGATGCTGGGTATGTACGCTTGTCGAAAAAGACAAGTCGATGCACGCAATGATTCAGAACGATGAGGAAAAGGAGTGGATGTTACCGCTTCTTGAGCTGCGAAATCGGCTCGATCCTCCAAAAACACCGGACGGTGACCGTCCATTGCGGGATTTTCGACGCATGAACGGTGCGGTCCAACTATATAATGACAGGCCGATTCCCGGGCCTTACAAGCAAAAAGCCCGTGAAATGTGGCTGCGTCAGGTGCTCGAAGCCCAGCAGCATATCCGCGAAAACGGGCCCGACGAAGTTCGCGATATCGAACTGATCACACTCGAAGAGCTTGAGGAAATTCGGCGCGTCTGGGTCGTCGAAAAGCACGAAATCGAAGACGACCTGCCGCGCGTTTATGAAGACACCACTGGAAATAGATATCCGGGCGGCAGCCTGGATGATAATCTCGTCATAGGTGCGATGGAAATGGAATTATTGCGTGAGCTATGTAGTAGTGATGAACTGCACTTCCAGCTCGTACGTGAACTGCTCTCGATTGAGAAGCGGCACAAATCCATGCTACGCCGCGCGGGTCTATACGACGCTCTTGAATCCTCATTTTACAGAAATTTCTACGAAGACGAGGGCGATGCTGTCCAAAGAGCACGAGTTAGACGCGATGCGCTCGGTGAAGCACGAGAACGCGCCAAGGATGAACTTACGCCTGTAGAAGCCCCCTCATCTTTGTTCGATGAGGCCTGCAAATGATCCTAGACGAAATCATACTCCATAATTTTGGACTTTATCGGGGCACGCAGCGTGTTGGCTTGACACCTCCAGCTCCCAACAAACCCATTGTCCTGATCGGCGGGTTGAACGGCGGAGGGAAAACAACGTTCCTTGACGCTCTACAATTGGTTTTGTTCGGACCTCATGCAAAGTGCTCCAATCGAGGCTCACTTGCTTATTCAGAGTATCTTTCCCGCTGCATACACAGAAGGTCAGGCAACACTGAATCCGGAATTGAAATCAGCTTTCGCCATACAGTCGAAGGGTCAGAGGAGCACTATCACCTGCGTCGCTTCTGGAAACTATCAAGCAGCGGCTGCAAAGAGAGATTTGAGGTACTAAAAAACGGTCAACCCGAACCGACTTTGGCGGATAACTGGGCTACCCAGGTTGAAGAATTCTTCCCTGCCAATATCGCCCATCTGTTCCTATTCGACGGTGAGCAAGTTGAAGCCTATGCCTCGCAAACCGACTCTTCGACCCTGATTGGTGCGGCTATCCAGAACCTGTTGGGACTGGATATGGTTGACCAGCTTGAAAAGGATTTGCTGGTCTATGAGCGCCGCAAACGTTCGGAAAACAAAGATACGCCACGGCACGCTGAAATCACATCAGCACAGGACGCGGTGCGGGAACTGCGGCGCCGCCTTGATGCCCTGAAACAAGAACGCGCGGCGTTGCAGACACATCGGATCGATAAGCAGCAGCGCGCATTGAAGAAAGTGGAGGAAAAATACCGCAAAATTGGCGGCACTCTCTACGACCACCGGGGCGCAATTGAAAGCAAATGGTCGGATTCCGTTCAGCGGGTCGAGGACGGCGAGGCTGCATTGCGGGATTTTGCCGGTGGCGCCTCTCCCCTGCTTCTGGTGCGTGTTCTTCTCGACTCAGCAGAATTGAGAGATCAGCATGAGGAAGATTGCCGCCGTGCCCGCGAACTTGCGGATGCACTTAACGATAGAGACAAAGCCGTGCTTAAACATATGCGTGTGCAGAAAACGGCGAAAAAAACAATCGATGCTCTCAAGACTTTCTTTTAGGCCAAAAAGATACTGTCCTTGGCATGACACCGGAGGTGCGTAGCGATCTTCACGCATTACTGCGGGGAGATTTGGACCAACTCGGTAATGATGCAGGCAGGCTTGTTACCCAACAGCGCAGTCGGCGCGCCCATGAAGAGCAGACGCGGGTTGAATACGAAAGTATTCCCAGCCCGGATGCGGTAGAGCAAATAGCCAAAGAACGCGAAGAGCTTCGCGCCGAGATTGCCGAACTCGAAGCCACGTATGCGGCTATGGAGCAGGATATTGAGCGTCAGCAGCGCGAACTGGAGCGCCGCGAACAAGCACTTGCGCGGCTGTTGGAGGCCGATGTGAAAGACCAAGGCCACCGCGACGATCGTTCACGAATCTTGCGCCATTCTGGAAAGGTTCGCAAAACCCTGGAAATTTTCCGTCGTGCCGTGATCGCCCGTCATGTGAGACGCATTGAGCAATTGGTCCTGGAAAGCTACCAGCAACTTTTGCGCAAGAGCGCCCTTGTCACGCGTCTTTCAATTAATCCAGAAGATTACGCTCTCACTCTTTACGGTCGTGACGAAGAACCGTTGAGCGCCGAAAGGCTGTCTGCGGGTGAGCGCCAGCTCCTTGCTATTGCGCTGCTTTGGGGTCTTGCTAAGGCGTCCGGACGCCCATTGCCGACCGCTATCGATACCCCGCTGGGGCGGCTCGATTCCGTTCACCGGATGCACCTGGTTGAACGTTATCTACCTTTTGCCAGTCATCAGATATTGCTGCTTTCAACTGATGAGGAAATAGCAGGCGAATATCATGAGCGCCTGCGTCCGTGGATCGGGCACACCTATCAACTCGCCTATGATGACAAGACTGGAGCAACGCATATCGCCCCTGGCTACCTTCCAAAGAAGGAGGCGGCGTAGTGGCCATAGAGCATATACGCCTCTCACAGCAGGCGAAAGACCAACTCATCAAACTCAAGCGGGTTACCGGTATCGAGCACTGGAACGTTCTGGCCCGCTGGGCACTTTGCTTATCGCTCGCCGAGCAGAGTATGCCTCCGCAATCAAAGATCCCGGCCGATAGTAACGTTGAGATGAGCTGGAAGGTTTTCGGCGGACGCTACGCGGACCTATACCTTGCCTTGGTAAAGGAGCGATGTGTCCGGGATGGCCTTGGAACGGACCCTGATACAGTCGCGCAGCAATTCAGACTACATCTGCATAGAGGCATATCCTACCTCTTTGGAAACAAGGGCTTGCGCAAGATAGACGATCTCATCGCACTCATCGCCTGAAACCGTGCTTGATGTATACGGTAAACTCCACAATTGGACAATAATAACCAACGGACGAGTCGAATCTTCACGACCGCTAAAGTGTATCCTCATTGACTTGAATCTCCAGATCGATATGCGCTCGTATATCTGAGGCTTGGGGCTGAAGCTTTGCGCTAGGGTTTAAATGCAATCTCCAATTTGGCATCAGTATTGGCAGCGCGATATTAGGCTCGGTTTTTTTTGAAAGCGTATTGATTTTGCCCAGTTCTTCGACCATCTCTGCTATTATTTAAGCCAAACCTTTGCCAGCGTCCGCAGAGTGATTGCTCTAAACTTGCGCGGGATAACAGCATAACGCTTCTTGGACCAATTTCATAAATCGCATAATCAAAAGTGGAAAAATAATAAATCCCTTCTGAAATATCCTCTCGTAATTACAAACAAACCCGAGTTGTCATTTGTTGCGCAAGGACTTAGCCGATATTTCCCCTTGCAATTGTTGCGTGTTTATCCTATGTTTAGGTTGCCTTAGAAGGAGGCAAACGTCAGGCATGGCCCTGCCGGGACCTTTCTTCGGTGGATGGGAAAGCGGAGCATGGTCTTGCGCGTCGTCCTGAACGGTCCATAGCTTTCCATGGTGTGAGCGTGGTTTTCGGTAACTTCCGGAACTGCGCTTTTTTTATGGCTGGTTCCGATTTTATAGGAGCCAAACATGCTCATAAAACATATGGAAATAAAACTTCAGCGCCTTGATGCGCTCACGCCCTATGCGCGCAATGCCCGCACCCATTCAAAAAAGCAGATCCGGCAGATCGCCGACAGCATAGAAGAGTTCGGCTTTACCAACCCGGTCCTGGTCGATGGAACGGGCGGTGTCATCGCTGGTCACGGCCGGATCGAGGCGGCGCGGTTTCTTAAGCTCGAGACCGTGCCGACGCTCTGCCTTGCGGATCTGACAGAAGAACAGATCAAGGCCTATATCATTGCCGACAACCGCCTTGCGGAGCTTGCCGGCTGGAACCCCGAGATCCTCGCCATCGAGCTGCAGGAACTTCTCACGATCGATCTTGACTTCGATATTACCCTCACCGGGTTCGAGACCCCCGAGATCGATATTCTCATCGGTGAACTCAATGCGGAGACGTCAGATGATCCTGAAGAGAACATCCCTCTCGTTGATAACGGACCGGCCATCACGCAGGTCGGCGATATCTGGCAGATCGGAAAACACCGGTTGATCTGCGGCGATGCCACCGATGCGAATGTCTATGCTGCCCTTCTGGGAAAGGACAAGGCGCAACTGGTCTTCACCGACCCACCCTATAACGTACCCGTCGACGGCCATGTCTGCGGCCTCGGCAAGGTCCGCCACCGTGAGTTCGCCATGGCGACGGGGGAAATGGACGAGGAGGGCTTTACTGGCTTCCTCGGCACCGTCTTCAAAAACCTCGCCTGCTTCAGTCAGGACGGCGCGGTCCAGTTCATCTGCATGGACTGGCGCCATATCGGCGAGATGCATGCGGCGGGCAAGCTCTCCTACTCTTCATTGATGAATATCTGCGTCTGGGCCAAGACCAACGGCGGCATGGGATCGCTCTACCGGTCACAGCATGAACTGGTCTTTGTCTTCAAGGCCGGGACGGGCAAACATATCAACAATGTCGAGCTCGGCAAACATGGTCGCAACCGCACCAATCTCTGGACATACGCCGGGATCAACAGCTTCGGCAAGACCCGCGATGCGGATCTTGCCCTGCACCCGACAGTAAAGCCTGTCGCCCTGGTTGCCGATGCCATTCTCGACTGCTCGAAGCGGAACGGCATTGTGCTGGATGCCTTCGCCGGTAGCGGTACCACGCTGATAGCGGCGGAGAAAACCGGACGGCGTGGCTATGGCATCGAGCTTGATCCCCGGTACTGCGATGTCATTGTCAGACGGCTCGCAGAGGCCACCGGCGTTCCGGCGGTCCATAAAGAGACCGGCCAGACATTTGACGCGATAGCTGCGGAACGAACAGAAAACTCCGGTGAGAGCTCTCTCCCCGGCACGGTCATCAATCGAGAAGGGAGAGCGTCATGACGGACAGGAAAAAGCCTGATGGCGACTATGAGGTCGGTCATGGCCGGCCGCCGAAAGACACCCGCTGGAAGAAAGGCCAGTCGGGCAATCCGAAGGGGCGGCCGAAGAGCAGGAAGACCGGCCCGGTCGATATCTCGGCCTTTCTTGATGAGCCGGTAGCTATGAAAATTAACGGCAAAGCCAGAAAGATACATCCCTTTGAAGCCATGGTCTGGCGAATGGTTCAGCAGATGATGAAAGGAGAAATCACCCCCCTGATCCGGCTTGTCGAGCTCTGCGAGGATCATGGCCTTATTGATACCCCGCCTCCGGAAAGCGACGGCGGAGTGATGGTCGCGCCGAAAGGAATAACGCCTGAACAATATGTGAAACAATATGGAGAGATCATCGATGACGAATAACGGCCAGACAGGAGGAAGAACCCAGAAAGACGGCGTCAATCCGGGTGGACGGCCAATGGGGTCGAAAAACCTTAAAACGATGCTGCGGGATATCATGCTGCAGGAATATGTCGTGATGGAGGATGGCAGGAAAAAGCGGCGGACGCTACTGGACATCACCCTGCTCAATCTCCGCAAGGCGGCCCTGGACGACGCCCGCCCCCGGGCAATGAAGAAATTCGGACAAATACTGGAAAGGTACCGCCCCGGCATCATCAACGAGGGTTCCGGGGTTCTGCTTGCCCCCGCCGAGATGACACCGGAAGAGTGGATGGCGGACCAAATAGAGAAAAACAAGACCCGTAAGCCGCCGCCTGGCGCCTTTGACGACGATGAAGACTGGAAAAACCGCTAACATCAATGCCACAGTCCGCCCCGGTTCTGCGGAAACCGGACCAGCCATCACCTGATCCGCTTGAACTCGGCGGCCCGGCAAGCTAACGTCCGGGTCGCGGGTATGGTTTTACCCGCCGGGGCTTAAGAACCCTGCACACAGCGGCTGGCATCAGCCGGAATGATGCCGCCTTTCGGTCCTCTATGGCCGGGAGGCGGCGATGTATGTCCAGGCTTCACGGCTAAAGATCGTCGCGGTTGTCACGTTGCAACTTCTTAACTCCCGGTCACCAGAGCGGCAACGCTCCGGTGACCTTTTAGTTTTATAAGGAGTTCGGAGCAATGACACGGAAGACATTTACAAAGGCACGCTATATCAAACTCGGTGTGCGGGGCGGATGGGAACAGCATTGCCTGGAAGAGGGCATTGCTCCCCTCGCCTATTATGATGTCCCCCACGAGATGGCCCGTTCCGGTGATCGGGAGGCCATCAGAAATGTTTTTCTCGATCAGGGGAAAGCCGCAGGGACCGCCACCGGACATGCCAGTCAGATCCTCGGCTTTTACGATCCCGATCCCGATGTTGTCTGGGTCACCTTCTCCGGCGGATCACTCTGGTGGGCGGAACTTGCCCCCGACGTCGAGTATCTCGGCAGTGACCCGAAACAATATCCGCAAGGAAGCCGCTTCCGCCGCACGATATCGGGCTGGCAGAAGGTCTCGTTCTCGGGCACGCCGCTGCTGATCGGCGAGCTGAGCGGCAATCTCACCAAAGTTGCCGCGTACCAGGGAACCATCTGCACCCTGAAGCCGGATCAGTTTGACTATCTGCTGCGCAAACTGCAGGACGAGGACCTGCCCGAGATCACGGCAGCGCAGGACGCCCGCAGGCAGTTGCTGGCGACAACCGAAGTGATCATCCGGCTTCTCACCTGGCAGGATTTTGAACTCTTTACCGAGCTCCTGTTCAGCCGGAGCGGCTGGCAGCGCATCAGTTCTCTTGGTGGCACCCAGAAGACCCTTGATCTGGAGCTCCTGCTGCCGACTACCGGAGAGCGGGCGATCGTCCAGGTCAAGTCCGCGACCAGGCAGGCCCAGATTGATGACTATATAGAGCAGTTTAATGCGATGGCGGCGGATAAATATTTTTACGTCTATCATTCCAGCAAGCAAAGTCTTGATGCCCGGGACAGCGACATCATCCTGATGGACGCCGCTGCGCTCGCCGGTCAGGCGCTGAAGGCAGGTCTCATAGACTGGCTGATCAAGAAGGCGGCGTGAACAAACCGGCTGATGTTCACCCGGTGCAGAAAGGACTGGACTTCCGCCGCCAACAGAGCGGTACTGTGACGGCGATATAAGGATGCCTGAACGCCTCCCCTCGCCAGCCCGGCCTCCTCCCTCAGGTGCCGGGCTCGCCTCGGTGCAAGCCCTGGTGTACCGCCGAGGCAAAACCACGGAGGTCGATATGACAGTAACAGAGACAGAACCGAAACCGGAGGCAATTGAAGCAAAGGCGAAAATGCCGCCATCAAACGCAGGGCCCGCCAAAGCGGCGGCCAAGCAGGCATCCTCTTCCAATGCCCGGAAGCCGGTAAAACCCTCCCCTACAAAGCCCAATATCATTCTGAAGCTCATCAAACGTCCAAAAGGCGCACGGATGCAGGACCTGCAGAAGGCGACCGGATGGCAGGCGCACAGTATCCGGGCCGCTCTGACGGGTTTGCGCAAGAAAGGGGTGCCCGTTGAGCGGCAGAAAGGCAAGGATGGCATCAGCCGCTACTCCCTCTCCGGAGACCTGGAATGAGGGCCGACAGATCACTACCAAGTGCCGGCGCGGTTGATAGAAGTAATATTGATATCGAACAGGAAATCGCGTCCCTTCGAAGCGCGCCGACGAAAGACCTGCATAAAAAATGGCAGCGACTGTTCAATACACCGGTTCCGCGGAGGTTCAGCCGCGACCTCGTCATCCGGCGTCTTGCGCATACCCTGCAGGAAAGGGCCTTTGGCGGTCTGGCGCCTACGCATCGACGGAGACTGGTGACCCTTTCCCGGCAGCTCGCAGAGAACAATCTCGCTGCTCTTGATACCAGGTTCGGCCCCAGGCCGGGTTCAAGACTGATCCGCGAGTGGCAGGGCCGGACTTATATGGTCAATGTCCTCGAGAACGGGTTTGAGTATGAGGGAAAACGTTATGGCTCCCTGTCACAACTGGCCCGGGAGATTACCCGCACCCGCTGGTCGGGGCCGCGCTTCTTCGGCCTGAAGAAGACGAAGGCAGATCATGGGTAAACAGCCTGTCAAACGGGCAAAGCCCTCGTCCGAAACCCGCTGCGCCATCTATACCCGCAAGTCCCATGAAGAAGGGCTGGAGCAGGAATTCAACTCCCTTGATGCCCAGCGCGAGGCCTGTGAAGCCTATATCGCCAGCCAGAAGCATGAGGGCTGGAAAATGCTCTCCGACTACTATGATGATGGCGGCATCTCCGGCGCCACCATGGACCGTCCTGCCCTGCAAAGACTGCTCGCTGATATCGCCGCGGGCAGGATTGATGTGGTGGTTGTCTACAAGGTCGACCGGCTGACCCGTGCCCTTTCCGACTTTGCCAGGATCGTCGATATCTTCGATGCAGCAAAAGTCTCCTTTGTCTCGGTAACTCAGGCGTTCAACACCACCACTTCCATGGGACGACTGACCCTTAATGTGCTGCTCTCCTTCGCGCAGTTCGAGCGCGAGGTGACGGCCGAGCGCATTCGTGACAAGATCGCCGCCTCAAAGAAGAAGGGCATGTGGATGGGCGGCAACCTGCCACTCGGCTACGACACCCTGGATCGCAAGCTCGTCATCAACAAGGCCGAGGCGGAAAAGGTGCGCCATATCTTCCGGCGCTATGTCGAGCTCGGCTCCGTCGCCATCCTTCGTGAGAAACTCAAATCAGACGGCATTGTCAGCAAGGTCCGGACGTCCGCGAAGGGCCAGCGGAAGGGTGGTAATCCCTTTGCTCGCGGGGCGCTCTATCATCTGTTGCAGAACCGTATTTACATCGGCGAGATACCCCATAAAGGTACTAGCTATCCCGGGGAGCATCAGGCGATTGTGGGCCAGGGCTTGTGGGATCAGGTGCAGACGCGACTGGCGGCGAACAGGCGCCCGCGACAAACGGGAAGCAAGACTAAAAGCCCGAGCCTGCTGACCGGACTATTGTTTGATGGCAACGGGCAGCGGATGACCCCCAGCCATTCGAATAAAAAGGGGCAGCGCTACCGTTATTATGTCTCCCGCACCCTGATATCCGGACCCCGCACGGCAAAAGACAGGGGACGGCGACTGCCGGCCCGCGAAATTGAAACACTGGTAACAGACAGGCTGTATCGGTATCTCGAAGATGAGGCCTCGATGCTGGATGCCGTTACAGCAGAGATCAGGGATCCAGACAGCCAGCAACAGTTCCTTGGCAAAATCCGGCATTTACGGCAATGCTGGGCCAAGCTTGAGCTTACAAGGATGCGGCAGATCCTCCTGTTGCTGATTGACCGGGTCGATGTGTTTGGGGAGCATGTCGATATCCGGATTGACAGGAATGCCCTTACCTTGCTCGACGGTGAGATCACATCAGCCCGGAAAGTGCAGAGAGTTGGCAAGGATGTAAATATCGAGATCCTTCATATCCCGGCGAAGCTGAAACGCACCGGTATGGAAATGCGGATGCTTGTCAATGGAACTTCCACGCGAGACGGGGCTCAAATACCGGACCGCAGTCTGGTCCGGTTACTGGCGCAGGCAAAAATGTTCCAGGATCGTGCCCTGCAGAATGAGGCCTGTACCATCGGACAGCTCGCAAAAGAGGCGGGTATCAGTGACAGTTACTTTACCCGCATTCTCAGGCTGAATTATCTAGCGCCGGAAATTGTCCGCGCAATTCTCACCGGAACACAGCCACCGGAACTGACTGCAAAAAAGCTTGTCTCGGCTTCCCGCCTGCCTGTGCTCTGGCAGGACCAGCGCAAGCTGTTTGGCATCATCTGAACCTGACTGGAACAGCTGCGACCCTTCATCTTTCCTCGGCCTTTTTTATGCCAAACTTGAAGTTATCTGCATCTTAAATCTCTCCCTTCCGTACCAGAAAACAGGGTCAGGGAGATAATCGGCCATTAGGCCCGTGGGTTATTGCGGAAAACTGTCTCCGGAGCTGGCGCCGCGATGCTGCCAATGCGCTAACTTACGGGAATTTAGGGACGAATTCGGCTATACAGGAAAACAGGAGTTTGAGGAATTATCCTGTCTGTGAAGTGGCGGTGAGCGAGGGATTCGAACCCTCGATGGAGCTATAAACCCCATACTCCCTTAGCAGGGGAGCGCCTTCAGCCACTCGGCCAGCTCACCGGAGGCGGCAATATGGCAGATTTTGGCTGTCTGTCAAAGAGTTTAGTTGCAATTTTTTATACGTTTCGTGGATTGAGGGCCTATCGGCCCATGATCCATTCGCGGGCCATTTTCTGCGCCTTGGATATTTCCTGCGACGACATATCCATGGAAATCTCGGCGCGAATTTCACGGGCTTCCTCAATGCCGTTCATCGCCGCCAGATTAAACCATTTATGCGCGGTCACCAGATCCTGTGGCACCCCGTTTCCGGTCGAGAAAATCAGACCCGCCCGAAACTGTTCATCAGGAATACCCGCATCTGCACTTTTCAGATGTTTTTCAATATAATTCTTGCTGCCTTTAGCCATTTCCAAATCCCCATATTCAAGCGACTAACCGGACAAAAATACACTCACGGAAAGAATTAAATTCTTTTCAAGTCGCATGATGGAAGGGATTTGGTTAATATTTTGTTTCACTCTTCAACTTTTTAACCATGGTCATTAAAGCTTCATAATCGCGAAACCCGCGCTATCGTGACCTGTAAATGAAGAATCCACGGCGTTAAAGGGCGATCAGTCTTTCGGAAAGTCGAGGCCCATCTCGCGATAGCGTTCCGGATCGTCGAGCCATTTTTCCCGAACCTTGACGAACAGGAACAGATGCACCCGGCGCTCAAGCATCTCCTCCAGCTCCTCGCGAGCAAGTTCCCCGACCTTCTTGATGGCCTGCCCGCCCTTGCCAAGAACAATCGGCTTGTGATTAGCGCGAGACACATAGACCACCTGCTGGATCTTGACGGAGCCGTCTTTTCGCTCTTCCCAGCTTTCCGTCTCGACGGTCAGGGAATAGGGAAGCTCCTGATTGAGGCGCATGAAGAGCTTTTCGCGCGTCACCTCTGCCGCAAGTTGGCGCATCGGGGCGATAGCAAGCTGATCCTCAGGGTAGAGCCAGGGCCCTTCTGGCATTTCCGTCGCAAGAGCGGCCCGCAAATCCGCGACCCCGTCTCCGGTCAACGCGGAGATCATGTATATTTCATCGAAGATGCCCCGCTCGGAGAGGGACTGCGCAAGCGCGAGAAGACTATCCCGTTTCAGGATATCAATCTTGTTGAGGATGACATGCGCGCGCCGCCCATTTTTTTCAAGGCCCGCGATAATGCGCTCCACATCCGCCGAAATGCCCTTCGCGGCATCTATGATCAGGACGACGCGGTCCGCATCCTCAGCCCCACTCCAGGCCGCATCAACCATTGCCTTCTCCAACCGGCGGGATGGCTTGAAGATGCCCGGCGTATCAACAAAGATGATCTGGCTATTGGCTTCGATGGCAATTGCGGTGACGCGGGTGCGGGTCGTCTGCACCTTTGGCGTGACAATGGCGATTTTCGCGCCCACCAGTTGATTGAGCAGGGTCGATTTTCCGGCATTCGGCGCACCGACAAGAGCGACATAGCCGCACCGCGTCGATCCCTCGCCCGTCTGTTGATCACTCACCTTTTAATTCCTTTAGCATTTGCGCCGCCGCTCTTTGCTCTGCGGCTCGTTTTGACGACCCGGACCCGGTTGCAGGACTATGGTCTGTTACCTCCACCATCACCTTGAAGCGGCGGTCATGATCCGGCCCTGTTTCTTCCACCACAGAGTAACAGGGAAGTGCCCTGCCCGTCTTGGCGAGAAATTCCTGAAGCGCCGATTTCGCGTCTTTTTTTGACGCATCCTTAAAATCGAAGCGCGGCCACCATTTCGATTTTATAAATTTACGTGCGGCGCGAAATCCACCATCCAGATAGAGTGCGGCGATCACTGCCTCCATCACATCTTCCAGGATGGACGGATTTTCCCGCCCGCCTGCGGCGGCAAGATCACCGGCCATGTGGATATAGTCCTGAAGGCCTATTTCCAAGGCGATCTCCGCCAGGGTTTCGCGGCGGACTTGCGCATTATAGCGGCGGGACAGCTGCCCGGCCTCCGCCGTCTCGAACCGTCGGAAAAGCTCTTCACTGATCACCAGGCCGAGGACACGATCCCCTAGGAATTCAAGTCTGTCGTAATCCTCGCCCTCTGTCTTTTTTCCTTTTCCCTTGATCAGGGAGGAATGGGTCACCGCTGCCTTCAGAAGGGCAATATCCTTGAACTCATGGCCGAGCAAGGCCGCCAGTTCTTGAGGATTTTTTGCCGGGCCGGACATCAGCTAAGGGAGTTGAAAATCCGGTTCCAGCGAATGGCCGTGGGATATTTCCATATCTCGTACCACTCAGCGGAACCATCAAGCGACATAAAGATGATCTCGGCCCGGCCAACAAGATTTTCCACCGGCACATAGCCGACATGAGTCAAAAACCGGCTGTCCGTGGAATTATCGCGGTTGTCGCCCATGGCAAAGAGATGGTTTTCGGGCACCGTATAGACGTCCGTATTGTCCATGATGCCCTGCACCGTCTCATCCAATGTAAGGTAGGTTCGCCCGCTTGGCAGGGTTTCGCGATATTGGGCGATCCGACGGGCATTGCCGAAGCGATCCCGATCGACGAAATCCTCCACCCGCTCGCGCTTGACCGGCGTACCATTAATATAGAGGACGCCGTTGATCATCTGCAGCTGATCTCCCGGTAATCCCATGATCCGCTTGATATAATCAACCTGTTCGCCAATCGGCTTTTTAAAAACCGCAACATCCCCGCGCTTTGGCAATTCCTCGAAAATGCGGCCGGAAATCGGCGCGAGGCTGAAGGGGAAGGAATGGCGGCTATAGCCGTATGAGTATTTGGAGACAAACAGATAATCGCCGATCATCAGGGTCGGCAGCATCGATTCAGAAGGAATCTTGAACGGCTCATAAGCAAAGGTCCGGATCACGACCGCAATCAGCACCGCATAAATAATCGTGCGGATAGTTTCCCCGATTCCGCCCTTGGCCTTCACCGCTTCTTCCTTCATAAATACTCTTCCAAAAAAATTACCAATAAAAAACATTCAATTGCACGATCAAGGCGCGCAGGCAACCGATTTTCCGCGCTTTTCCGTGTTTATCCCTATTCCTCTTGCGGGATCGCCGTAATCAGGACAATGGCCTGCGCCTGCGGCGGCTCATCTGTGATCGTCAGATGGATTTCAGTTACCATGCCCGGCGGTGTAATGCGTATGAGCTGCGCCAGCGCGCCACCCGTCAGCGCAATTGTCGGCTTTCCCGACGGCAGGTTGACAACCCCCATATCCTTCCAGAAGACACCCCGGCGAAATCCGGTACCGAGGGCTTTGGAGCAGGCCTCCTTCGCGGCGTATCTTTTGGCGTAGGATTCCACCCGGTTGAGCCGCCGTTCCGATTTGGCGATTTCCACTTCGGTATAGATGCGCCTGATGAAACGCTCCCCGAACCGGTCCAGCGTTTTTTCGATCCGCCGAATGTCGATGATATCATTGCCAAGGCCGATTATTCGGGACATCTCTCCCTGCCTTACCCTAGGCCACGGCCTGACGGGCGTCGTCCATCAGTTTGCGCATCTTTAACATGGCCGGTTCCAGACCGGAAAAAATCGCTTCACCAATGAGGAAATGCCCGATGTTCAACTCAACAATCGTCGGGATCGCGGCTATCGGGCTCACGGTGCCATAGGTCAGGCCGTGACCTGCATGGCATTCAAGGCCAAATTCCTCGGCCAGCGCCGCTGCCTTCTGGATACGATCGAACTCTGCCTGCCGCTGTGCGGGGTCGTCCGCATCACAATAGGCGCCCGTGTGAATTTCAACGATATCGGCGCCGAGTCTATGTGAAGCCTCAATCTGTCTTGGATCTGCTTCAATAAACAGGGAAACGCGAATGCCGGATCCCTTCAGGCTCTCCACATAATATTGCAATGTGTTATGCCCGCCCGCCACATCGAGGCCACCCTCCGTCGTCCGTTCCTCGCGCTTTTCCGGCACGAGGCAGCTTGCGTGCGGTTTATGGCTGAGGGCTATGTCCAGCATCTCTTTCGTCGCGGCCATTTCAAAGTTAAGCGGGATCGTCAATTCTTTTGCAAGGCGAGTGATATCCCCATCACTGATATGACGGCGATCCTCCCGCAGATGCGCGGTAATGCCGTCCGCACCCGCAGCCTCCGCAATCCGCGCTGCCCGCAGCGGGTCGGGATGAACGCCGCCGCGCGCATTGCGGATGGTTGCCACATGATCAATATTTATGCCTAATCTTAACTTTTTCATTTCTCCGTTACTCCCAACTTCTTCCCGCTTGCAATCTGCCTGTTTGCCTTTCGGGCCCGTGCCTTCAGGATTAACTGCGCCCGTTTCTCTTGAAATCTACGGATCAATCCCTGCAATGGATAGAAAAAAATGATCCAGACAAATATGGAGATCGGCAGGAAGGAAAACAGCATCGGATGAATAATTTCATAGAAAATATGCGAAACCTGGCCCCAATGGCCCGCCAGGACGCCGTCAAAGAAGGCCTTGAAGCTGGCATCGGAAAGCTCCGCATTGCCGGGTTCATTTCCTAAAATCCAGCGCCCGGTCTGATACAGCATGGTCCAGATAAAGGGAAAGGTCCAGGGATTGCCGACCGCTGTTCCAAGGGCGGAAGCCAGTATGCTCGCCCGGAAGATCCATGCCAGAAGCGCACTTAAAACGAAATGCAGCCCGACAAAGGGCGTGAAGGAAACCGCCGCCCCGAAGGCAAAACCGGCCGCCAGGCTATAAGGGGAGCCATTCAGGCGAACAAGTCGATAGCCGACATATTTGGACGAGCGGCGGAACCCGATCGCCGGCCAGACAAAATCAGTTAGCTGTTTCATTCTTGTTGTTTTCTGGCGTCGGCGGAACATTCAGGTGGCACTCACGTTAGACTATTTGAGATTGCGGCTACCCGGTTTTATGGCCGGTGTCGCGGCAAGCTCCGGCGGTATTTTATCGGCCTCAAAAGTTTTCACATCCATTTTCATCAAAGAAACCAGCGGAACCCCGACATCGGCACTTCCGTTGGAGCGGTCGATCAGGCAGGTTGCCCCAACCACCTCCCCGCCTGCCGCGCGGATTGCCTCAATGCATTCACGGCTGGATTTACCTGTCGTGACAATATCCTCAGACATGATCACCCGCGCACCCGGCGCGAGATGAAACCCGCGGCGCAGCGTAAACTCGCCGTTCTCCCGTTCGGTAAAGATACCGGGCACGCCCAGTTGTCGCGCCAGTTCATATCCGACGATAATCCCGCCCATGGCCGGCGCGACCACAATGTCCGCCGCCTTCTCACCAAGAGCCGCCTCAACCTTATCCGCCAGCGCCCGGCAGAGTGCTGCCGCCCGGTCCGGATACATCAGCACCTTGGCACATTGCAGGTAACGATCCGAATGCAAGCCTGAGCTCAGCAGGAAATGCCCTTCCAGTAAAGCATCCGTTTCCCGGAAATGGGACAGGATTTCTTCCTCTTTCATAGTTCCCTCTTCTCTTTGGCCCAATCAGACTAGCCGGCCGATCTTTCCACGGAGCTGATCACCGGATCAGCCCGCAGCGCCGCAATAATATTGGTCAGATGGCGGACATCCTTGACCTGAATATCGATCAGCATTTCGAAAAAATCCTGACTCCGGTTGACGATAGATAAATTGTTTATGTTGCCGTTATTAGACGCAATCGTCGAGGTGATCCCGGAAAGTGCACCGGGCTCGTTCGCCATAATAATCGAAATTCGGCCAACGGGAAGGGCGGCCTGCTGATTTTCCTCATCCCAGCTCACATCGAGCCAGCGCTCCGGCACCTCGGCGAACTGCTCCAGCGTATCGCAATCGATGGTATGGATTGTCACGCCGCGCCCCGTACTCACAATCCCGACAATGCGATCACCGGGAAGCGGATGACAACAGCCCGCAAGATGCATGGCCATGCCGGGGATCAGGCCGCGAATGGGAATGGAATGCTGCTTCTTGCCGCGCTCCGACTTTGATTTGCCCCGGTTGAGCGGAACGACATTATCTTCCTCGCGCTTGCGGGTCTCGCCGGGAAAGATAACATCTATCAACTGCCTGCCGGTATGGGAGCCATCGCCGAGCATATAATAGACATCGGCAGTACTTTCCTGATTCCAGACTTTAACAGCGGTCTGTAATGCCTTCTCTGCAAATCGTTTTCCTTCGACACGAAATGCCTTTTCCGCAATCGCCTTACCAAGCTCGATATACTGGCCGCGCTGCTTCATCCGGGTAAAACGACGAATGGCGGAACGTGCCTTGCCGCTCACCACAAAACTTTCCCAAGTTGGTGACGGCGTCTGGTTTTTGGACCGTAGTATCTCGACCTGATCGCCGTTCCTGAGCGGTGTCCGGAGCGGTGCCTGACGGCTGTTGATCTTCGCACCGACGCAGGTATTGCCGACATCCGTATGCACCGCATAGGCAAAATCGACGGGGCTACTGCCCTGCGGCAACGATATCAAATCGCCCTTGGGCGTGAAGCAGAACACCTGATCCTGGAACATACTGAGTTTCGTGTGTTCCAGGAACTCGTCCGGATCGACCGTATTTTCCAGAATTTCCAGCAATTCGCGAAGCCAGCGGTACTGCTTGCCCTCCTTTACATTCTGGAGGCTTTCCTTGTACTGCCAGTGTGCCGCAACACCATACTCATTGGTCTCATGCATCTCTCTTGTACGGATCTGTACTTCGATGCGCTGTTTTTCCGGCCCGATAACCGTTGTATGGAGGGAGCGGTAATTATTGCGCTTCGGGATGGAGATATAATCCTTGAAGCGCCCCGGCACCATGGAATATTTCGCATGCAGGATACCGAGCACATGGTAGCATTCCTCCACCGTCTCCACGACGATACGAAAGGCGATGATATCGGCCAGTTGCTCGAAGGAGACATTGTTTTTCTCCATCTTGCGCCAGATCGAGTAAAACCGTTTTTCCCGACCGTAGATTTCCGCGACAACATTGTCCGACCTGACATCCTTTTCCAGCTCCTCGACGATCCGCTCGACCAGATCCTCGCCTTCCTCGCGCAAATATTCCAGCCGCCGCTTGATCGAGTTCCGGGCCTCGTTATTCAGCTCGATAAAGGCAAGGTCTTCCAGATCATCGCGGAAACCCTGCATGCCGATCCGCTCAGCCAGCGGCGCATAAATCTCCATCGTCTCGGTGGCGATCCGCTTGCGCTTTTCCGGGTTCTTGATGAAATGCAGGGTCCGCATGTTATGCAGCCGGTCGGCCAGCTTGACCAGAAGCACGCGAATGTCGTTGGACATCGCCAGAAGGAGTTTGCGGAAATTCTCCCCCTGCTTGGTCTGGTCCGACTGCAGCTCAATCTGCGAGAGCTTGGTCACCCCATCGACGAGCCCGGCAATCTCGCTGCCGAACGTCTCTTCGATCTGCTCTTTGGTGGCGACCGTATCCTCAATCGTGTCATGCAAAAGGGCGGTCACAATGGTTGCCGTGTCGAGCTTCAGCTCGGTCAGGATACCGGCGACTTCGATGGGATGGGAAAAATAGGGATCGCCCGACGCGCGCACCTGGCTGCCATGCGCCTTGATGGTGAAAATATACGCCCGATTGAGAAGATCCTCATCGGCTTGCGGATCATAACTTAAAACGCGATCAACAAGTTCAACCTGGCGAAGCATCAGCGATTACGGGATCGGCAACTGCCGCTCCCCTCCTGCTGACATATAATACTGAAAAATCCAGTGTGGTCTGCTTTGATACTCAAACTCGCCGATCCCGGCATTTTTGTCTCATATACGAGTTGTAAATGCCGGGTTTTACCTGTGTTGCAATCAGTCCTCAGCTTGGGGTTCATCGGCATTCGTTTCTGCTGCCGGCGCATCCCCATCCGTTGCCCCGACTTCATCGGCTGAAAAAGTATCAACGGCGGTATTCTCCTGAATAACACCGGCCCATTCGTTACTGGCGCTCATCAGGGCGGCCATGTTGTCTTCTTCAGGCTCATCAACCTCAACGCGGCGCTGCAGCGAATGCACAAGACTATCCTTCAGTTCATCCAGTTCAATCGTGCCATCGCCGATCTCGCGAAGGGAAACGACCGGGTTCTTGTCATTGTCCCGGTCGACAGTCAGCATCGAACCCGCAGCGATTTCCCGTGCCCGGCGGGCCGCCAGCAGAACGATCTCGAAACGGTTCGGAACTCTTTCAACGCAATCTTCAACAGTGACGCGTGCCATTTACAGTAACTCCAATTGTCTGTGATTTGTTTATTACATATGCGTTTGCGCCGCGGATAGCAAGTTAAACTGACATAAAAAGCCGCCAGAATATGGCACTTTCAAGCCATTTCGTCGCTTTTACGCATCAGCAGGAGATATCGTCCGGCCCGACAATGTCAAACGGCTGCTCCGAGGGGAGCATTTTGAGTAATTCCGACGCCCGCAAACCACTCACCGGATGGCGCCAGCCCGGCGCGATTTCATGAATCGGCGCGAGAACGAATGCCCGCTCCTGCATATGGGGATGTGGCAGAACCGGACCGGCGAGTTGGTCCTGATTCTCCGTGATCCGGTCATGATAGGCGAGCAGATCAAGATCGAGGACCCGCGCCTCCCATCGCTGCCGACGGATGCGACCGAAATCCCGCTCTATCTTGTGCAGCATTTGAAGCAGATCATCTTCGGACATGTCTGTTTCAACGGCGAGCACCGCGTTTACAAACCACGGTTGATCGGAGGCCGGCACCGGGGCGGAGCGATACCAGCTGGACTGCCGCGCGACATGAAGGACACCGCGAAAACGGCGCACCACCTCTGTCAGCGTATTTAGCGGATCGCTATAGTCCGGATGTGGCATATTTGCCCCTAAACCAATCAATATCACCTAAAATTTTCCTCAAAAACCATGAAAACGCCTCGGTTTTCGCTTTATTTCATCACAATCACCACGATGACATACAATTCTTATCTAGAGAATTTCAAATAATTTTGCTATTGATGAAAGGTTAGAGAGCGAAAGCGAACACACGAAGAACTAATTTATAGTACTAAATGCGGAAGTCGTAATGCCTTTTTACTCCGAAGAGCGAATTGCTCTTTTCATCGATGGCTCCAATTTGTATGCGGCCGCCCGGGCGCTCGGTTTTGACATCGATTATAAAAGATTACTCGGCGAATTCGCCGCAGAAGGTCGTCTGGTCCGTGCTTTCTATTATACCGCACTGATTGAAGATCAGGAATATTCCCCTATTCGCCCCCTCGTCGACTGGCTCGACTATAACGGCTATACCATGGTGACGAAGCCGACCAAGGAATTCACGGATTCGACAGGTCGGCGCAAATACAAGGGAAATATGGATATCGAGCTGGCCATCGACATGATGGAACTGGCGAAGCATATCGACCATGCGGTGCTGTTCTCCGGCGATGGCGACTTCCGCCGGCTGGTTGAATCGATCCAGCGGCAAGGCGTCCGTGTCACTGTCGTCAGCACGGTAAAATCACAACCCCCCATGATCGCCGATGAGCTGCGCCGCCAGGCTGATTTCTTCATTGAGCTGAAAGACCTTGAGAAAAAAGTTGGCCGGGCCGGCGGTCAAAAACCCGACCGTGACTATGAGGACTATCCGGGCGACTTCGAACCCTATGAAGACGCCGAGGAAATCGCCTGACCGGAAATTTCCTCAATGAAGTCAATCCACTACTGAGATTTCTTTAACTCTTCAGCGACTTTCTCCGAGATTTCCCTCATCCCTGTCACGGCACTTCCCTGCCAATCAGCTTCGCAAATAACGCATTTTTTCATAGAACGAAGCACCGAAATACGTTTACAATGTTTCTGGCATTTAAGGCAGGGAGTGCCGCTGTATAATCTGAAAATGTATGATTTCGTTGCGGACATTGACGATAAGGCTGCCCGTGACACTCGCCATGCTATAATTATATGGCTGACAGAGGGAAGGTTATGGCTCGAAAACTAGTGGTCTTAAGTGACGGCAGCTGGATCGCCCCGCAATTCCGGAGCAGGAACAGGCGCGTGCCGGGCAATGCCACTCTCGCCTTCCACTCGATCGCCGAGAGTAATGAGGCCGGCGAGGAGCAACTCCGCCATCTCCATGATCTGGATGCAAAACCCGCCATTCACAAACGGCTGATGCAGCGCACATTCGGCGTCGGCATGAAGGCTGAAATTTTCAACAACTATAAGTTCCTCTCACAAAATTATCACAGCGAGCAGGACGAGATTTACCTTTTCGGCGCCGGGCTTGGTGCCTGTAATATCCGGCGGCTGACGGATCTGCTGGATAAGGTTGGCATATTACCGCCGGATCAGCTGCATCTCCTGCCGGAGGCCTATGAATACAGCCAGATACCGGAAGAGGCACTGGATACGCCAGGCGCAAAGTCACTGGCCGGGCATCTCCCCTCCCAACCGGTGCAAATTCGCTTTCTCGGCTGCTGGGATACGGTCGGCAGCCAGGGCCTGCCCCTGCCCGGCCTACATCGGGTTTCGCAAAGCTGGATGACATTTCACGATCACAAACTCAATGCCAATGTCGAGAGTGCATTTCAGGCCCTCGCCCTTGATGAGCGGCGCAGCCGGTTCAAGCCGGGCCTCTGGACCGGCGTGCATTCACCAACAACAAAGGCCGTTGAGCAGGTCTGGTTCCCCGGCTCCCATGAGAATATTGTGGGGGGCCGTCGAGATAGCCGCCTCTCAGACATTTCGCTTCGCTGGATGCTTGACCGCGCCGCCGAGCAGGGCCTTCATATAGACATCGGAAAACTGGATGAGATGACCACGCCGGACGTGCTGGGGAAAATCGCCATGAACCGGCGAAAGGTTTTCGGCGTCCGCATCCCGTTCAAGAAACAGTTTAACCGTCCCGTCGGGCTGACGGGCAAGGGGTTCCCGCCCGAGTTTGAGGCGGAGAAACTGCATGAATCCGTTCTGAAACGCCGGGAACTGGACAAGAAATACCGGCCCCGGCAGCTCGCGAGCCTCTCCGACAGCGATATTCCCGTCTATCGTGAGCATATGGATGCGACGAGCAACAAACGGCGCCACCCACGGGTGAAGATCGACTGGCCGGGCTTTATCATCACCAACGAGACAAAGATGAACGTCAGCCTGGTGGATTATAGCCGTTCTGGCGCGAAAGTCTGGGTGCAGGGCAAACTGCCAAAAGGCACAGAACTTGTCCTGCAATCTTCCCGCGCCTTTTCAGAGGGGCTTAAAAGCCGGGTTGTCTGGGTGCAGGATAATTTTCTCGGCCTTGAATTCGTGAGCCCACTCCCCGCGGAGGCGTCGGCCTAGAAAAATCAGACGCTGCTTTTTAACAGCCGCTGTTTTTCACGGCCCCAGTCGCGGTCACGCTCCGTCGCGCGCTTGTCATGCTGCTTCTTGCCCGAGGCAAGACCCACCTTCACCTTTGCAATGCCGCGATCGTTGAAATACATCGAGAGCGGCACAAGCGTCTTGCCTGCCTTCTGAATCTGGCCCGCAATCTTCTTGATTTCCTTTTTATGCATCAGAAGCTGACGCGGACGGAGCGGATCATGGTTATTGCGGTTACCGTGGCCATATTCGGAGATATGCGCATTGATCAGATACAGGCCGTCATTTTCAAAAGACGCATAAGCATCCTGAATGTTCGCCCGCCCGGCGCGGAGGCTCTTCACCTCCGTCCCGAGCAGGATCATCCCCGCCTCGAACTCTTCATGAATGAAGTAGTTATAGCGGGCCTTCCGGTTTTCCGCGATTGTGCGGCCCATATCTGTATCTGCCTTTGTTAGTTCAGGATGCCCGCATGGCGCATCGCTGCCTCAATTTCCCGCTTGGTTTCATCCTTAACCACAGGAATGATCGGCATCCGCACATCCGGTTTGCATTTACCAAGCAGTGACAAGGCATATTTGGTGGGTGCCGGGCTCGATTCAAGGAACAGCGCCCGGTGCAGCGGCATCAGGCGATCCTGCAGCTCAATCGCTTTTGCATTGTCGCCCGCAAGGCTCGCTTCCTGCATCTGGGAGGCAAGTTCCGGCGCGACATTCGCGGACACCGAAATACAGCCATTTCCGCCATGGGCATTAAACCCGATGGCCGAGCCATCTTCACCGGAAAGCTGGTTAAAGTCCGTGCCGCAATGAAGGCGCTGCAAGGAAACGCGCGCCACATCGCCCGTCGCATCCTTGACGCCAACAATGTTTTTAAGCTTTGCGAGGCGTCCCATGGTCTCCGGCGTCATGTCGACGATCGATCGGCCGGGGATGTTGTAGATATAAATCGGGATATCCACGGCGTTATTAATCGCCTCATAATGCGCATACATGCCTTCCTGCGTCGGCTTGTTGTAATATGGCATCGCGATCAGGGCAGCATCGGCCCCGGCATCCTTGGCGTGCTTCGTCAGGCGGATTGCCTCCAACGTGTTGTTGGAGCCTGCGCCCGCCATTACCGGCACGCGCCCCTTTGCAACTTCGATACAAAGTTCCACCACACGGTCATGCTCCGGATGGCTCAAGGTCGGGGACTCACCCGTGGTACCGACAGGAACGAGTGCCTTGGTTCCGGATTTTATTTGCCAGTCACAGAATGATTGAAACGATTTCTCGTCCAGGCGCGCTCCATCAAAGGGAGTGACAAGCGCTGTAATCGATCCTCTAAACATGACAAAAATCCTCAAGTAAGTTTAAGTTGTTATATTCGCCTCGCGTATCATTACGCCCGTATCATTCAGGCATTCCTTTCATTATCGCGGCGAACCGCCTGATTTACAGGCATGATACGGGGCATGGCAAGCAGTAACTGCACTTCCTATGTGCTTGCATCCACATTTTGGCGATTTATCGCAACATTGGTTTACCATCTGCTCTTGATCAAAGTGATAAGCGGGTTATCTTAAATTTATTGTCTTTTCCATGTAGAAGGTGTTCCCCTTGTCCAAATCCTCCGCGAAGCCCGCCACAATCTATCTTAAAGATTACAAAGAGCCGGATTTCCTGATCAAGACCGTCGATCTGACCGTCGAACTCGGGGAAGAGGATACTGTCGTCACCTCGCGGCTGGCGTTCCACCGCAATGACGCAGGTGCCACGAAACTCAGCCTGAACGGGGAGCATCTGACCCTGCAATCGGTCAAGATGGACGGGCACGCGCTCACGCCTGACGAATACAACATGACCGATGAATGGCTTCATCTGCCAATTGCGACGGTAACGACCGAGTTCACCCTGGAGATCGTCACCCGGATCAAGCCCCAGGAAAATACCGCCCTGGAAGGACTTTATAAGTCGAGCGGAAATTTCTGCACCCAATGCGAGGCGGAAGGCTTCCGCCGGATCACCTATTTCCTCGACCGGCCGGACGTCATGGCGGTCTTCTCCACCACCATCATCGGGGATGGCGACAAGTACCCCGTCATGCTCTCCAACGGCAACCTGACAGAGGATAAGACGCTGCCCGACGGACGGAAATCTGTCACCTGGAACGACCCACATCCAAAACCCGCTTATCTTTTTGCGCTGGTCGCGGGAGATCTCGCGGTAGTGGAGGATAGCTTCACCACCCAATCAGGTCGGGACGTCAAGCTGCAGATCTTCGTTGAAAAGGGCAACGAGGAGAAATGCGATCACGCGATGACGTCCCTCAAGAAATCGATGAAATGGGACGAGGAGAAATACGGACGCGAATATGATCTCGATATCTTCATGATCGTCGCGGTCAGCGATTTCAACATGGGCGCGATGGAGAACAAGGGCCTTAATGTCTTCAACTCCAAATATGTGCTGGCCTCCCCCGAGACAGCGACGGATGCGGATTTTGACGGGATAGAGAGCGTCATCGCCCATGAATATTTCCATAACTGGACCGGCAACCGCATCACCTGCCGCGACTGGTTCCAGCTCACGCTGAAGGAAGGCTTGACCGTTTTCCGGGACCAGCAATTCTCCGCCGATATGAACTCCGCCTCCGTTCAGCGCATCAGCGATGTGCAGCGGCTCCGCGCGGCACAATTCCCGGAGGATGGCGGCCCCCTCGCCCATCCGATCCAGCCGCAAAGCTATGTGGAGATCAATAACTTTTACACCGCCACCGTCTATGAAAAGGGCGCCGAGGTCATCCGCATGATTCATACGCTCCTGGGCGAAGAAAAATTCCGCAAAGGTATGGATCTTTATTTCGAACGCCATGACGGACAGGCGGTGACAACGGAGGAATTCGTCTCCGCGCTTGAAGACGGTTCCGGCGTCGATCTCACCCAGTTCCGTCGCTGGTACGTCACCCCCGGCACGCCGGAAGTCGCGGTGGACGAGAAGTTCGATGCCGAGACCGGTCAGTACAAGCTCACGCTGGAGCAGAAAAACGCCAAGGCAGGAGAAAATTTCGAGCCTCTGCATATTCCACTCCAGATGGGCCTTCTGGATGAAAACGGAAAAGCGCTTTCCTTCCCCGAAGGACCATTCAAGGGCGAGACGGAAGGCGTTTTCGATTTCACCACAGCGCGTCAGAGTTTTACTTTTTCGGGGCTCGCGAGCAAACCGAAAGCCTCCCTGTTCCGGGAATTTTCCGCCCCTGTTATCATCCGGCAGGAGATGAGCGACGACGCGCTCGCCTTCTTCTTCGCGAAAGATGAGGATTTATTCAATCGCTGGGACGCCGGACAACGCCTCGCCAGTAACATCATACTGAAGGAAATTGACGGCGGCGGGGATGGCGGGACGCTTCCTGAAGCCTTTCTGGATGCCTTTGCCGAAACTTTGGCCGCCAAGGATCTTGACCGTGCCTTTACCGCCTCTGCCCTCACCCTGCCGGGAGAGCAGGATATTGCGCAGAAAATGCCGATTGTCGATGTCGATGCGCTTCATACGGTTCGCGAAGCGGCGCGGCGGCAGATCGGCCTTACCTTTGAGACGGAGTGGCGCAAACTCTATGACGACTGCACAACCGCACGGGCCCCCGCCAATCAGCCCGAAAGCAGCAGCCGCAAGCTCAAAAACACGGCGCTAAGTTACCTCATTGCCACGGGGAAGGAGGAGTATGTCACTCTCGCCGAAACCCAATACCGCAAAGCCACGAATATGACCGATACTGTCGCGGCACTCGCCAGTCTTAAGGATACGGCCCATCCGGTGCGCGATGAATTATTCGCGGATTATTATGAAAAATGGCAAAAAGACGCCCTTATCGTCGACAAATGGTTCACATTGCAGGCGATGGCGGTGCGGGACAGCACGCTCTCCGATATCAAGGCCCTGATGAAGCATCCGGCCTTCGCGTTACCCAACCCGAATCGCCTGCGCTCCCTGATCGGAGCGTTCGCATCGGGTAACCCGGTGTATTTCCATGATAAATCAGGCGAAGGGTATCGTATCCTGTCCGGTGTCATTGCCTCCCTCAACAAGACGAACCCGCAGATCGCCGCACGGCTGGTCGTGCCGCTCGGTCAATGGCGACGGTATGACAAGGATCGGCAGGGCCTGATGACAGCCGAACTTGAGAAAATCCTTAAATTGCCTGATTTATCTGATCATGTTTACGAAATGGCAAACAAAAGCCTGCATAATTAGCAAAATTATCCGCTAATCTGATAATATGCATCTATTGCCGTTACAGATTGAGGAGTAGCTTTTACATCGTCGTTTAAATGATCGGTTAGGGTAATGCGAAAAGAGTTCGCCCTTGTGGCGCTAATGACCAGTACAATGCTTATCCCCCTGTCTGCCATTGCGGCGGGCAAGGCGGCGCTCGGGGACGGCCCGGCGCTTGAAGTAACCGTGACAGACGTTCCCCTGCCCTCCGCCTCCCTGCCCGAGGGTGAGTTTGTACCCGTTCCCATGTCAAAGCTGGAAATCGGGCCGATTGCCCTTCTGACGGCTGATCGGCCTCCGCTCCCGCAGACACGCCCGATTGGCATTGAATTACCGCCACATCCGTTATCAACCGGACTCTTGAGCGCGCGGGATATGAAGCTTTACAAGGAAGCCTTTGCCGCCGCCGACAAACAGCAATGGAACCGCGCCATCGAAATTGCCGGACGGGCCAAATACAGGTTACCCGCGGACATTATCGACTGGCGGTATTTCAGCGCCTATCGCAATCACGCGAGCTTCGCGCAAATCACCCGGTTTATTGAGGCGCATCCGGATTGGCCGGGTCAACGCACCCTTCGCCGCCGCGCGGAGCAGGCGCTGGATGACACGGTCGGTCAGGCGCGCATTCTCAAATGGTTTGCCGGACATGAACCCGTGACCGGAATCGGCATGTATCGCTACGGCGATGCCCTGATTAGCAGCGGCAAGCAAGCTGACGGCACAGACTGGCTCCGCAAGGCGTGGCTTCTCGGTGAGTTCTCCAAACAGACCGAGCAGGAAATCCTGCGGCGTTATGGCGGATTATTCACAACAGAGGATCATCAAAAACGCCTCGATCATCTTCTGTGGGAACGGGAGACGGACGCCGCCGTCCGCCTTTTCCCCTTCCTCAGCGAGGATATGAAAAAACTGGCGACCGCCCGTATTCGCCTGATCCGGAATTCGTGGAATGTGGATCAGGCCATCCGCGCCGTTCCCGCCGAGCTTCAGAATGATCCGGGATTGATCTTCGAGCGCGCGAAATGGCGCCGCCGCAAAGCATTGGACGAAGAATCCCGCGAATTGCTATTCGAGATGGATGACAGCGCGCCGCGCGCCGATAAATGGTGGCCGGAACGCCATGTCCATGCGCGCAAGCTGCTCGCCAAGGGACATATTACCGAGGCCTATAACCTCTCAAGTCAGCACGGCCTGACGGATGGGGAGGATTTTGCGGCCGCAGAATGGCTCTCCGGCTGGATAACGCTGCGCTTTCTCGACGATGCGGAGCAGGCCCTCAAGCATTTCACCCGGCTCTATGAAAATGTCAGCTATCCGATAAGCCGGGCCCGCGGGGCCTACTGGATCGGTCGCGCAAAAGAAAATCTCGGCGACAACGTCATGGCCGACTACTGGTACAAGGTCGCCGCGCAATATTACACCACCTATTATGGCCAGATGGCCCTGCATGAGCTGGGGCAGAAGAAACTGCCCGCCATCCCGCAGATAACCTCCGCCAAAAAGCTGATCGGCACCGAGAACAGCAAGGATGAGAAAATCCTGATCGTTCGCCATCTTGCTGAAATCGGTGCGACGAAATGGACGAAACCCTTCCTGCTGTCGATGGCCGAAAAGGCCGTGAGTGAATCGGACTATGTTACCGTCGCCGAGCTTGCCATCAATATCGGCCGCCCGGATTACGCCATTGCGGTGGCCAAGCGCGCGTCGCAACTTGGCACGGAACTTACCGAAATAAACTGGCCGACCCCAACCCTCGCCATCCAGAACCCGCCGATTGAACCGGCGCTGATGCTGGCCATCACGCGGCAGGAAAGCGCTTTCGCCAGCGATGCCATCTCCTGGGCGGGCGCACGTGGCCTGATGCAGTTGATGCCGGGCACGGCGAAGCTGGTTTCCCGCCAGTTGAATGTCCAATATTCGAAGGCTTTGCTCACGACCGATCCCGCCTATAACGCGAGACTGGGCAGCGCCTATCTCGCCAGCCTGATCGAGAGATTCAACGGCTCCTACGTGCTGGCCATTGCGTCCTATAACGCCGGGCCTGCAAATGTCCGCCGCTGGCTCAAGGAATGGGGCGATCCACGTTCGGGCGAGATCGATATGATCGACTGGATCGAATTTATCCCCTTCTCCGAAACCCGGAATTATGTCCAGCGCGTCATTGAAAATCTTCAGGTTTATCGCGAACGGCTGGCGCAGGAAGATGGCAGCATCCTTAAAATCAGCTATGACATCAACCGGGGCAGCGCGACCCACTAAAGCCTCCCTAATTCTTTACTTGCATTGGCGCGCCACATGACCAACATTCGGATAGGCGCACATTTGTGGAAAGAATGACCCATGGCAGCTTTAAGACTTGAGAATATCAAGGCCTGTGTCTTTGATGCCTATGGCACCCTGTTCGATGTCAACGCCGCCGCCCGCGCGGAACAGGCCGCGCTTGGTGATAAATGGCTGGAAATTGCCGATATCTGGCGCCTCAAGCAGCTTCAATATACCTGGCTCCGTAGTCTGCAAAAGCGTCATGCGGATTTCTGGCAGGTAACAGGTGAGGCGCTCGATTTTGCCCTGGCCAGCGCCCATGTATCGGACCCGGCGCTCCGCGAGCGCTTAATGAACCTCTATCTCACCCTCTCCGCCTATCCCGAAGTGAAAGCCACGCTGGAGCGGCTTAAATCCGCCGGGATCAAATGCGCGATCCTCTCGAACGGCACGCCGAAGATGCTCGCCGCAGCTGTCGAGAATGCTGGTATCACCTCACTCCTTGACGGCGTCTATTCAATCGAGGAAGTCGGGGTGTATAAACCGGACCCCTCCAGCTATCAAATGGCCGTCGATCAGCTCGGGCTTGAGCCCGCCGAGATTTCCTTTCAGTCGTCCAACGGATGGGATGCCTATGGCGCAAAGGCCTTCGGATTTAATGTTGTCTGGTGCAACCGTTTCGATCAGGCGGATGAGCGGCTTCCCGGCACGCCAGATGGCCAGATAAAAACACTTGATGAACTCCCGGCCATTATCGGCGCGAAATGACAGACAGGATATCTTGAACCTATGCCATTCAAAGAAAATTACTATCCGTCGCCGGACGGCCTGAAATTATATTACAGGGAATATGGATCGGACGAGACCGCCGTCCCTCTCCTCTGCCTCTCCGGCCTGACCCGCTCTTCCCTTGACTTTCATGACTTCGCCGAGCGCTACTCGAAAACACGTAAAGTCTACACCCTCGATTATCGCGGGCGCGGCAGGTCCGCCTATGACACGGACTATAAAAACTATAACCCGCAAACCTATCTCGGCGATATCTTTGCCTTCCTCACCGCAAAAGGCATTGAAAAGGCGCTGTTTGTCGGCACTTCCTTAGGGGGTCTGCTGACCATCGCGATGGCGGGTCTTGCAAAGAATTTCATTGCCGGCGCTATCCTGAACGACGTCGGGCCGGAGGTCGATAAATCGGGCAGCAGCCGTATCCTTGACTATGTTGGAAAAGATGTGCGATTTGTCTCCCTTGAAGAGGCGGCGGCCGAGCAGAAAAGGATCTATGGCGGCGCTCTTCCGGATATCTCGGATGAGGATTGGCTCGGCCAGTCGGAAACAACCTTCATCTATGATGAGGCCGCGAAGAATTATCGCTTTAACTATGACCTGAGCCTTGCCCGTGCGCTGGCGGACCAGCTCAACTCCGAAGAGCAGGTCGATCTCTGGCCCTTCTTCAAGGAGCTTGGAGATTTGCCGGTCCTCGCGATCCGCGGGGCGCTCTCGGATGTGCTGAGCGCGGAAGTTTTTGCCCGCATGCAAGAGGAGGACCCGGATATGGAAGCCCTGACCCTCGAAAACCGGGGGCATGTCCCGCTCCTCAATGAACCGGAAGCCCTCGCAAAACTGGATGAATTCATTGCTCGAGTTCGATAAAACCCCGTCCTATCAATCCGTCCGGGATGCGGCGGCGCGGCTGCGCGGCATTGTCGTGCGCACACCTCTTCTGGAATCCAAGGCACTTAACGAGCGGCTGGGGGCGCGGCTGTTCCTCAAATGCGAAACATTACAGCATACCGGTTCCTTCAAGTTTCGCGGCGCCTATAACACGCTGAGCCGTCTGTCGACAGAGCAGAAAACAGCCGGAGTCATTGCCTATTCAAGCGGCAATCACGCGCAAGGCGTCGCGCTGTCGGCGAAAATGCTCAATATCCCGGCAACCATTCTCATGCCCGAAGACTCCCCCGCCATCAAACTCAACAACACCCGCGGCTATGGCGCGAGAGTTATCACCTATGATCGCTATAACGAGTCGCGGGAAGAAATTGGTGAGAAAATAGCGAAGGACGGCAAGCTTACCCTTGTAAAGCCTTATGACAACTATTTCGTGATTTCCGGGCAGGGAACAACCGGGATCGAGATTGCCGAACAGTTGAAAGAGAAAAATATTCATGCCGATATCTGCGCCGGCCCGGCAGGTGGCGGTGGGCTGATTGCCGGGACCTCCCTCGCCCTTCGTGAGCTGAGCCCCAGAACGAAAATCTACGCGGCGGAGCCAGAAAATTTCGATGATACAAGCCGGTCCCTGGCCGCAGGCGAACCTGTCCAGAATGAAACGAGACAACAGAGTATCTGTGATGCCATCGTGACGCCGACGCCCGGCAAGATCACCTTCGCGATCAACAAGCTAACTCTTTCGGGCGGACTGGTGGTGACGGATGATGAAACCCGCGCCGCCATGCGCGACGCCTTTCACTACTTTAAATGCGTGATCGAACCCGGGGGGGCGGTTGCCCTCGCGGCACTTCTCACCGGCAAGGTCGATATCAAGGGCAAGACGGTTGTCGCCATCGCCTCCGGCGGCAATGTCGATCCGGCGCTCTATAGCGATATCCTGAAAGAGGGCAATCAGTAGGTCGCCCAGAAATTCCCGTTTTGCAGCTTCTCGCGATAACCCGCCATGAAGGATTCCAACTGGCCCACTCTGGCAATCACCGTTGCCCGCTCCCGGAACTCGGTTTCTGACGGATCATTTTGTTCCGTGATCAGATCGAAGGCGGCCTGATCGGGCGTCCCTTCCATCAAGCCCGCATATTTCTGGCGTAAGTTACGGATACCATTCTTATCGTTAGACAGATTATGCGCAACGGCAATCTGCATGACCCGCTGCCGGTCGAGCCGGGCGACCTCTTCATCCGTGCTGTCCCCGCTTCTTCCGATCAGCTTTTCAATTGCCGGGATGGCCCGCGCCCAGTTACGCGACTTCCAATGAACTTCAGCACGAAGCTCGTCCGCTTCCACGCTGCTGTCACTCGCGATCAGCTGCAGAGCCTCTTTGTAATGCTGCAACCCCGCCTGCGCCCGCGCTTCGATATGGATGCGCTCCTTCCTCTCCTCAGGCGACAGCTGACGCCAGCGCGTATCATAGAGAACACGCATGGCTTCTTCCGGCTTGTCATTCCAGAGATGGACAATGGCTAGCTTCGTTCCCGCCTGGGCTTTCGCCAGCCCCTTGAGACGGAAATTGACCTGATGCTCCAGCAGCTGTGCCGCCTGCTCCAGAAGATCGACCCGCGTCAGGCGGTCGGCCAGAATCTGGATCATCTTGTCCCCGCGATCCCCAACCGGCGTCAGTTCGCGATACTGATAATAGATCGCCAGCGCCTTGACCGGCGGGAGCTCATCGGCAGCCCCTTCCAGGAACAGTTCCGCGAAGAGATTATTCATCTTACGCCCGAGGTCCCGTGAATAGGGCGACTCCGGGAAATGCCGGACAATCCGCTTATAGGTTTCAAGCCCGTTACCGATCTGGCCGGTCGCGACATAGAGATCGCCAAGGCGTTTTTGCACCTCAACCTCCTGCTCATCCCCGCGCCAGGCGAAATCGAGCTTTTCAAGCTCGGCAATCGCCTGTTCCGGCGTGATCAGCTTGGCCACAAGCTCGACGTTGACCTTGTTAAAGCGCGCCCTCTCCGACACCGGACGGTAGTCGAGCTTCACCGCGTCGGTAAATTTCGCCGCTGCCGTCGGAAAATCGCTAAGTTGCAAGGCCAGAACCCCTTCCAGATACGCCTTTTCGGCCTTCTGTTCCTTCTCATCAGGTGCTTTCACAAGATCGAGCACTTGCTTTGCCTTATTTACATCGACATTCTCGAGGGCCGCGCGCGCCTGAAGCAGGCGGAAATGATCGCGCCATTTTGGCTCATACACATCGAAGGCAGGGGCGGAATAGTTGAGTTCCTGCGACGCCCGCTCCCAATTTCCAAGACCGGCAGAAACCATTCCGCGCCAGGGGGCAACCTCGACATCGCCTTCAAAATCATCATGATAAAGATTACGCGCTGCCGCCTCATAGCGATGCATTCCAAGTTCGGCAAGACCGGTCAGGAGCCGGTATTCCCGATCCTTCTCAATCTTCGGATAGCTCCGGATCAGCTCGGCCAGCACACCGAATGCCTCGGCATGGTGGTCATGCGCGACGTAAAATTTCGCGAGCGCCATTTTGGCCCGGCGCTTGTCCTTTTTCTCTGCTGTCGTCGCGGTATTCTGCAGTTCCTGCTTGCGGATCGTGAAAAGGAGCGGATTCACTTGCCGCCACTCCTTCAGACGTACAAACTGTGCCGCGCCAATTGCGGGCGTCGGATAGATTTCCTCGCCTGGTTTTTTCGGAACCTCCTTTGGCTCCTGCGGTGCCGCGAATTCATTGGAAACGGCCGTGACCGCAAGTCCGTTCTGTTCATGGCCGATCCGGATATCCGCAGTCGTGGATTTAAGCGCTACCCCCTGAATAGTGGACAGGACGGTAATGCTGTTGAAGATATGCTCCGCCTCAACTCCCCAGCCCGAGCCGTGCAATGGCATCGCCACAAGCTCTTCGTCTCCGGTGGGATCCTTGAAGCGAATTTCCTTGCCATTATTCACGGCCGGAATAAAGGCGCGAAATTCAGACGCCGAGATGCCCTGCGTCTGTACGCCGAGTGGATGAGTTATGACCGGCGTCGCATCAAGCTGGAAATCCACGTACCATTCTTCGTTTACCTTATGAACCTTCGGGGCATATCCATCACGGAAGTTGAAGCGGAGCAATGTCGCACTGTCATGATCAACTTGCCGCGCACTGGAGACCAGAAACTTGTAGGGGCCGGAAAGGCTCTTGAAATCCGCCTTGGATATCTGGTCAAAAACGACCCAATGGGCGCCACCGGATTCAAACATGGCCATGGCCGCCGGTTTGTCCCACGGAAAGATAAGACGGAAGCCATCCTTTAGATTGGCAATTTTGATTTTCAAGCGGGGCCCTTCCGGCACGCCAAGGGGCTCGGAGATAACCTGCTTTGCTTCGACTATTTCGACCGGTTCTTCCCCGGCATCCTTGATGACGAGAGGTTCTGCTTTTGGAACTTCAACTTTCGCAGCTTCTTCTTTTTCCTCGACTTCCGGATCCAGCACGATGGTCGGGCTGATGGCGACGATAGCCGAGCCTGATCCTTGTCCCGAGGCGGGCGATACATTGCTGAGAGACTCATCGCTGTCCGGCGTCGTCAGTTTGACCACATTCGAGTCGGCAATCGGTTTTGGCGCGGGCAGTTCCCGCGCGGTGTCTTCCACCGGCTTTTGCACAGATTTTTTCACGGGTGCAAGCGTCGCTTTTGCTTTTCTTGGCTCCAGGTTGACGACAGGCAATTCGATAACAGGCCCTTTCAAGACAGCTTTTGCCTCTTTTGCGGGGCTTACGGTTTCCGTTGCAGCCGTGTCGATTTTCGCGGGGTGTTTTTCCTTTACCGGCTCGCTGACCTTCGCGGTTTTAACGTTCTCAGGCGCGGGCACTACTTTTTCCGGTGCAGGCTTCGCCGTCACCTCGCCTTTTTTGATGTCAAAAACGATACTTTTCTCATTTCGAAAATTGCTCGCGGTGCTACCAGGAGACATCTGGACGGAGACTTCCGTCTTACCATCCGCATTTGAAAGAGAAATAGATTTCGCAAAATTAAGCGGGTCGTTGTTGAATGCTTTTACGTCCATCTTCGCCAGTGCATCAAAAGTGACTATTAACCGATCACCGCTTGTGCGGCTGCTATAACCAGTCGTCGCTGTTGGCCAGTCAAAGACGAGACGGCTAAAATCCGCGTGATCGCCTGCCCGCAAGCGGACCGGCACGGCGCCGCTTGGCGTCTTTTCAATGGCGGCTGCCGCCGTTTTTTCAAGCTCGACAATAACCGCGTTATCCTCCAACCGGGAGGCGACGCGCACCGCGTTTTTGAGCGGGAAACGAACGGATTGCTTCCCTTCCAGAAGCTCGCCTTGACCGACATACTGCGCGAGCGCCGCAGAGGCCGCGGAAAGATCCGTATCAAAAGGCTTCGTGAAACGGATATAGAGATATCCCTCTTCCTGCTCAGTGGTGAATTCCGGTGCCGCGTCCCAGTTGAAAACCAGTCGCCCGACATTTTCCTTGTCAGCTGCCGTCACCGTAACCGGCGCGGCGGCAACCACATCGCTGATCAGAAGCGCGATAACCAGCGCCGCCAGTAATAGCGATTGCCCCAGACGATGCCTAAACCCATGATTGATAACGCGGTTCATACTCTTACTTCCCTCGACCCTCAGCCTCACGCACGACGATGTCCACCCGTCGCGCCAAAGCATATTTTCTATCCTTGTCGTCCACAAAAATCAGTTCGCTAAAGCGGGAATCCGCCATGCCGTAAACCCGGATCGGATAGTCATATCCCGAGTGTTCCAGCTCATTCGCCACCGACAGCGCACGGGCAAGCGACAGCGCCCAGTTATTCGGATATTTCGCCGTCGGAGAGGTGATCGGGTCCGGGTCCGTATGACCATAAACCTCCACCCGGTTATTGATATGACGAAGCGTATTGCCGATCATGTCGATCACCTCGACAACTTCGCCGCCTTCTTTCTCCGTTCCCGGCTTGAAGAAATCCCATCCGGCAAGGGAAATGACGAGGCGGTCGTCGGCGCGGAAAATATCGACATTCGCGAGAAGCTCGCTCTGCTGTTTCTTGCCGTTCAGAATATGCTCCAGATAGGCGAGATCGATGGCTTTCGGCTCATTGATCATCGCCATGTTTTTCTCTGCTTCGCCCGTCTTGGTGACCAGATCGGTGATATCGCTCATCTTGTTGCCGAAAGTTTCGGTCAGGGTCTGCCAACGATCCACCTTGATCTCGCTCATCGAAAAGAGAAGCACGAAAAAGGCAAGCAACAGCGCCAGCAAATCGGCGAGCGACGTCATCCAGGCTGTACTGGTCCCGGTGTTCGGCGATTTTTCGTAGCTCAAGCCGAGAATGCTCATGGCGCAGCTACCTCCGGGCGAAACTGGAAGGTAAGTGACGGACGCAGGAAGAAGCTGAAATGAATAAGCCCGGCATCCCCCGCGGCCACACCAATCGAAATATTGCGTGACGGCACGCCCGCCTCCATCAGAAGCTGCGAAAGATAGCTGATCCGCTGCGCCGCAATATCATCGGAGATATTCGTGAGCTCAGGCAGCTCAATCCCGGAGCCGATAAGAATTTCAAGGTCGGTTGCAATGTTATTGTTTCGCGCAATCAATGTCGCGGCAACATCCTCAAGGAAAGTGCCAAGTGTGTCACGCAGCTCAAGGCTGCGATAAGCAAACAACTGACGAACCGGGACGGAGAATTGAAGCCGCGTTCCCCCTTGTGTAAAACGGGATTCAACGAGCGGGACTGCGGTTTCAAACACATTTTTGAGTTTTGCATGAAAAGCCTGCGTGCCCTGCTCCTCTCCGGAGAGTTTTTTCTGCCGGTCCGCCGGGGTATCCCGGGAAAGGCCGGCAAAGGCGATATTCACACTGCCAAGAACCGTCCGGACACGCTCCTCCTGCAAAACGGAGACGGAATGCAGGAAAATGAAGAAGGCAAGCAGCAGCAGATAGAGCGAGACAAAGACAACGGCATTGGCGTTTTTCTCAATCGCCGGGCCTGCCATGGGCGCACTCATGTCGATTTCCACCGATATTTTATTGTCCGTTCCAGTCACCCGGTTACCTGCCTATCCATACAGCTGCGCATCGTCAGCACTCCAAGATAGGCAAATTTTACCCGGCATTGGTTAATCAGCGGTAAAGAAGAGATTTAATTTCCGCGAATTTCAATAATGATAAAAAGAGCTTAGCCGGTGGCTTAGCTCTTGTCGTCTTCCTCCCCGGGAAGCTGGCGGCGGGTGGCCAGTTCAACAGTCAGCATATTCGCCCGCTTGCTGTTCATCGCCGCAAGGATGGGCGCCATTTTCGATTCCTTGATGCTGCTCGCAACATCGATCAGGATGTCCATTTCAAGCTCATTGAAAATGCGCGCCGCATCTTTGGGCTTCATCTTCTCATAGATCTTGACCAGGCTCTCCATTTGAGCTTTTTCCTGCTCATCATGCATTTTAAGAAGAGATTTAAGAGTTGCCTCCATCTCTTTTAATTTGCTGATCTTTTCGTCAATACGCGATTCTGTCGCCTTGAGCAGATTATCCCGCATATCTATCTCTTCACCGCGACGATCCAACTCCG
Source organism: Sneathiella sp. (assembly GCF_029233945.1). Classification (GTDB taxonomy): domain Bacteria; phylum Pseudomonadota; class Alphaproteobacteria; order Sneathiellales; family Sneathiellaceae; genus Sneathiella. Next base: position 11,554 of record NZ_JARGOQ010000003.1, on the reverse strand, counting down.
CCCGGCGGTCAACCAGACGCTCCAGAACCTCAATCTCGCTCTTTGAGAACTGTCGTGTGCCATTCGGATCCACCGAAGCAACTGCCGTTTCCTTGACGGCTTCAACAGCCGGGGCGCTGTCTTTCGCCGCGTCCATTTCCCCCTCTTCGGTTGCGGCCGCTTCTTCCGGTTCGGCTTCCTCAGTCTTGCTGCTGGCCTGCGCCGTCGCCACATCGACATCAAAAAGAACACCCTGCGCGTCCGTCCAGACGGCGCTCAGCTTGAGGCCGAATATCAGAACCAGCGCAACGACTGTTATTGGCAAAATGCGAATATGTTTCATCATGAAAGGACCCTGTCTCAGCTCGATTTAGTCAGCATGTCAAAAAGCTCTTTTTCCGCCTCGGTGCGAAACTTCGCCGGTTCATCTGTCGGACGTGCGGGCACGACGTCTTCATCGTCGAAAAGACCGGCAGGATCATCATCATAAATGCCCGTTATTTCCCGCTTAGACGAGGATTCCACCCCCTTCTGGAGCCGATCCGCAATGCGCGTGCTGGACGCGTTGATAAGTTGCAGCTCTTCGATAAGTTCCTTGGCCTGCTTGATTTCGGCGTTGAACTGTTTCCCGGTTGTCGCCGCCAGCAGTTTCAGCTCATCCACGCCGCTTTTCGAGCGAATGAGTGCCTTGTCGAATTCTTCCGTCAACTGGCGCAACTCCGCATGGGCATCGCGCATGGTGGACAATCGCTTGTTCAATACTGCGCAATAACCGATCGTCGCCAACAGCAAACCGACAAGAAACAAGTTAAGTAAAAAATCGAGGGGGAAGTTTTCCATATTTATTCTAACCCATTGGTCTGAGTGACTTATCAACCTTAACGGCGATATTCTGGCCGGAGCGTCCCATCTTGCCGGAAACCATCGAGATTCCCCCGCAGCGCAGGATCGTCGGACTGTCCGGCGAGGCGTTGAACATGACCGTATCGCCGATGCCGAGGTTCAAAACCTCATCGAGAGACATCTTTTTCTCGTCAAGGACGGCTTGTATATCCACTTCAGTTGACCAGAGTTCGGTCGCCAGATGGTTTTCCCAGATGCTGTCACGGCCGAATTTTTCGCCCATGAACATCTGCAGGAGCAACTCGCGCACCGGTTCGAGCGTGGCGTAAGGTAAGAGCATTTCAATGCGGCCACCACGATCTTCCATATCGATACGGAGCTTGATCAGGATTGCCGCATTGGCCGGTCGCGCAATCGTCGCAAAGCGCGGATTGGTCTCGATCCGCTCATGACGGAAGGTGACCGGGCTCAAAGGCTCAAACGCGCTGGTCATGTCATTGAGAACGACAGATATCATCCGCTCCACCAGATTGCGCTCAATTGTGGTATAGGGGCGGCCTTCAATGCGCATCGCGGCCGTACCGCGGCGTCCGCCGAGCAGAACGTCCACGATCGAGTAAATCAGGGAACTTTCGACCATGATCAGGCCAAAGTTATCCCACTCTTCGGCGCGGAAAACGCTCAAGATCGCGGGCAGCGGAATGGAGTTGAGATAATCGCCAAACCGAATTGAGGTAATGTTATCGAGGCTGACCTCCACATTATCGGAGGTAAAATTGCGCAGCGACGTCGTCATCATCCGGACAAGGCGGTCGAACACGACCTCCAGCATGGGAAGACGTTCATAATTGACCAGCGCGGAGTTGATGATGGCCTTGATGCCGGAGTTTTCGCCCCCCTCACCACCGTCCATGTCAAAGCCGAGCAGGCTGTCGATTTCATCCTGGTTGAGAACGCGCGTGCTGTGGCCGCTCATCTCGGCAGCGGAAGCTTCGGCGTCTCCGCCCTCCATCGCGGCGGCCATATCGTCATCACCTTCAGCGCCCATTGCTGCGGCCATATCCATTTCGCCGTCGTCTTCAGCAGCCATTGCGGCGGCCATATCATCATCGCCACCGTCGCCGTCAGCGGCCATCGCCGCCGCCATGTCCATCTCACCGTCGTCTTCGGCGGCCATCGCAGCGGCCATATCCATTTCGTCGTCTTGATCAGACATAAATTTTCCTACTGCACCAGCATTTCTTTAAACAACACGTCATTCACCTTGACGGGCGCGACCGAGCTATTGATCCGCATCAGCAACTCTTCTTTGAGACGGAAGACACCCTGGGAGCCATTCAGGTCTTCTTTCCGGAGTTCGCGCAAATAAACCTGAAAATTATCCATGATCCGCGGGATCAGAAGTTCCAGATCCGTAATCGTGGCTTCATCTTCCAGCTCCAGCGAAACGCCAAGCTTCAAAAAGCTGCTTGAGGAACTCCCGGAATTGAGATTGACCAGCATTTCCGGCAGGTCATAGAAAACAACTTTCTTGTTGACCTCTGCGGCTTCCGCGGCGATTTCCTCTTCTGTTGGCTCGGGCGTATCGAACACACCGGCGAAATAAGCTCCACCCGCGCCGCCGCCCACGACAAGCAAGGGAAGCAGTACAAACAGAACCAGAACCTTACCGCTAAGCTTTTTCTTTTTCTTCTGCTCGCCGTCTTCTTCCTGATCGGCGTCCAGCGCCTCGTCTTCTGTCTCGTCAACCATTGTTCGTTCGTACCCTCAACGAATTGGACCTTTAACAATAGGCCACAGAGTAGGCCGCTTTGGTTAACAAGAGGTTGAGAACAACCAATTCTTTTTGCGGAAAGCCGCAATTTATTTGGGAAAATGGCAATCCGCCGGTGCCCTGCCCAAACCAGGTGGGAAAAAATTGCCGCCGGCGGCCGTATTTACACCCTCGGCTTCCTGATATTTCCGCCATCCGAACAATCAATCCATTGTTTTTATTGATATTTTTTTCTGGCATGGGGTCTGCATATAACAGGGCAGATCAATTTGTGCCAGAAAGGCAGAGATATGGAAAACGCAGTTTTTATTGGATTGTCACAGCAGATGGCGCTGAAACGGCGCCTCGACATGACCGCAAACAACCTTGCAAACGTCAATACGACGGCCTTCAAGAGCGAGCATCCCTTGTTCGAGGAATTTCTGGTTGAACGTGCGAACCAGGATGACGTCTCCTATGTTCAGGATTACGGCAGCTATCGCGATCTGCGCGAGGGCGAGTTCACACATACGGGACGGCCGCTTGATCTTGCCATCAGCGGCGAGGGTTATTTCTCCATCGAAACAGACGAAGGCATTCGCTATACGCGCAACGGCAGCTTCCGCCTCGATCCTGACGGAAATGTTGTCACCATCAATAACGAAGCCCTGCTGGACGAGAACAACCGGAAAATCACCATAGACCTCCAGTTCCAGGAAGTTTCCATCGCACCGGATGGCACGGTTACGACAGCCCCGGGACAGACGGCAAAGATCGGTCTGGTCAAATTTGAAAATCCGCAAATTCTGAAGCAGGTCGGTAACGGCCTTTATGATGCCGAAGATTTCCGGCCCGAGGCTGCGGTTGATGTCAACATCATGCAACGCACGTTGGAAAAATCGAATGTCCAGCCAATTCTGGAAATGACGGCGATGATCGACATCATGCGGGCCTATCAGTCGGCCCAGCAACTGCTGGATTCAGAACATGACCTGCAGATGAAGTCCATCGAAGAAATGCCAACACTACAGTAAAGAAGGAATAAGTTAATGCGAGCACTCGGTATTGCCGCCACAGGTATGTTGGCCCAGCAGCTTAACGTGGATGTTATCTCCAATAACATCGCGAACATGACCACGACCGCCTTTAAGCGCCAGCGCGCGGAGTTTCAGGACCTACTCTATCAGGATATGGAACGGGCCGGCGCGGCCTCTTCGGATGCGGGTACGATTGTCCCCGCCGGTATCCAGATCGGTGTCGGCGTGAAAACCGCTTCCGTCTACCGCATCACGGAACAGGGTGGCCTGGAAGCGACGGGCAACACCTATGATCTCGCGGTTCAGGGCGAAGGTTATTTTCGTGTTCTCCTCCCGAGCGGGGATGAAGCCTACAGCCGGGCAGGTTCATTTCAGTTGAGCCCGACAGGTGAAATCGTGACGCAGGACGGCTTTACGGTCATTCCGAGTGTCACCATCCCGCAGGACGCGATCAGCGTAACCATTAACCCGAGCGGGGAAGTGGAAGTCCAGATCGACGGTCAGGTCGATCTGCAGACCGTGGGACAGCTTGATCTTGCCATCTTCTTCAACGAAGGCGGCCTGCAGCCTCTCGGCGACAGCCTTTACCAGGAAAGCACAGCCTCCGGCGCGCCGACCATCGGCGTTCCCGGCTCCACCGGCTTTGGCACCCTGCGTCAGGGATATCTTGAAATGTCCAACGTGAATGCGGTTCAGGAAATCACCCAGCTGATCAGTGCCCAGCGCGCCTATGAGATGAATTCGAAAACCATTACCGCCGCCGATGAAATGATGTCGGTTACCAACCAGCTTGGTCGATAGAAACTTTCTAGAATGAAAGAGATTGCTATGAAATACATTGCCCTCATACTCACCCTGGTGATCGCCCTCACCGCACCGGCAATTTCGGTCGCCGGCGAGACGATCACTCTCCGCCGCGATATCACGGTCGAAGGGGAACAGATTACCTTGGGCGATCTGTTCGTCGGGGCCGGCGACAAAGCCGGGCAAGTCATCGCACCCGCGCCCGCGCCCGGCAAGTCAACGGTGTTCAAGGCTGTCTCCGTCGCGCGCTATATTCATGCGGAAGGGCTTGACTGGCGCCCGGCAACCCCGATCCGGCGGATTTCGGTGCGCCGCGTGGGTTCCAGCATCCCGCCGCAGGTCATAACCGATCAAATTCGCGCGGCGCTGGAGTATGAGCTGGATCTCGACATGTTCGAAATGAACCTCGCCACGCAAAATCTGAATATCCAGATCGCTGCGAACCAGCCGCAAACAGTTTCGGTTGAAAATCTTTTCATCAATCGCGAAAGCGGTCAGTTTGTTGCCGAAATTCTCGCCCCGGCCAATTCAGAAAATGGACAGCGTGTCCGACTGAGCGGACAGGTGCATGCGCAGATGATGATACCGGTCCTCAAACGCTTCAAATCCGCAGGCGAGGAAATCCGTGAGAGCGACATCGACTATAAGGCCGAGCGCAGTAGCAAGGTCGGTCGCCAGGTCGTGACCGATGCCGCGCTGCTGATTGGCAAGAGCCCCCGGCGCTCCGTCCGCTCCGGCCTGCCGATCAATATGAGCAACCTCGGTGATCCGGTGCTGGTCGAGAAAGGCAAGCTGGTCGCCGTTATCCTGGAACAGGGAGGTATGTATCTTTCGGTTACGGGCCGCACCCTGGAATCCGGCGGCGAGGACGATGTCATCCGGGTTGAAAACATCAACAGCCGTAAAGTCATTCAGGCGCAGGTGATCAGTGCACAGGAAGTGCGTATCCTCACCCGGCAGCCGCAGCTGGCATCCGCCAGCGATATCAAGAATTAGAGGAGCTTTCCATGACGAACCGTCTTACATCCATTACCCGTCTCCTGATGGTGGTCGGACTTGGGGTTGCTCTGTCGGGCTGTAACTTCTTTACCCGCCTTGCCAATGTCGGCAGCGAACCGCCGCTATCCCAGATCGAGAATCCGGTTGCCCAGAAAGGCTACCAGCCGGTGTCCATGCCAATGCCGCGCCCTGAACCCGTGCTGCAGCAGGCAAACTCACTCTGGCGGCCGGGCTCCAAGGCCTTCTTCAAGGACCAGCGGGCAAACCAGGTCGGTGATATCGTAACCGTGCTTGTCGAGATTGAAGACAAGGCCACGCTGAATAACTCCACCGATACGACGCGGGCCTCCTCTGAATCCGCCGGTTTCGCCGGATTGCTCGGGCTGGAAACCCAGGTCACCAAGGTCCTGCCGGAAGGAACGAGCGCCGATGCCCTTATCGATCTTGGCAGTGATCACAGCGTCAGCGGATCCGGTGCCGTCAACCGTAATGAGACCATCAATATGGAGATTGCCGCCATCGTCACCCAGATTCTCCCCAACGGGAATATGGTCATCGTTGGCCGTCAGGAAGTCCGGGTGAACTTTGAAAGCCGTGATCTCTCGGTCACCGGCGTTGTCCGGCCGGAGGATATTACCTCCTCCAACACGATTGAATCGGCGAAGATTGCCGAAGCCCGCATCGCCTACGGTGGCCGTGGTCATCTCACCGATGTCCAGCAGGGCCGCTACGGTCAGCAGCTCTTCGACATCATCTTCCCCTTCTAGGGAAAGCCCAAAACAGAAAAGCCGGTTCATAATCGAACCGGCTTTTTTATTGTCTTATCTCAGCGTAAAAAGGCTTAGTCGTCGCGGTAGCTTTTCTCGCGGCGTTCATGCCGCTCCTGCGCTTCCAGGCTGAGCGTCGCGACCGGGCGGGCTTCCAGCCGCTTGAGGGAGATCGGCTCCCCCGTCTCCACGCAATAGCCATACTGACCTTCATCAATTCGGCGCAGCGCCGAGTCAATCTTGCCGATCAGCTTGCGCTGCCGGTCCCGGGTACGGAGTTCCAGCGTCCGCTCCGACTCGGTCGAAGCACGATCCGCAATGTCCGGTTCTTTCACTGTTTCTTCCTGCAAACTCAGGATTGTCTGGCTCGCATCGGCAAGTATTTCGCTCCGCCATTTCAATAATTTGGCGCGAAAATATTCTTGCTGGCGAGAGTTCATAAAGGGCTCGTCCTCGGACGGGCAATAGTCATCAGGAATTTGAACGTTCATTAAGCGACTCCAGTTCCCACATATCGAATGTCTCAATACGGACATCCAAAAAATTAACGGCAATAAATATAAGATCGCGGCTTTATTGGCAACAACCTATTCCAATATGAGAAGATATTTATGAAGGCCTTATGAAAATCAACGGGTTATAAGGGGGAAATACGTCGCCTGACGGGCGAAATCCGTCAATAGCCGAATTTAGCGAGCTCAACGGCGGCCCGCACCTCGATATCCTTGACAATCTGCTGCAGCGCCGGATCGGCCCCTGACACATTATAGCCCGACAAGGTTTGCTGTAGCTGCTTGAGCTTGTCCACAGACAAGGACCCCATCAGTAGTCCATCGCGGATTCCCTCCAGTTTTTCAAGAAGGTCATGCCCCTTGTCCAGCGCCCGCTTGTTGCCTTTCGGCAATCTGTCATCCACCCCCTGCAAGGCGACCAGCGCATCGATCGAGCCAATGGGAGAGGAAGAAGAGACGCCACCGCCAGCCGTGGATTCCACCGCGTCGCTTTCGACGGAAAATTTTGCGCCGGATTTTTGCGACGACTTGCCGCCTTTGCTGCCGGATGCCGCAGTTGCCCGGCCTGATCCGCCCACTTTCATATTAGAACCGTTACCCCGTCACATCTGAAATGACAAATATTGCCGAATTCCATTCTCAAGGGACATTCTTTCCCGGTCAAGGGGGAAGATATTGCCTTCTTTTCCTGAATTCCAGCGGTTTTCATTATTTTTTCTATATATATCAATACATTAAACGGCAAATAAACTGGCACGTTTTTCGCTTTATATTTATCGAAATTAGAAAATTTTGGATATCGAAGAACGGAATTTATTGATGGCCTTGAAATTAGTCCAACATATCGCGCGGCAATCGAAGGCAAAGGCACGGCATCTGATGGCGGCATTTGTCGCGCTCAGCTGCCTGTTCTGGTCGTTTGACGCAGCCAACGCCGCCTCTCGCGTGAAGGATATTGCCGAGTTCGAAGGTATTCGGGATAATATTCTGGTTGGCTATGGCCTTGTCGTCGGGTTGAACGGCACCGGCGACTCCCTGCCCAACTCCCCCTTTACCGAACAAAGCCTGACCGCCATGCTGGAACGCCTTGGCGTGAACACCAGCGGTGAAACGCTGAAGACGAAAAACGTCGCGGCGGTGGTTGTTACGGCCACCCTGCCCCCGTTTCAGCGCCAGGGCACAAAAATCGATATCGTTGTGAGTTCCTTAGGCGACGCCACCAACCTGATGGGCGGCACGCTGATCGTGACCCCCCTGATGGCAGCGGACGGTGAAGTCTATGCGGTCGCACAAGGCACGCTCACGGTGGCCGGATTTGCGGCTGGCGGCGCCGCGGAAAGCATTACCCGCGGTGTTCCGACAACGGCCCGCATCGTAAACGGCGCGATTGTCGAGCGGGAACTCGGCTTTGATCTCGCATCTCTTACAAGCCTCAGGATTTCCCTTCGTAATCCGGATCTGACAACCTCCCGCCGGATCGCCGGTGCCATTAACAAATATATCGGCCAGCCGGTTGCGGAACCGACCGATCCATCCACTGTTGTTCTTAACCTGGCGGGCAGCGAGCGCGACAATATGGTCGATCTATTGGCGGATATTGAGCAGTTGCAGGTCAACCCCGACCAGACAGCGCGCGTCGTCATTGACGAACAGTCCGGCATTATCGTGATCGGCAGCGAGGTCAAGGTGGACACAGTCGCCATTGCCCAGGGCAATCTGACGGTGCGCATTACCGAGACACCGCAAGTCTCGCAACCCGCTCCCTTCTCCGAGAACGGGGAAACCGTTGTTGTCCCGCGCACGAATATCGAGGTGGATGACGACAGCGACAAGAAGCTGACCATCCTGAAAGAGGGTGTGCGTCTTCAGGATCTGGTGGACGGGCTGAATGCCCTCGGCATCGGTCCCCGGGACATGATCTCCATCCTTCAGGCAATCAAGGCCGCAGGTGCCCTGCAGGCAGATATCGAGTTAATGTAATGAACAATATTCAACCGACAAACCCTAACTTTATCGTCGATCCCGGCGCGACCGGCAAGAATGGCCGCGCAGGTGAAGACGAGAAAATCAGGCAAACCGCCATCGAGTTCGAGGCCTTCTTCCTCAGCCAGGTCCTGAATTCCATGTCATCCGGCCTGGAGGTCGACAAGACCTTCGGCGGCGGCGAATCCGAGAAGATGTTCCGCTCCATGCTCAACGATGAACATGCCAAGGCCATGAGCCGCAATAACAGCGTCGGCATTGCCGATGCGGTGTATCGCGAAATGCTGGCACTGCAGGAGGTAAAATAGATGACCGTAGAAACCGAGAAAAATGGCCCTGTCCTGATGGGTCCGGATGCCCTCGCCCGATTGATCGCGCGATTGAGCGACATTCTTGAGCAGGAAAACAAGCTCCTCCATGAGAATGACCCGGAAGGATTCAAGGCGACTCTGAACGAGAAAACCCGCCTGATCGCGACCTATAACCAGCAGATGTCCTTGATGAAAAAGAACCCGGATGCCTTCAAAAGCTTTCCCAAGCCGGAAATCGACCATCTGAAACAGACGAGCGAGAACTTCTACGCCGTTCTTGATCGCCATTTCCGAAAGCTGTCCACCGCGAGAACGGTGACGGAAGGCCTGGTGAAATCTGTCGCTGACGAGATCGCAAAAAAGAAAGCGCCACCGAGCGCCTATACATCCCGCGCGGCCGTTGCCAATCCTTTATCGAACAGGAATACGCGCGCGGTAAACGGCGCCATTGCCATCAATCAGGTCATTTAGGAAAATTAAGGGTGGGCGCGGCTGTCAGACTTCGCTGTTGACGGCCAGACCCTGAAGTTCGCGATAGTAAGCAACACGCCGCAGGACATAATCGCCGGGGAACTGTTTCAGCACTTCGTCCGTATTACGATCAATAAGACGATAGACATATCTGCCGCTGTCTTTGTCCTGATCGATTGAAAAGCGGCCGGAAGGATAATTCGAATCAGTAAAGAAACCGCCAATGGCCTCCTCCGCGCGCTTTATTGGATCGGCAAAATCTGCGTCCGGCCCAGTCGATACGGAAGTATCCTCACGCGTGTATTTGACCACATTGCTCCGGTTCACAGCCGGCGTGCCGGTCTGTGACGTGGAAGGTATCGCGGTTTGTTTTCCGAATGGGGTTACGTCCATAACGCAACTCCTCTCCTTCAGGGCTTAAGTAACGTCAAATATCTTTTTGCGGCGAATCACAAGCCAAAAAGCTAGCTTAAAATTATTAACAGAAAGTAAACTCCGCAACTCATCCCACCTTGGGTAGATTTGTTGCACAGAAATACTGGGTTTTTTGGCCTGGATGGGGAAAGATTGAGACTGCTATTGCGTGCCGTACTGGATATAATCCGTCCAGATTCGCTCAATCTGTCGTAAATGCTTGCGGGTCTCGGCAACATCGGGCGCCGGATTGGAGCGCGCCAGAAGGTCCGACTGCTTCTGTTCCACCACAGCCAGTTTTTCGACCATATCAAGCCCCTTTTCAGAGAGCTTGATCATCGTTGCGCGCCGATCGCGTTCCGATTTCTCCTGAAGAAGATAGCCCATTTCGACAAGCTTTTTCAGATTGTAGGACGCATTCGACCCCTGATAATATCCACGGGACATAAGCTCACGGACATTAATCTCCTCATCACCGATATTGGCAAGCAATAGCGCCTGAACGGCGTTGATGTCTGTAATCTCCATAAGTGTCAGCTCGGTCCGCAAAACATCGAGAAAACGGCGATGGAGCCGCTCAATCAACCGGGTGAGCTCATGATAATCTTCAGTCACATTATTTCCTTAAAATCAACGGGTACACGCGTTATTGAAAAATTATACTCTCGGAAATTCGCCTCATTCTGACCTGACAATCTTAACGAATTGTAAAATGTTAAAAATTCTTGGCGAACAATAAGAGATATCGACATAAATCCTTCGAAAATCGTCGCATTCATGACGGTTTCTTTAATTGCACGGCTTTCCTCCATACCATACTAAGGTAGAATAGTGCACCCATTCGCGGCAAAAATATGGAGCCCGCCACAGCTTTAGAGCAGAACAGGCTTCACAATTAACGGGAATTTAATGTCACTGTATCATGTTGAGGCGTTAATATCGACTTGTACGGGCAGAGAAATCGTCTTTACGGTTTTGCCGGACCTGTCTGAATTGACCGCTATGAAGGAAGCCGGTTATCACAATAAGCCGCTATGGTAAGATGGAAACGGAAGTGACATGACTGAAGGTCAAGATGACGAACTCGCCAGACTGATTGCCCTGTCGAAAGACAGTAGCAAGCGTGGCCGCCGTCAGCTCTTCAATAACATCAGCGATCTGTTCCTGCAGGACGAAGAGCGCCTGAGCCAACAGGAACACGCCCTTATTGTCAGTATCCTGACCAAACTTCTCTCTGAGATTGAAACGACGCTGCGCCAGAATTTGGCGGAAGAACTGGCGGACCATGAAAATGTTCCCCATGGGTTGATTACGCTGCTTGCCAATGACGAGATTGAAGTCGCGCGCCCCATTCTGTTCAAGAGCCATCTGCTCGCGGAACCCGATCTGATCGAAATTATCCAGAACCGCGGGAAAGAGCATATGCTCGCCATCGCTGAACGGGACGATCTGAACACGACGCTCAGCGATATGCTGATCAGTCATGGCGACGAGGATGTGATCTCGCATCTGATCGAAAACGGCGACGCCAAGATATCCCGCAATAGCATGGAGTATCTGGTTGAGGAATCCCGCCGCATCGACCGCTTTCAGGAACCGCTGATCGCGCGGCACGACATTCCTTCTGATCTTGCCCATAAGATGTTCTGGTGGGTATCCGCGGCGTTGCGCCGCCATATTC